>PCVY01000015.1:20721-20902 GCA_002787155.1 Candidatus Abzuiibacterium crystallinum | reverse complement strand
GAGGTTAACGGCTCCATCACGTCACAGTGTTAACGAATATTTTTAAAACAAGGCTCTCGGTTTGTTGTTGACAGAGGGCTTTTCATGGGAGGTTGTGATGCAATTTGGATGGGTTAGAACTGTATTTTTGACTGGGTTAATTATCTGCACGGCTGCAATTTGTGACTTGAGTGTTAGTTAC
>PCVY01000015.1:8206-20709 GCA_002787155.1 Candidatus Abzuiibacterium crystallinum | reverse complement strand
GGATCCAGCAATAAAAGTTCTGCCAGTGGTTCGCCCAAACCCAAAGGTCCTGTCAGCCTGTCAGCCAATGATGCCAAGAAAGCGCTGCTCAAAGCCGCTCAAGCATTGGACAATGGGTGGCGTTGTCCGGAATGCGTCGTTACCCTTAGAGATGCGGGCGCTCCGGATAATGTGATTGATATGGTAAAAAGCGATTTAGAAAACGGACGAGTCAATCAAGCGCTCGCTGCTGAACTTGCGAGAACGGCAAACGCCGCCTAAATGCTTCATGAAATTTAAATCATCTTTTTTAATCCTGGTTTTCAGTCTCTCTTTCCTCGCTTCGCATGAGGTTCTTGCCAAGAATGATTTACCCGACGCCCAAGTCCCTATTCCGACTTTTACCAGCAAGGCGCAGCCCATACAAGAAGTGCCCCAGGGTAATATCATTCATTTAGCATCGGGAAAGCAAATCAAGCTGAAAGGCCTTTTGGTGCCTGAATTAGAAATGCTCGATCAAAAAGAATATTGGGCCAGCCATTTGGGATTGTCAGAGAAACAATATAATCGTGCTGCCAAAGAATCACGGCAGTTCTTGCGGCAATTGGTCAAGAAGAACAAGATTTTTTTGGTTGAAGATCCTTCGGAGAAGATGGTGAACGCGACGGATGCTTTCGGCCGGCATTATTTTTATGCATTTGGATTGCCTAGGCGTTATGAATATGTTCAGTTTTCCATTGCCATGATACCGCGTTATTACGAAAATAACGGAAAAGGCAAATATTCCCTGAATATCGGGGCAACCATGATTCAAAACGGACATGCGGTGGTTGACCGTAAATTACCATTTATCTACCGCCATGTGTTTGAAAAGCTCGAAGAAGAAGCCAAGACCAACAAACGTGGTTTGTGGAAATACATCCGCTAATGCGAATTCGACAGTTTCTTTTTACTCTTGGTTTTACTTTATGGATAGTTTTTCCTGCTCATTTACAAGCTGATTTACCAATCGAGCGCATTCAATTGCCAGCCGGATTTCAAATCAGTCTTTTTTCGGCTCAAGTTCCCAATGCGCGTGCCATGACCCAAGGAAAGCAGGGCACTATTTTTGTCGGCAGCATGCGCGCTGGAAAAGTATATGCCGTGCGTGACAATGATCAGGATGGATATGCAGACCAAGTAAAAGTGATTGCAGAAAACTTATGGATGCCGGTTGGCGTTGATTTTCACGAAGGCGATTTATATATTTCGGAAGTCAACCGTATTTCAAAGCTGGTGGATATTGAGCAGCATCTTGATGACCCGCCTGCGCCTGTCATTGTGAACGATACTTTTCCAAGCGAGGTGCATCATGGCTGGAAATTTATCCGTTTTGGACCGGATGGTAAATTGTATGTGCCGGTAGGGGCACCGTGTAATGTTTGCGAAAAAGAAGACGCACGGTTCGCGACTATCATGCGCATGAATGCAGATGGATCGGATTTGCAAGTGTTTGCCAAAGGCATCCGTAATTCGGTCGGGTTTGATTGGCATCCGGGGACCAAGGAATTATGGTTCACAGATAATGGACGGGATTGGGCCGGGGACGATTTGCCGCCCGATGAATTAAATTACGCACCAAAATCAGATTTGCATTTTGGGTTTCCTTATTGCCACGGCGGTTTTTTTCTTGATCCGGAATTTGGTACAGGAAAGAAATGCGATGCTTATGAAGCGCCGGCCATGAAGTTAGGGCCGCATGTTGCTGCGTTAGGTATGCGGTTTTATGATAGGAAAATGTTTCCAAAAGATTATCATGGGCAAATCTTTATCGCCGAACATGGTTCTTGGAACCGAAGTAAAAAAATAGGTTATCGCATCAGTTTGGTGCGTCTCGAGGGCAGTCAAGCCGTCAGTTATGAAACATTTGCAGACGGTTGGCTGCAGGGTGGGCAAGTATGGGGAAGACCGGCGGATCTTTTGGTCTTAGCAGACGGTTCCATGTTAGTTTCCGATGATCATGCTGGCGCAATTTATCGAATTACATATCAAAACGCGAATGATACAATGCACACATGAAATTTACACCGCTTAAAATTCCTGATGTCATTTTAATCGAACCAAACGTTCACGGCGATGGCAGGGGATTTTTCTTTGAGTCCTATCATGAAAAAGTCTTTGCCGAACACGGCATCAACGATCGATTTGTTCAAGATAACCACAGTTCATCCGTCAAAGGCGTTTTGCGAGGCCTTCATTATCAAATAGCGCCGAAGGCTCAGGCTAAATTAATCAGGGTGATCCGGGGCAGTATTTTTGATGTGGCAGTCGATATTCGCAAAGATTCCAAAACATTCGGCCAACATGTGACAATGACGCTCACGGCTGAGAAACGCGAAATGCTTTATATCCCGGCCGGTTTTGCTCACGGATTTTGCGTCCTCGAAAATGGCACGGAGGTTTTCTACAAGGTTTCCGATTTTTATTCTCCGGCAGATGAAAGGGGAATTTTGTGGAACGATCCCAAGCTTGCTATTCCCTGGCCTCCATTAAAGATTGATTATTTACTTTCCGAACGCGACAGAAAACATCCCCCTTTTCTTGAAGCAGTTCACGTTTGATTAAGGGAGATGAATGATTCGCAAGAGACCCTCTAGTCATCTGGGACCGTCTTTGTTATAATGCTTTGTATGCCGACATTCGAGCAAATCAGACAATGGCTCAATATTCAGCTTTTCAATAACACCTTACGCGATTATTCAGTCGCCTTGGTGACCCTCGTCGGTCTTATCCTCATCTTTGCTTTGGTTAAAAAACTAACGGTTGTCCGCCTGCGCCGGTTCGCTAAAAAGACCGTGAGCGACTTGGACGACTTTATTGCCGAACTCGTTAACAAAATCGGCTTTCCGTCCTTTGTTGTCATCTCACTTTATATCGCGACACAGCCTCTTCATTTAGAAAAAACACTTGAATCCATTATCAAGTATCTCTTTGTGGTGGTGATTACCTTTAGAGCGGTAACGCTCCTGCAGCAGATCGCCGCTTACGGCGTGGCCAAGTCTTACCAAAAAGCACGGCCCGATGATCCTGCTGCTCAAACGGTGGTGAAAAATCTCACCGCAGCACTTCGGTGGGCCATTTGGGCTTTAGGACTTGTCTTTGTCCTCGATAACCTGGGAATTAATATCTCTGCTTTGGTTGCGGGTCTCGGTATTGGCGGTATCGCTGTTGCCATGGCTTCCCAGGCCATTTTAGGGGATGCTTTCAGCGCGCTTTCCATCTTTGTTGATAAGCCGTTTCAGGTGGGTGATTTTATCATCGTGGGCGATTTTATGGGGACCGTGGAATATATCGGACTCAAAACCACACGCGTTCGCAGCTTGGGCGGTGAACAATTGATTTTTTCGAATACGGATTTAACTTCCAGCCGTATCAAAAATTACAAGCGCATGTATGAACGCCGTGTTCTTTTTAACATTGGGGTGATTTACCAAACTTCCTCAGAGCAGGTAAAAAAGATTCCGTTTTTGGTACAAGAGGTGATCAACAAAATAGAAGGCATTCGTTTGGACCGCGTTCATTTTGCGAGCTTCGGGGATTTCTCGCTCAATTACGAAATCGTTTATTATGTTTTGTCCCCGGACTACAACGTTTACATGGATAAACAACAGGCAATTAATTTTGCGTTGAAAGATGTCTTTGAAAAAGAAGGCATCGAATTTGCTTATCCCACACAAACGTT
The DNA here is from genome assembly GCA_002787155.1 of Candidatus Abzuiibacterium crystallinum. Lineage (GTDB taxonomy): Bacteria > Omnitrophota > Omnitrophia > Omnitrophales > Abzuiibacteriaceae > Abzuiibacterium > Abzuiibacterium crystallinum. The sequence continues at coordinate 17,009 of PCVY01000015.1, read as the reverse complement.
GTTTGTCACCAAAGACAGCTAATCATTGGGACCGGTTCCTAGATGGGAAAAAAGACACAAACGGCACCGCCGCCGGCCAAGAAATCAAAACCCCAAGCGCTGATTCAAGTCCAGCTCAAACCAGGCGCTATTGTTTTACTGGCTATTCTATTTGTTTTTTTCTATGCCCGCCATCAAGTGATCAAAACTTTGCTGATTTCAAGCGTGAAACATGCCACGGGTCTCGAGATGAGTATTGAAGGTTTGTATGCGGGGCTGGTTTCTTCTCATCTGGAAGCGGACAACCTGCGTCTCTTTAACCCGGCTGATTTTCCCGAGCGCTTGATGCTGAGTATTCCGGATTTATATGTCGATTATGATCCTGTGAGTTTTTTCAAGGGCAGTACCCATTTCACGCACATTCGCGTGCATTTGAAGGAATTAATCGTTATCAAGAATCAAACAGGCCGATTGAATTTACAGGCGTTGAAAGTGGAAAGCCCGCATCGTCAAACCGATGACAATCAATCACCCAAACAAATCCATATTGACCGCTTGACCCTCAAAGTGGAGAAGGTGATTTATAAAGATTACTCATCCGGCGCACCGGTTCCAAGCGTACAAGAATTTCCCGTTCGGATAGAAGAAGACTTCTACCAAATTACCAATTTAAATGCGGTGGTGGCACTTTTGATCACAAAAGCCCTGGGCCGTACGGCCATTGCGTCACTGCTTCATTTGGATTTAGCAGGCTTGAGCGGTGCTGCCTCCCGCGCATTGGCTATTTCTAAAACCATTACCAAACAAACAGGTGAAGCGGCCGTGCACGAAGTAGCAGCTGCGGCAAAAGAAGCGGCCGAAAATGCGCGTGAACGCACCAAGATAATCGTCGGCAGCTTAAAGGATGATTTTAAACATTTTGGAGACTAATACATGATGTCTATGATCGGGATCGCGGCAGCTTTTATCATGCCTTTTTTCAATATTCCATTGATTATTCGTTTGGTGAAGCGCAAACGCTCAGACGACATCAGTTTACTTTGGGCGGGCGGTGTTTGGGTGTGCATTGTCCTCATGACACCGGCAGCGCTCGTGTCGCCTGACACGGCTTTTAGGCTTTTTGGTTATTCCAACGTCATCTTTTTTACCGCAGTCACTTTTCTTATTTTCTACTACCGATGGAGACCCGGCCGTGGCGCTTCCAATTGACAAAACAGCAGCGCTCATCATTGTCGATATGCAAAATGATTTTCTCCCCGGCGGCGCAGCCGCTGTTCCGAAAGGGGATGAAATAATTGGAACGCTCAATCAATATGCAGGTATTTTTATGGCAAAAAGCGGCGCTGTGTTTGCAACGCGCGATTGGCATCCCATGCATCATATTTCATTTAAGGAGCGGGGCGGTTTGTGGCCGGCGCATTGCATTCAAAATACGAAAGGGGCCGATTTTCATCCTAAACTGAAACTGCCTTTTGGCGTGGAAATTATTTCCAAAGCCTTTTTGGTCGAAAAGGATGCTTATTCCGCTTTTGAGGGAACCGAACTCAAACGCCGGCTTGATCACAAAGTCATCCAACGTGTTTTTGTCGGCGGTGTCGCGACGGAACAATGCGTCAAAAACACCGTTTTAGATGCTATCCGGAGAGGTTTTGAAACCTACCTTCTGGCGGATGCTATTCAGGGAATAGAGGCACGTTCAGGCGATGTTGCCAGGGCGATGCAAACGATGGTCGGTGCCGGCGCCATTCAAATTTTCCTGAAAGATATCCAATGAGCACAGAGAACAGAGCACAGAAATCATTAAGGGGTCAGACCCTCCCGGGTCTGACCCCACGCCAATCTGTTCTCCTCTAAAACCACGCATGATTCCCATTGATCTGATCATCTACGATTTAGACGGCACTTTAATCGATTCTTCAGAGGATATTGCCGATGCCGTCAACGCCATGCTGGCAGATTTAGATTTGCCACCGCGCACGCAAGCGGAAATCGAAGGTTTTATCGGAGATGGTATCCAAGATTTGGTCGCGCGTTCGTTGGGTCCGAATCATTTGTCGCTTAAAGCAAAAGCCCTGAAACTTACTAAGCGCCACTACGAAAAATATCTTCTGGTTAAAACCCATTTGTATCCAGACGTGCTTGAAGTCCTCGAATTTTTTAAAACCAAGAAACAAACGGTCCTGACCAACAAACCCCAGCGTTTTACCGATGCCATTTTAGCGGGGCTCGGCGTTGATTCATATTTCTCAAAAGTGATTGGCACCGATTCCGGTTTTCCAAAGAAACCGGCGCCGGATGCCGTCTATCATTTGCTTTCTGCTTATGCCATCCAACCGCAAAAAGCCGTCATGGTAGGTGACAGTCGTGTGGACATCGAAACCGGAAAGCGCGCAGGCATTCTCACGTGTGCGGTGAGTCATGGTTTTGGCAAATTAGATAAACGAAAAGAAGTTAAAGCAGATTTTGAAACGGAAAACTTAAGCGGTTTGAAAACAATTCTGACCTAAAAACTTCCTACCGAAAAACACCAGCCTTTTTTTACATCAAAAAAGCCGCGGCATGCCCCAGTTTGAAGGGAAGACAGAGGGCTAGAAAGATGATCAGAAAAAAAATAATGGCTTCAAAAACAAGCAATTTTTTCTTCATAGGAATGACTTTTTAAAAGCTTATAAAGAAGTATTCCATTAAGCTGGCGATTTTGCAAGTATAAGGAGGTCAAAATAACAAAAAAATTTAAATAAGCGGTTTTAAAATCAATATAAGAAGTAATGATAAGAAAAAAAATAGCCTCGTTTGACAAACGGGTTGTTTTGGGAAGGTTTTATCTAAGTAAAATGGCTGTAAAATTTAAGTCTAAATGGAAATCAAAATTTCCTAAAATTCATGCGAGTTTCCTGCCGTTTTCTGACAGATTCATTTTAGGCACGCAGTTGTTTTTCCGCATCAACCAAGTCACGGTTGATGAGAACAACGGCTTTTGAAGTGGTTTGCCTGACGTAATCGCTTGTGTGCGGCGCATGTTTTAACTCACGCAAAAGTTGGATGACCATTCGAAAATAACGGATCAATTCTCCTTCGTCCGTTTCGCAAGAACGCATGAGTTCGTCAAAACTAACGCCGCTTGACCATTTCTCCATATCCATCGATAAATGAAAATAAGGATGTTTGGTGTAGGGCTTAATTTTGTGCTTTGATTCACGCCGATGTACCTGACCCAGAACATTGTCAACCCAATGGACCAAATCACGCATGCGTTTGGGCAGGGGGTGGGCAATGTCATTTTTACGGGGTTCATAAATCAGTGCTAAAAGCACTATATTCAGTTGTGTTGGATTCATCATTTCAAGAAACCCGCGCTCATTCATTTCAGACAGCACCAATTCGTAACCGTACAGACAGGAGGCAAATTCACCTTTCGTGGTGAGGCCCTCTTCGTTTAAATAATTCATCTCGCGCAGCAAATCACATTTACGCTTCATTAAATCAAGGCCTTTTTCACGCGTTTGATCCGAGTTCTGAAAGTGATGCAAAGACCGAGGGTAGATTTCAAAGAGTTTTTCTCCGTAAGTACGGTAAAGGTTGAGCAAAGTGGCGTAAGTCGCGTTAAATTGGCTTTTAATGGACTCGGTTTTGCCGTTAATCATTTTTAAAACCTGCCCGAATTCGATTTGATGCGGATTAATCCGGCAATAGACAAAGCCCTCATTGTCCATCCCGCGCCTGCCTGCACGGCCGGCCATCTGATAAAAATCCCGGGTCCGGAGGTTGGCGAAGTGGGTCCCGTAGAATTTACGGAGTTCGTCAAAAGCGACTGAGCGGGCCGGCATATTGATGCCCAGCGCAAATGTTTCGGTGGTAAAAATAAGCTTTAAAAGGCGGCTGGTAAAGAGGCGCTCAATCACTTCTTTTAAGGTTGGCAGCATGCCGGCATGGTGAAAAGCGATACCGCGGATGATGAGGGGTTTCATGTTTTGTGCCGAAATTTCTTTCGTCAAATCAAATTGCACGCATAACTCGTCATACATTTGTTTGATCTGTTTGCGTTCACTTTCATCCAGAAAATCAAAATGCGGCAATTCGGATGCCAGCCGTTCGGTTCGGCGCCTACCGAAAGTAAAATAAATGGCGGGCAGCCTTTTCTCATTTTGCAAGTGGCTGACTAATTTGTCGATACGGTTCGGCATGGCACGTAAAAAATGACCGCCGAATTGATGCCCGCCAAAGCGCGGCCAGGTTTGACGTCCCAAATAACCTTGTTTTTTCAGTTTTTCGGTGCTGTTTAATATTTTTCCCTGACACTGGAACAGTTTAACCAGCGGGACCGGCCGGTGAGTTTCAACAATAACTTCGATCGGACGATTCAAAACGGTCCGGATCCAGCGCGCGACTTCTTCTACGTTAGGAACGGTGGCGCTGAGACATAAAAGTTCCAAGTGGGGCGGTGAAAACATAATGGCTTCTTCCCAAACGGTGCCGCGCTCTAGGTCATCTAAGTAATGCACTTCGTCAAAAATCACCCAGCGGATTTTCTCCAGGCGGTTGGAGTTCTCTCCGCCGGAGGCGGATCCGCCTTGGGCGGAGAAGAGGGTGTTGCGGTAGATTTCGGTTGTCATGATCAAAACAGGCGCATCGGGGTTAATGGAAACATCGCCGGTAAGGATACCGATTTTGTCGCCATATTGGTCGCGAAAATCACGGAATTTCTGATTGCTCAGTGCTTTAACGGGAGCCGTATAAATGGCGCCTTCGCCGCGCGCGAGAGCCTGGTTAATGGCATACTCAGCAATCACGGTTTTACCGGCACCGGTCGGGGCAGAGACGAGGAGAGATTTTTCCTCGTCAATGACTTGAATGGCTTTCTTTTGAAATTCATCGTAAATCATGTTACGATTATAGTTCATGAATTCAGAAAATCTTACATCTATTTGGAGCGAGACCCAAGAGGGTCTCGCTCCGCGCCTAGCCGGCAATCTGATTCAAGTCGGCGATCCTGTTTTGTTATGGTTTCAGGATGAAACGACTTATCTGGTGACGGTAGAACCGGGCAAGCGTTTCAATATTCACTGCGGCAGGCCGCTTCCCATGGACGAATTAATTGGGCAGCCTTACGGCAGCTGGTTCCAAACTTCCAGTAATTTACGGGCACTCGTTTTAAAGCCGACCGTCGAAGATTTGGTCATGAAAACAAAGCGGCAAAGCGGCATCATTTATCCCAAAGACGCTGCCATTCTCATGATGCGTCTTGGAATCGGGCCGGGCACGCGGGTCATTGAAGTCGGTGTGGGTTCCGGGTCTCTCACGACGGCTTTGGCATCGGCAGTTAGACCGGAAGGCATGATTTATAGTTATGACATTCGCCGGGATTTTCTCGAGTTGGCAAAAGGCAATTTAAAAAGAGCGCGTGTCGATCAGTATGTAGCCCTGAAGGAACGGACCGGCATTCAGCCTTTCGATGAAAAGGATGCGGATGCTATCGTGTTGGATGTGCCGGAGCCTTGGCATGAGATTGAAAACATCAAAGGCAGTTTAAAATCAGGCGGCCATGTGGTGAGTTTGAATCCCACTTACAATCAAATTGAACAAATGAGCGGTACGTTGGGAGCCGCGGGTTTTGTGATGATCGAAGCGCAGGAAATTCTGGTGCGGGGTATTTTGGCCCGCCCCGGTAAAACGCGGCCCGAGCAGCGCATGGTTTCACACACCGAATTTTTGTTGTTTGCTGTTAAGCCGGGTACGCACGTCATTAGCGCCGGTTAACCCCGCCGTATGCCAAATTTCCTCTTTTGGCGGCATGTCAAGATTGTGTAAAAACATGCGCACAAGAGTTGACTTTCACCCATACGCGAGTATGATAATACCTGTCTTAATCATCAATTGTTTCTGAAAATTTTTCACAGTGTGAATGGAGTCAAATATGAAAAAGTCGATGTGGGTTCTTTTATTCTGTGTTTTAGCAACCGGATGTGCCAGTAGCACGCAATACACCCGCGACATCGGTATTTTGCAATCGCAGGTTACTGCACTCTCCAATGACATGGCACGTGTCGATGGGCAGAGTCGTTACGCGATAGATTTGGCTACCAAGAACCAAGCCGACATCATACTTTTACAGGCTAAAAAGATCCAAAGCACGTCTCCAGCAGAAGAGGTCAGTTATACCGACGGTGCCATGTACCGCACGCCATCAGGGTTTGAAGTGAAGTCGGTTGATATTCAGAAAGCCTTGCAAGGCGCCGGCTATTATAGCGGGAACATTGACGGTAAAATCGGTCCTCAAACACGCGAGGCGCTGCGAGCTTTTCAACGAGACCATCACATGACGGCTGACGGTGTCTGCGGCCCAAAAACATGGGATGCGCTCAGTCAGTATTTGACATCGGTCGATCACGGCAAATAATGCATCCCAAAACCAAGGGACTATCTTAGGCCGGTTAAATCTTCAAGCGGATTCTTCAGCAGCCTATTCCTCCCGCATCAGCAGGGTATAGCAGCTTATGATTTGCTATTCAGTAAGCCACGTGCTATGGTTTAAAAAAGAACCCGTGTGGTTATGAACAGATTAGCAGATGATTTTGACCTCATTTACGATATCTTCCCCGGCAGGCACTACTATCAGTTTTATAAATCCCCCGAAGATCTCATGAAAGTGCTGACGCCTTATTGGGAAGCCGGCGTACGCAGAGGTAATTACTGTTTTTGGGTGCTGCCCTCCTTCATGAATCAAGATCAGGCCAGAGACGTTTTAGTTAAAGATATTCCTCAGATTGACCACTTAATTGAAGAGCAAAAGTTTGAAATGATGCTGCATCATGATTGGTACGGAGACGGCGAAACTTTTGACGGGGATGCCATGATTGAAAAATATACCAATAAGATTATAGAAATGATTGACCTCGGATTTTCGGTGGTTCGGGTAGCGGGGGATGCTTCCGGATTTAAGCCGCATTTGTGGCAGCAAATTATCGATTATGAACGTCAGGGTCATGCCCGCATCGATCAAATTCCCTGTATTGCGCTGTGTTGTTATCCCATCCATCACCTTCGGCTTCAACAGACCAAAGACGTTTTAGATACCCATCACGGTGTTTTGATAGCCAAAATCTAAATGCCTGGGGTCTGCCTGGGGTCAGGTCGGGGTCTGACCCCAGGATGAGTTATTTTCTGCTTCTTCCTATTCCTGCCATCATGTAAAATAGCCCCTTCCGAGTCATCTATGAAAATTTCTTCGTACCCAGTTTACTTTCTTCTTCTACTGCTTTTATACCCCGGTGATTTAATCGGGGCAGAGAAGCCTCTGCTCAAATCATCTTTACCGTTGCCCGCAGCCGGTGCGCTCGACAATCCCCGCTTGGGTGTTTTCTTAAAAGAGGTTGACCGATTTCAATTGAATATTCCGATATCCAGTCAAGTGATTGATGGCACCACCGTGCACTTCATGACGCGCATAGACAATGTACTTGTCAAACCCTATCAAAAAGGAATCCTAATCGGTCAGTTTTACTACGAAACAAAGAAATTGACAATCGCCACCAATGATCAAACGCTTGAAGTGGACGGGAAAGGTTATCGGGATAACCTTACCTTGATTCTGACGGATGCCGGCAAACTCCAGCTCATTAACGATGTGAATTTAGAGGACTATCTCAAAGGGGTTTTGCCTCTGGAAGTGCATTATGATTGGCCTAAAGAGGTTTTGCGCGCTCAAGCCATTGCTTCCCGCACCTATGCGCTTTTTAAGATGTTGGATCGTCTCAAGGAAACGCATGCAGTTTCAAGCGATGTGCTGAGTCAAGTTTATGGCGGCATGTCAGCTGAAAAAGAAGAGACAAGCCGCGCTGTCGATGCCACACAAGGGCTGGTCATGACCTACGGCGGGCAGATTTTTCCTGCTTTTTTTCACGCCAACAGCGGAGGCCGGACCACAAATGCGGAGAACGTGTGGGCCATTGAACCTAACCCGGTGCTGACAGGCGTTGATTCACCCATGAGTGCTTCAGGTAAATATGAGACGTGGGATGCGCGAATTGCTTTTAGCGATATCGAAAAGAAAATTAAAAGCCATGGTTACACCATGAGTCCGATTAAATATTTGTTTTTCTCTCATTATGATCATTCGGGAAGAGCACGATTGATTACCATTGAACATCAAAAAGGATGGCTTGAACTTAACGCAAACGATTTCCGCTTGTTTGTCGGCGCCGATCAAATGCGCAGCACGAGAGCCATCGGGGCGGTAGAAGGTGCTTTTTTTCATGTGCACGGAAAGGGCTGGGGGCACGGTGTAGGCATGTGCCAATGGGGAGCCAAATCACTGGCCGAATCCGGTTATGATGCCTTTCAAATCCTCAGTTTTTATTACCCGGGTAATACGGTTCAAAGACTTTACGGTTCCGAATCTGCCGGCGGCAGTTCTGATGAAAAAACCGTTAGTTTTTTTAAGAAATTGTGGGGTAATTGACAAAATAAGCGCCCGCCCCAATCCTGCGGATGTGGGGCGGCCGCAAGCTGCTGATTGATATAATTTTGTTGGTTTAATGTTGCTTGCGCCCGTAGCTCGTCACGGGACATGAGGCCGATCGCCGAATGCGGTGACGCACCTTTTCAGTTCGAAAAGGTGCAACCGGATTTGGGCGCAACGCGCCCGCCCCAATCCTGCGGATGTGGGGCGGCCGCAAGCTGCTGATTGATATAATTTTGTTGGTTTAATGTTGCTTGCGCCCGTAGCTCAATTGGATAGAGCGTTAGCCTCCGGAGCTAAAGGTTACAGGTTCAATTCCTGTCGGGCGCATACTTTTGCCGATGCAAAAGCATGATTCGGCGAGAC
>PCVY01000015.1:0-8175 GCA_002787155.1 Candidatus Abzuiibacterium crystallinum | reverse complement strand
CGAGCGCTGTCGGGCGCATTTTTTTGGGTATAGAGCGTTAGCACCGACTTACCATCAATTAAAAGCATGATATTGATTGGGTTGTCGGTGCAACCCCAGCGCTTTTGATAAAGGAATATTTTGTTTTATTTAGGGTGCGCTGGGGTAGCCTCCTCCGCCTGAGGCGGATTCGTCTGCAGGCGAATCAGCTTCTGGACAGATTCGCCTCTGGCGGACAATTCCCCCAGGCACAAATTTTTAATAATAGCAGATAACATTTAGCGTTGAGCGTATAGCGTTTAGGGTAATGATACACATTCCAACTTAAATGCTCTCTACCTACCCGCTACACGCTGAACGCTATACGCTAGTACAAATATGACCAAACCCATTATCGCTGTCTTTGGCAGCGGCAAAATAAAACGAAATACACCCGAATGGCAAACCGCGCACACCTGCGGCCGCTTATTAGCCGAAGCAGGATTCTCGGTGATGAACGGCGGTTACAAAGGGGCGATGGAAGCTTCTGCGGAAGGGGCCAAGGCAGCCGGCGGACAAACCATTGGTGTGACGACAGATGAATTTCCGGATTCGGTCAAAAATCCCTTTATTGATGAAGAAAAACGCATTCCGCACTGGCACGGACGGCTTCAATACTTGATTCAACAAGCCGACGGGTATGTGGTGTTGGACGGAGGAACGGGAACGCTCGTCGAGTGTGTGACGCTTTTGGAAATGACACAAAAAGGTTTCTTGAAGAAACCAACGGTTATCCTAGGCGCTAAAATGCGGGAGCTTCTTGATTTCCTAAAAAATTTCCCGGAAATTAAGGTAGCACATCCCGTGATGACGGCTGATACTCCCGAGAAAGCGATTCAATGTCTCAAACAGAATCTATTTTAAGTCATTGCGAACCCCATCCGCCGGAGGACGTCAGCCATGGATTCTTATTGAGTGCCGGCGCAACTGCGCCGTCCTCGCAATGACATAAGAATAAAATAGACATGTCAAACTTGATCACGTCGAACCACCCCGAGCAATCGATCTTAAGTGTCGCCTCGAGGGGCTAAAAGACATAAGATGAAATTATCCGATTTTGACTATCATCTCCCCAAAGAACTGATTGCCCAAGAAGCGCTTCCCGAGCGTTCTAACGCTCGTCTGCTGACGTTAAATCGCGAGACGGGCAGCATCGAGCACCGGGTTTTTTCTGATTGTACGCAGCTTTTGGAGCGGGGTGATGTGCTGGTGCTGAACAACACCAAGGTTTTGCCGGCGCGTTTATTTAGCAAGAAAACATCCGGCGGTGCGGTGGAGGTGCTGCTTTTGGAAGAAGTAGAGACGCGGGGTCAGACCCGGGAGGGTCTGACCCCTGGAACCCATGTTTGGGAAGTTTTGCTGAAACCTTCCGGGCGCGTTAAAAAAGGACAAACCCTTCTTTTTGACGGGTTTCAAGCAACTGTTTTAGATGAAGCGCCTGAGAATTCGGGTGTTCGCCATCTCGAGTTTGAAGCGCCTGTGAACGTGCGGGAGGTGATTGAGCGCCTCGGCCGCATTCCGCTTCCCCCTTACATTGATCGGGAAGACTTGCCGATTGACCGCGATTTATATCAAACTGTTTATGCCCAAGTGCCGGGCTCGGTCGCGAGTCCCACAGCAGGGCTTCATTTTACGGACGAGTTACTTCGGGCGTTGGAACGCAAGGGTGTTGAAATTACTTATCTGACGCTTCATGTCGGTTACGGCACTTTTCAGCCGGTCGCCGTTGATAATTTATCTGAACACAAAATGCATGCCGAATATTTCGACATTCCGGATGAAACAGCCGAAAAAATTAACATGGCCAAAGCGGACGGCAGACGCGTGATTGCGTGCGGCACGACGGCCGCGCGGGCGCTTGAATCAAGCGTTAAAAAGGTTCTTCCTTACGAGGTGAACGCCGCGTCTCGGAAAACCGATCTCTTTATTTATCCGCCCTATGAATTCAAAATAGTTGATGCTATAATAACCAACTTTCATTTACCTCGTACCACGCTTCTTTTGCTCGTCAGCGCTTTTTGCGGCCGGGACCGATTATGGGAAGCTTACAGGGAAGCCATCGATAAGAAATATCGGTTTTACTCTTATGGCGATGCGATGTTCATTTATTAAGACAGGGAATAGGTGTCAGGGATCAGGGAACAGATGATAGAATTTGAAATTGATAATAAATATCTACAAAAAGCCATCTTAAATTATATGAGAGGTCGGGGAAACTCCCCGACGGCTCAATTATATAGGTATAGACTCTTACCAAATGGGCGTGGAAAATAATACTAATCTGCCTGATCCCCGATCCCAGACACCTGAAACCTAGATGATGCGGCCCGAACTACGCTGTTGTATTTTATGTGACGATGTCCGGCAGGAAAAAAACGGTAAGTTTATTTTTGTCGGCGTCTTTAATGTGATTGGCGCGGCTAAATTTCCGATGCTCTATCCTGTGTTCCACATCATTAACCAGTGGTCGGCCGGCGAAGGCAAGTTCCGCGAACAATCGCGCATTGTGAACGAAGATAACCATCAAGTGGTCTCAAGCCCCATCATCACGTTTACGCTCAAAGATTTTAACGCCAGTCATTTTGTGATTTCGCGCTGTCAAAACGTCAAATTTGAAGCAGCCGGCAAGTATGCGATCGAAGTGCTCTTAGACGGTGAGCTGTTCAGACGGTTTCCTTTCAGGGTGGTTCAATCGGCACGAAAGCAGGTTGGTCCATGATGTCAACGGTCTCTGCCTGCTTTGAAAAAATTCAAAACGATACCGAGTCGCATGCGCGGCTGGGACGTGTCCGGACCGCCCGCGGCAGCTTTGAGACGCCCGGCTTTCTGCCGGTCGGCACCCAAGGCTCGGTCAAGAGCATCAGCCCGCGCGAATTAATAGAAGCCGGGACACAAGCCATTTTGTGCAACACCTACCATTTATATGTGCGTCCCGGCCTTGAGGTGATCGAGCGTGCCGGTTCACTTCACCGGTTTATTGGCTGGGACAAGCCAATCTTGACCGATTCGGGCGGGTATCAAGTATTCAGCCTGACCAAGATGCGCAAACTCACACGGGAAGGCGTCGAATTTAATTCGCATTTTGACGGGCGGAAAATATTCTTAAGCCCCGAGATTGTGATGCATATCCAATCTGTCCTTCAATCGGACATTGCCATGGTCTTTGACGAATGTCCGCCTGCAGAGAGTGACAAAGCATATCTCAAGAATTCACTCGATTTGACCGTTGAATGGGCAAGGCGCTCCAAGCAGGCTCATCAAAACATGAGCAGGGACGGGGTTACCCCGTCCCTGCTTTTCGGCATTATTCAAGGCGGCAGGTTTTTGGATCTCAGGCAGGAGTCTTTGGAGCGCACCGTGGAAATCGGTTTTGACGGTTACGCCGTGGGCGGTGTGAGTGTGGGTGAACCGCACGAGCAAATTGAAGAAGTGGTGCGTGAAATGGGTAACCGGCTCCCGGAGCATCAAGTGCGTTACCTAATGGGTGTCGGGACGCCGAAGGATCTTTTCATGGGCGTTGAAGCCGGGTTTGATTTTTTTGATTGCGTTAACCCCACCCGCTACGGACGAAACGGTTCGGCATTTACCTCGACCGGGCGGCTCGTCATTCGAAATGCCAAATATACTTTTGATCAAAAGCCGATCGATGAAACTTGCGGCTGCTATGCCTGCCGGCATTTCTCGCGCAGCTACATTCGTCATTTGATCAATTGCGAAGAAATTCTTGGGGCCAGGCTGCTTTCGCTTCATAACGTGCATTTTTTTCTGAACCTGATGCGCCGGATGCGCGAAGCCATTCAAACGGGGACGTTTGCGGCTCTCAAAAAAGAGTTTGAATCTCACTATGAAGATGATTTACGCTAGTAACTAAAACGTGGGGTCAGGTCCGGGACCTGACCCCAGGATTCAAAGGAGAAATTGATGGGACCAGTAGAAGGCAATCCAATTGCAGCATTTTTACCTTTAGTTTTAATGTTCGTGATCTTTTATTTCCTGCTCATTCGGCCGCAGCAGAAAAAGCAAAAAGAGCACGAAAAAATGGTCAAAGCGCTTAAGAAAGGAGACCGCGTGATTACGGCCGGCGGCATTTTAGGAACCATTCATACTTTGCAGGATAATTACGTCGTTATTAAAACAGGGGATGGTGACACAAAACTGGAAGTGTTGCGCACTCAAATCAGTGAAATAAGGAAATAATAACATACCTGGGGTCAGGTCCCGGACCTGACCCCAAGAGTGAGGAAAGAACATGGAACGAAATTTTAAATGGAAAGTCTTATTAGTCATCGCGGTTTTAGCCTCATCCATTTATGCGGTTTATCCGCCGGCCCAGAAAATTCATCTGGGACTCGATTTAAAAGGCGGTATTCATCTTTTGCTGCAAGTCGAAACCGATAAGATACCTCAAGAACAGCGCGAAGGCGCCGTTGACCGGGCGATTCAAGTCATTCGAAACCGCATTGACGAGTTTGGCGTGCGGGAACCTACCATCATTAAACAGGGCACCGATCACGTGGTGGTGCAGCTTCCGGGCGTGACGGATGAAGACCGGGCACGCGACATTGTTTCTAAAACCGCTCACCTTGAATTTAAAATAGTTGAAAGCGATCCTAAAATAACCGCCGACGCTTTAAAGGCAGACTCCCCGCAAATTCCGGCCGGCTACGAAGTCAAAAAAATTCAGGGCAGCGCCGCTGAGGTGAGTGACACGGTTGTCTTAAAAGCCGAACCTGTGCTGACGGGAGATCACCTCACGAATGCTGCCGTTGGTTTTGATCAGTACGGGCAGGCCATCGTGCAATTTGAATTAGATAAAGAAGGCGCCAAAGTTTTTGATGATGTCACTTTTAAAAACATTGGTAACCGTTTGGCCATCGTTTTAGACGGCATCGTGCACTCAGCGCCCGTCATCCGCGACCGCATTCCGAGCGGTCAAGGCCAGATCACGGGCAATTTTACACCTGCGCAAGCCAGCGACTTAGCGTTGGTGCTTCGTGCCGGTGCATTACCGGCCCCGGTGAAAGTGATTGAACAACACACAGTGGGACCAACGCTCGGGCGCGATTCCATCACACAAGGCATTCGTGCTTCCATCGGCGGCGCAGTTTTGGTGCTGGTGTTTATGGCTATTTACTACGGTATCTCCGGTGTCATCGCCGGGATTGCAGTTTTGCTAAACCTCGTCATCTTAGCCGGATTTTTAGCTTTCTCGGGCGCATCGCTCACCTTGCCCGGTATTGCCGGTATCATTTTAACCATGGGCATGGCAGTCGATGCTAACGTGCTGATTAATGAGCGCATGCGTGAGGAAAAAGAATTGGGCAAAGCCATCCGCTCGATCATTTCGGCAGGCTACCATAAAGCCTTCTCTGCTATTTTCGATTCAAACCTCACGACCATTTTAGCGGCGGCCATTCTGCTTTGGTTCGGCACGGGGCCGATTCGCGGTTTTGCCATTACCTTGATTTTTGGTTTGATTGCCAGTTTGTTTGCGGCGCTCTTCATCACACGTTTGATGTTTGATTTTCTGACGCGTTCGAAAAAAGATTTGAAATTGAGAATGATGGAATTGATCAAAAACTGCCAAGTAGATTGGATGGCGAAACGTAAAATCGGTTACACCATTTCGATGGTTTTATTTGCCGTTGGGATTACCATGTTTTTCACACACGGCCACGGCAGTTTAGGAATTGACTTTACGGGCGGCACGCTGCAGGAAGTGCATTTAACTCAACCGCCCGAGATGGGCGCCATTAGAAGCACTTTGGAACGAGCAGGTGTGCGGAATGTACAAATCCAAAGTTACGGCGGCGCTGCCGATCAAAACATTGTCATCCGCAGCAAGGGCGAATCCACCCAGGCCATTCGGCAGGCGCTAGACCAAGCGGTCGGCACAGGAAAATATGAAATCAGGCGCTCGGACACCGTCGGGCCTGCGGCCGGAAAAGAACTTTTCCGAAAAGGGATTAAATCCGTGATTTTGGCGCTGGTGCTCATGATGGTCTATGTGTGGTACCGTTACAATTTTCGATTCGGCATGTGCGCCATGCTGATGGTGCTGCACGACCTCGCGATCAGCTTTGGTATTTTCATCTTAAGCGGCCGGGAATTTTCACTCACGATTCTTGCGGCGCTTTTAACCATCATCGGTTATTCCATCAATGACACGATTATCGTTTATGACCGCATGCGCGAAAATCTGAAACTCATGCGCAAGAAAAAGTTAAGCGAGGTATTAAATACCAGTATCAACCAAACGCTTAACCGCAGTATTCTGACAACCTTGACGACCGTTTTGGTTGCCATTTCACTTTTTCTTTTTGGCGGCCCGGCCTTGAATGATTTTTCGTTTATCTTGATTATTGGATTTGTTTTGAGCGTTTACTCCACCATTTTTGTGGCAGCACCGCTTATTTTAGAGACTTCGAAAGAGTCATAAATAGCGTACAGGAAAAAGTTTTTACTGAGTCATTGCGAGGACGGCATAGCCGGACGAAGCAATCTTGATCTGGGATTGCTTCGTCACCTACGGTTCCTCGCAATGACACAGTCCTACACCTAAACGCTACACGTTCTACACTATACGCTAATAACCATGCAAACCATTTGGGAAATTAAATCACATCGCCTGGGGTCAGGTCCCGGACCTGACCCCACGACAACGGTTTTACTGTCACCGCTGACGAAACAATTGCTCTCCCTTCGCGGCATCGAAGACGATCAGGCCATAGACCGTTATCTTTTTCCTCAGCTTGATCAGCTGCACGATCCTTATCTGATGAAAGGCATGCGTGAAGCTGTCAGCCGCATTTTACGCGCGTCCGAGAAAAAAGAACTCATCATGGTGCACGGTGATTACGATGTGGACGGCATTACGGGAGCGGCGCTTCTTTCGCGTATGCTTCAGAAACTAGGTGCCGAGTTTTATTGTTTCCTGCCCGACCGCGCAATAGATGGATATGGCGTCAGCAAGCGCGGTATACGCGAAGCCAAGGAAAAAAATGCGAAACTCATGATCACGGTGGACTGCGGCATTGCGGCTATCGAGCAAGTGACGCTTGCACGTGAGCTGGGGATGGACGTTATTATTTTGGATCACCATCAAGTCCATGCCGTGCTTCCCGATGCCAACGTTATCATCAATCCTTTGCAGGCAGACTGCCCGTATCCTTTTAAGGAGCTTTCGGCTTGCGGATTAGCTTTTAAACTCGCCCAAGCACTTCTCGGTCCTTTTGCGCACCGTCTTTTAGATTTGGCCGCACTCTCGTCTGTTTGTGATGTGGCGCCGCTTGCGGGGGAGAACAGGATTATTGTGAAATACGGACTGGATGTGCTCACGAGCCGGCAAAATGTGGGGCTTGCCAAACTCGCCGAAGTGGGGAAAATCAGAAGCCCAAAAGCCACCACCACGCATTTAGGGTTTGTGTACGGCCCGCGCATCAATGCCTGCGGCCGCATGAGTTCGCCTGAGACGGCTTTACGCTTACTGGTCACAAGCCATGAAAAAGAAGCGGCGAGCCTTGCGCGCGTATTGGATGAAGAAAATAAGGTTCGTCAGCGTGAAGATAGGGAAATGCTCCGCCAAGCGGTTCAAAAAGTCGAACGCGAAATTAATTTTACACGTGACCGCGTGATCGTCCTTTGGCAGGAAGGCTGGCATCCCGGCGTGATTGGGATTGTCGCTCAGCGTTTGGCGGAGCGTTACGGCCGCCCGAGTTTTGTAATTGCTCTCGTAAACGGTAAGGGAAAAGCCTCAGCCAGGTCCATCAAGGGATTTCATTTATTTAAAGCGCTTGAAGCCTGCCAAGGTGAACTGGAAGAATTCGGCGGGCATGAACTCGCGGCCGGTTTTAGTATTGTCAAAGACAAATGCGAATCTTTTCGTCAAAAAATGAACGACTATGCGCTTGGGTTTGATCCTAAATCTTTTGTCAAATCCATTACGGTGGACCTTGAAATCACCTTTAGAGATCTGACGCCCTCTTTTTTACGTGAACTGGCATTATTTGCGCCTTTCGGGCCCGGGAATCCCAAGCCTGTGCTCCTGACACGCGGGGTGTGTTCCAAAAAAGGGACCCTTCAGTCAAAGGGAAACACACTAAGTTGGTGGGTGACAGACGGCGCGCAAACCTTTCAGGCTGCGTGGACGCAAAAACA
>PCVY01000065.1 GCA_002787155.1 Candidatus Abzuiibacterium crystallinum | reverse complement strand
GTGAAAGGAGGGAATTATACTCGCCCAGTTGAAAGCGGACATTTCATGTGCTACGAAAACCGGACAATTCATTAGCTTACTACACCTTTTGATTGGGATGTTGGCAGTTGAGCTGGAACATGTTAGTATACAAACAACGCAGTTAATTCAATTTGTCACTATTTTGACATTTGTTATTTCTTCATATCGGGTTTTCCACAGATTCCCAACCCCCATCGGCGTGCCGGGTAAACTAATGAGGGATTAATTAAAACCAAACAATATATGCGAAAATTTAATCATCACCAAAAAAATAATCATCGACATCATTTTAATCGACACCGGCCTGCGCCCCGTATTCCAGAGCGGCAGGCTGATGGATTCGAAAAACAGTTCTTGGCAAGCACGGCGATTGATCCTTCGCCACGCCTTCGTTTGGAAAACGGCTCCAAAGAACTCACCATGCGTGCCATGGATATAATTTGTCCGATCGGCATGGGTCAACGGGGTTTAATTGTGGCGCCTCCCGGTTCCGGTAAAACAACATTTCTCAAACACATTTGTCATGCGGTTCAGAAAGGTTATCCGGAAGTTAAGCTTTATTGTCTTTTGGTAGATGAACGGCCCGAAGAAGTAACCGATTTTAAACGCACGGTGCCGGCTGAAGTCCGCTCTTCTTCCTCGGATGAAACGTATGATCATCACATTAAAATAGCGGATGATCTAATGAAACAAGTTTACCGTGAAACGGTGGCAGGTGAGAACGTTTTAATCGTGATTGATTCATTGACGCGTCTCGCGCGCGTTCACAATGCCGAAAGCCGTTCAAGCGGGCGCACGCTTTCTGGCGGAATGGATGCACGCGCGCTCGCTGTTCCAAGGCGCATTTTTGGTTCAGCTCGTAAAATTGAAAATGGCGGGTCACTCACCATTTTAGCGACGATTTTAGTCGAAACCGGCAGCCGGATGGATGAAGTCATTTTTGAAGAATTTAAAGGAACCGGCAACATGGAAGTTTACCTGTCGCGCGAAATTTCCAATCAACGCGTTTTTCCGGCCATTCATATCGCCAAAAGCGGTACCCGTAAAGAAGAGCTGTTGTTAGAACCCGGCGAACTTGAGATTGTCCATAAGATCAGACGTGTTTTGTCTGGTATGGGCACTGTTCAAGCGGCAAAAGGTTTGGTCGAGCAACTCGAAAAATATCCCGCCAACCAGGATTTATTCAAAGCACTTCAGCAAGCCAAATAGCTTGCCCCGGTATGTTACAATACGCCTTTTTCATGAAAGAAAATCTATGGCAGTTCTCTTACAGATAAAAGATATTTACAAACAATACGGCGCCACGAGTATTCTGGACGGCGCAACCGCTTCTTTCGGCGACGATCAGAAAATCGGTGTCATTGGCCGTAACGGCGCAGGTAAATCCACGCTTTGCCGCATCCTAACAGGCGAAGAAGAAGCCGATGACGGCGAAATTGTCAGAAGCACGTCACTTCGTCTCAGTTATTTAGAACAGCATGACCCTTTTCAACCGGACGAAACCATCGTTCAGTTTTTAATGCGGTATACCCGGAAAGAAGAATGGGAATGCGCCGAAATGGCGCATCGTTTTCAAATTACCAACGACATGCTTTCATTTGTCATTGAATCTTTAGCCGGCGGTTTTAGAACGCGCGTCAAATTAGCCGCCATGCTCTTGGGCGATCCTAATTTCTTAATTATGGATGAACCGACCAACTACTTAGATTTGTCGACTTTGATTTTGCTTGAAAACTTTTTACAGGAGTTCAAAGGCGGATTTTTAATCGTGTCGCATGACCGTGAGTTTTTAAAACGGACTTGTGAGCACACACTTGAAATCGAAAACGGACAAGCCACGTTATACCCCGGGGATATCGAAGAGTATTTTACTTTCAAAGAAGAACAAATTACCCAAAAGCAGGCTTACAATAAAACGGTCGAAAAGAAAAAAGCCCAACTGCAGGCTTTTGTCGACCGCTTTAAAGCAAAAGCTTCAACCGCGTCGCGCGCTCAATCCAAGTTAAAACAGATCGCCAAGCTGAAAACCATTGAAATTGCCCACACCATGTCGAATGTGCGGATTCATATTCCGCGCGTAGAAGCCAAGGCTGGTATAGCACTTTTTTGCAATGAGCTAAGCATTGGTTATCCCGAAAAAGTGGTGGCTGAGCGGATTCATATGGACATTGAAAGAGGCTCCCGGGTGGCTGTTTTGGGTGACAACGGGCAAGGTAAAACCACTTTTTTACGAACGGTAGCGGGCGATCTGGCGCCGAAAGACGGAACTTTCCGGTGGGGAACCGGTCTTAAAGTGGCTTATTATGCTCAGCATGTGTTTAGCGCCTTGAATCCAAAAGACGACATTTTTGCGCATTTAAGTCGTGAGGCGGTTGACGGCATCACGACTCAAGAAATTTTAACCATCGCAGGCTGTTTTTTGTTTAAAGGTGATGACGTCCGTAAAAAAATATCAGTGTTAAGCGGCGGCGAACGTGCCCGCGTCGTTTTGGCGGGACTTTTGCTTTCCAAAAGCCACGTGCTTTTACTGGATGAACCTACAAACCATTTGGATTTTGAAACAGTGGAAGCTTTGGGGCGTGCCTTGAAGCATTTTGCCGGCACCGTTTTTTTTATCAGTCATGACCGTACGTTTGTCAACTTGGTGGCCACGCAAATCATCGAGGTGAAAGACGGCCGCGTTTTGAAATATCCGGGAACGTACGAAGATTACGTTTATCACTTAGAACAAGTTGCACAGGGAATCCAGGAAGAAGAAAACCGTGAACACGCCAGGCATGTAAAAATGGATGCCAAAAAACATGCGCAGCTACAGGAAAAACCATCAGAAGCGCAGGAGGCTAGAAAAGAACGGGCACGGCTTCGAACGGAACTTACCAAATTAGAATCAAAAGCCAAAAAAGTTGAAAGCCGAATGAGTCATCTAACAAAAGAACGCGACAAATTAGTTTCTGAAATGCAGCAAAACACCTTTCATTTTTCCAAAGCACGCAATGATCGTCTGCGCGAGATCACCATTGATCTTGAAGAAGCCGAAGGCGAGTGGCTGAAATTAAGCACTCAAATTGAGCAGTTAAAAGGAGAACAAGCTGAAAAATCGCCCAGCTGATCTTGTCATTGTCGGAGCCGGCGCTGCCGGATTGACGGCAGCCATTACGGCAGCCCACCAGGCTCAGATTAACGCCAAACCTGCCCAAATCGTTTTACTTGATACGCGTGAGAAAATAGGGGCTAAAATTCTCATGTCAGGCGGAACCCGCTGTAATGTCACCAACCGCGAAGTCAAACCTTCTGATTTTGGAGGCGGCTCAAGCCACTTCATTCGGCACATTCTGAAAGCTTTTAGCCCGGAGGCCACCATTGAGTTTTTTAAGAAGATCGGCGTTGAATTGGTGTTGGAACCAAGCGGTAAATTTTTTCCGAAGACAAATTCTGCCCAGACGGTTTTAGATGCCTTGCTTCATGAAACCAAACAGTTAGGGGTGAGTTTGAAAACAGGCGTTCGCGTTACTAAGCTTACGAAAGAAAACAATCTCTTTTACCTTGAGAATGCGGACCACACATTTAATTTATCATCGCATGCTGTTATTTTAACAACAGGCGGGTTGTCGTATCCTGCGACAGGCAGCGATGGCACCGGTTACAGTTTAGCCAAAGGCTTCGGGCACACACTCATAGCGACTTATCCTGCTCTCACGCCTTTGTTGACAGGTGAGCGCGATTGGCAGCGTTTGAGCGGCATTGCTTTAGAGGTAGCGCTTTCATTTTTTAAAAATGACAAAAAAATAAGGGAATACCAGGATTCGTTTTTATTTACACATTTCGGATTTAGCGGGCCGGCCGCACTTGATATCAGCCGGCATTGGGCAGCTAGCGATCCGAAAGACAAGCCTCAAATTGTTGCCAATTTTTTGCCCGGGCAAAGTGCGCTATCCGTTAAAGAGCATTTTCAAATCATTCAAACGAAAAACCAAAACAGGCTGATCAGAAATATTTTAACGGAAGACCTAAAGCTTCCCGGCCGCTTTGTTGAAGTGATTTTAAGAAAAGCCAAAATCAAACCGGATCAAACTATCGGCAAGTGCCCAAACGAAGAACGGCAAGTGCTGAGCCGCTTGCTTTTTCATTACCCTCTGGAAGTGAGGGGGGTTTATGGCTATCAAAAAGCCGAGGTGACAGCAGGCGGTATCGATTTATCCGAAGTTAAATTTCAAACCATGGCATCAAAATTAACCGATGGACTTTACTTTGCCGGTGAAATTTTGGATGTGGACGGGCGCATCGGTGGTTTCAATTTTCAATGGGCTTGGAGCACAGGTACGGTGGCGGGCCGGAGCGCAGTTAACAGCTTAAAATGAAAGAAATAATCCATTTAAATCTCACCGAACCGGTAAAGTAGGCTATACTACCCGAATGACAACACCACATGTACCTACGCCGCCGCCTTCCGGCAATAGTTTCTATGGTCTCGGGATTGCTCCCCAACTGCTTGAAGTTTTAAAGCGGATCAAGTTTCATACCCCAACGCCTATTCAACATAAAGCAATTCCTCTAGCCTTAGAAGGCCAGGACGTAATCGGCGTGGCTCAGACCGGCACAGGAAAGACGCTGGCTTTTGGTATTCCGATGGTTCAGCGCTTGGCCCAAAAGAAAGGAAACGGCTTGGTGTTGGTTCCAACACGCGAACTCGCCATGCAGGTTCATCAAAACCTTCTCAAAATAGAATCTAAAATGAAATCCGCCCTTTTAATCGGCGGCGCTTCCATGCACAATCAAATCCAAGCCTTGAAACATCATCCCCGTATTTTGATTGCGACACCCGGCCGGTTAATTGATCATGTTGAGCAGCGTCACGTTTCATTGGCACAGGTGTCTATTTTGGTTTTAGATGAGGCAGACCGGATGCTGGATATGGGATTTCTGCCTCAAATTCAGAAAATTCTCCGTTTGGTACCGCGCGATAAACAGACCATGCTTTTTTCTGCTACTATGCCGCAGGCGATTTTATCCATCGCTTCTTCTTACATGAAGATGCCCGTTCAAGTTGAAATCGCTAAATCGGGAACGGTTGCGGAAAAAATCACACAAGAGTTATTTATCGTTAAAAAAGAAGCCAAGAAGAAACTGTTAAGCAAAATCCTTTCACAATATCATGGTTCTACGCTGCTTTTTACCCGCACAAAAATAGGCGCAAGTAAAGTGACGCGCTTTATTCGAGGTGAACGGCACAGTGCGGCAGAGATTCACTCTAACCGCTCCCTCAGCCAAAGACGTGAAGCGCTTGAGGGGTTTCGTTCGGGGAAATACCGTGTTTTGGTTGCAACCGACATTGCTTCCAGAGGCATTGATGTGAGCGGCATTGAATTAGTTATTAATTATGATTTGCCGGATGAGTCAGAGAATTACGTTCACAGAATTGGCCGGACAGGACGCGCAGGAGACAAAGGACATGCCATTACTTTTGCGACACCCGAACAAGGCAAAGACGTGCGTAACATTGAAAGACTGATGCGGACTGTTTTGCCGATTTCTGAACATCCCGAAATGCCGCTTGAAAGTTTTATCCAGGAAACACCCATGCGCGTTGCCAGTTTTGACGGCCGTCGTCAAAGGGGCAGGCGCGGCGCCCGCAATTATATCGCTCCCAGCTTTCGCAAATCAAAGCGTTACGTTTAACTTCACACCTCTCTTTTGCGTTTACCAATCCTTGGGAAAATTGTTTAGACAGGATTACGTACTTTAATTGGCACGACTGCAGAAGCAGTGACATTGTGGGCAGCATCATGCGCTTCGGCTTGGAGCACATGGTCGCCATTGGTAAGAGTCATCGTATTTAAAGAAACCAAATAAGGATCGCTTGAACCGTCTTCGTAGTGATGCGTGTAATAATCGGTGCTCAATTCGTGACCATCTACAAAAAACTTAACAAACACGGTTTCCTCAGAGGCTGGTGCTATCACCGAAATGTAACCAGAGACAATTTCTTGAGGGGCGGGTGAAGCAATAGAGACTTGCGGCACCTCCTGATCTAAAATAATCGATTCAGGAATCACCGGACTCATTTCACCAGCAACACTATCTAAAAACTGGACGTATACTGTTCTCTTGCCATCGATCGGGCGCTCAAGTCCTTCATTGAGATGCCACGCGAGTGTTGATCTCAGTGCTTGAAAAGGTGTAGAGACCAGCAAATCTAGACGATTTGAAATCCGCATTTTATCGACACCATGAACAGCATTTAAATCTAGGCGGACGGTTTCATTGTCAGTTTTAAACGCATTTTGGTTGATGGTGATACTGCCCGTTGGAGGGGCCAGCACAAAGAAACCAAATTGAGGTTCTTCATCCGGTTCGCCGGCTAATTCATCTGGCAATCCGCGAGGTTTTTGATGTCTAGGTTTCTGGAGTGTATAACCCAGGTAATTGGTTGAAGAGGTACCATTCAGATAGGTAACCATGACATATACCAACCCTTCGATATCTTGCGCAGCACTTAATAAAATAGAATCATCAATTGATTCATCTCGGGTTTCAAGAGAGGTGACTTGATCAGGGGACACGTTTAAAAAAGTTGCCCATGCATTCTGAATGATGCGGGAAGAATCTGGATAAATGGTCGGATTATGATTCGCATCATACAGTTTGGGATTCCAGACGATAAAACCATCCGCTCCGCTTAAAAGGAAATGCATGTATATTTCCCATTGTTTTTCTCGTTTCAAAGTAGGTACCGGGCCGTCTTGTCTCAAGCGCGGATAATCAGGCGCCGCAATCCAAGGCATTGTTTTAAGTCCGAACGGCGCATTATTGCGATAGACGGAACGCAGTTCATTTAACCCATCGCGCATAATTTCTTCAGCTGTTTTTTCTTCGCCATGGTTGGGTGAAGTTTGCTCAAAATAAACGGAAGGACTGGCGGCATCCGCGGCATTCGGAAGCATGCGGCCATGTGCCGGTTTATTGAAATTGGTGATAAAACGATCATTGTCAGAAAGAAGGTAATATTGGTACTGGGAAACCAAAGCGTCAGGGAAAACCAATTTAATGGGGTCGTAGAAAGCTGTTTTCTGAATACGGTCTTGTTCCAGGAAAAGAATTCTGTGAAGCGTGTAGACCTGTTCATCGGGTGCCGCGTTATTCCAAGAATCCAAATCATCCGGATCACCTCCGGCAGCTTCAAAGCGCGGATCAAGACGTGTCGCATCTTCAATTTTATTACAGACCCGTGGATTGGGTGGTGTCCAAATATCATAAATGTGGTAAGGGTCACAACCCGCATCGCGCGCTTCTTGATTGCGCCCTAAATAGCTTTCCCAGTCAAAGATCACTTGATCAATTTTTGCTTCCGAGGATGGCACACCGCGGCTCATCAATCCTCGTCTAATTTGATCCATAACGTCTTGAGTCCACTTGCCGACTTGTTGCGGCCCTTCAATAGCAAAAGGACTTTCCCAGTTTCGAGTTTCAAAACCCTCTTCCGTGTCGTAGTCAAAAGGATTGTCAATATTGTAATCTAGCCGGTTAAATTGCTGATGGTGGGGAAAGCTAAGCGCAAGGAAAATCACGTCCATCCCGTACGTATAATTTTGGTATAGTTGATTAATCACACTTTCTTGCAAAGGTTCATAGATGGCATTCTCACCAAGCGGAAACACGTTGTTTTGTGAAAAATTGCGAACCATTCGGGCAATGCGGTGGTTATGCCATTCAGTCAATGGCAAAAAAAGATCCGGATTTTCCCAGTCGCTTTGTTTAGAATTCCAAAAAGGCATCATGGGTCGTTTTGTGCTCCGCATGAGCGGATTCCACGGATAAACATGGAGGGCAACTTGTAAGTAGCCTCGCTGCATGACGATATCGCCTTCCGGTTCCGTTTGCACGGCAATGGTAACTTGATGTGTGCCGATCGTCAAAGGTGTGTAGAATAATTTATCAGCATTTTGACGCACCATGATAATTTTCCCATCAACTACTATACCTAAATTGTAATATGAGCGGCCTAATGTGAACTTGACGGGATGCCCCACTTTTGCACCGTCAGGGGAAGTGAAAGCGCAAGTTAGATACGCACTTTCGCAAATGTTATCCGTTGTGGGGGACTCTGCAGAATCCGTTGAAATTTCAAATGGAATAGAAGGACGTGCGTTTGCTTGTTCAGGAAAGTAGCTGAATAAGCAAAGACTCATGATAACTATCGAGGCGATCAGCTTTTGAAAACTCTTATAAAATGGTTTCATTTTTAGTTAGAAAAAACCTCCAAAAATAAACTACCTTGGTGGTTAATCAATAATACCTTGACAAATTAAAGATTGCAAAAAAGTATAGCATTTTTCGCATACAAGCGGTAATAAAAAGAGCACAGAAGGTCTGATATTAAAAGTATTTGATATGATATCAAAAAAGTGATCGCTTGCAAAGATTTCAAAGCAGGTAATTTTATCGGCGGGCTCTTGTCTTGCGTTCGTTCTCGGTTAAGTAGCGCTTGCGCAGACGGATATTTTTAGGTGTGATTTCAACCAGTTCGTCATCTTCAATAAATTCAAGCGCAAATTCCAAAGTCATGTTGCGAGGGGGAATGAGCTGAATGGCTTCATCAGAACCTGCGGCTCGCATGTTGGTTAATTTCTTTTCACGAACGGCATTGACGACCAGATCGTTTCCTTTCATATTCACGCCTACCAACATGCCCTCATAAAGTTCGTCTCCCGGACGAATAAAGATTTCTCCGCGATCTTGTAAACCCCATAAAGCGTAGGCGATGGCATTTCCAGCTGATTGTGAAATCAAAACACCTTGTTGACGCCTAGGAATTTCACCTTTGTAACTTTGGTAGTCATAAAAATTCTGATACATAATACCGGTGCCGCGGGTCATCATCAAAAGATCGCTTCGAAATCCCAAAAGACTACGCGAAGGAATCAAAAACTCCATACGGATCGTTCCGACAGCACTGGTGGTCATATTTTTCATTTCAGCTTTCCGTGCCCCCAAAGCTTCTATCACCGCACCTTGATAACCGGGATCCGTTTCAATCACCACTTCTTCGACCGGCTCCATTTTTTCCCCATCTTCTATTTTAATAATTACCTCAGGCCTTGAAACCTCGAGCTCATAACCCTCGCGGCGCATGGTTTCGATTAAAATGGAAAGATGAAGCTCCCCGCGTCCGGATACTTTAAAATGTTCTTCTCCGGGCAAGTCTTCGACACGGATACCAACATTCATCATGGCTTCATGCATCAATCGTTCGCGAATATGGCGCGAAGTCAAAAACCGGCCGCCATCTTTACCGGCAAGCGGGCTTGAGCTGTGCGCAAAATTCATGGAGATGGTTGGTTCATCGATTTTAACGGCTGAGATGGCCTCTGGTTTGTCAGGGTGAGTCAATGTGTCTGCCACATGCACTTCGGAGAATCCCGTCAAAGCAGCAATATCACCGGCTTCAGCCGAATCAGCTTCAACACGACTAAGACCTTTGTATTTAAGAATTTTGGTGACTTTTCCGCGTTCTATTTTGCCGTCACGTTTGACCACGACCAATGGCTGTCCAATTTTAATTTTGCCGTGAAAAATTCGGCCGATCGCCATTCGACCGACGTAAGAGTCATAATCCAACATGGTGACCAACATTTGAAAGGGAAGATCAGGGTCCGCCACAGGCGGTAACACGCGGTGCAGAATTGTATCTAAAAGTGGTTTCATATTTTCAGAAGATTCATCTAAATCAAGCGTCGCATGTCCCTCTTTGGCAGAAGCGTAAACGACAGGGAAATCAAGCTGCTCATCGTTAGCGTTTAATTCACAAAAAAGATCAAAGGTCATGTCCACTACTTCATGCGGTCTGGCGCCGGGGCGATCAATTTTATTTACTACCAAGATTGGTTTGAGATGGAGTTCGAGCGATTTACGCAAAACAAACTTCGTCTGCGGCATGGGGCCGTCAAAGGCATCCACGAGCAGTAAAACGCCGTCCACCATTTTCAAAATACGTTCAACTTCGCTTCCGAAATCGGCGTGACCGGGCGTATCAACAATGTTGAAAAGCGTGTCTTTGTAAGTGAAAGAAGCATTCTTCGAGAAAATAGTAATCCCGCGCTCTTTTTCGAGCGGATTTGAATCCATCACCGTAACCTCACCTTCTTTAAAAGCGTAGGCACCGGATTCTTTGAGAAGCGCGTCCACCAGAGTCGTTTTACCGTGATCGACGTGTGCGACAATGGCAATATTGCGTACATTTTTCCTTCTTTTCTGAGTAGGCATAAGGGGGGCATATTATCAGGACAAGAGCCTATTTGCAATCTTAACAAAAGAAGGGACCGTGGCGTTAAATTGGGATTTGTGGCATCATACGTACTTTCATCCTTATTTTAACCATGACATTCGAGATAATCGTCACACTCTTTCTTTTGGCTGTTATCATTGGCGGGTTGGTTTTTAACCTAGCGAGCGCGGACTTTCTGCTTTTTAGCGGTTTGGTCATTTTGGTTTTAAGCGGTGTGCTGCCTGTTAAAGAAGCGCTGAGAGGTTTTTCTAATCCGGGCGTCATGACAGTGGCACTTTTGTTTATTGTCAGCGCTGCCATTAAAAACGCGGGCAGTTTAGAATTTTTAGCAGGCCGTTTTCTTGGGTTGAAAAGCAACCGGCGTTTTCCCAGCCTTTTAATTAGAATGATGCTTCCCATTTCGGCTTTGTCCGCGTTTATCAATAACACACCTATCGTTGTTATATTGACACCGGTGATTAAAAAATGGGCAACCCAAATTGGTCGTTCTCCCTCAAAATTTCTGATCCCTCTTTCTTATGCCACAGTCTTAGGAGGGACTTGTACGCTCATCGGAACTTCCACTAATTTATTAGCACACGGGCTTTTTATCGAAAACGGGATGAAAGGATTGTCCCTTTTTGAACTTGCATGGGTGGGTGTACCTTGCGCTTTGACGGGTTTAACTTATTTGACTTTTTTTGGGAACAAGTTACTGCCCGACCGGAAAGACGTGCAAACCCATGTGGAGGAAAATCCCAAAGAGTATGTGATCGGCATGAAAGTAGCAAAACGGTCCGCTTTAATCGGGTTAAGTGTCAGTGATGCAGGTTTGCGAAACCTGCAAGGCGTTTACTTGCTCGACATTGAACGTGAAGGCGAATCCATCGGTCCCGTTTCCAGCAAAGAAGTCTTGAAAGCGGATGACAGACTTATTTTTGTGGGCAGTCCTTCGGCTGTCGTTGATTTGCAAGAAATACCGGGGTTGATTCCGGAAGCGCATGATATGTTTGAGCGCGATTTTGCGCGCATGAGCCTTCATTTTGTGGAAGTTGTGATTTCTTCCAGCTCACCTATTTTGGGGCGAACGGTGAAAGAAGGCGATTTTCGGAAACGCTACGGTGCAGGCGTCGTTGCAGTCCACCGAAACGGTGAAAGAATTGTAGGTAAAGTGGGCAGCATCGTGCTGCAATCGGGGGATGCGCTTCTTTTATTTGCCGGGGAGGGCTTTATCGAACGCTGGAAGGATTCGCAGGATTTTTACCTTGTGTCCTATTTGAAAAACAAACCCGCAGAACTGCCCCACAAAGCCATGACGACCATGATGGTGACAGGCGTCATGATTTTAGCAGCCGCCTTTGGTATATATTTTCCGGCCATAGGGCTTCCTGCGGTGAGTGTTTTAGACGTCATCATGTGTGCGGTGGTGGTTTTGTTTGTTCTCAAATGTATTTCAGGCAGAGAAGCGCGCCAAGCCATTCAATGGGATATTTTATTGGTGATTGCTTTTTCAATTGGATTAAGCCGCGCTGTCCAATTAAGCGGCGTAGCGGACGGCATCGGGCACTTCATTAAACAGCATGCCGGATTTTTGGGGCCCTATGGTGTTTTAGCGGTGATCTATGTCGTAACGCTTTTAATGACTGAGATCTTGACTAACAATGCGGCGGTCGCACTTGCTTTTCCAATTGCGCTTGCCACCGCGGTTCATTTGGGAGTCAATCCAAGGCCATTCTTAATTGCAGCCACCATGGCTGCTTCAAGCGGCTTTGCAAGCCCGTTGGGATATCAAACACACTTGATAGTTCAAGGCCCGGGCGGTTATAAGTTTTCTGATTACGTCAAAATCGGATTACCGCTTGATTTGTTGATAGGGCTTGTTGCCATATTAGTTATCCCGCATCATTGGTCATTTTGATTGCGGAGCAGAGGCACTTAAAAAAGATTCAGATCTTTTAAGCGCTTCATCAATTTGATCACAAATATTTTCGTCACCAATTAATTTTAGAATACCGGCGTTCTCCAAAGCTTCCCTGGGTTGTCTCTGTACCCCGGACAGAATAAATGCGATATGATTCTTGCGGGCATTTTCACACTCTTCTCTTAAAACACGAATGCCGGTTGCATCAATGGCGGGCACATGACGCATTCGAATAATTCTCACCTTAGGCTGTTTACTGACCACATTCATGGCTTCAATAAATTTATAGGAAGCACCAAAGAAAAACGGACCGTTGATTTCATATACTTCAACGCCCTTTGGAACGGTTCGTTTGGCAATAGCCAAGGGATCATCGGTTTCATCTTCATCTTCAAACTCACGTGTAATGATGCCCACGTTCGATACCATGGCCATTCGACGTATAAAGAGAAGCACTGCCAATAAAATGCCTACTTGGATGGCAACAGTTAAATCGACAAATATGGTTAACAAGAAAGTAATGATCATGACAGCCACGTCGCTTTTAGGGCTTTTCATGATCATTTTGACCGAATGCCATTCACTCATGTGGTAAGAGACAACCATCAAAATAGCAGCGAGAGTCGAGAGGGGAATCAAAACAGCCCATTTCCCAAAAAAAATCATGACTAATAATAGCATCAAAGCATGAACGATACCGGCAATGGGTGTGCGGCCGCCGTTGTGAATGTTGGTAGTCGTACGAGCAATGGCGCCGGTAGCGGTTATACCGCCAAAGAGGGGCGAACAAATGTTTGCGATTCCCTGAGCAATCAACTCCATGTTCGGACGGTGTTTGCCGCCGATCATCCCGTCGGAAATAACAGCTGATAATAAAGATTCAATACCTGCTAAGAGTGCAATGGTCATTGAAACCGGAATGAGCGTTTTGACAAATTCCCAATTATGCCAATGAGGCAAACCGGGCACAGGTAAGTGATGAGGAATATCACCAAAACGGCTTCCAATGGTTTCGACGGGCAAATGCAGCCATTGAGCAACAAGAGTAGAAAACAAAAGTGCCATCAATGGCCCCGGCACTCGTCTTGATACTCTTCTCCAGACAATCATAATGGCCAAAGAGAATAGACCGACTGACAAAGTTATTAAATCAATCTGACTAACATCCGTAAAATAAACAATCCATTTTCCAAGAAATGAAGCAGGTAAATTATGAACACCCAAACCTAGAAAATCTCCCATTTGGGATGAAAAAATAATAAGCGCAATGCCGCTCGTAAAACCCACGATGACAGGGTAGGGAATAAACTTAACTGCTGATCCGAACCGACACAATCCCATAATGATCAACCAAACACCCCCCATCATCGTGGCTATCCATAAGCCATCCAAACCATATTTTTGAACGATGCCATAAACAATGACGACAAATGCGCCGGTAGGTCCGCCAATTTGCACCCGGCTGCCACCCAATGCTGAGATGAGAAACCCGGCAACAATGGCGGTAAAAAGACCGCGTTCGGGAGAGACGCCTGAGGCGATGGCAAAAGCGATTGCAAGCGGCAGTGCCACCACGCCAACAATGATGCCCGCTATGCAATCCGCTTGAAATTGCAGCCATGAATAATTTTGAAGCGTAGTGAACAGTTTTGGTTTTAACATAAGACGGTTCCAGCGGTGACAGTTTAATGCTTAAAAATAAAGAATGCCGCAGCTGCCAAGAAGCAAAATCCAACCAACGTGTTGAGTCTCATTTCTTCACGAAGATAACAAACCGAAAAGATAGAAAAAACCACAAGCGAAATGATTTCTTGAATGGTTTTTAACTGGACGGTGGTGAATTGATAAGAACCGATGCGATTCGCCGGCACCTGAAAACAATATTCGATAAATGCGATTAACCAACAAATAATGATGACTTTCCACAAGGCGGCTTGTTTATAACGTAAATGGCCGTACCAGGCAAATGTCATGAAAAAGTTAGATAAAGTAAGAAGCGCGATGGTTAACATTTAAAAATTTTTGAATGAGCAAGTAAAACAATCTGCAACGCCTATGGGGCGGCTATTAAACGCTCGGGCCGCAGATTAGCCCTTCTCTCATTTAAGAGAGTTCGCAAATTAGCCCCCCCATTTCCGTGAAGCAACAGAATTAGGCGACCCTTCGAAAGGGTTTTTAAAGAACGCTTCGTTTCAATCATTACATCTTTTCAACGCTTGATGCGATGTAGCTGATATCATCGGCATCAATTTTAACCATTGAATCAACCAACTCATCCGGCTTTGTAACACCTTCCGGCCATTTGGTGCTGCTGTCATACGCGACCCAATAACTGTCCCCATTGGCGATGACTTCTATTTCGCTTGTTTCAGCATTAACAGACGCCACTTTACCCTCAATGGTTTCAGCCATGGCAGCGGTTTGTAAGGCCACCAATACCAAGAGCAATGTCAAAGCTATTAATTTAAACTTCTTCATTTTATTCTTCCTTTCTGTTCACATAAAAAAAGCCTCTTAATTTTATGCCACCACTCCCTTGGATAAGGGACCAGCAACTCAAAATTAAAAGGCTTTGGCTTGTTTCCGTCAGAGAGAAACTTAATGTTTCAATCTGCTACCTGATTTTCGATATTCTAACGGTCATCGTTAAAACATCTTGATAGGAATATTTCGGATTAACATCCTCCGTGAATGGAAGAAGTATATACCGGGCGGGTCAAAAGTCAATGGGGTTGATTGAGAACAAAGAAAAGGAGATTTTGTATAGGAGAAAATAGGACAGGCAATCTTAAGAAATTCGGCCACAAGCATTGGCGCCTTTCAATTTCATATAATTGCCATCGTGGAGTTAACTTTTCCGTCAGAGGACGAATCAGTCCTCTGGCTGACGGCCTTTGGCCGAAACAATCCCCGCTGAGATTACATCTATAATTACCTAAAGTATTAATGACAAACTAACGATGAGGTGTATAGCTTAACGTGTTAGATGCCAAAGGAGGATTTATGCAAAAATTGATCGGAGCAATTCTTGCTCTACTGCTCGTTGCACCGCCTCTCTATGCTGCCACCGACAACATTCCGTCAGGAATGGTACATAAAGCCGTGCGTGGCGGTGTCAACATGGTGACAGGAGTTGTCGAAATTCCCATGCAAATTTACAAGGGATATGACAAAGGATTCGGTTTGATTAAAAATAACGTAGGGTCAAAAACCGTTGGCACTATCCTAGGGTTCTTTCGCGGGATAGGTCATGCTGCTGGTCGTGTGGGTTGGGGCGGATTGGAACTTGTTGGCTTTTGGATGGCAAACCCGGCTGATAATGAAGGCGTTGGTATTCCGTTTGATGCCGAATATCCTTGGCAAATGGGCGAACAATATGATCTTTTCAAACCTTCCTTGGCTGAAGGTGTGAAGCCTATCGGACGCAAGCTGCTTCACGGATTCTCAGACGGGCTTTTAGGCATTGCCGAATTGCCTGGGCAAACCTTAAAAGGCGCGCGCGAAGGCAATGTTTTAGCGGGTCTCGGGAAAGGTTTTTGGTTTTGGTGGAGCCGGGAAATTTATGGTTTCGGAAGCGTATATACTTGTTTAGTTCCGAATCCTCCGGACAATCCGGGGTATCCGATGAACGGCACTTGGGCTTGGTCTGCCTTAGTCGAATAAATCGTTCATTATTTAAGATGGTTTTTTAAAAGTGCCAGGCAAACTTTGCTTGGCACTTTTTTTGAGTAGGCTAAATAGGTACAAAGTATTCATTTAAAAGAAAGGTTTCATGAGTAAAATATTGAATGGCGCTTAAAACCCGATCAGGATACTATACGTTTTAATATGAATTTAAGCCGATTTAAAAAAGAAGCACAACTTCGCATATCCCATTTCCTAGAACAAGAATTTCTTATCCCTCTGAAACGGCATTCCATCAAGTTTTCAGCGCCCATATTAGTTGGCAGTCTTTTTACGATTATCAGCTTCACGCTCTTTGTCAGTATTGTTAATTTAAAACCACAAATCGGAGAAAACTTCTTTTTTTCGAGTCATGATCCTCAAATGCAGGAAGAAAAGGAGATTCAGAAACTTTTTGCCCAGCAACCGCAGTTAATCATCAGCGCCAAGGGCCCCGTCGAATCAGACCCTTATTTAAGCAAAGTCAAAACTCTTTCAGATCAGTTGATTAGTCTGGAGGAGGTGATTAGTGTGCAATCGATTTCAAACGGTCCCGGCAATATGGAAAAGGCCCAAGAAGGGCCCCTTTGGTCGCGTGTTCTGGTGTCAAAAGATGGAAAGTCGACTTTAATCATTTTGTTTATTAAGAAAGTTTCTTCTGAAGAGTTGATTCCCAAAATTGAAAATATAGTTAAACAAAATAACGCCGATGATTTCGAATTAATGATTTCGGGAGAGCCGTACATCACAGAACTGCTCCGCCGCAGCTTATTTCAAGATCTAAAAGTGTTCACTTTAGCGGCATTTGTGGTTTTTGGCGCCATTCTTATTTTTGTTTTTCGTTCAATTCGTATTTTATTCGGCACGTTATTAACTTGTTTAAATGCCGGCATGATTACGCTGATCATTTCTCAGGTAAGCGGAATTGCAACAGGGCCTTTAACCGCCAATCTTTCTACCATCGTGTTTGTATTAACGCTATCACACATGATCTTCTTAACTTTTAATTGGAAACAATGTCATTCAGCAGGCCGCGCTCACCCCTCTTCATTGGTTCTGCAAGCGATTCAAATGACATTTCAAGCATCGTTTTGGAGCATGCTGACCACTTTCTTAGGTTTTTGGAGTCTGCAATTAGTTAAGGCAGAACCACTAAGACAATTAGGCGCTGCCGGTGCTATAGGGACGGCGATCTCATTTCTTTGCGCCTATCTTATTTTCCCAATGTTTTTGGTGGCACGTCATACCAATGAGACACATAAAAACGTGGTGCCGGTAGAAAAAAATCTTGAACCCTTTTTTTATCGCCGCCACACGAACATCTTCTTCGGCTTAACGGTGGTTGCTTTCTTTCTTGCGTTCGGTCTTTTTCGTTTAAATACAGA
Source organism: Candidatus Abzuiibacterium crystallinum (assembly GCA_002787155.1). Classification (GTDB taxonomy): domain Bacteria; phylum Omnitrophota; class Omnitrophia; order Omnitrophales; family Abzuiibacteriaceae; genus Abzuiibacterium; species Abzuiibacterium crystallinum. Next base: position 125,932 of record PCVY01000065.1, on the reverse strand, counting down.
TCCGAGTTTATTGGCTTACTTTAAAGTCGGCACACCCATGAGAGAAGGTCTAGAATACATCGATCAAAATGGAGGAAGCAGTCCCTTATTTATAGCGGTAGAAGATTCCGAGCAGCTTAAATTTAACCAGCGGAAAGCATACGAAAAACTCTGGGATGTCACTGAAGCGTTAGAAGAAGATCAAGAGGTTGGAAGCGCTGTTTCACTTCCTATTCTCTTGGCCCAAGCTCAAACCAATGTGATTGCACGCGTGTTGACCATGGAATGGCTTATTGACTTGTTGGAGACCGAAAGATTTGGTAAAGCAGCTAAATATTTTGTGACAGAGGATCGTGAAAAAGCACTTTTAATGCTTCGGATGCGGGAGACAGGACGTCAGGGGCGCAGAACCGAAATCATTAAACGACTTGAAAATATTGTAACGGAGCATAAGCTCAAACCATTTTTATTGGGCGGGGTTTACAGTTTGCAAGGACGCATGGCAAAGCTAGTGACATCGAGTCTTATCTCGGGAATGATTCTATTGCTCGGGTTGTTTATCTGTATGAGTTGGTTCTTGAGTCGATCCGTCAAAATATCGTTCGCCATGTTCTTTAGTTTAGCGATGATCCCCGCAACCGTTTTAGGTTTTCTGGGGTATTGTCATATACCGCTTGATGTTATTGCGGCACCAGCCGTGAATATTTCAATAGGCATTGCGGTGGACGCCATGATCCACCTGCTTCTTTATGTCAGGAGAAATTACCGAAACCAAATAACGGCGTGGTTAAGTTGGAGAGAAGCCTCAGCGCATCTTTGGCGTCCAATTCTTTATACTTCAGTTATCATTGGCGCCGGGTTTGGCATTTTTGCGCTTTCTCAATTTCCACCCACGCAACGGTTCGGTGTGATGGTCTTGCTTGGAGCCGTCACCACACCTTTAGCTGCGCTAGTCGTTTTTATTTTTATCACAACTGTACAATGGCCAAAGATGTTATTAAAAATAATACAGAAATCTTAATTTCCGGATAGTTAAACAACATGAACTCAATGAAGTTCCCAAGTGATTTTTTGTGGGGGGCTGCCACATCTGCTCATCAAGTAGAAGGCAATAATCAATTGAACGATTGGTGGCAGTGGGAGCAGGCAGGGAAAACCAAAAATGTTTCCGGCGCTGCTTGTGATCATTATGTGCGGTTTCAGGAAGATTTTGATATTGCGAAAGTGCTTAATCACAAAGCACACCGTTTTTCTATCGAATGGAGCCGAATTGAGCCGGAAGAAGGTAAATTTAATCAAGAAGCTATTCAGCATTATCAAGAGGTGGTGCGCGCACTCCAAGCAAGAAATCTTGAGCCTGTCATCACACTTCATCATTTTACCAATCCCATTTGGTTTAGCAGCAAAGGCGGTTGGAAGCAAAAGCAAGCCGTTTATTTTTTTAACCGTTTTGTAACCGAAGTTGTCACTGCCTTGGCGCCTCTCGGCGTGCGCTATTGGATAACGATTAATGAACCCATGGTTTATCTTTATCAAGGTTTCGTAATAGGTGTCTGGCCTCCCGGCGAAAAATCAATCGTCTCTGCTTTCCGCGCTTTTCGTTCGCTGCTTCGCGCACACGTTGAAGCTTATAAAACGATCCACCAAATTTATCAGCCACTCAACAAACATCCATTGGTCGGTTTGGCCAAACACATGCTTATCTTTTCACCCTGTCGGCCCCAATCTTGGCAGGACCGTTTTGTCACGTGGATGCGCAATTTTCTTTTTAACCATTCTTTGTCGGATGCTTTCTTGATTGGACGGATGATTCCATTTCCGTGGGTATTTTCCAAGCGCTACCTCGATTTTTGGGGACTCAATTATTACACACGGGACTTTATTCATTTTAAACCTTCCTTTTCGAGGGAATTATTCGGCGAAGTATGCACACAAACACATCACCGGGAAACTGGGGAACGGAACATGATGGGATGGGAAATTTACCCGGCAGGTCTTTATGATTGTTTGATGGCATTATCTAAGTTCAAGTTACCCATTTTAATTACGGAAAATGGCATCTGTACCGACGATGATCATCAAAGAGAGCGGTTTATCCAAACGCACCTTTTCATGGTGGCTCGTGCCGTGATGGAGGGAGCCTCTGTCATCGGGTATCTGCATTGGTCGCTTTTAGATAATTTTGAATGGCATTGGGGGTTTGGCCCCCGATTTGGGCTAGTGGCAGTCGATTATCAAACGCAAAAACGCCGGATCAAATTAAGCGGCCAAATGCTTAGCCGTATCTGTGAAACCGGTCAAATAGAAAATTGAGCCTCATTCTTTGGCACTGGAAAAAAGCTTTCAAATCTTGTAGACTAATAGCAATGAAACCACAATCCGTTTATCGGCATCTTGATAAAGACCTCGCTTTAGATGCGCTGATCGAAGAAAGAGCAGCCAAGTTAGAGCGGTTTTGCAGTTATATCATGAGCTGCCGTGTCGCAGTTGAAATGACCCAGCATCATCATAAAAAGGGCAATCCTTATCGAATCCGAATCGATTTACATATTCCCAAAGGCCATGAGCTTGATGTGACACGTGAAGCCATCGGGGCTGATGGTGCAAGCGTGCTTCCCAAATTGGTGCGGGAAAGTTTTGATGCTGCCGAACGCCAGCTTGTTAAATTCATGGAGAAACATCATAGTAAAACCATGAGTTTATAAGCCGGGAGGTCCTTTTATTTTCTTTGACGCTTTTCCTGCTTGCTTTCCAAAACATCCTTCGTTAGGATATCTCCCCGTGATATAGTTAACTTAGTTAACTAAATATACAGAAACACATCAATAATGAAACAATACACAACTTCAATCAACGGCATGCGTGATTTACATTTGCATGTTTCGCGTATGTATGCTTGCGCTTTTAGGCAGGCCGGCATCACACTTCCCCAATATGTTTTATTAAATCAACTGGTAGAATTGGGCCCTATGTCATTTACCGAACTTGCTAAACGCCTTTATATTTCAAAGCCATGTTTGACGCCTATGATCAAACGGCTCATTCGACATGATTGGATTAGGAAAGAAAATAGCCGCACCGACAAACGTTCCTATTTTATTCAAGTCACACCCAAAGGTAAGTCAGCGGTTAAACGTATTCAAAACCAAGTTTTTCAATTTAGAATTCGTGTATTAAACGACATGAGTGTACGGGAACGGAAAGTGATCCTAAAATATCAACAAAATTTGTCTTTACGCGTGGCAAAAGCACTTCAAAGCCGGAACTATTTTAAATTTCGATGAGAAAACTTAACCAAATAATCGCCGCCTTCATCGTGTTTTCTACGAGCATCCCAACGCCGGGATGGCCTATGGCAGGCCGTGTGCCGGATGAATATCGAGAGCAAAAAAGAACTGCTTTTAAAGCGGAACCGCCGCTTAGCTTGGGCGATTGTTATCGTCTTGCGCTTAAACACAGTGACAATTTAGCCATGCAAGATATTGCCATCGAGAAAACCTGGGCTGATTTTTTAGCAGCAGCAGGTGATACCATCGGGGACGCGGATTTTAAGCTCACGCACTTTTATCAGGAAGTTCAGCATGGCGCCGCAGGAGATGCGGGCGCAACTTCAACCGCCACACGGTCTAGCCGGCGTTCGCGTTATTTTACTTTTAGCCAACCTCTGTTTAGAGGTTTTAAAGCTTTAGCTGCTGTTCGTGCTGCGGGGAATCTCAGAAAAGAACGTACTTATGAACGTTTAAGGGCAGAACAACTCCTTTTTTATGACGTGGCAGAATCATTTTATAATATTGTTCATTATCAAAAGGACATTGTCATTACTGAAGAAATCGTCACTTATTTGGATGAACGCATCAAAGAACTCCATGAACGCGAAGCCATCGGCCGTTCAAGACCTAGTGAGGTGGCGACAGCAATGACACGTATTAAAACAAAACAAGCAGATTTGGCACGTTCACGCGGCATGCTCTCGGCCGAAAAACGCGTGATGGAATTTCTAACAGGTGTTTCGCTTGATCACCGAACGCTCATCGAAACCCAGGAACCACAAGTGCCATCCAGCCAGATTGAAACCGCTTTGGAGAACATCGAAGAAAGAGCGGATGTCAAAGCCGCTTTCCTGGCGCTTCAAATTGCCAAACGCAATATTACCAAAGCCCAAAGCGATTTGTGGCCGGAAATTTCTGTTGATGGTAATTTATATGAAAAGCGGGAAGGGTTTCAATCCGGTATTGATTGGGACCTCTTGCTGACATTTGATATTCCGCTTTTTAAAGGCGGTACGACCATGAGTGCCATTAAAGCAGCTGTGAGTGACCTGAAAACTGCCGAACATACTTATTCGGAAGCCAAACGGCAAGCCGAACTTGAACTTAAGCAAGCATGGGATTTGTGGAATAGTTCTTTTGAAGAATTAAAAGCGTTACAAGATGCTCAAAGCGCTTCAGAGGAGAACTACAAACTTCAAAAAGAGGATTACGAGCATAACTTGGTCAACAATCTTGATGTGTTAGAGGCGCTTGAGTCTTTCAGTGATGCGCGGCTGAATGTTAGCCGTGCTTATTCGGAAATGAATACCAATTATTGGGATTTTAAGATGTCATCCGGGGATTGCTGTGACACTGCCTGAACTATCGATTAAAAAACCAGTTTTTGCCTGGATGCTCATGCTGGGCATGATGCTTTTTGGTTATCTGTGTTTTCGCGGCATGGGCATCAGCCAAATGCCGGACGTTGATTTTCCAATTCTCAGTATCAGTGTTTCTTGGGAAGGGGCTTCTCCTGAAGTCATGGAAATTGATGTGGTTGATGTGGTGGAAGATGCCATGATGGGAATCGAAGGCCTGCGCGACATCTCATCTTCATCTCGCCATGGATCAGCCAGCATTACACTCGAGTTTGAATTGGAGCGTGACATTGATGCTGCGCTTCAAGAAGCGCAAAGTAAGCTTTCAGAAGTTCAAAGACGTTTACCCGAAGATATTGACCCGCCCGTGATTCGCAAAAGCAACCCTGAGGATCAGCCCATCATGTGGGTGGGTGTTTCCGGAGACAGGCCGCTTTCAGAGCTCATGCAGTTTATTGATCGTCAAGTGGAAGACAGGTTTAAAACAGTTCCTGGTGTTGGAGAAGTTTTTCTGGGCGGTTATACGGAGCCTAACCTAAGAGTGTGGATCGACCCCAAGAAATTAGCGGCTTATGAACTGACGGTAGACGATATTGTTAATTCCATCCAAACAGAGCATTTGGAAATACCGGCCGGTCAGCTTGAAACGAAGAAAAAAGAGTCAAACGTTCGAGTCATGGGCGAGGTCAGAACTGTGGAAGATTTTAGAAATATCACGATTAATTTTCGTGGTGGCCAGCCCATGTATAAATCGATCCCGCTCCAGGCAGTCGCTAGCATTGAGGATGGTATGGCAGATGTGAGGCGTATCTCCCGTGTCAACGGCAAAACCTCTGTTGGATTAGGTATTCGGAAACAAAGAGGTGCTAATACCGTTAAAGTTGCTCATGAAGTGAAGCAGCGAGTTCGTGAACTACAAGAGACTTTGCCTAAAGATATGGCGATCGGGATTAATTTTGACAGCACCCGCTTTATCGAAGATGCCGTTAACGAATTGATTTTTACGATGATACTCTCCGCCGCACTTACCTCGCTTGTTTGTTGGCTTTTCTTGGGCTCATGGAGCAGCACCGTTAATATTCTGCTCGCCATTCCCACTTCGTTGCTCGGCGCTTTTATCTGTCTGAAATTTGCCGGTTTTACGCTCAACACGTTTACGCTATTGGGGTTAACGCTTGCGATTGGTATTGTGGTGGATGACGCCATCATGGTATTGGAGAATATTGTCCGCCATCGAGAAATGGGCGAGTCACAACACGATGCGGCCTTAAACGGAGCTCAACAAATTTATATGGCGGCGCTTGTTGCCACCACTGCGCTTGTGGCTATTTTTTTACCTGTTGTTTTTATGAAAGGCATCATCGGAAAATTTTTCTTACAATTTGGAATTACGATTTCAGTAGCAGTGATGCTTTCTTTATTGGAAGCTGTTACGTTTGCGCCCATGCGTTGTTCGCAATTTCTAGAAATCAGTAAGCGTAAAACTCATTTCGGCCGGTGGTTTGAAAGCAGCGTTAAATATTCGGGCCAAGTCTATGAGCGCGTGCTTAGATTTGTATTGGTTCGTAAGAAAAAAGTTATTGTATTGGCTTTTCTCTTTTTCTTGGCAACGCTGACCCTTATTCCGCGCATCCGCCGCGAATTTGTTCCTGTTCAGGATCAAAGCATGTTTATGGCTCGCCTTAAAACACCCATCGGATCCTCTATCGAGTTCACGAACGAGCGTTTTAAGAATGCCGAAGAGATTGTCAGCCAATATCCTGAAATTGAGCGTTATTTTGCGGCTGTTGGCGGATTTGGCGGCGGCGGAGCCAACCAGGGAGTCATTTTTATAACGCTCAAGCAGCCAAAAGACAGACCGCGCGATCCTAAAACACATCGCCGGCTAACCCAACAGGAGATTATGGCGCGTGCTCGCAAAGATTTAAATGCCGTACCTGATCTCAAAGCAGTGTTGCAGGATCTTTCCACCCGAGGGTTTGCCGCCCAGCGCGGTTTTCCGATTGAATTTACGGTACGAGGGCCGGACTGGGAAAAGTTAGTCACTTATGCCGAACAAATTCAAACCGAGATGAAAAAAAGTGATTTGTTCCAGGATGTGGATACGGATTATATCGAAGGAATGCCTGAAGTTCGCATTTATCCCGACCGGGATGCTGCCACCAGCCGGGGCGTTTCCGTGAACGCAATTGCACGGACTATTAATACGTTGATTGCAGGCGAGCGCGTTTCTAAGTACACGCGCGGGGGAAGACGTTATGATGTGCGGGTGAGTGTCCGCAAAGAAGGGCGGCAAACACCTGAGGACATCGAAAATTTATTGGTGCGCAATAATCGCGGCGAACTTGTCAGACTTTCAGAAGTTATTCAAATCAAGGAACAGCTTAGTCTTTTAACGATTACAAGAAGGGACAGGGAACGGGCCTTCGGTGTTTTCGCCAATGTTGGGGACGGAAAATCACAGGCAGATGCCATTGCGCTTGCACGTCAAATTGGGAAACGAATCCTGTCCGAAGATTACAGAATTATTTTTAGCGGCAGCAGCCAAACATTTCAAGAATCTTTCTCAAGTTTATTTTTTGCTTTGTGGCTTGGCATTGTGATTGCTTACATGGTGTTGGCATCTCAATTTAATCACGTGATTCATCCGTTTACCGTTTTATTGGCGTTACCGTTTAGTATTTCGGGGGCATTGATTGCACTTTGGATGGGGAATTTCTCGTTGAATGTATTTAGCATGATCGGTCTTTTGCTTTTAATGGGAATTGTGAAAAAGAATTCTATCTTGTTGGTGGAATTTACCAATCAATTACGTGAAGAAGGTTTACCGCCGCATGAGGCTCTGATGAAAGCATGCCCCATTCGGTTCAGACCAATTATGATGACATCCATTTCAACCATTGCCGCCGCTATTCCGCCGGCTTTGGCCTTGGGGCCGGGCGCCGAAACCCGTATTCCGATGGCGGTGGCAGTGATTGGCGGCGTGTTGGTGTCGACCATTCTGACACTCATTGTGGTGCCTTGCGCTTATGAAGGACTTGTGCCATTGGAAAATCCTGTTAAACGCCGTAAACTTTTAACCATTTCTTTTTGGCAAACACAATGGGACAAATTGATGCAATCAGCCCTTCGCAGCAAGAGTCATTCGTGATTTGCCTTGCCCATGCGATCCGAAATTAATAGACTTCCCGAAGAATTTCTTGGACGTTTAAAACAGGTTTTCCCTGCACACAAATATCATGAATTAGTTAATTTATTTGCAGTAGAAAGGCCTACCACTTTTCGTATCAATCCGCTGAAAGCACCATCGGTTGAAATTGTCCGAGAAAAATTAAATGCGGATGGTTTTCAGATTCATCCCGTGTCTTGGTGCCCGGGGGCTTTTGTGCTTCAGAAAGGACGGCTTCGGGATTTACAAAAAACAGCCGTTTACGAAAACGGCCAGATTTATGTGCAAGCACTTTCCAGCATGGTGCCGCCATTAATTTTAAATCCGCAACCGGGAGAAAAGGTGCTGGATTTGGCTGCTGCACCGGGCAGTAAAACCACACAAATGGCGGCCATGATGCAAGGGGATGGCGAATTAGTCGCCAACGACAACAATCAAGTGCGGTTTTTCAAGTTGAAGGCCAATTTAAAAACACAAGGCTGTGATTTTGTTAAAACCACTTTAAGTTATGGTGAATCATTTGGCCGGAAATATCCGAATTATTTTGACCGTGTTTTGTTAGATGTGCCATGCAGTTCGGAAGGCAGATTTTTAGTGAGCGACCCGGCAAGTTTCAAATACTGGAAACCGCGCAAAGTGAAAGAAATGCAGCAGAAGCAGAAAAAACTTTTGCATGCGGCGCTCTCAGCACTCCGGCCGGGCGGTCTTTTATTGTATTCCACTTGTACTTTTGCGCCCGAAGAAAATGAAGGCGTGATTGATTGGGCGCTTAAGAAATTTACGGATATGCTTGAAATGATGCCGATTAAGCTTTCTTTCCCTAATCATGTCGCGGGTTTGATGGGTTGGCAGGGGAAACCATTTTTGCCTGGCGTGCGGCAAAGCGTCCGGATTTTACCTAATAACTATATGGAAGGTTTTTATTTGGCCTGCCTTCGAAAGAAGTGATATGGCAGGTACGAATTCAACGCAGGATATTGTACTTTAAAATACACCAAATGGCCCAAAAACCGTCTTGCCAATTGATCTTTTTGCCCTCACTGTAAGTTCTTCCCGCGTAAGAAATACCGACTTCATAAATGCGGCACTTGAGTTTAGCAATTTTAGCTGTGACTTCAGGTTCAAATCCAAACGAATTTTCTTCAATCGTAATTTTTTGGAGCAATTCCCGTCTAAAAACTTTGTAACAGGCTTCCATATCCGTTAAATTAATATTAGTAAACATGTTTGATAAAAACGTCACGACTTTATTTCCGACAAAGTGCCAAAAATAAACAACCCGATGTGAATCACCGCCAATGAATCGCGAGCCAAAAACGGCATCTGCACGACCCTCCACAATGGGTTCAACTAATTTGGTGTATTCCTGAGGGTCATATTCTAAATCAGCATCTTGCACCAAAACAATATCGCCCGTTGCTTGCTGAAAACCGGTCCGAAGCGCAGCTCCCTTACCTTGGTTTTTTTCGTGGTAGATGACTTGAGAGACGAGCGGAGCAATCGTGGATTTTAAAATGTCCCGGGTACCGTCCGCTGAGCCATCATCAACGACAATGATTTCTTTATCAGGAAAAGGTGCGGCCAAAACGGCTCGAATGAGCCGTTCAATGGTATTTTTTTCGTTGTAACAAGGAATCACAATAGACAATTTCATATCCTGTATTATCGGAAGATCTGGCCGGAACATTGACGGCCTTGTTTTTCATATGACGAGACATCGCTTCATTTGATATAATTCACCTTATTATCAATCACAGGCATCCTGATGCGTTTAAGCAAATTATACCGATCACAAAAACCTGATATTTCCGTCGAACTTTTTCCTCCCAAGACAAAAGAAGGAACGGATAAAATCTTTGAAGAGGTGAAAATTTTAAATCAATTTCATCCCACCTTTTTTTCGATGACTTATGGGGCCGGCGGATCAACACGCGATTTAACGCTTGAATTGGTTGACGAGCTTAAAAATAAAATCGGCGTTGAGACCATGTGTCATTTGACCGTTGTCAGCCAATCAAAAGCAGATGTCCGCAATGTCCTCAATTTTTTAAAGGAAAAGGGAGTTTATAATCTCATCGCGCTTCGCGGGGACCCACCGCAAGGTACAGAGAAATTTCAACCGCATCCGAATGGGTTCCGGCACGCAGTCGATTTGGTGCGCGAAGCTAAAAGGGACAATTTTTTTTCCGTAGCGGTTGCTGGTTTCCCCGAAAAACATCCGGATGCACCGACTTTGGAAAGTGATATTCAACATCTCAAAGAAAAAGTAGATGCAGGCGCTGATGCCGTGATTACGCAGCTTTTTTTTGACAATCGATTCTATTACGGCTATTTAGACAAAGTTCGCCGAGCAGGTGTTCAAGTCCCGGTGATTCCCGGCATTCTTCCTATTTTATCCACCCAACAAGTCAAGCGTTTTACCGCATTGTGCCGATCTCAAATTCCGCCTGCTGTTGGACGGATGCTCGCAAAATATGAAAATGACAGCGAAGCCGCCACACAATATGGGATTGAACTGGCCACTCAACAGTGCCAAGATTTAATCAAGCAGGGTGTGCCCGGAATTCATTTTTACTGTCTTAACCGGTCTCGTTCCGTTAAAACAATCCTGTCGAATTTAAATCAGAAGTGAACTAGTACCGCCTGGCGATTGATTTGATGGGAAGGCGGCAGGAGTGCTCACTTGAAATTGAAACTTAACACTGTCAATTTCAAGTGTCAAAGCGCACTAGAAGCGGTTGTGATCGACGCCGCCTTCAGGCAGCGGAATTCGAAGCGGTGTAATGGGAAAGGTGACAGCATTTGCGAAGCCGCCCAGGGTATTAGCAACGGCATAATAAAGACCGCGCCCTAAGCCGATGATCAAGTTATCTCCTACCAAAGCTGATTCATAGGGTTCTTTAATGAGTTCAAACGGGCCCAGAAAGAAATTCCACGCACCAAAAAGCAACTTGCCAAACATTCGGTCAATATAAAGTTCTTCTTGATACCAAAGACCGGAGTCGTAATGAGCTTGTGGAGCAACTTCACGAAATTCAATTGCCAATGCCGGTTTGGCAAGTGCACAAATTAAAATGAGTAGAATCAGTAATTTGATTTTCACGGGACCTCTTTTTGAGACTTGTTTATTTTAATACAGAAAATATGATTGTGCACCAGGAAAGTCATCTAGCCGATATTACCATAGGAGTTTTAGATGAAAAAATACATTTTAGCCCTTGATTTAGGAACCACCGGAAACCGCGCCATTCTTTTTGACCGCCAGCAGAGGATCATCAAGAAAGCTTATCAAGAGTTCCGCCAAATTTTTCCAAAACCGGGCTGGGTAGAACACGACCCAAATGAAATTTGGCGAACGACATTTGGGGTCATGAAAAAAGTCCTTTCCGGTGTGCGGCTCGAAGAGGTTGCTGCCGTTGGCGTTACCAATCAAAGAGAAACAGCCGTTGTGTGGGACAAAAAAACAGGCCGGCCTGTTTTTAACGCCATCGTGTGGCAATGCCGCCGGACACAAAAAGAATGCGAAGCACTCAAGCGTGCTGGATGGTCTAAACGCATTAAACAAAAAACAGGGTTGGTGATTGATTCTTACTTTTCGGCAACCAAAATCAAGTGGATTCTAGATCACGTCTCCGGGGTGCGGCAGAAAGCGAAGCAAGGACGGTTAGCATTCGGCACCATTGATTCGTGGATCATTTGGAAAATGACCGAGGGTAAATGTCATGTCACTGATTACAGCAATGCCTCCCGGACCATGCTGCTCAATATCAAATCACTTCGGTGGGATAAAATGCTTTGCCGAAAATTTGGCATTCCGTTTTCTATGCTGCCTCAACTGGTTGATTCAAGCGGGGTTATCGGCACACTTTCTTGCGCGGGACTCCGCACAGAAATTCCAATCGCAGGGATTATCGGCGATCAACAGGGAGCCATGTTTGCCCAGGGCTGTTTTGAACCCGGTGTTGTCAAAAATACTTACGGCACGGGGCTTTTTTTACAAACCAACACGCGTCACAAACTTATTTTCGAAAAAAACCTGCTTAGTACCGTTGCCTGGAAAATCGGGCGACAGGTCGATTATGCTTTAGAAGGGAGTGTTTTTATAGGCGGTGCAGTGATTCAATGGCTGCGTGACGGACTAAAAGTGATTCATCACGCCAAAGAAACAGCCCGTCTTGCCCAAAACCTTGCCTCAAACGAAGGTGTTTACTTTGTGCCGGCATTGGTGGGATTGGGGGCTCCTTATTGGGATTCAAGCGCGCGAGGCACCATTCTGGGGATTACTCGCGGTACTCAAGTGGAACATTTAGCGCGCGCGGCACTGGAATCTATTGCTTATCAAACCAAAGATGTTGTGGTTGAAATGGAAAAGGGTCTTGGGCGCTCGCTTAAAAAACTACAAGTAGACGGCGGTGCAGCAGCGAATAATTTTTTAATGCAATTTCAAGCTGATTTACTGGGGAGCTGCGTCGAACGCCCGCGCATCATCGAAACGACAGCACTGGGAGCAGCCGGCCTGGCCGGTTTAGCTGTTCATTTTTGGCCGTCCAAAGAAGCGTTTCTAAAAAATCGTTCCGTGGATCGCGTTTTTAAACCCAGAGTCAACCAGACAGTTAGTCAACGATTATATGTTCAATGGAAACGAGCCGTCATACGTTCATTGGGATGGCATCACGAATAATTAAATTGTCGAGTGATTTGTGAGGCAAGTTTTAACCGTTGGTATTTTGGCCGAATCAAAAAATAGATGGGAAAGGCGAGCTCCCCTGACACCGCATGATGTCAAATGGCTTGTCGAACGGCATATTCCGGTTGAAGTGCTTTCGAGTTCTTTAAGAATTTTTCGTGATCATGAATTCAAACGGGCCGGCGCTAAAATCGTGACGCGTTTTAAGCAAGCTAAATTACTCATCGGCGTTAAAGAACCGCTTCCCGCAGAACTTCTAAACCGCAAGATTTACATGGTTTTTTCTCATACCACAAAAGGCCAACCCGCGAATCGGCCCTTATTGCGCGAAGCCCTTCGTCAACGCATCACCTTGATAGACTACGAACACATTGTCGATCTGCGCCGTCAACGTTTGGTTTATTTTGGCCGATTTGCCGGTATTTGCGGCATGATTGACGGCTTGCATTTTTTGGGCAGACGTTACGAAGCACAAGGCATCGAAACACCCTTGCTGCATGTGAGGCGTGCATTGGACTACAAAGACTACAAACAAGCGAGACGTCATTTGCGTTGGGTAGCCCGTGAAACCAGAAAGAAAGGATTTCCTCTTCCCATCACGCCTTTTATCGTAGGGATTACAGGGCACGGCAATGTGTCGCAAGGCGCGCAAGAAGTATTAGATATCTTTAGGCCGATCGAAATTCATCCCAAAGATATCATGGTTTTTATTCGACACCAAAAGAAACGAAACAAACAAATTTATAAAATTGTTTTTAACCGTGAAGAAAAATTAAGATCAAAAAAACGAAAAGGGTTTTATTTTGAAGAATATTTAGAATATCCCGACCGATTTGAATCAAACTTAGATCAATATTTGCCCCACATCAATATGTTAATCAATGCCAGCTATTGGACTAAACGTTATCCGCGGCTGGTTTCGGAAAAAATGATAAAAAAGTTAACTCGTCAGAAAAAGAAGCCCAGGCTGGTATTTATCGGTGATTTATCCTGTGATGTCAGCGGTACCATCGAAATCACGAAGAAAACCACGACACCGGGAAACCCCATTTATACTTATCATCCCGAGACCGGACAAATTCAAGACGGGTTTTGGAGAAGAGGTATCGCGGTATTAGCCGTGGACAACCTTCCCTGTGAGTTACCCAAAGATGCCAGCGTTGATTTCAGCGCTCTTATCAGGGATTATGTTTATCAGGTTGCAGCGCACGGTGCTTTGGATATAACAGAGCATGCGGCATTGCCGGGAGAACTGCGGCGGGCTGTGATTACCCAGAATGGCCGCTTCACGCCGCCTTTTCGTTACATGAGGCAGTATTTGTAATATAATAGAAATGATGCCTAAAGTTACAATTTATACAAAAGACTATTGTCCGTACTGCCAAGCCGCTAAACGTCTTCTAGAAGACAAACAAGTTGCTTTCGAGGAGATTAACGCATCAAAGGATCCTTCTGCCTTGACGGCTGTGATTAAGAAAACCAATCACCAAACCGTGCCTCAAATTTTTATTGGTGATGATTTTGTCGGCGGATTTCAAGAGTTACAAGCGCTGGATGAATCCGGCCAGTTGGATAAAAAGTTAGGAATCTCCTAAAAGTGACGTTGTATATAGGAAAGAAAACCCGTGGTTATCGAAACGCACAAACGAAGCATTGTCAAAGCCATTACATACAGAGCGATGGGCACGCTTTTTACTTTTGGCGTGGTCTTCATAGTAACGGGCGAACTTAAACTTTCCGCTACCATTGGTATCATAGATTCGCTCGCAAAGATCTTTGGCTATTTTGTTCACGAACGTATTTGGAATCGAATTAAGTTCGGCTTGATAAAAGAAGAGCCCACAGATTATGAAATTTAAAGTTCATCCCAAAAACCGGAATACCTTCTCATGAATGCGCATGATTATTTGAAGAAATGCTTGGATTATATGGAAACCCATAAGGGGACGGATTTGTATCTTAAAACAGATGCCAAGCCCTGCTTCCGTTCGGCCAACCAATTGCGTTTGTTTGAAGGTCTCAACACAACCACGCACGAAGAAATGACCCGCATCGCAGAATTTTTAATGCAGGCGCATCACAAGAATCAATTAGAACATGATAAAAGCGTTGATTTGTCATTTGCCATCGAAGGCCATGGGCGCTTGCGCGCCAATCTTTTTTATCAACAAGGGCAACTAAGTTGTGTGATTCGGGTAGCTTGGCGGGAAATCCCCTCGTTTGAAGCATTGCGCATCCCGCCCATTTTGAAAAAATGGGCTTTGGCAGAACGCGGCTTAATTTTAATTGCTGGCGCCGCCTCATCTGGTAAAAGCACAACCGCGAATGCCATGATCAATCAAATCAACCAAAATGTTGAAAAGCATATTATCACCATTGAAGACCCGGTTGAGTTTTTGCACGTGAATAAACGGAGTTTGATCAATCAGCGCGAAGTCGGCCAAGATACGCCGGGCTTTGCGAGCGCGCTTCGTTTTGCGACGCGTCAGGCACCGGACGTCATTTTTATCGGCGAAATTCGGGATGCGGAAACCTTTATCAGCGCCATGGCAGCTGCCGAAATCGGCCGTTTGGTGATTTCAACGGTCCATGCCAGAAGTATCATGCATGTGTTTGAACGCTTGTTGAGTTTCTTCCCGCCCGATGAACGTTCACGGGTCTTGGTAGATATTTCTTACAATTTAAACCTGATTGCTACCCAGCGTCTTGTTCCGATTGCCAGGGGGCATGGTTACGTGCCTGCTTTTGAAATCTTGACGATGACACAAATGGTAGCCGACATGGTTCGTCAACAGCGTTTAGATAAACTCACACAAGTGATGCAAAGCGGTGCAGCTGACGGTATGCAATCCCTCAATCAAAGTTTGGTTGGGTTAAAAAATGAAGGATTAATTTCGGAAATTGAAATGTACCGTGCCAGTGACAGACCTCATGAGTTATCGCTCAGCATGAAAGGGATTCAGTTCGGCGGAGGAGAAAGTTCCAAAAAGATTCTCGGTAATTAGATCTGTTTCCAAACTAAAAAGGAGGCCGCCATGGCAAAAACATTACGCTCCATTTCAAAACGGGAAGTCAAAACTTTCAAAATTAAAAATCGGCGCGGTTATGCAGCCATCTGCCGGAACAACTTAACAGAAGGCAACAGCATCATCCAAGCGGTGGCACGTATTAAGAAAGCTTTGAAAAGGCAGGGCCTTTTGTTGAAATAATTCGTGAAGGGTAAGGGGACAACTCCCTTTTTCTGAAAAAGATGGAAAAGTGAAAAAGGGAGTTGTCCCCTTAAAAAAAGATGCAGTTTGATTTATTTGACTCTACTTCCAATCAAATCTTAGAAGCTAAAACCTACCAGGCATTCAAACAGGCCCTGATTGCTTCTAACTGTCAAAAATGTCCTTTATCACAGGGCAGACAGCATATCGTTATTGATCGCGGCAATTCCCAAGCTGCCACACTTCTGATTGGTGAAGCGCCCGGTGAAAATGAGGACAAACAAGGAAGAGCTTTTGTCGGGCGCGCAGGTCAGTTAATGGATCAAATGATGCTGGAAGCCGGCATTGATACGAATCAGGATACCCTCATTGCTAATATCATCAAATGCCGTCCACCTGAAAACCGTGCTCCCAAGCAAGAAGAAGTTGATCAATGTTTGCCTTTTCTCCGCAAACAAATTGCACTTTTAAACCCGACGGTGATCGGTCTTTTAGGTGCCACGTCGCTTAAACACATGATTTCGGGCAAGCCGCAAACGGGAATGGCAGAAGCGGTCGGTAAACCTTTTACGCACCCTCATTTTCCGCAAGTTCAATTAATCGTCCTTTATCATCCTGCTTATATTCTGCGTGACCCGCGTAAAAAACCGCTGATGGCGGAGCATCTGAAGGTGTTAAAGCAATTAATTGACGAACATTCTAATCAGCGATAAAATTTGATTTCCCGTGTTTAAGGCTGTCTGGTCTCATAACAGAAAGGTAAGCGATGAAGATTTACGATGATATTACCAAAACCATAGGCAACACACCATTGGTCCGGTTAAACCGGGTCACCGAAGGTTGTGCGGCAACCATAGCCGCCAAACTCGAATTCTTTAATCCCTTGGCAAGCGTCAAAGACAGAATCGGCGTTAATATGATTGAGGACGCCGAAAAAAAGGGCATCCTTAAAAAAGGTTTTGTGGTCATTGAGCCCACCAGCGGCAACACGGGTATTGCGCTTGCTTTTGTTTGTGCTGCGAAGGGCTATCGTCTGATTTTGACCATGCCTGAAACGATGAGTATTGAAAGACGCGTCCTGCTCCGTTTGTTGGGCGCCGAATTAATCCTCACACCGGGGCCGAAGGGGATGAGGGGGGCTATTGAAAAGGCAGAAGAGTTAGTTTCTAAAACAGCTAATTCATTTATGCCGCAGCAGTTTAAAAACCCTGCGAACGTTGACATCCATAAAAAAACCACTGCGAATGAAATCTGGAACGACACAGACGGTAAAGTTGATATCCTGATTTCGGGAGTCGGAACGGGTGGAACCATTACGGGTGTCTCGGAGGTCATCAAACTTAAGAAACCCGCATTTAAGGCAATTGCAGTAGAACCGAAAGATTCTCCTGTTTTGTCGGGCGGTGCTCCGGGTCCGCATAAAATTCAAGGCATTGGTGCCGGTTTTGTGCCCGACATTTTGAATACGAAAATCATTGATGAAGTTATCCAAATATCCAATGAGGATGCGATTGCTTGGGCAAGACGTCTTGCCAAAGAAGAAGGTCTATTGGTCGGCATTTCATCCGGAGCAGCCGTCTGCGCAGCTGTACAAGTCGCAAAGCGTGCCGAAAATAAAGGTAAATTAATCGTGGTCATTATCCCCAGCTTTGGCGAACGTTACCTGAGCACAGCTTTAACAGATGATGTACGGGAGATCGCGCAAGCTAGCGCTTCATGAACTTTTCTGAGTTCCACAATTTTCTTATCAATCCAATTTAATTCGTAACCTGAGGGTCAGGTTAGGGTCTGGCCCCCTAATGACAGGGAGAGTCGTATGCAAATAACAACCGATTGGCTCGCCGTGAGCGGCTTATTGAGCGGGTTTTTGGCGCTGGGTTTTTCAGTTTATCTCATGATGCGCATTTTTTGGAGTCCGGATGGCAATGAGCGAATGCGCCATATTGCCAATGCGGTAAAAGTGGGTGCACGCGCGTATTTACGCCGCCAATATATCGGGGTGTCTGTTTTTTTCACGGTTGTTTTTATTATCCTGCTTTATTTGTCTTCACAAGGATACTTCCTTATTTTTGTCCCATTTGCGTTTTTAATCGGCGGTTTATTTTCGGCTTTAGCCGGATATATTGGAATGACTATCGCAACCAGTTCCAGCAGCCGGACAGCGCATGCGGCGATTACCAGCTTAAATCAAGCCCTCCGCGTCGCTTTCTCAGGCGGTGCCGTGATGGGTTTTACCGTTGTAGGCCTCGGGGTCATTTATGTGACGGGTTGGTATTTCGCATTAAATCATTATTTCATGGGCAGCGGCGAATTAACCGAAGCTGATCGCCTGCTTCTTCTTTCGCAAACCATCCTGCCGTTTGGAATCGGCGCTAGCTCTCAAGCACTTTTTGCGCGTGTGGGCGGCGGTATTTTTACCAAAGCGGCGGATGTTGGCGCCGATCTGGTAGGGAAAGTAGAAGCCGGCATTCCGGAAGACGATCCCCGAAACCCTGCGGTCATTGCCGATAACGTCGGAGATTGCGTTGGTGATGTGGCTGGTATGGGCGCTGACTTATTTGAATCCTACATCGGTTCTATTATTGCAGCGGTAGCACTTTCTGTTAGCGCTGGTTTTGGTTTGAGCGGCATGCTGCTTCCGATCGGTATTGCCGCTTGCGGCATTTTAGCTTCCATCATCGGATTTTTCTTTGTGAGAACAAAAGAAACCGTCAATCAAGGCGAGTTGTTGAAAGCGCTCAGAAGCGGTGTTATTGCGAGCAGCGGGTTTATCGTTTTATTTTCATTTTTTATGGTTCGCCACGTCATGGGTGCGGAAAATATTGGAATCTTCTGGGCTATTGTGACGGGTCTTGTAGTCGGGCTTCTCATTAGTTTCGCCACTGAGTATTTTACCTCGGACACTTATGGGCCGACGCGTTCTATTTCCGAAAGTGCACAAACCGGACCGGCTACCGTTATTATTCGCGGTTTGGGCGTCGGATTTCTTTCAACAGCACCGGTTGTTATTTTTGTGGCTGTTGGTATTTTAGCTGCTTTCTATTTTTCAGGAGGCAAGCTGGAATTTGAAAAAGGTCTTTACGGCATTGCGATCGCAGCAGTGGGGATGCTTTCGACACTCGGTATTACATTAGCGTCCGATGCTTATGGGCCGATTGCCGATAATGCCGGCGGCAATGCACAAATGGCGAATTTAGATCCGAAGGTCAGGGAACGAACAGACGCGCTTGATAGTTTGGGCAATACGACAGCCGCTACCGGAAAAGGTTTTGCCATCGGTTCTGCTGCTTTGACTGCTTTGGCATTAGTGGTTGCTTATCGAGATCTCGTGATCAAAATGGGTTTTCAGGTGAGTTTATCGATTACAAATCCAAATTTTATCGTAGGGCTTTTTATCGGCGCCATGCTGCCCTTTGTTTTTTGTGCTTTAACCATGGATGCGGTGGGGCGCGCGGCTCAGCAGGTGGTCGTAGAAGTCAGGCGCCAATTCAAAGAAATCAAAGGATTGCTTGAAGGTAAAGCCGAGGCCGATAACGGACGCTGCGTTGATATTGTGACCAAAGCAGCTCAAAAAGAAATGGTGCTGCCTTCTATTCTAGCGTTGTTGGCGCCTGCTGTTATTGGATGGTTGTTTGGTGTGGAAGCAACCATCGGATTACTTTTAGGGAGTATCGTGTGCGGATTTGTACTGGCCATCATGATGGCCAGTGCCGGCGGCGCATGGGATAATGCGAAAAAGCATATTGAAGCAGGTAATTTTGGCGGCAAAGGATCCTCCGCGCATAAAGCTGCGGTCGTGGGTGACACGGTAGGAGATCCTTTTAAAGACACAGCCGGGCCTTCTCTCAACATCTTGATTAAATTGATGTCGATGGTTGCCATTGTCTTGGCATCATTTGTTGCTCAGAATCATTTGTTTTAAATGACAAGTGCACCAGAACATAAGTCATCACTTAATGGTGTAAAAGAAAAATAGGGACGGTTCCTGAAAAAAACCGTCCCTCATCTTTATTCCATGGTCTTTTTATGACAGCAACCTTAAACCCAGCCAAAACGATTGCATTCAGCTTTTTAGGTGTGATTGCCTTTGGCACGTTGCTTTTGATGTTTCCAAATGCAAGTGCCGAGGCGCCGCTTAGTTGGCTAGACGCTTTTTTTATGGCGACCTCGGCGGTTTGCGTGACCGGCTTGAGTGTTGTTAATATTGGAACGGAACTGACGCGATTCGGCCAGCTGATTATTCTTGCTTTGATGCAAGCCGGCGGACTCGGTATCATGACATTTTCCGTTTTCTTCATGCTGGTCGCAAGGCGCAGCGTCACATTGACGTCGCGCTATGCTGTCGGATTCCAGCCTCACCGTGGCGACAAACGTAATTTATTAGCAGTCTTAGTAGCAGTTTTTCTTATGACGATCTCTTTTGAAACATTGGGCGCAGCATTGCTTTATATTCGGCTTCAAGAGATCCATGCGGCGCCCTATGCACTTTATTCGTCTATTTTTCATGCGGTATCCGCCTTTTGTAACGCAGGATTTAGTTTGTATGAAGATAGTTTAATGCATTTTCAAAAAGAAATTTATCTGCCGTCGGTCATTATGATCTTAATTGTGCTGGGCGGTCTTGGTTTTATGCTAGTTGACGAGCTTCGGGTGTGGATGTTCAAACGCATGCACGGAGAACGCATGCGCCTCAGCTTACACACACGGATTTGCCTTGTAACCAGTGCGGTTTTAATTGTATTGGGTGCTTTGGTAGTTTGGTTGTTTGAAAGACAAAATTTATTATTGGGCTTAAAGATGCACGAACAGATTATAAACGCTTTTTTCCTTTCCGTTACTTCACGCACGGCAGGTCTGAACACGATCCACACGGCTTCTTTGACCAACGCTACCCTTTTCTTTATCGTGTTTTATATGTTTATCGGAGGCTGTCCCAGTTCTACCGCGGGCGGTATCAAGGTATCGACCTTTGCGGTGTTAGCGGCACTTGTGCGTAACCACATGCGGGGCAAAGTCACCGCTTCCATTTTTCGGCGCAATGTTGCAAGAGAAAATGTAGGGCGGGCGGTAGCTGTTTTTGCAAGTGCTTTGGTTTTAATTAGTATCGCTACCCTTCTTTATCAGGTGACAGAGCACATCGGCATTTCTCATACCGCTTCGAAAGGAGGTTTTCTGGATCTTTTTTTTGAGGCAACCTCAGCTTTTGGTACCGTCGGTTTGTCAACCGGCGTGACGCCTGTTCTGTCTGCGCCGGGCAAGTTATTGACGATTTTTTTGATGTTTGTCGGACGTATCGGGCCGCTTACCTTAGGGCTGGCTTTTTGGGCTCGTAAACGGGGACCCAGTTATGAATATGCGGAAGAAGAAGTGGTAATCGGATAAGATCAATGATGAGAGGAGAAGCAATATGAAAGCATTGGTGATTGGTGCGGGTAATTTCGGAGCGACGGTTGCTGTGGAGATGGCGGCAAAAGAATGC
Organism: Candidatus Abzuiibacterium crystallinum; assembly: GCA_002787155.1. GTDB lineage: Bacteria > Omnitrophota > Omnitrophia > Omnitrophales > Abzuiibacteriaceae > Abzuiibacterium > Abzuiibacterium crystallinum. The sequence continues at coordinate 104,782 of PCVY01000065.1, read as the reverse complement.
GAAGTGGTCTTAATCGACATCGATCAGGAAAAGCTGGATGATCTGAAAGACAACGTTGGGCAAGTAGTTATCGGGAATGCCAAGGACCGTGATTTGTTGGAGAAGTTTGCGCGGGATATGGACGTAGTGGTGGTTTCTTTGGGTGATATTGTTGATGCCAGTGTTTTGGTAACACATCATTTGAAAGATCTCGGTACTAAGCGGATCATTGCGAAAGCCATTAGCGATGACCACGGTAAAATTTTAAAAATTATCGGGGCGCATCAAGTGGTTTTTCCCGAACGGGATGAAGCCATCCGGCTGGTTTCAAGCCTCGTTTCTCCCGATGTGCTTGATGTTGTGCGGTTGAGCGAGGATAAAAGCGTAGTAGAAGTAGCGGTGCCGCAGGAATTTATCGGGAAATCCATCGAGGCATTGGATCTCAGAAACCGTTATGGATTTCATGTTTTGGCCGTCAAAAACCCGCTTAAGGGCAACTTGAAAGTTGTGCCGGAACCTAAGTATCAGTTTCAACCGGATGATGTTATGATTGTCGTAGGCGAAGATGACCAAATCACGAAACTGAGACAAAAAAAATAACACCAGAATATGCCGCTGTGCACTAGACGAATACTCGAAGGCAAAGTCCTTATGCAGCTCACAAAACAACTTCCGGCCGCTTGTCATCTTCACGTATGCAACTGACGGTAAAAAGAAATTTTCTACCGCTTATTCTGAAAACTTTCCTTGTTTTATGCTCGATTGTTTTTTTCTGCTACGTCTTTTTTGATGCTCGGCTCATTCACAAATCGGCTTTTAGGTTTTCATCTGCAACACTGATTTGGCTGCGCTTAACGATTCTTGCTTACCTAATCTATGGTATGTCCCGTGGTCAATTCTTCGCCCGGCACCGCGGCTTTTTTTGGATCATCATTGCGGCGTCATTTATTTGGATGCTTTTAACCAAATGGGGGCAGCATCTTTCGTTTCACACCCATTCACATGATCTCGGTCTTTTTCACAGCATTCTGTGGAATGCAGCGAATGGCAATGGCTTTGTGGATGCTTTTAAGCATCAGATTTATTTTTCAGATCATCTCATCTTCTTTTTGGCGTTATTAGCACCCTTTTACAAAATACATGCCGGAGTCGGAACGCTGTTTCTGCTAACTGCCGTCGCATTTGCAGCTACCGCCGTTATCTTGAGCCGGTTAGCTGAAGCGCGGATTGGTGATCGGTCGGTCGCTTTTATTTTGGGAGCAGCTTTTTTACTCAATCGTTATGTCTGGGGTGCTTTTTTGCATGAATTTCACCCTGATTTCTTTGCGCCGTTTTTTTTCTTTGCCTTATTTCTCAGTATTGATCGTCAAAATAATATTTTATTATTCTTATCAACCCTAGCTGTTTTATCCCTGAAAGAAGATTATGCTCTTTATCTTATTCCGATCGGTATTTATTTTATTTTGACTCACAAAAATCGGCGTCAGGGCCTCTGGCTGGTTATGGCGGGGATGGTATATAGTTGGCTCGCTTTTCGGGTTTTAATTCCCTATTTCTATGGATTGGCAGGCAAGAGCGGCGGATATGCCTATTTAGGTTCGTGGGGGCATCTCGGGCATGGTTTTTCAGAAGTGATGGCAACGGTTATCAGTCATCCCATCAGCGTTATTCAAAATCTTTCCGGCCGCACGCTATTTAATTTTGGAGTCAAATGTTTATTTCTTCCTTTGGTGAGTCCTTTGACACTCATTTATATTTTACCACCTCTTTTTTTAAATACGGTTTCATCATTTCCGCTCATCCGCCATTTAAGCATTCATTATGGTCTCATACCAGTCACACTTACTTATGTGGGATGCGTTGAAGCGCTTCGGTTTCTAAAGAATAAAGGGCTTGACCGGTTGACTGTTCTACTGGCGTGTCTTTTGCTGATTGTCGGCATTGGTCGTTACTGGATCTATTGGCCTCAACCCGAATCATTCCTGCTTTCTGAGCATGCAAATTCTCTCAAAAGAGAGAAAGCTATCTGCGTGCAATCATCTTTATTCCCTCATTTAATCCCCAAAGGTGATTTCTCTATTTTTCCTGAGTGTGCCGATGAGGCGCAATATTTATTCCTTAATCCCGCTGCAAGTACTTACCCATTAAGCGAGGATGATTATCGAAATACCGTCGATTCTATTTCCCGAGGCGGTCGTTGGGTTTTGGATCAACGGTTTGGACGGAGCGTTCTCTTCAAGCGAAAATATTCCCACTGAATCAGCCTTTTTATAGAACCAAATGGTTCTATATAATTCCATTTATTATTCTTTTATAACATTTTATATTGACAATAGGAGGCATAGCAGTTAAGCTTGATCCAGTTATTTCAGCTTTTGAATGGTTGACGCATGTCCTTTCTAAAAACGAAGTCAAACCCAATTCTTCTTAAAACCATTGCCATTGTGCTCGTAGCGGCTTTTAGCTGGACGGAGACAATCGCATATTCCGACGTTCCTACTACCGTTACACAAACCATTCGTGAAGAATTTTCGCATGCCAGACAGCAAACGCTCATTAACAATGGGTGGTTGCAACAAACAGGGTCAATGGAAGCGCTTTCACGTTTACAAACGGCACCTGAATTAAGAGCAGAATTAAGAGAAGGCGAGACTTTAAAAAATCAAGTCAACCAGATGCTCGTGGGGCTGACACAAGAAGAGCGCAGCATTCTAAGAGGTCTTGTACACAATAAACTTACCCCTCAAGATTCAGAGGTACAAACAGCAGGGAAAGCTTGGAAAAAAGCCGGTATCATTAATTCTGAAGGAAGAATTCCGAGAACTGTTCTTGATATCTTAAAAGAACTTCTTCCGCTAGAAACAGCGCCGCCTCAAAATCTACCGCCCAGGAAAAGGTATCCTTTTAAACTTGCGCTTATTCCCGGAAGTTTTAATCCACATCCGCAGCTTTATACTTTATTGGATGTTGATCGTGATGATAATCAAGCAGCATTGGCTTGGTTAATTTCCGCGGCAGAAGCGTTTATAACTACTTCAAGAGATTCAAAATTGGCTGATTTAAAAGGCCGCCAGCAACCCGTTGATTCGAAAGCGGGTGTTTCGATTCTTCTCAAACATATTAACGGTAATCGCTTGCGCTTTGCCGCTACAGACGGGCGGCTCATGATGGGTGATTTTGAAGTTACTTTTGAACGTTCAGAGTTGCGGGATTGGATAAAAACAATAAGTGTCTTTGGCCTCTTTGATCAGGATGTGAATAAAGCTGCAAAATCAGCCGAACAAAAACTCTTAAGTCGTCAAGAATTACGTTTCATAGAAAAGGATAAAGAAATCATTGCAGACCAAATACAGTTACCTTTTTCGGCTTTTATTACCATTCCGCATGAATGGGTAGGCGTGAATTTCGGCGACGAGTTTACATTACCGTTTGGCATTGTCCAGTCAAAGAAAACAGCCGTCACGCTGTTTAACTATCCCAAAAACCGCCGACCTGGGTCCGATCTTCAATTAATCTATGTTAATGTAGAGGGAAAAGAAATTCCCGCTGCTTTAGGTGAGCAAGTTTATGTGAATGTTGGCAAGTCTGCACGAATTGAAAACAAAACAACAGGATTAGTTGTTTCAATCGAATATGTTTCAAAAAACGATACCGGCCGGCGTTTTGAAATAAAATCTAACAAAAAAATTCGCCTGACATTTAAAAGAGCACGGCATATTGATTTCATGCTTGCTGATTCATTAAAATCGGGAGATGAAATTCACTTCTTCTATCGTTTGCACGGAGAAAACAAAGGCCGGCCCGTTAAAGGTCATTTTGTGAGTTACGAAATCGGTGATACGGTCAATCACTTAGTGGTTCAAGAAAATGATAAGCTCGTTCCAACCGTATTCCCCTTGGAGGATTTTGAGGGTACCGGTGAAATTCGGGCCTTAGGTATTGTGCTTGCTAAAATCGTCTCAGCTTCGACTCATTCAGAATTGCGTCAAAAACCTGCTGAAGATGAAATTGAAACAAAATCAGATGAAAAAGAACAAACAGAATTAAAATTTTCAACCACCATTGCCTTGCCGTACCGATGGATGACCATTAATTTTAACCAAGACTTTTTGTTACCCATAGGCGTTGTTCAGAACAGAGCCAATAAAAATGTTTTTCAGTTCCCCAAACCCTACCGAGGCGTACGACCCCGCAATTTAGAAGTAATTTATATCAATCACGGCAAAAATGAAACATTGGTCGACCCTGGCCGCCAAACATATTTTAATCCCGGTTCTGCGATGCATTACCGGAACAAAGTAACCGGTTTAGAAGTGCTAATCACTTTTGTCAGTCAAGATGGCGAGGTGCGTCGTTTTGAAATACGGTCAAATCAGAAAATTCGACTGAATATCGAACAAACGCTTAATGCCGAATTTTTATTGGCGAACTCGCTCAAACCGGGCGATTCAATCCGATTGCTTTATCGTGCGCATGGACAAACGACGAATCGTGTCATTTATGGCACATTCGTATCCTTTCAGGATGAAGAACTAACCAGTTTGGTTGTCAAAGAAAATGGCAGCAAAGAACCAACCGTCCTTCTTTTGGGAGATTTTGCAGGCGCCGGCCGCATTGTTGGTATCAGTATCAAACTCGCGGAATCAAAAGAAAGTTCTTCCGGCCATGCAGAATTACGCATTCAATCTCAAATTTCTTTGATGCAGCTTATCGAAACATCCAGAAATCGCATCTTGCCCAAACTAGCAACTTTAAGAACAATGGCAAGCAAGGAAAATTTAGCCGAATCTATTTTGGATGAATTTAATATTGTTCAAGTTTTAATTCTTCGTACCAACCTGAGTCTTGATAGGCAAATCGAAGATGCCCGGATGGGCGCCTTTATTAATAGCATCACTGATGATGCGGATGAAGAAATCATTCTTGATTTAGAACATGACGTCCATACTGGAGAACGCTATTTAGCAGGCATTCCAATTGTCGTTAAAATGTGGTTGGCGTTAATGGAAGAACGTGTACAAGCCGAAGTTGATCAAGACGAAGTAAGAATTAAAAAGGCAAAAGAAGAATTAAACAGATTGTATGTATCCATCGGTATTCAAACCGATCTCCAATATAAGCTTCGTATGAAACGAAATAAAAGATCCGGTCATTCTGAGCTGCGCGGAAAATTTGTAATCAATCTGCGCGAGATCGATTACACCGATAAGAAAGAAGTGTCTAAGCAAGTGTGGCGGTTTTTTGAAGCAATGAAAGCGATGCCGGGTAACACGCAAGAGGAAATTAAACTGCGTGCTTACAGCGCAAGCGTTGCTTTATTGGTTGCTGCCGGGAATGGCAACCGAATTTATTCTCAAATCAAAGATTTTATGAAACAGGATATTGAAAGACTGACTGAAGAATCGTTCCAAAGTTGGCGGCGATGGTTAATCGGCAGAATGGCTTTGGCCGAATTCCAAGCCAGAGGCCGGGCGCCTTTACGAGAAAACTTATTTGGTCCTTGGCTTTATCAAATAGAAGACGTGATGGCGAGAGCGGATATGCCGAAAACTGAATTTGAAATATGGGCGTTTGGTTATTTGCTTATTTTATATGCCATGAGCGAAGATGGTTCTATCGATTACAATGAATGGAAAGAGTTTGGAATTATCCGCACCAAAGAACTTCCCAACCAAACGCCTGGCGATATTACCAACCGCCTTTGGGCGTGGGTGCTGCAATTAGCGGCAGCAGCTTCAGTGGGTGACAAAATTACTTTCCAAATCATTCAATCTGAAATCATGAAAGATGCCGGAAAGCGCACATTGGTTGATGCTTTGACAACCATTCCTGCCGATGATTGGCGTGCTTGGGCGTTTGCGATCGGCGAATGGGCGGCCGCCCTTATTGAGAGAAGAGTGCCCGCGCGTTTCGTGCAAGCAGTGTCAAAAGCCATTACAAATGCGCCAAATGAAGGTGACCGGCTCATTGCAACCGTTACACACCAGCTAGCACGCGCGGCATCGAATGTTGATGAACGAGCTGAGTTAAGAATCGCATTGCCGGAATCCGCCAATGATAGAACACAATTTGCCCGCGCGGTAGAACAAGCTCATGCTTTGTTTGACCAAAATCCAAGTGCCAAATCTTATTTTTATGATCGACTTGGCATCAGTGCCACGCTTGACCAATCACAAGCAACTGTTTTTGACTGGAGCGTTGCTTTTGGGGACGGGCTTTTTGCTTTAGCAACCGAAGCAGCACACAGCGGCACATTGATAGGCGTGGTTTATACGACCGGTTCCGAATTAGAATTGATTCAAAATGCCAATGCGATGCTTCCGGAAGACCGAAAAATCGTTTTTGCCAAAACACCTCAAGCTTTGGCCGTCAAGTTACGTGCGAGTGGTGCTAAGCGACTCACTCTATTGACCAGAACAACACTTGCCAATTCCCGGTTGTCCGAGTTTTACGATCGCATTATTACACTTTCAGACAACACCATCAAAAATTTAAGATCAGGCATTGCCGGTTTGGCTGATATTCTCGATCGGGAGATCCGATCATGGAGCCGGATTGCCGAAATGGCTTAAGTCGCGGCGCGGGGTCTGACCCCTAGATTTTTAATTTGGCACGGCAAGGCTTACCGTCAGAAATGATTTCCACTTCGTTACCATTAATTAAATAATCCCGCATGACAAAACCAAGTGCAACAGGTTTCATCAGTTTGGGCGAAAAGACAGCACTGGTGATTCTACCGATGTGTTTGCCTTCTTTTTGAATCGGGTCATTGGCGCGAGGTATTTGCTCATCATTTAAAACAAGCATGGTTAATTTCTTGGCAAACTTAACCCGGCTGTCCATCCGTGCGACCAACTCCTGACCGGGGTAACAGCCTTTATCAAAACTGATTGCCCGATCCTCAATCCCAGCTTCCATTACGATCGTGGTTTCATCAAAATCAACGCCAAACCGGGGCACTCCGTTTTCCACCCGCAAAATCTCAGCTATTTCGCCTGGCATCGGTTGAATGTCAAATGAAGCGGCGGCCTGAGCGAGCATTTGATGAAAGGAATCAGAACTTTCCTTCGGGAAAACAAGAAGCCATCCGCGGCTGCCAAACACGGGTAAGCAAATAATATGGCAGCCCATGTCTTTGATTTTAGAGCAAAGATGCCGAAAAGGCTGATCAGGATAACCGGTTGTTTTGGTCATCATCTGCAAAAAGACCTGTGCTTTGGGGCCAAATAGTAAGCGGCTTGAAAAGGCTTCAGTTTTGTCTTCGATTTTAACGTTATCCATTAAAACGAATTTTTCGAGGGCTTGGATGGCTTTGGTTCGATAACCCGGCTCAACGTCAAGCCAAACGGTTTTCTCTAAGACAAAAACATTCATGTCGGCAATCACTTTGGCTTGATTGGTGAGAAAGCAAGCGTAACAGCCGCTGCCAGCACCTAAATGCTCAATGTCATTGGTGATCATCCGATGCAGAAAAGAAACTGCGTCTTCGCCTGACAGTTCTATTTTCCCTCGTGCGGAGACATCAAAAATAGCGCCATGCTTGGCCGTGTTGTCATATTGTTCCAGGAGTAATTTATCCATTTGGTTGCGCGGGGTCAGACCCTTTGCTTGGGGTCAGGTCAGGGTCTGACCCCAAGACTTTAGATTCAAAATGATTTTGAAGGATTTGCTGATAAGGGACCGGACAAGAAATGGATTTTAAATGAGGCTTCAATATCCAACGCAGCTTTTCGCTTTGTTTTAAAGCAGTTTTTTTAACCAGAAATTGAAAAGGTTCAATCACAACGGACAAATGCGTGAGTTCACGTTTCATTAAAGATAAACGTTTAAAAGTCGGCGCCAAAGAAACACGATATTGTTTTTCTAAATAACGTTTAAATTTTCTGGGTTCATGCTCGCCATTCACGCGCCTGTTAGGCAACTCCCACAAACCACCCCAAATACCTTTTGCCGGACGTTCCTGAACTAATATTTTGTTTTGGTGTGTCAGAAGTGCTGCTTGCAAAAACACCTTCTTTTTTTGAGGACCTTTTGATCGAACAGGAAGTGTTTCTTGCACGCCGTTTTGATAAGCGCAGCAGAGGGAACGAACCGGGCAGAGCGAGCACTCCGGTAATGCAGGTGTACAGATTAAAGCACCTAATTCCATCAAAGCTTGATTGAAATTGCCTGCTTGTTTTGAAGAAACCAGTGAGGAAGCATACGTGTAAAGCAGTTTCTGCGTTTCCGGTTTCAAAATATCTTGTTTGATTAAAAAAATGCGTGAAAATACGCGTGCGACATTCCCATCTACCAAAGGCACCGGTTGATCATAGGCAATGCTTGCGATGGCGCCGGCTGTGTAGCGTCCGATGCCGGGGAGCATCATCAGGATTTCCGGATCGGATGGAATTTGTCCTTGGAATCGGCGGTCAATTGTTTGAGCCGTTCGGTGAAGATTGCGAGCGCGCGAGTAATAACCCAGGCCTTCCCATAATTTAAGCACTTTCCTAAGCGGTGCTTTTGCCAGTTTTTGAATGGTCGGAAAAGTTTTAAGCCAGCGCCCGTAATAAGGAATCACGGTTTTGATTTGCGTTTGCTGGAGCATGATTTCTGAGACCAGGGTTCCATAAGCACTTTTCTTCTGCCGCCATGGCAGTGGGCGCTTTGAGGTTTGATACCATTTGAGCAGCTTCTTCTGAAACGCCGCTTGGGGAAACGATTTGATTGTTTTCATGCGTCTATATATAAAAGGAAGCGCACGGCAAATCAATCATAATTTTATGTTTAAAATTATAGGGTCACAAAGTTATAACGTTACAACGTTACAATATCATAAGTCATCACTTGCATCCTTGTGACTTTGTGACTATCCAATTATAATAACGGCTTTTGGAGGCAAAGTGCGTCAATCAAATAAAACCAAACAATTGGCCAAGCTTGACAAAGAATATATTTGGCATCCTTTTACGCAGCAGCAGGAGTGGGAGGCTGAAGATATTTTGATTATTGAGTCGGGCAGCGGGAACTACTTAAAAGATACCGACGGTAAACGTTACTTGGACGGTGTGTCATCTTTGTGGTGCAACGTACATGGCCACCGCGTCAAAGACATTGACCGTGCTGTCGAGAAACAATTGCGGCAAATTGCTCACTCAACTTTCTTAGGACTTTCCAACGTACCGGCCATTGAACTTTCCAGAGAACTGATTCGGATTGCCCCCAAAGGTCTCAAGCGGGTTTTTTATTCCGATTCCGGATCGGAAGCCGTTGAAATCGCACTCAAAATCGCTTTTCAATATTGGCAGAATAGAGGCGGGAAGAAACGTAAAAAATTTATCCGTCTTACCAATGCTTACCACGGCGACACGCTCGGTTCTGTCTCAGTAGGCGGCATTGATCTTTTCCACCAAATGTATCGCCCTCTGTTGTTCAACACCATTCCTGTCTCATCTCCTTATCGATACCGGGATTCTTTTAAAGGTTCAGAGGCAGATTATCTGGATTATTGCACCGCTCGGCTGGAAGCTGTTTTAAAGCGTCACGCAAATGTGACAGCTGCTTTGGTGATGGAACCCCTTATGCAAGGGGCTGCCGGCATGATTGATCAGCCAAAAGGTTATATTTCACGTGCAAGACAGTTGACGAAAAAGTATAATACGCTCTTGATCTTTGACGAAGTCGCAACTGGTTTCGGCCGGACAGGAAAATGGTTTGCCTGCGATCATGAAAGAGTGACGCCCGATATTTTTTGTGTGGCAAAAGGTTTAAGCGGCGGGTATTTACCGCTGGCAGCAACGCTCACGACAGAGAATATTTACAACGCCTTCCTAGGTGATTATACGCGTTTTAAAACTTTCTTTCACGGCCACACGTTCACAGCCAATCCTTTGGCTTGCCGTGCCGCCCTTGCAAATTTAACAGTTTTCAAGAAACAAAAAACACTGTCGAAGTTGCAGCTGAAAATCAAGCTGTTGGCACAAGGCCTGAAGCAGTTCGAAAACCTTCGGCATGTGGGTGATATTAGACAAAAAGGTTTGATGGCCGGCATTGAGTTGGTAGCAGACCGCCGAACCAAAAAGCCATTTGAATTGAACCGGCGTGCCGGGGCAGCAGTCACCATGCGGGCACGTGAGAAGGGCGTGATTATTCGTCCGTTAGGCAACGTGGTGGTTTTAATGCCGCCACTTTCCATCACGCACCAAGAATTAAATCAATTATTAAAAGTTGTTTATCAATCGATTCGGGAAGTCACGGAATAATTTCCGCTTTTTGCCGCTGTGTGCGGCGTAAAGAAGATGCGAAATTTGGGAGACGATAGAATGGGCAAAGGAATTTTTGTTGTCGGCACGGATACAGGTGTAGGTAAAACCATCGTTTCTGCGGGTCTCGCCATGACACTGAAAGCGCGCGGATTAAAAGTAGGTGTCATGAAGCCGGTTGCGACAGGCTGTATTGGATCTGATCAGCGCTTGGTGAGTCATGATGCTGTTTACTTGTTTGAAGCGGCTGAAAATGAATATGCACCTTTAACCAGCCCGTTTCGATTTCGTAACCCGGTTGCGCCGAGTGTGGCGGAAATTTATGAACAAACCAAAGTTGATGTCCAAACGATTAAGAATGCGTATCAGCAACTTTGTCATCATTATGATTATGTGATTGTGGAAGGCATCGGCGGTTTAATGGTCCCGATCCAAAAAAAGTATTACGTGGCTAATTTGATCCGTGATTTGGGATTGCCCATTTTAATTGTGTCACCCATTGGTTTGGGCGCCATCAATCATACTTTACTCACGGTTGATTCGGCGATTATCCGCGGACTCATTATCAAAGGCATTATTTTTAATCGGGCGCCCCTGGTCAATTTTTCATTGGCGGAACTCACCAACCCAAAAGTGGTGCATGAGTTAACCGGACTACCGATTTTGGGCTCGTTGCCTGAGCTTGAAGATTTGGATGTTGAAAATTGTAAGTTTGGCAAGTTGGGCCAAGTGTTTAAAGATCGTATTAATATTGATGCTTTATTAAAACCAGAACCAACACTGGTACTTGGTTATTAAGTGAACTTAGTTAGTATTGATGGGGTCAGACCCTAACCTGACCCCAGGATTCAGGATTGTTATTATGAAAAAGAAAATATTGGTTGCCATGAGCGGAGGCGTTGATTCGTCAGTCGCAGCTTACTTACTGCAGCAAGCAGGCTGGGAAGTGGGCGGCGCTACCATTCGCACGTGGGCAAGCGGCGACTGTGAAGAAAAAAATACCAAATCGTGCTGCGGGGTAATTGGTGTTGAAGATGCGCGCGATGTAGCAGAACGCCTCGAGATTCCTTATCACGTATTTAATTTTGAGAAAGAATTCAAAACCCACGTGGTCGATTACTTTACCGATGAATATATGAAGGGAAACACGCCTAATCCTTGCATTGCTTGTAACGAGCACATCAAATTTAAATTGTTTTTACAAAGAGCCCGCGAACTTGGATACGACAAAATTGCAACAGGGCATTACGCGCAATTGAAATATGACAAACACAAACAACATTTTGTCGTTTCCCAGGGGTTAGATGCGGCCAAAGACCAATCATATGTTTTATTCCCGCTATCACAAGATGTCTTAAGTCATCTCGAACTGCCGGTTGGTCAATATACCAAACAAACGATTCGCGAAATTGCCGGCCGGATCGGCTTGTGCGTTGCCAATAAACCCGACTCGCAGGAAATTTGTTTTATCCCCAGCAATGATTACGGTGCTTTTCTTGAAAAACAGGGCGCGGTTTCTGCCGCTGCTTCTGAGGACGTCGGTCAAGTCAGAGACAAAGAAGGCAGCGTGTTAGGAACGCACCCAGGCTATTATCATTTTACGATTGGTCAACGCAAAGGACTTAACATTGCGCATCCGCACGCACTTTATGTGATTGATATCCTGCCCGAAGAAAATCTGGTCATTGTCGGTCCCAAAGAGGATGTTTATAGTCAACGGTGTGAAGTTGAAAGAATCAATTGGTTTGTCCCGTTGGAACAAATTAATCCTAACCACGTTCAAGCTAAAATTCGTTCGCGGCATCAAAAAGCTGAAGCCACGCTTTCATTTCTTTCGAATGATCATGTGCAGGTGAACTTTCGTGAACCGCAAGACGCCATTACACCCGGTCAAGCATGCGTTCTTTACGACGGTGATATCGTCTTAGGCGGCGGCTGGATCGGCCGTTCAACAGAACAAGGGAAAGCAAGCTCTGCTCACATCCGCACCAGAATGAGAGAGTTATTGTTTGCTTAAATAGCTTCATGACAACCTTTGAAAGGTGATTTTTGGCATGAAGATTTTTCGCCGAGGCATCAAACTTCCGGATTACAAAGCCCTCAGTCTTTTAACACCCCATTTTAAGAAAGCGCCGCTCCCGGCTTTTGTCACACTTCCGCTCAAACAGCACCAGGGTTTGCCGGCTATTCCTTTAGTCCGTTCCGGCGAAGCCGTCAAAACTGGTGCTAAAATTGCAGCTGCACAAGGCGATTTCTCGGCTCATATTCATGCCAGTGTTTCCGGTACGGTTCGGGAAGTGACGCCGGATTATATTCGCCTTGAAAGTGACGGAAAAGATGAGTGGGAGGCAGAAATTGTCGAGCAGCCGGATTGGAAAAATACAGAACGTGATAAGATCCGGCAGTGTATTTTTAATGCTGGTTTGGTCGGCTTAGGCGGAAAGGGTTTTCCGACTCACTTGAAGTTAGACCAAACTACCAAAGGGGCGTGTGATTTATTAATCTTGAATGGCTGTGAATCAGAGCCGTTTCTAACGGCTGACTTTATTCTGATGTTCAATAAAGCCGTTGAAATTTTGCATGGGGCAAGATTCCTCATGTGCGTTTCGGGTGCCAAGAAATGTTTAATCGCTATTGAAGATAACAAATTAGAATGTATCGAAATCATCCTTAGCAAAATCAGGCTGCTGGGTTTCAAAGATATTGAGGTCAAGCAAGTGCCGGCTCGCTATCCGCAAGGCAGTGATTCAGAGTTAAAACGAACGTGCATTCCTTCCAAGAACCGCGATGACGTAAAAGTGTTAATTCATAATGTGGCAACCGCTTATGCGGTCTACGAGGCCGTGAAGTATCATAAACCGCTGATTGAACGCGTGGTGACAATCACCGGCCACTGCATTGTGGAACCTCAAAATTTGATGTTTCGAATCGGTACCAGCGCTTATGATGCCATTAAAACTTGCAAAGGGTTTTTGCGAGATCCCGTCCGCGTGATTTTTGGCGGTCCGATGACGGGCGTTTCTCTTTCTCATCTCAATACACCGCTCACCAAACCTGTAAACGGCATTGTGGCACTGGCGCAGGAATTTATTGATGAAGGTAAGGAAAAGCCCTGCATCCGGTGCGGATTATGTGTTGAAACTTGCCCAGAACATCTTGTACCGGAGACTTTAATTAAGGGTATTCGACTAAAAGACCGTGCCGTCGTCCGGGCATTTCAACTTCAAAATTGTATCGAATGCGGCAACTGCGCTTTTGTGTGCCCGTCTAACATCCCGTTATTAGATATTTTAAAAGAAGGCAAGCAAACATATTTTGGCGCGCCATATGAATCCATGCATTCGGAAAAGGATTTAATTTATGCCGTTGTCCCCTAAGGAGCGCTTAAAAAAAACGTTTCCTAAGACCACTTCACCGCATTGGCATTCCCGTTTTTCTTCATCCTATTGGGCATGGCAAATTACGTTGGGTTTATTGCCTCTCATTTTATTAAACGTCATCATTGATTTTCAGGATACGCTACGGCTTTTGATTTTTGCGGTTTTAAGCGGCTTGATGTGCGACTATTTATTTGCTTTTTTTCACCGGGAAGAAATTACCATCGATGACGGCAGCAGTTTCTTGTTGTGTCTTTTGTTTATTCTGGTGATACCGCGCTACACGCCTTGGTGGGCAGTGATGCTCGGTGTCTTCTTTGTTATCGCGGCGGGGAAAGCTTGTTTTGGCGGCTGGGGACAGTATATTTTTCATCCGTCATTGGCCGGTCTTATTTTTTTAGCGACTTGTTTTGCCGGTGAAATCACACCTTACCTCAGAGCTTATGAGTATGGTACCCAGCAGGCAGTCATTCCGTTTTATGCGTGGTTTTTCCAAGTCGATGCACCGACGCTTGGTAACATGAGTCCCATCGCGGTTTTAATCGGCGGTATGGTGCTTGCTTGGCATCGGCGCATTGATCCACGGACACCCGCCACTTTCCTTGCCGCGTTACTGATACTTGCGCTTCTCATCGGCATACGTATCGACCGTTTGTTTCTGAGCCACCCGATTGCTCTGTTTGCTTTTTTCATTTTGCCGGACTCAAGCACGAGTCCCATTACATCACGCGGCAGAATATGGGCGGGGATTGCATGCGCATTATTTTTCTTATTTTTCAAAAGCTGGTTGACCGGAATAGAAGCGCTGGCTTATTCGGTGCTGATCATCAATGGTTTAACGCCTCTCCTGGACCGGTACGCGCGGTTTGTGAGATCGTAGGAGAAAAATAAATGACAAAGACTGCCATCAGAACCAGACGAATGAGACAAAGTATTTTGGTGTTAGTTTTATTGTTTTTATTGAGTTATTGGTGGCTTGATTTTATAACCATGTGAGCGGATCAAGATGAAATCAAATCAGTTAGAACGAATTGCTTTAAGCGCGCTTGCATTTGTCATTCTTTATGGCAGTGCCTATGACAAAATTTGGGCAAGTTTGAGTGTCTTTTTGGTTTTATTGTTGACGCATTTATTTTTAACGTTTTTAAAACGGTTTTTGGCGCCGGGCTTTCATTTACTGGCAGCGCTCATCGTAGGTCTTACCTTACTTGAAACACTGCGCCGAATTTTTCTCCCGTTGGCAGACATTCAATTAAGTTTTTGCATCATTTCAATTGTTATCTTGCTTCAAACGTCAAGTAAAGCCGTGGAGCGCTTGGAAGCGGGGCTTCTGTTTTTGGTGTTTGTTTTCTTGGCAGCAGCGCTCCAAACCCAGACGCGTTTGGCATTTTCTTTATTTTATCCGGCTTATTTTTTTGTGATGGCTGTGGCATTTCTGGGGGTGCAAAGCATCCTGCATTTAGCGAGGCGGCACCGATGAGCATGCATTGGTTTGCAATCCTGTTGGTACTTGCGCTGATTCAAAGAGTTTTCTATGGTTTATCAATGAGAACTTTGATGCGCACAATTGGCGGTTTGTGGGTCATGATTTATATCGCTTTGATTGTCACAGAAATCATACGCCGTTTCTTTCTCGATATCGGGCTTGATTGGTGGACCGCGGTCGTTGTTGCTTTTTTAAGCTGTGCGGTCGGGGAGGGATTGATGACGTTATTTCAAATGGAAGGGAAATCCATTGAAAAACAAAAGCAGTCGTTTCCATCCCTGTCTACATTTTCCGTTTTATTTCTAACAATGACATGGCTGCAAGTATCCGAATGGGATTCCTGGGAAATACAGCACATCAAAATTCTGTTGATTTCCTTTGTCAGCATTTTCTTTTCCATGGCGGTGATAGCGCTGAGTGAGCGGATAAGATTATCGGACGTTCCTCGATTGTGGAGAGGCCTGCCAATTCTGCTCATGACAGCGGCTATTTATCTGATGACGCTCTACGGATTGCGGTTTATTCACTTGCCCTAGTGCCGTTAGACAATGAAATTAGCGGCCTTATGGGTAAAAAATGACTATTTTTCAGGTGCCACCGGAAGACTTGCCCGGTAATATAATATGATATCTGTCTAACGGTTCTAGACAGCCGATTTTTTATCGGGTAGCTTTTAGTAAGAAGGTTTGGGTGAAGATTTTTTAAATTAAGCCGTTATCACCTTAACGAGACATTATTGATTTCTTTTAACTATAGAAAGTTGGTTTGAATGAACATTCGTGAAATCATCGAACTCGCCTTTGAAAAACGTGCCTCTGATATTCATTTGGAAGTAGGCCGTCCAATTACTTTTCGGTTGAATGGGGATTTGGTTTCCATTAGCGACAAAGAACTGAGCGAGCAGGATACCGAAGAATACATGCGCGCAATTACCGATGAATCGCATCGGCAGAAAATAGACCGTGTCGGCGGCGTTGATTTTGGCTTTGCTTATGCGAAGACCTCTCGGTTGCGTGTTTCTGCTTTCAGACAAAAGAGTTACATCGGCATGGTGCTTCGTTTATTGCCGAACCGATTTTTTGATTTTGATGCCATTGGTATCCCGGAAAAGGTGGTGCAGCTGCTCAACCGGCCGCGCGGTCTCATTTTGGTGACGGGTCCGACAGGCAGCGGTAAATCAACCACATTGGCTACCATGATTGATTACATCAATGCGAATCATCCGGCACACATTGTGACCATTGAAGATCCGATCGAATTTGTCCATGAACACAAACGCGGCATCATTGTTCAGCGCGAAGTCGGTGTCGACGTCCCATCTTTTTCTGAGGCGGTCGTCAAGTCACTGCGTCAAGACCCCGACGTTCTGCTGATCGGAGAAATGAGAGACTTAGCGACCATGGAAGCTGCCATCACCGCAGCTGAAACGGGGCACTTGGTATTTGCAACACTCCATACCACCGGTGCTGCCAGAACCGTTGATCGTGTGATTGACGTTTTTCCTTCGCACCAGCAGGCGCAAATTCGCGTTCAGCTTTCAGTCACTTTAATCGCGGTTGTGTCTCAAGCGCTGATTCCGCGCATTGATCAGGATGGACGTGTCGCGGCTTTTGAAATCATGATCCAAACACCCGCGATTTCAAACTTAATCCGGGAAAATAAAACCTTTCAGATCTTTTCGGAAATTCAAACCGGACACAAATTCGGCATGCGGACCTTGGACAGCCATTTAATAGATCTTTACGCCAAAGGGATTATCAGCTACGAGTCAGCCTTAGAAACCGCATATGATCAGGGCCAGTTTATTCAGCAGGCTGCTAAATCCAATGTTCTTGGACCGGTTAGTACCACACCAACACCTAAAAAGCGTTGGGGCCGGTAAGCTGATCAACAGCAAAAAATACTTGCACTTTATTCATACATTCGTTATATTACCGATATTGACATCGAAAGAAGTCCTGTCGAAGATCCCATCATCATTACCGAGTTTCCCTAAAATAAAGTGGCAGACAAAGGTTCTTTCGGAAGATTAAGTTTTTACATAAAATAAAGTGAATCGCCAGGCAATGCCTGTCGGTGTTCAAACTAACCTGAATCATCTAATAAGCCTATAATAATCCTAAAATTTAGCATCTTGCAAGTCAGTTACCCACAAAGTATTCAATTCCTGATCAAAATCTTTTTCTAGAAGGGAATCCAAAAGCGTTTATTTATGTCACAAAAACTAATGCTCGTAGACGGCCAGTCCTTATGCTATCGGGCTTTTTATGCAATCCGTGAGCTGACCAGTTCGAAAGGCGAGCCGACGAATGCGATTTATGGATTCATTACCATCTTCAAGAAACTCCTGCAGGATTTGAAGCCGGATCTTGTGGCTGTTTGTTTTGACCGTAAAGAACCTACTTTTCGGCATAAAAAATTTGAACAGTATAAAGCACATCGCAAACCCATGCCGGAACCGCTCATTGAGCAAATGCCTCATATCAAAGAGTTTCTTCACATTTATGGCATTGCGGCTTTTGAATTAGCGGGCTATGAAGCGGACGATATCATTGGCACCTTAGCCAAGCGGGCAAAAGAAGAAGATTACAAAGTCTTGATTGTGACAAGTGACAAAGATGCTTTTCAATTGGTGGATGATCACATTTCTATTTTTCATACGCACAAAGAACAAATCATGGGGCCCAAAGAAGTTTCAGCGCTTTTCTCGGGACTGAGGCCGACACAAATTATTGATGTGTTGGGGCTCATGGGGGACGCTTCTGATAACATTCCCGGCGTGCCGGGCATCGGAGAAAAAACGGCGCTCGAATTGATTAAGGAACATGGATCTGTTGAAAAAATTTATGAGCACTTAGGAAAAATTAAAGGCGCTTCGCGGCAAACCAAATTGAAAGAAAACCAACAAATTGCATTGTTGTCAAAAGATTTGGCTGTCATTGATTGTCAGGTGCCTGTTGAAACGGATATGGAGGCGTTGAAACCCCATCCGGCAGACCAGCATAAGTTAGGAGAATTTTACAAACGTTTCGAATTTCGCAGCTTATTAAACGAACTAGCCCCGGCGAGCGTCGCTGAAACAGAGAAGAGAAATTATCATACCATTCAAACAGAATCAGATTTAGATCAATTAATTCAAAAGTTAGAAAAAACCAAAGGGTTTGCGGTTGATACCGAAACCACCTCGGTTGATCCGATGACGGCCCGCTTGGTGGGACTTAGTTTTTCCTGGGAGCCGTTTACGGCTTATTACATCCCTGTTTCGCAGCCTGAGCATCAAGGCGGCGGTTTGGCATGGAAAAACATACAAAAAAAAATAAAATCCCTGCTTGAACAGTCATCAAAGAGCAAATGGGGACACAACATCAAATATGATTTTCTGGTCCTGAGAAGGCACGGCATCGAGCTTCAAGGGCCATTCTTCGATACCATGATCGCCTCTTATCTCATCAACCCCATTAAACTGAATCATAATTTGGATGATGTGACGTTTGAATATATCGGAGTCAGGAAAATTGCCACCAAAGACTTATTGGGAAGCGGGAAAAAACAAATTGGCATGGATGCCGTGCCGCTTGATCAAGTGAGTGAATATGCTTGTGAAGACGCCGATTGTGTGGCCCGATTGATTCCGATTCTCCGGAAATTGCTCCAGGTGCATCAGCTGGAGGCGTTATATGCGGAAATCGAAATGCCCCTTTTGCTGGTACTGGCTCAAATGGAACAAAACGGCGTCGCCATTGACACGGCTTTCTTAAAGCAGTTGTCTCAAAAAGCGGAAAAAGATCTTGCCAGTCTCACCAGCCAAATTTACAAAGAAGCCGGTGAGGAATTTAACATTAATTCTACGAAGCAACTTTCCGATATTTTATTTAACAAACTTAAACTCCCCATCATCAAGCGGACGAAAACAGGTTATTCAACGGATGTCGGGGTGCTCGAAAAACTGGCTCAGACTTACGATCTTCCCAAGTTGCTGCTGGCATACCGAGAAAAATCGAAGTTAAAGTCTACTTATTTAGATGCTTTTCCCGAATTGATTAATCCTGAAACAGGTTTGATTCACGCCTCCTTTAATCAGACGGTGACATCCACGGGCAGGCTTTCGAGCTCTGATCCTAATTTGCAAAACATTCCCATTCGAACGGAAACGGGGCGTGAAATCAGGCGGGCATTTGTCCCGCGCGGCAAGGAACGAAAAATTGTATCGGCTGATTATTCACAGATTGAGTTGCGCATTCTGGCTCATTTATCCGAAGATAAGAATTTAACGCGCGCTTTTAAAGAAGATTTAGATATTCATTCTTTTACGGCCACGCTGCTTTACGGTGTGAAAGAAAAAGACGTCACCCGGGAAATGCGCAATGTTGCTAAAACCATTAACTTCAGCATTGTTTACGGCGTGAGCGCTTTTGGGTTAGCGCAGGAGTTGAAGGTTTCGATTCCGGAAGCACAGCATTTCATCGATTCTTATTTTATGAGGTATGCACAAATTAAAGATTACTTAGAAGCACAAAAAACACTGGCCCGGAAAAACGGTTACCTCACCACCATGTTTGGCCGCCGTTCGCTTTTTCCCGATATCAATTCTTCAAATCCGTCGCTCAAACAGTTTGCAGAACGGGCTGCCATCAACGCACCCATTCAAGGCTCGGCGGCAGATTTAATTAAAGTAGCCATGATCGAAATTCAAAAAACATTGGATCAGGGAAAATGGGAAAGTTTAATGGCGATTCAAGTTCATGACGAATTGGTTTTTGACGCTCCGGATAGCGAATTGACGGACTTAACCAAAATGGTGAAAGACAAAATGGAAGGCGCCGCCAAACTCAAAGTGCCTTTAAAAGTCGATGTGGTTCACGGAGGAAGCTGGTTCAAAGCCTGACATGGCATCCAAACAAAAACGTTCTATCATTGGTTTAACAGGTATTTTTGGAAGCGGTAAGAGTTCGGTTGCCGCCATATTAAAAGAGCGGGGCGCTCTGGTCATCGATTGTGATGCCTTGGTAAGAGAAATTTATAAAAAGTACCACCCGCTTCAGAAGAAAATCGCGCGCTCTTTAAAATTAAAAAAAGCAAAACCGGCAGACATTGCAGCGGTGGTATTTCAAAATAGAAAAAAGCGCCGACAGCTGGAGCGTTTGGTTCATCCTTACGTTTTTAAACGGATTCAGCGCATTTTAAAACGTTCCCACGCCAATGTCATCGTCATTGAGATGCCGCTTTTACTTGAAACAGGTTATGAGAAAAAAGTGGATCATGTGATGGTGGTGACAGCGCCAAAACGCCTGATCCGGCAAAGACTCAAACGCAAAGGCTTGACGGCTCAAACAATGACCGCTCGGTGGCGTGCCCAGTGGCCTGTCAGACGCAAAATGAAACATGCCGACTTTATCATTCATAATGCCGGTAACTCACAGGCGCTTCGGCAGCAAGTGACAAAATGGTGGAGGGACTTTATCGATCAATCTTAATTAAAAAAGTAGTGATTTAACAGTTTAAAGAAATTAATTAAAAGGAGAGTTAACAATGCCAAAAGAAACAAAAGAAAGTCAACCTAGAATCAATCACCGCAAGGACCGTGATCAAAACAACAACAGGCCGTTTAAGCCTGCCCCGGTTCAGCCGGAAGCGGATCAGCTCAAAAACAGAGAAGGTCTGCTCAATGTGGCCGGTCTCCGCAAGATGAAGGTAGCGGAGCTCCACGAACTGGCTCATAAATTCAAAATTGAGCAAGTGATTGGTGTTAAAAAACAGGATCTCATTTTTAAGATCCTTCAAGCCCAAGCCGAACAATCAGGTTTGATGTTTGGGGAAGGGGTGCTTGAAATTTTACAGGATGGATTTGGGTTCCTCCGCTCACCCAATTACAATTATTTACCCTCACCGGATGATATTTATGTGTCGCCGTCTCAAATTCGTAAATTCAATTTGAGAACAGGAGACACCGTGAGCGGCCAAATTCGCCCGCCGAAAGAAGGCGAGCGGTATTTTGCCCTGCTCAAAGTGGAAGCGGTCAATTACGAATCACCAGAGGCGGTTCGTGACAAGATTCCTTTCGATAATTTAACGCCGCTTTATCCGCAGGAGCGGATTATTCTGGAAACAGAACCGACAGAACTTTCCATGCGTGTCATGGATCTTTTATCACCAGTCGGTAAAGGCCAGCGCGGCTTGGTGGTTGCACCGCCTTACAGCGGTAAAACGATCTTGCTTCAAAAGATTGCCAACAGCATCACCAAAAACAATCCGGAAGTTTATATGATCATTCTTTTGATCGATGAGCGTCCGGAAGAAGTGACGGATATGTCGCGTTCCGTCAAAGGTGAAGTTATCGCTTCTACTTTTGACGAACCGGCCGAACGGCATGTGCAAGTGGCCGAAATGGTGCTTGAGAAAGCGAAACGACTGGTGGAACATCGCCGCGATGTCGTCATTCTGCTGGACAGCATTACACGTCTGGCGCGTGCGTATAACACGGTAGCCCCGCATTCAGGCAAAATCTTAACGGGCGGCGTAGATTCAAGCGCGCTGCATAAACCGAAACGCTTTTTTGGCGCAGCCCGTAACATTGACGAAGGCGGCAGTTTAACCATTGTGGCGACTGCTCTCGTTGATACCGGTTCACGCATGGACGAAGTCATTTTTGAAGAGTTTAAAGGAACGGGCAACATGGAATTGTCTTTGGACCGCAATCTCTTCCAAAAACGCATTTATCCGGCGATTGATGTGAAGAAATCCAATACGCGGAAAGAGGATCTACTGCTTCATCCGGATGAACTCAACCGGGTGTGGATGCTAAGACGCGTGTTGAACGAACTCAATCCGACCGAAGCGATGGAACTTTTGCTCGAACGTTTGTCCAAGACAAAATCGAACGCAGAGTTCTTGATGTCGCTCAATAAAAACGATAAGTAATTGAGAGGTCGGGGAAACTCCCCGATGGCTCAAGTAATTTAAATGCTTAGGGACGGTTCCTTATAACCTATTTGTTGATAAGAAGTTAGATAGGAACCGTCCCCGAAAAGAAAGGAAAAACATATGAAAAAAGACATTCATCCCGATTATCGATTTGTCGTGTTTAAAGACACCGGCGCTGATTTTGCCATTCTGACACGCTCGACGGCCAAATCGAACGAAACCATTAAATGGGAAGACGGCCAAGTTTATCCGTTGATCCGGCTCGAGATTTCGTCGGCATCACACCCATTTTTCACGGGACAGCAAAAACTCATTGATACCGCAGGCCGCATTGAAAAGTTCAAGAAGAAGTACAAAGACAATGTGGTATCGAAGGGTAAGAAAAAGCCCGTCAAAGTGCGCGCTAAAAAAGAAGAAAAAGCGAAGGTCATTAAAAAATAACCAATGAAACGCTATACCAGCCTCGTTTGATCAAGACTGGTATAGGGTGAGGGGTTGGGGAAAAACTCCACGACCCCTCAATAATTTAAAGCTCGCATCCTATGCTGGTAGAACGGCTTGAAGCAATTAAAAAACGCGTAGAAGAGATACATGCCGAAATGGCAAAGCCCGAGGTCTCTCAAAATCCCGAGCAAATGCAAAAGTTAGGGCGCGAATTATCCAGAATCGAACCGGTTCTCGGCCGTTATCAAGCTTATCAGTCCGCTGAAAAGCATCTGAAAGAAACGGAACATTTGCTGGCTGCCGGCACCAATGATCATGATATGCGAAAGTTGTATGAGGATGAAAAGGCTGATCTCAGCGCAAAGCTTAAGTCGCTTGAAACAGAAATCGAAGAAATGTTGCTTGGTGATGACGGTGATGATGATATCCGTAATGTGATCATTGAAATCAGGGCCGGGACGGGCGGAGAAGAAGCCTCTCTTTTTTCGAGAGATCTTTTTCGGATGTACACGCGGTTTGCCGCTAATCATAAATTTAACGTCGATGTCATGAGTACGAGCACAGCGGGCAAAGGCGGTTTTAAAGAAATCGTGTTTGGGATAAGCGGGGAGAAGGTTTATTCTGCTTTCAAGTACGAGAGCGGTATTCACCGCGTTCAGCGGGTACCCGAGACGGAAGCTTCCGGGCGGATTCATACCTCAGCTGCCACTGTCGCTATTATGCAGGAGCCGGATGAGGTTGAAGTAAACATTAAGCCTGAGGAGCTCAGGATCGAGGTTTGCCGGGCAAGCGGGCCGGGCGGACAAGGTGTCAATACAACCGATTCAGCCGTGCAGATTGTCCATTTACCGACGGGTCTTACCGTCAGGTGTCAGGATGAGCGTTCCCAGCTTAAAAATAAGGCAAAAGGAATGCGTATTTTAAGGGCGCGCCTCCTTAAAATGAAGCAGGAAGAGCAGGAGAAGAAGATCTCAGAGGCTCGGAAAAGCCAAGTAGGCAGCGGTGACAGATCAGGTAAAATTAGGACTTATAACTTCCCGGATAACCGGGTAACTGACCATCGAATTGGTTTGACTTTGCATGCATTGGATGATATTTTGAACGGCCATTTAGATGATTTAATCGATGTTTTAAGGAAGGATGAGCGTACCAGAAAGCTTCAGGAGCAGGCGGAGGCGAAATGAGTGCGCAGGTCGCAGATCTCCTTAAAAAAGGGACTGAATTCCTTAAAACACGCGCCATTGAAGATGCTGCGCAATCATCCGAACTGCTTTTGTCTTTCTCGCTTCAAAAGCCAAGGTCTGCTTTATTAGCTGACTTTGGGTCTACTGTTTCTCAAAAAGCAGAAGCGTTGTTCTTTGATTTATTGCAAAAAAGAAGTACGCATTATCCGGTTCAGTACCTGACCGGGCGCGTGCCCTTCGATGACCTCTATTTTGAGGTTGAACAGGGCGTCTTTATCCCGCGGCCTGAAACCGAGCATTTGGTAGAAAGCATTTTAACGGAACTGGCCGGTAAAAAAGTCCCGTCCCTTCAAATTTTGGAAGTCGGAACAGGCAGCGGCTGTGTGGCCGTGAGTTTAGCGCGGCGCTTGCCAAACGCGTCCTTGGTTGCAACCGATATTTCCGAAAAAGCTGTTCAAGTAGCGATGAAGAACGCACGCATCAATCGAGTTGCATCGCAAATTCAATTTATTCGAACGGGGTATTGGAACGGCATCAGCGGTTCTTTCGATTGTTTGGTATCTAATCCGCCTTATTTGTCGGCAGAGGATTTAAAAGCATTGCAGCCGGAAATTACTTATGAGCCGCGCGAAGCCTTGGATGGCGGCCAAGACGGCTTGGATGCTTATCGTTCTATGATCAAACAGGCAAAAGAAGTCCTGCATCCCGGCGGTTTGATTGCTTTTGAATTAGGCATCGGGCAGGCGCCTGCGGTCAACACATGGTTAACGGAAAATTATTTTTCCCACATTCATATCACAAAAGATTTAGCGGGAATTGACCGAGTGGTGACAGCCATTCGGTCCTGAGCAGATGGATAAGATTGTTGTTAAGGGCGGCAAAAAATTAAGCGGGACTGTTCGGGTTTCAGGTGCTAAAAATTCGGCGCTTCCTATTATGGCCGCTTGCTTGTTAGGCAGCGAAAAGTCAGTTTTGGAAGGCGTGCCGAATTTAAGGGACGTCCAGACGATGTGCCGTTTGTTGCGCGTGATCGGCGCGCGTGTGATCTTTGAAAATGATCGATTGGAAATTACACCGTTTTCTAAAATGAAACCGGTAGCGCCGTATCATTTGGTCAGCACCATGCGTGCT
The DNA here is from genome assembly GCA_002787155.1 of Candidatus Abzuiibacterium crystallinum. Taxonomy (GTDB): domain Bacteria; phylum Omnitrophota; class Omnitrophia; order Omnitrophales; family Abzuiibacteriaceae; genus Abzuiibacterium; species Abzuiibacterium crystallinum. Next base: position 80,019 of record PCVY01000065.1, on the reverse strand, counting down.
TCCGTTTGTGTGTTAGGTCCGCTTTTGGCCCGCTTAGGCAGTGCGCAAGTGTCTTTGCCGGGCGGATGCGTCATCGGCGCACGGCCGATTGATTTGCATTTAAAAGGCCTTCAAGCATTAGGTGCACAAATTCAAATTTCACACGGCGATGTGTATGCCGGCACAAAAGGTAAGTTGCAAGGCAAGGAAATTTACTTGGGCGGGGCGTTTGGGTCGTCTGTCTTAGCGACGGCGAATGTGATGATGGCGGCTACTTTGGCGCACGGTGTTACTTTGATTGAAAATGCAGCCAGCGAACCGGAGGTAGTTGATTTAGCGGACTTCCTCAACAAAATGGGCGCTAAAATTGAAGGGCATGGTTCACACTTAATTAAAATTCAAGGGGTGCGTAAGTTGCACGGTGCGAATCATACCATTATCCCCGATCGAATCGAGGCGGGCACATTTATGGTGGCTGCCGCCATCACAAAAGGCGATGTGACGGTTCAGAATTGTGAGCCCGAGCACCTGAACGCGCTGATTGATAAATTGCAGCAAGCCGGTGTGAGCGTAAAGCGCTCCAAAGGTTCGGTGCGCGTCAGCCGTAAGGGACGCTTGAAACCCATTGATGTGACGGCGTTGCCGTACCCGGGTTTTCCAACGGATTTACAGGCACAAATCATGGCACTCATGGCAGTGACGCCAGGCATATCGGTCATTACCGAAAAGATTTATCCGGACCGCTTTATGCATGTCAGCGAACTCAACCGAATGGGTTGTCGTATTTTTTTGGAAGGATCGAGCGCGATTGTAAACGGCGTTCAGAAAATTAGCGGAGCGCCGGTCATGGCTTCCGATTTAAGAGCCAGCGCGGCTTTGGTCTTAGCCGGCTTGGCGGGTGAAGGCGAAACACATGTTTCGAGAATTTATCACCTTGACCGCGGTTATGAAAGAATTGAAGAAAAATTATCATCTTTAGGCGCCGATATTCGCCGCGCCAAAGAGTAAATTTGAAGAAGAGGAGGTAAACGTGGTTAGAATTCGATTAAAACGATTGGGCAGCAAGAACAGTCCTTTTTGGCGGATTGTTGTAACAGACAGCAAAATGCCGAGAGACGGACGGTTTATCGAGGAAGTAGGTTACTACGACCCGAAAACCAATCCGGCGACCGTTAAGTTTAATGCCGAACGGATTCAGTATTGGATCAATGTCGGGGCACAGCCCACAACGGTTGTGAAACAGTTGTTTAAAAAACAAGGCATTGCCGAAGTCGCTAAGTAAAGAAAGTTTTTATTCGTCATTGCGGGGAGTCCGCCACGATTCTTGGCGGGGACGTGGCACTTTCGGAGATGAGCAACAAGCTCATCCCGAAAAGTACTCGCGCACATAATCGTAGGGCAACGTCAAGTTGCCCACGATTAGTGCTGGCGCATCGGCGCCTGCAAAAAGCGCGCGTGCAAACTCAAGATCTAAGATTGCCGCGCTCCACTTCGTGGAGTTCGCAATGACAGGAGAACGACAGGCAGTCTTCTTTTTGGTACCCAGAGGTTTGGTTAATGCTTAAAATAGATATCTTAACGCTCTTTCCCAAAATGTTTGATGGTCCGCTGAGTGAGTCCATGATCCGTTTGGCCCAGAAAAAAAAACGGGTCAAAATCAAAGTTCATGATTTAAGACGGTGGACACATGACAAACACCGGACTTGCGACGACAAACCTTTCGGCGGCGGGCCGGGCATGGTGATGAAAATAGAACCCATTCATCAAGCGCTTCAAGCTGTGAAGAAGGGACGCCATGTGGTGATGCTTTCACCGAGAGGAAAGCAGTTTAATCACCAAACAGCCGTTAAATTATCGCGCAAGAAACATTTGGTTTTTATTTGCGGCCATTATGAAGGGGTTGATGAGAGAGTTCATCAGCATTTGGTAGACGAAGAGATCTCGATCGGAGATTTCATTTTAACCGGCGGTGAGTTGCCGGTCATGTGCGTGATTGATGCAACCGTTCGGTTGTTGCCCGGTGTTTTAGGTAATCATGAGTCGCTAGAATCAGAGTCTTTTTATAAAGGTCATTTGGAGTACCCGCAATATACGCGGCCGCATGACTATCAAGGCTGGAAGGTGCCCGAGGTGTTGCGTTCGGGTGTTCATGAAACCATTGCAGCATGGCGGGCAAAGGAAGCATGGCGATTAACTAAGAAATACCGCCGAGATTTATTAAAATTATCACGAGACCGATGTCGGGAGGAAAAACCATGAGTAAAATAGAACTGATTGAAAAAACATACTTAAAGAAAGATCTGCCTAATTTTAAAACGGGAGATACCGTCCAAGTATCTATTCGCGTGAAAGAAGGCGACAAAACCCGCCTTCAGTCATTCGAAGGCATCGTCATTCGGCGCCGCGGACAAGGCATGGGCGCTTCTTTTACTGTCCTGCGTGATGCGCGCGGTGACATTGTGGAAAAGATTTTTCCGCTGCATTCACCCAGCATTGAGAAAATCAAAGTTATTAAAAAAGGCAATGTGCGGCGCTCACGTTTGTATTATCTTCGTCAGAAAAAAGCAGGAACTGCTTAATTAACGGACGTGGAGTCAGACCCAGGAGGGTCTGACTCCCAGGTGTATGAAGTAAAACTCTCTCCGCCAGAGGACGAATCCGTCCTCTGGCGGATGAGCATACGGGACTGAATGTCCAGATGCTTAATCGGTTATTTGGTTGACTCACGCCGGGCTTTCTCCTAACATATCGTTGGTCGCGATAAAGGACGAAAGCGGACGTGAATGCATTCATTTGAAGCGCTGTTTGTTCAAAATGGTCTAAGGCGCATTGCCGGTGTCGATGAAGCCGGACGAGGGCCGTTAGCAGGCCCGGTTGTCGCTGCCGCTGTTGTTTTTCCCCACGATTCCCCCTTTTTTCAAGAAGAGAAGATCCGGGATTCAAAGTCCCTGACCCCCAAAAAACGTCAAGAGAAGTATTGGGAAATATTGGCCCATGGCCGTGTCGGGGTTGGTGTCATCAGCGGCAAGCTGATTGACGAACTCAATATTCTTCAAGCCTCTCTTTTAGCCATGCGCCACGCCATTCTGACACTAAGCGTGACCCCCGAAGCGGTTTTGATTGATGGGATTCATGGTGTTCACGATTTGCCGAAACAGATTGAGCAAGTTCCGATTATAGACGGTGACCGCAAAAGCATTTCCATTGCCGCAGCGTCCATTGTGGCAAAGGTCACGCGAGATAAAATGATGGAAGATTATGACAAACTATACCCTCAATATGGGTTTTCTCAGCACAAAGGTTATGCGACCGCCTTACATCGAGCTGCATTGGCAGCTTACGGCCCTTCCCCCATTCACCGGTTCAGTTTTGAGCCTGTGGCCAGGTGTCACACCGTTCCGTAAGAGAAAACACGGATTCTAAAACTTTTTTGTTGTTACATCTATATGAAAGCCAAACATTTAGAAACAGGCAGGAAAGGTGAAGCGCTTGCCGTTTTATTCCTCAAAAAACAAGGGTACCGCATAAAAGAAGTTAACTACCGCACACCCTTAGGTGAGATTGACGTCGTTGCTGTCCAAAAGGGCATCATTTGCTTTATAGAGGTGAAAACCCGCCGTTCCCTCATTTTTGGCAGGCCGGAGGAAGCGGTTGGGCGTGTCAAACAAAGAAAACTGACCCAATTGGCCGAATATTACATGAAAGAGAGGCGTCTTTTGGACGCTCCGGCCCGGTTTGACGTCCTTTCTATCATTTTAGACGGCGGCGGAAAACCCCATTTTTCCTTATTTCAAGGGGCTTTTGAAAAAAGTTGAATTTTTTTCTTAAGGTTTGCCAAAAGGTGCCGTTCTTTAGTTCAAGGTGCGCTCTATCTGTGCCGACACAAGGGCGGAGCTCCCCTTAAAAAAAGCTGTACAAGAATCAAGTTTTAAATACAATAGTGTTGTTCTCAGGAATCGGGAACCTGGGAGCACCACAAAAAGCTTTTTCTAATGCAGAGCAAGTTATTTAATAACGAAGCAGCTATCAGGCTTTATTTTGCATATTAAATAACATTCTTGAGAGAAAAGGCTTGGTTTATTGATTCAAAGTCAACTAGATAACAAAACAAGGGAGGGAATCATGCAATCCAAACTAACTTGTAAATGGCTATCGGTGATGCTGGTGCTCTTAGTGGCATTCACATTTACCGGTCTCAACACAGCCCAAGCTGACGTGAGCGTCCAAAAGCTCATGGATAAAATCGAAGCTCTGGAATCCAAAGTTGCACAGCTTGAGAGTAAGACAGGTATGAAAGAACACCTTTCACCTGTTAAGGGCAAAGAATATATGCCCCCAACCGGTGAAGGTTTAGTTAAAACCATGTCCGACATTCACATGGGCGGTTACTTATCGACGCTGTATAACGTCAGTAACATTAATCCGCTCAATAACGGTGGTGCTAGTGGTACCAATCCTGAGCTTGTGACTCGCGCATTTGACCGCGATGAAGCCAGCTTTGAAACCAGCGGTGAATTCGTGTTTGAAAAACCGGTCAGTGAAAGCAGCCGTGCAGGTTTCCGTACGGATTGGCAATTCGGCCGTACAGCCCGCATCTTAAATTCTGCGATGGTGTCAGGGACTGGTGCTGAAGCAGATGATAATCTCTATATTCAACAAGCTTACATTGAATACTTAGCCCCGCTTGGTAACGGCTTAGACATCAAAGTCGGTCGTTTTAGTACGATCGTCGGCGCTGAAGTCATTGAAAGCGCTGAAAACTTCAATTCTTCACGCGGCTATCTGTTTAACCTGGCCCAACCTTTTACCCACAACGGCATTTTGGCAGAGTACAGTCTCAATGACATGGTGGATTTAAAGATTGGTTTTGCCAACGGCTGGGATACCACGGTTGATAACAATCGCGGAAAAACCGGTCTTTACAACATTACCTTGCACCCAACGGATTCAATTGATATTTCAAACAGCTTGCTTTGGGGTCCTGAACAAACCCGCACAGTCGGCGGCTTGAACACCGATAGCAACATCCGTGGTTTGTATGATTTGGTTGTGAGCTACTCAGCCAGCGATGCTTTGAATCTTATCGGTAATTTTGACTGGGGTTGGGAAGAAAACAACACAGGCGGCGTGGTTGGTAATGGGGCATCCCAATGGATTGGTGTCATGGGTGGTGCTCAATATGCTGTGAACGATTGGTTAACAGTTGCCGGCCGTTTGGAATGGTTTTCGGATAACGACGGTGTCCGCCTTGGTTCAATCAGCACGTACACAACCGCAGAGCGTGTCAACCTTTTTGGTATGACTTATACGGCTGATATCAAAGTAGCTGATAACTTACTCACCCGTCTTGAATGGCGTCTTGATAAGAGCCAAGATTCTATTTTTGACTTGAGCACTGCAGCAGCAACTGGTACTGGTGCATCAAGCACGCAAAGCACCTTTGGCGCTGAGATGATTTATCAGTTCTAACGCAGTTTAGATTTAGCGTTCTTTAAAACATAAGAGCTCGTTCGAAGTACTCACCTCCCTGATACTTCGGACGAGCTCTTTTTTATTTAGGGTTGGTTCTGCCTCGCCCGCCGGGCGAGAGCCGTTTCTGTTATGTTAGATAGTGGACGATAGGGGTCAGACCCTCCCGGGTCTGACCCCATGTTTTAGATCGTCTTCGCAATCAAATGTAAGAGCGGTGCTTGAAAGACGCCGAGGAAAATGAGGGAAAGGTTTAAACAAATAAACGTTAATTGATAACCAAAGCCGATCTTGATAGAAGACGTGTCGTTCGGTTGATCGGCATAAATTAATTTAATAACGTTGAGGTAATAATAGAGCGAAATAGCAATGGTGACGGCACCAATTAAAGCCAGCAGCCACATTCCCTTCTCAATCACTGCTTGAATCACGAGAAATTTTCCAAAAAACCCCGCCATCGGCGGCACGCCCGCTAAAGAAAGAATGGCCACAAAAAAAGAAAAACCAAGCATAGGCGAACGCGCCAATAAGCCTTGAAAATCAGACATGTTGTGCTTCATGTCGCTTTGAGACGGGTCGGTCAACACAATGCCGAGGAAAATCGTTAAAGTGGCAATCGCATAAACAACCAAGTAATAAATCAAAGCCTGGTAACCTTGCGCATTTTGACAAATCATCGCCATTAAAAGATAGCCGGCATGCCCGATACCGGAAAATGCCAAGAAACGTTTCATGTTGCCGCCCAATTGCGGAATGGCTCCCAAATTGCCATAAAGAAGCGTGGCGGCAGCAATTAAAGCCAACATTAAAATCCAAACGGCATTCCATCCGCCCGTAGCAAGTAACACGAGCCGCATAAGAGCCGCAAAACCGGCGCTTTTAGACACGACAGCCAAGAAAGCAGTGACCGGCGTCGGCGCGCCTTGGTAAACATCGGGCGCCCATAGTTGAAACGGAAAAGCGGAAATTTTAAATCCAATTCCTGCCAGCACTAAAATTAAACCTAAGTGCAACAAAGTGAATGAAGGCTGTGCAGATAAAACGGTAAAAGCGGAACGGCAGTCATGAAAATTAATCGTTTGGGTTGTACCATAAATAAAGCTAATGCCAAAAAGCATCATGGCTGATGAAAAAGCGCCTACCACAAGATATTTGGTGCCGGCTTCAATTGAAGTAATTTGCGTTCGCCAATAAGTGGTGAGGACATACAAAGAGAAGGTTATCAGCTCAATGGATAAGAAAAGCACCAGAAAATTGTTGGCAGATACTAGAAAACAAGCCCCTAAGGTTGCTAAAGTAAATAAGCTGTAAAACTCATAGATGCGTTTAGCGAGTGTGTCTTGGAAATGACCGGCAATCATGAAGATGAAAATACCCGCCAAGAGGAAAAAGCCTTTAAAAAATAAAGCAAAATGATCCAACCGGAACGCATCTTGCAGTAAAAGCGTTTTACTTCCCCAGAGCGTCATGTTCAGTAAGAAAAGCAGGGCGAAGACAGTGATCACAAGCTTAGACACAACCCCTGACTTAAGACGGGGCAGGGTAAGCCTTGCCGCAAATAAAGCCACCACCACAATAATCAGTCCGGTCTCAGCGGATCTCGATATCAAAGACAGCATAGTCACGTATCATTCTCCCTTATTTATCAAAAAGCTCGTCATCTTAAGAGCGGCAGTAATGCAACACTCGGACGAATCAGGTTTAAAAGCCAAGCCGGCCAACAGCCAAAGATTAATAAAATAAGAACCAACAACCCATAAGGCAAACGCTCTAAGAAAGAAGCAGCGTCTTTCAAGTTGTTCCATTTGCGGTTTACTGGTCCAAAGAATACGTTTTTGACGAGCCGCAGCATATACGTTGCTGTTACGACAATGCCAAAAATAGCAAACAAAGTCGGCCAAGGGCGCACCTGCCAACTGCCGAAGAAAATAATGATTTCAGAAACAAAATTGGCAAAGCCGGGTAAACCGCTGGAAGCCAAAGCGGCCATCACAAAACAAGCACCCACAAAAGGCAGCGGCTTCATAAGGCCGCCCAAATCTGAAATGTCTCTGGTATGTGTTTGGTGATAAATGAAGCCGATCAAAGCGAAAGAAAGAGCGGCCATGACACCGTGGGCAAACATAAAAAAGACCACACCGGAAACAGCCAAAGGCGTCATAGCAGAGATGCCCAGCAAGGCATAACCCATGTGGCTGACACTGGCAAACCCAATGACAAATTTAAGATCATTTTGTGCCATCGCTGCCCAAGCACCGTAAAGCACATTGATCACTGCCAAAATGGCAACGTAAGGCATCCACACAGAAGCGCCGAAGGGCAGCAAGCCTAAGACGAGACGGATGATGGCGTAAATGCCGATTTTCTTCAGAACACCTGCGTGCAGCATGCTGACAGCCGTCGGTGCGGCAGCATATCCAATGGGCGACCAGCTGTGCAAAGGCCATAACGAGGCGACCACGCCAAAACCTACTGTGAGCAGCAGCGCAGCCCATGTTTGGAAGGTTTGATCCAGCGGATGCGCGGCTAGGAAGCTTTGGATTTCAATTAAATCAAATGTTTTAAGCCCGGTGGCGTGATAGATGCTCAGTAAACCCACCAGCGCTAAAACGGCCCCTAAAGTGACGTAGAGCGTTAATTTCATGGCACCGTATTCTTTATTTTTACTGCCCCAAACAATAATCATGGGGTAGAGGGGTACCACGGCCATTTCGTAGAAAACGTATAGAAAGAATAAATCGAGCGCGGTAAACACGCCAAAGATACTGGCAATCAAGAAGAGCAATAAAACATAGTATTCTTTGACACGGTTTTCAACTGATCCGGACACTAAAACAGCCGTTAACGAACAAATCGCATGTAAAAGAATTAACACACAACTGATTCCGTCCACGCCGGTTTGATAAGCAATGCCCAAAGACGGCAGCCAAACGATTTTAGTTATCAATTGAAAGCCCGGCGTTGCGGTGTCGTAATGCAAACAAATGACGGCACTGATCATCAAAGTTATCCAGGTAATCGTGCAAGCGAGCGCGCGGATTAATTTAGTCCATTGAGCGGGCAGCAGTAAAACCAACACAGCACCGCTTAAGGGCAACAGCGTTAAAAGCGGAATCAAATAGGCGCCCAAACTCATGAAATCACCCGTGCCATGAGGCAATAAATGATCAGAACCACACCGGCAAAAAAGACGGTAACATAGTTTTGCAGACGGCCCGTTTGCATTTTCCTGAGCCAATGACCGCATGCACCGGTCAATCGCGCAGTTGAATTAACCAAACCTTGCACGACCACGTGAGATTCAAATGCCGAACAAGTTCGTGAAAAGGGCGCTTGAATTTTTTGAATGACCCAATCGTAAAAATCATCCATGTAGTAGCGCCGGTTTAATATTTGATAAATTCCGGAAAATTTCCCTCGTATTTTGACCACGATTTGCGGTTGAAATTGATAAAGCCAAACAGAAAGCGCGATCCCGCACAAAGTCATCAGTGTGCTGACGATGGCTACCTGCCAGTTCCAGTGAACCGGATGATCCAAGGATTGATGCATGATTTCGGGGACACGGAAACCGCTTACGAGCGACAGAATAGCTAACAAAATCATTGGAATTAACATCCACTGCTTCGGTTCATGCCCGTGTTCTGCCTGAGATGAGCCAAAAAACGTTAAAATGACGGCACGGGTGATATAAACGGCAGTCAGAAAAGCAGTCAACATGGCAATGACATAAAGCCAACTATTTTGATGTAACGCCAACACTAAGATTTCGTCCTTACTCCAAAACCCGCTGAAAGGAAAAAAACCGCTTAAAGCTAAAGCGCCCACGATAAATAAACCGGTTGTGATTGGCATTCTTTGGCTTAAATTTCCCAAGCGAGTCATGTCTTGCTCGTGGGTCATGTGAATGACGGACCCGGCTCCTAGGAAAAGCAGGGCTTTAAAGAAGGCATGGGTGGTCAAATGAAACATCGCAATGCCGGCCGAACCCAAGCCGATGGCCAAAACCATGTAGCCTAATTGACTTAAAGTCGAGTAAGCCAGGACGCGTTTCAGATCGGTTTGTACCAACGCCTGCGTTGCGGCAAAAATGGCCGTAAAGCCGCCCAAATAAGCGATCATTTCAAGCGCCAGAGGCGACTGGTGAAACAAAAAGAAAACGCGCGCTAGCAAATAAACGCCGGCAGCTACCATCGTAGCAGCATGAATGAGAGCACTCACAGGTGTCGGGCCTTCCATGGCGTCCGGCAGCCACACATGCAAAGGAAACTGGGCTGACTTACCAATCACACCGCAGAAAATCAAAAGAGAAATGACGGTGAGAAGCGTTTCATGCGAATGAGAATGAGCACCTGCCAAATAATTTGCCAGATGTAAAAAGTTCAGCGTTTCCACCTGCCATGTTGAAGACAAGGTCCACAGCAGGATGATGCCCAGAATAAAACCGTAATCACCGATCCGGTTGGTGAGAAAAGCTTTTTTGCCGGCATCAGCCGCCGAATGTTTTTCATACCAGAAACCGATTAAAAGATAAGAGCTGACGCCCACTAATTCCCAAAAGATGAAGAGTTGGAGGAAATTATTAGACAGCACAATGCCCAGCATGGAGAAGGTAAAAAAAGCTAAATAAGCAAAATAACGGGCAAATCCCTTCTCACCTTCCATGTATTCGACGGAATAGTAAAAGATGCACAGGGCAACCACCAGAACAATTAAAAGCATGGCAAAGGATAGCGTGTTGATTAATAAACCAAACTCAAATGAAAGCCCCGGCAAGGTGATCCAAGAGAGGCTTTTCTCAATGGTTGAGAAATGACCTTCAAAAAGTTCAGGAAGACCGAGCCGGCAGGTTAAAATCAAAGACGCGATGATGCTCGTCAGCGCCACCGCAGCGCTTAATTTAGCGTAACGCTGCGTGCCGAGCGCAATGATGACAGCAGCGAAGAAGGGTAGAAAAAGAATGAGCCATTCAGTCAATGTTTTATCCTTTTAAACGGCTGACAGCATCTGTACTGATGGTTCGTTGAGATTGAAATACCAAAACAGCAATAGCCAAACCGATGGCGACTTCACAGGCGGCAATGGCAATGACAAAAAGAGCGCTGACTTGGCCCGTGACGTTATCGCCGTAACTTGAGAACGCCACAAAAGAAAGATTAACGGCGTTCAGCATGATTTCAATGGATAAAAGAATCATAATTAAATTGCGTCTTGTCATCACGCCCAGTGCACCGATCGCGAATAGCATGCCGCTGACGATTAGATAATTTTCCAAAGACAATGTCATGCGTTATCCGCCTCTTTTTTGTGTGCGAGATTAACGACACCGATGATACCGATCAGAAGAATAAGAGAAATTAATTCAAACGCCAGCAAATGTTCGGAGAAAATGGAACGGCCGATATTCTCAACCGTTCCTAAGATTTCAGATGGCCAATCTTTCAGATTTTGAGTTGACTGAAAAACCATCGCGAGCTCTGCCGTAAAAATACTGACCAATAAAACGCCGAAGAAGCACCACCCTCTTCCTAAACGTGCTTGATCGGACGGCAAGATGCCCTCGGTTCCTAACAGCATTAAAATAAAGAGAAAAAGAACCAAAATAGCACCTGCATAAATTAAGATTTGAATCATGGCAATAAAATAGGCATGCAGCATCACGTAAAGGGCAGCCAACGAGAACATGGTGACCACAAGAGACAGTACGGCATAGGTGGGTTCTTTCGAGAAGATGACGTATAAAGCGCTGATGAGCGCGACAGAAGCAAATAGATAAAAGAGAATTGTTTCAGGCATTGGATTTCCGCGTAAGTATTACTGTATAAAGGAGTTAGTATAGCTGAAAGCTTCTTTAAAATAAAGATAAATGAGCCAATAAAACCCTATGCCGGCCCCGCTTGATCATGACTGGTATAGGGTGAAGGATCGGTGAAACTCCCCGACCCTTCAGATAAATTGAGTTCTCGCTCATGTCGGTTATTTATTTTTATCCCATTCAGCCGATATAAAATATATCACACCGCTCACATGTCAGATAAAAGGAGAATTTGTGAAAAAGAGCCTATCAATCGCGCTTATTGTTACGACCTGCTTATTCATCAGTCAGCCCGTCCTGTGGGCAAAGGGCGGGGAGAGCTTGACGCGGGGCGCAGCCTCTTTGCTGGTGCCGGGCCTTGGGCAATACATTAACGGCGAGCTAGAGACTCGGGGAGGCAAAGTCAAGACCGGCGCCATGATTGTGATTGAAGCAGGCGCCATTGTCACCACGGCGGTGGTAGGCGGCATTGCGGGATACCCTCAAATTTGGACGGGACTTGGGATTTTCATTCTGAACCACATTTGGAGCGCCACAGACGCCTATGTCAATGCGCCGGCAGGTCCCGAAGTATCACTTAAAGAAAATATTATTTCAGATCGCTAGGTGTTAAAATGGCGCGCACAAAACCTAGCCGCCTTGAATTTTATTTCCTGCATTTCGTTTTTCTTTTTTTATGCGGTTGTTCGTCTTTCACTTTCTTCCGTTCGCATCCTTCCGGTGAAACAACTACTTTTCAAGGTACTTATGAACAGGTTTGGGAAGCGACGATCAAAACCTTGGCGGACGAAGACATCCCCATTCTAAAAGTCGATCAAGCACAAGGCCTCATTGAAACCAAAACCTTTCCTTTGTTCAGGCGAGAATACCGCCAGTGGGCGCACCGCCCTTTTTTTGCACCGAGCGGTTATTGCATGCTGAAAATTGAGCTGAGGCAGCAAACCGAAAATAAAACACAAGCCAATCTGCAAGCTTTTTTCCGGCGGAAGCACGGTCTTCATTTTTTTGGAATCAGTAAGCAGGATAAATCGCGCGGTGTTTTTGAGTGGCGCTTAGCGGGCAGGATCAGTGATCATTTAATTAAACTGCGTTATCCCAGATTGGAATCAACCATTGTCGGATGCCGTTTTAAGTTAAATGAAGAAACAGAACGTTACATGATCGTTGACGTTCATGAAGGATCTTTAGGATATGAACAAGGATTACGAAACGGTGATGTTGTCATTAGAATAAATGGCATGGAAGTGCAGCCCAGGAATTTCTTCGATTTCTTCTTGCGTGTGGAAGGCGAAGAAATTAAAACCTTCACGGTCGAACGTCGCAAACATACGTTGGATATCCCCGTCAGTGTTTTTCATTTAGATGCTGCTCCGACTTTGGGAATGCGTGTTCAGTACCGTGAAAAAAACGGTCAGTTTGAAATTATCAAAGTTACCGCCGGTTCGAAAGCCGCCAAAGCAGGTTTTCAGATCGGCGATGTTCTCATAGAAGAAAACGGCATCAAGATAGACGGCTGGGTTAGTTACTATCGGGCTATTTTATCAGAGAAGAAAAATCAAAAGCTGACATTTGTTGTCAGAAGGAAAAGTTTGCAAACCCCTGTCACCATTGAGGTTATGTAGAGATGGATTTTGATATTTTAATGAAAATTGCCAAATGGCTTGTTATGGTCATTGGTTTAAGCGGTTTGGGAGTCGGGATGCTTTCTTTTTTCAAACCAGAGAAATCCATCCGTTTTTATCAGATCCTCATGCAGCAAATCAATTGGCGAGTTGAGCCCATCCATTGGGAGCGAGAACTGAGAAATACAAAACGGTTAGGCGGCTTTACGGTGTTTCTATCATTTGCAATTATTTGGGCGCTGCTCATGGGATGTGCTTCTGTTGATGAACCATGGGGATATCGAAGCGCGAAAGTATCAGGCGTCGCTGACAAATTGTTACGGCGAGGCAGCCGTGATCCGTTATTTGGTTTTATTTCCGATGAAAAACTAAATGTCGTGAAACAGTACGGAATCCCGGACTTTTTAGCTAAAAACACACTGCTGGATACTTCACGCGGTATCGTATTGGAGGAATGGATTTACATTCAAAAGAGAAAACGTTTTCTATGGACGGTCAAAGAAGGTCAATTAAATGGAGAAGAGAATTTGAGCGCTTTAGATTTAGCTGCTTTTGAAGGCTACGTGCAGCCTCAAATGAACCGTGAGCAAATTAAAATAGCGAAAGGCAAACCGGACAGCATCCAATATCATGCCCAAGAGTACGGTGCTTCAGAAAAATGGATTTACAGGCGGTACTCAAGCGATGACGTTTATTATTTTGATCAAAACGGCCTATTGATGATGCAGCGGAGCGAAAAAAACGATGCGGCAGGCGACGGACTAAGCAGAGATTTGGGAAGCGTTTTCCGTGAGTAAAATGGCTTTATTTTTGACTACCTCGAAAAATCCTTTTCCGATCGAAAATAAAAGCTCTTGCCCTGTTTCTGCGACCACACGCAGTTTACCCGAAAGGCAATTGGAAACCAAGGCAGCGTGGTTGGCCAATACCCCAAAATTACCTTTTTCACCGGGCACAACCACGTAAGTGACTTGGCCTGAATAAGGTTTGCCGTTGGGTGTAATTAAATCAAACTGATAAGCGGGACTCATCAAGAAGCCTCTTTGCTTTTAGCCGCATTTTCTTTCACCTCATCAATATTACCTGCCATATAGAAAGCCTGTTCAGGTAAATCATCAAGCTCACCATCCACAATCGCTTTAAAACCGCGGATAGTGTCCTCGATTTTCACATATTTACCTTTACGGCCGGTAAACGCTTCGGCAACAGAGAAAGGCTGTGACAAGAATTTTTCAATGCGGCGTGCCCGAGCCACGGCCAACTTATCTTCTTCTGATAATTCATTAATGCCTAAAATAGCGATGATATCCCGTAAATCTTTATAACGCTGCAAAACCTTTTGCACATTGCGGGCAACATTATAATGTTCTTGTCCTACAACGCGCGGATCCAGCAGGCGAGAACTTGATTCCAAGGGATCGACGGCAGGGTAAATACCTAATTCGGCAATTTGACGTGACAATACTGTAATACCGTCTAAATGCGAGAAAGTGGTTGCCGGGGCTGGATCCGTTAAATCATCAGCCGGTACATAAATAGCCTGCACAGAAGTAATGGAGCCTGCGCGAGTTGAAGTGATGCGTTCTTGAAGGGCGCCCATTTCCGTTCCGAGGGTTGGCTGGTAACCGACCGCGGAAGGCATGCGGCCGAGAAGGGCGGAGACTTCAGAGCCTGCTTGAACGAAACGAAAGATGTTATCAATGAAAAGTAATACATCTTGATGGGCTTCATCACGAAAATGTTCAGCCATGGTGAGGCCTGAGAGTGCGACACGCAAACGAGCGCCCGGCGGCTCATTCATTTGCCCAAAGACAAGAGCAGTTTTTTTCACCACGCCCGATTCATTTAACTCCAGCCACAAGTCATTTCCTTCGCGGGTGCGTTCTCCAACACCGCAAAAACAGGAGACACCCCCGTGTTCAGTCGCGATATTATGAATTAATTCCATCACGATCACGGTTTTACCAACGCCTGCACCGCCAAACAGGCCTACTTTACCGCCTTTGGAATAGGGAGCTAATAAATCAACCACTTTAATACCTGTTTCTAAAATTTGAGCAACAGGGTTTAAATCTTTATATCCAGGCGGTTCTCTGTGAATAGGATCTCGCTTACCCTGCACCTCTCCCATTCCGTCAATAGGATTTCCTAATAGATTAAAAATACGTCCCAAAGTTTGGTTGCCCACGGGGACAGTGATCGGCGAACCTGTGTCGACAGCCTTCATGCCGCGGACCAAACCGTCCGTGGTCCCTAATGCAATACAGCGAACGACGTTATCGCCGATGTGTTGCGCCACTTCCAAAGTTAAATTAATTTTACCGGCAGTGTCTTCTATTTTGATCGCGTTTAATAATTTTGGTAAGTGAGCTGCTTCAAATTGAACATCCACACTTGGACCGATGACTTGTACGACTTTACCAGCACCCATTGTGCTTCTCCTTCTATTTTTGCTGTGCCTGAAAACCAGACACAATTTCAATCAATTCTTTGGTAATCGTTGCCTGTCTTGCTTTATTGCGTTCTAACGTGAGCGAATCAATCATTTGTTTGGCATTATCGGTTGCCTGACGCATCGCCATCATTCGCGATACTTGTTCAGATACCAACGCCCCCTTCACTGCCTGTTCTACTTTGAGTGCTAACAAATGAGGGATGATTTCTTCTAAAATACGTGCGGGAGAGGGTTCTAAAATATAATCGGCGGTATTCTGAATAGCCGGATCAATTTGAATACCTTCCAGCGGTAATAATTTTTCAGCCACGGGCGCAAAAGAAGTCATTGATTCAAATCGTGTGTAAATCAAATAAACTTCATCCGCTGTTTGCCCTAGAAAGGCTTGTTTGGCATGGTTGATGATTTTCTCCATTACCGGAGCCATGTCTTGAGGTTTCGGTATGCCTTCAGTGTCCGTGACTGTGACATCCGAACGTTTTAAAAAACGGGCACCTCGCCGGCCCAGCGAAAAGTAACTTTGCGTTTCCGAATGATTCTGAATAAATTGGGCCGCTACCTTAAAAAGGTTGTAGTTGTATGAGCCGCATAAACCGGAATCCGAAGAAATTAAAATACCCGCTACCCGTTTAACCTCGCGCTTCTCAAAGAGGGGGTGCTGAAAAGAGGGGGCGGATGTGATGAGGTTCTTTAAAATACGCTCTAGTTCAACGGCATAAGCACGGGCTTGGCCAAGAAGCGCTTGATATCGGCGCAGTTTAGCGGCCGACACCATTTCCATGGCTTTGGTGATTTTCCGGGTATTTTCAACGCTTTTAATGCGTCTTTTAATTTGTCTGAGCGATTGAATCATACTTTATTCTTTGTAAATTCTGCTTTGTAAGCTTTGATGGCTTGATGAAGGTTTTGCTCTATTTCGTCGCTTATTTTCTTCTCACTCAAGATCTTGTGCAGGATGTTTGAATATTTTTGATCGATGAATTCAAGCAAACCTGCTATAAATGATCCTACCTGATCATTTTTCAGATCATCTAAGTAATGTTGCGTACCGGAAAAAATGGACGCCACCTGGTGGGCAAGTGAGACAGGGGAGAGGATGTCTTGTTTCAGGAGTTCCACCATTTTCTCGCCGTGTTTCAATTGTTGTTGGGTAGACTTATCCAAATCAGCCGATAATTGAGAAAAAGCAGCTAATTCACGGTATTGAGCTAATCCAAGCCGCAGCATGCCGGCCACTTGTTTCATGGCTTTGGTTTGAGCGTTGCCGCCGACACGCGAAACAGACAATCCGACGTTGATGGCGGGTCTGACACCGGCAAAGAAAAGATCTGGTTCTAAATAAATTTGACCGTCTGTAATCGAGATGACATTGGTGGGAATGTAAGCAGAAACGTCACCGGCTTGCGTTTCGATGATAGGAAGCGCTGTTAACGAACCCCCGCCTTTGGATTCGTGCAATTTAGAAGCACGTTCTAATAATCTGGAATGTAAATAAAAGACATCTCCCGGATACGCTTCACGTCCTGGCGGGCGTTGCAGCAAAAGAGACAATTGCCTGTAAGCTTGCGCATGTTTAGACAAATCGTCATAAATACAAAGCGCATGACCGCCGTTATAAAGCCAAGCTTCACCCATAGCGCAACCGGCATAAGGTGCCAAGTATTGCAAAGGAGCCGGGTCTTCTGAGGCAGCGACCACAACCGTGGTATATTCCATAGCACCATGTTTTTCCAAGACATCTACCATGCTCACAACACTGGACATTTTTTGACCGATGGCCACGTAAAAACAATAAACGCCTTTACCTTTTTGGTTGATGATGGTGTCAATTGCAATAGCCGTTTTACCGGTTTGCCGGTCGCCAATAATCAACTCTCGTTGCCCGCGGCCGATGGGAATCATGGCATCAATGGCTTTAATGCCCGTCTCGAGCGGTTCTTTAACGGGCTGGCGTTCAATGACATTGGGCGGCGCAAATTCAATTGGGCGGATGATGTCAGAAACAATCGGGCCTTTGCCGTCAAGCGGTTCTCCGATGGGGTTTACCACACGGCCCACCAAAGCTTTTCCCGCCGGTACTTGTGCAATTTTACCCGTGCGTTTTACCTGGCCGCCTTCCTTAATTTGGCGGTCAGATCCTAAAATCACGACACCGACATTATTAGTTTCAAGATTAAGCGCCAAACCGGTGGTTCCATCCGCAAATTCAACCAATTCACTTGCCATCACATCATCCAAACCGTACACGCGCGCAATCCCGTCGCCGACTTGCAGCACATAACCCACCGAATCCATTTTGAGTTTGGATTCATATTTCTCAATTTCTTTTTTAATGGCAAATGTGACTTCTTCCGGTTTCAGCATAATGTCATAACCTCTTCAATCGGTTGCTAATCCTATCATTTGTTTTTTTAATAAATTTAACTGGGTCCGCAAAGAACCGTCGAACAATCGATTACGGATTTGTATGGAAATACCCCCTAAAAGGGAAGGGTTGACTTTCGATTGTGAGATTACCTTTTCCCCTAATTTTTTAGCAATCATTTTTTCTAATGACTCTCGCAAAGCCGGTTTCAGCGGCCTTGCCGTTGTGATGACAATTTCCTCAAAATGACGGCTTTGATTTAAAAGTTCGTGATAAGCATCTGCAATGGAACCAAGCAAATTAAATCTTTTACTAGCGGTCAGCAAGAACAAAAAATTCATGATCAAAGTAGACGTCCGGCCTTTCAGAAGTTTCTGAAGAATGACCTTTTTCTCGTCCTGCGTCAAGAGGGGGCTTTCAAAAAAGACGTCAGCCTTATCTTTTTTGACTGCTGTCAAAAAAGTACGCAAATCATTCTCAACATTGATTTCGAGTTTTTGTTTTTCCGCTAACTCGAAGAGCGCTTTGGCATAGCGCATCGATAGGGCACGATTTTTCATGAGTCCATCAGCGGTTCTTGAGAGGCTTCAAGTTCTTTGACAAATTTAATAATGGTTTCTTCATCTTTCTGGCCGGAAAGTTTTTCATGCACGACTTTCTCCGTGGCGGCAAACACAAGGTCAACAATTTCTTTTCGGAGCGTCACACGCGCTTTATCGGCCTCTAATTCAATATCTTGCTTGGCCTTGTCCAAAATGTCTTTGGCCTGGGTGCGGGCTTGCTCTTGAATTTCACGAGCCATTTGCTTGCCGTCTTGAATCGCTGCTTGAATTTTGACGCGAGACTCTTCTTCGATATGCGCCAGGCGGGCCGTATAATTATTTTGAAGTGTTTCAAGCTCTTTTTTGGTTTTGTCAATCTCTTCGAAACTAGATGAAATCTTCGTCCGCCGGGATTCCAAAAGATCTAAAATGGGTTTCCAGGCGTATTTCTTCATAATCCAGAAGAGAACCGCAAATCCGAATGCTTGTGTTAAGATTTCCTGAATCGAGACATCCATAGGAATCTGCTAGCTAATTAAGCAAGCTTGCCTTGCAAAATAAAGACAACCAAAAGGGCATAAATCGTTAACGCTTCGATAAAAGCACAGCCGATGATCATGCCGGTTTGAATTTTGTTGGCTGCTTCCGGTTGTCTGCCCATGGCTTCCATCGCAGCCGAGACTGCTTTTGCTAAACCAAGTGCGCAACCAAATGCAGCAATGGATACTGCGATTGGTAATGTCCAAGATAAACCTAAGCTCATTTTAACCTCCGTTTTAGTTATAGTAGCAAGTAGAGAGAAGAGGGTAGGGAGAAAAACACCGCAGCGATTATCTCTCTACTTTCTACTCTCTCCTCTTATTTTTTTATTTCTCACGTATGCGCATGAGTTTCTTCGTGATCATGCGGCAACATCAAAGCAATGTAAATCGTGCTTAAAAGGGCAAATACCAGCGCTTGAATGGTGCCTAACAACATAGAAAGCATCATAAAAGGCACCTGTAAGGGCAAGCCCACCGGGCTATGGAAAAATGAAAGCGCTAAAATACCGAAACCGGCAAAAACGGCAATGAGTGTTTCTTCCCCAAAAATATTGCCGAATAAACGAAGCGCCAAACTCAGGGGGCGTATAAATTCTTCTAAAATATGGAGCGGTAAGTTTAGAGGGACCATGCACCAGCCAATGGCATCATTGGGGCTGCCCATCAAATGGAGCAGATAACCTTTGAGCCCGTTTTCCCGCAACCCAATAAACTGGACGTAAAAGAAGACGCAGATAGCCAATCCTGCGGTGGTATTAATGTTTGTCGTGGGTGACATCATGCCCGGTACCAAACCCAGCCAATTCTGAACAAAAATATAAATAAACAAGGTGCCAATGAAAGGTACGTAAGCACGTCCTTTGGAGCCGATAATGCCGGTCACCATATTTTCCATCGCCTCTACAATGGTCTCGATGAAATTTTGAAAACCTTCAGGAATTAAAGTCTGTTTTCGCGAACCAAGGGTAAATATAATCGAAATGACAATTGCAGCAAGCCATGAAAAAATGACTGTTTCCCAGCGGTGAAGAAAATCTCCCAAAGGGGTTCCGTGCAGTTTTTCAATAATAGGTGTGAGAAAATTGGCTAAGTGTTTAACGGCATGTTCGGTTTGAGCAGCGTGCTCACTTGCCAAATGGGCAGTTTCGTGAACAGTTTCTGCAGCATGTTCTGAGGCTGCGTAAGCAAATTTTATCATAGGGACTTAATCGGTTGCGTCGTTATCTTTTGCCGACTCACGAATGAGGCGGATACTTTGTTTGATGCCTGCTGCTACCCCTAAAATACTAACTGTCATTTTCCCCCAAGGATCCGAACCAAGCAAACGATCCAACCAAGCCCCAGCATAATAACCGACTGCTAAACCTGCCACCATAACCATAGGAATGGATGTTAATATGCCAATATGGCGAAGTCCATGCAGCGGATTCTCATCCCGACTTTGGTTATTTTTCATTGTCATGGAACAGGGTTAGTTTCGAATCAGTCCGGGTATGAGCATCAAGGGAACCATGCTTGTTTCGTTACCCTTAAAAAGATTATTTATTATAATGAAAAAGGGGTAAAAAAGAAAGTAGAAAAATGCTGAACAGTGCTTAAAAATGCTCCGGATGACCGGGCATCAGCGGAAATTGCATATAGAGAATCGCCATGGCCACCACAATCGTCAATGTGGCAACCACAAATCCTGGTTTTAACCAACGCATAAAAGTGATGTGTTCGTTTGATTCTTTTTCAAGCATACCCATGGCGACAATATTAGCTGTTGAGCCAATGACAGTTAAGTTGCCATACATGGTGCCGCCGAATAACATGGCCCACCAAAAGGGAAAAATGTAGACGCCAGCTTTCTCAATGTCCGAAAGAATAGGGATAAAGGTAGCTACTGCGAGCACGTTATCCATAAAGCCTGTTAATAAACAAATGGCAGCTGTAAAGATATTCAACAGCATGGTGTGTCCGCCGGATTGAGAAGTTGCAATCATCATCTCGGCAATTCGTTCTGTCACACCCACATATTTTAAAGTGCCGACGGATGCAAAAAGGGCCATAAAGAAGGTGAGTGTCCACCAATCGACGCGCCGCATGAAAAAGTCGCGCGCTTCACCGGCTTTCATCACAATGGCAATGGATGCGAAGAAAAGAGCCGTACCAATCAAAAGGGTATTTTTCTCCAAATGAAGCAAATGTTCTATTGGGTGATGCATGACCAAACAAACCACCGTGGCACCAAAAAGCGCCCAGCAGACTTGAATGCCTGATTTGGTATATGCAACGTGACGAAGTTCATGAGGCTCATTGCCTCTCTTCCTCATTTTTTCTTTTAATTCACCCATTTCCTTATTAAATAAGAAAAAGCAAACAGGAATGGTAATCATTAAACAAACAAGGGAGACGGGAGATGCCCAGCGTAAAAAGTCCAAAAAAGACAATTGGGCGCGAAGCGCGATCATGACGCCAATCGGGTTGCCGACTGCCGTGGCGCTGCTGCCGATGTTAGTCGCAAAAACAACCATTAAAATAAAAGGAATGGGGTTTACTTTGTAACGCTTTGTGATGTGGAAAATAGTAGACATCATAAACAAAATAGAAGTGACTTCATCCACCAAAGCGGCAAAGATGGACGACATAACCATTAAGACGGTCATCAATAAATAGGGCCGTTCACCCACGTTATCCACGACTTTGGCAACCAAATACTCAAAGAAATGACTTTCTTCCAGAAAACCGACGATTGTCATCATGCCGACCAAGAAAAGAATAATATCAAGTCCTGCAAATTCAATGACGTGCGGAATATCCAGAAGACCGGCACCCAATAAAACAGCAATGCCGCTGAATGCAAATGCCAAACGGAAGCGCCAATAGAAAAGAGTACCGCAAATGATAAGAAGAAAAATAGAGGTGCTGATGATTTGTTTGGTGTCAAATTGGAGATGAGCGCACCACGCAGCCACAGCCGCTAAAATGCAAACAATGATAAAAGGTGTCTTAAAAGGTGTTTTCATATTTTCTAGGAGTTAAAAAACCAACGAGTTGAGATTATACTGAAATGCGGGGATAATTGCGATTATTTTTTTCGATTAAAATTGTAACTCAATCTTAGTTGCAAGGAGGGGATGAGCCGATACAATTCCCGGCACCGTCGCAATAGTCAGGATCGCTGCAAGGATCACCGTCATCGCAGGAGGTGTTATTGCCGGGATACAGGTCGCAATTACCCGTGTCAGGATTGCAGGATGTTCTTTGGCAAATAGGGGTGCCAATGGTCAGCACGCAAGATTTTACCGAGCCAAGACAAGCGCCGCTTAAACATTTGTCGTTCAAGGTACAGAGATTGCCGTCGTCGCAAGGCGTATTATCAGGCAGGTTGTTTCCGGGTTCGCAAACACCATTATTACAAGTGCCGTTATTGGTACACTGGTTGCCGTCGTCGCAAGTTTCGCCGTTTCTTGGACCAGGATCAAAAACACATCCAATTGCGTCATCGCAGCTGTCTGCCGTACATTCATTGCCATCGTCACAGGTGAGCGGAGCATACTGACAAGTGCCGTCAACGCAAGTTGCTGTGGTGCAAAAATCAGAAAAACATTCCGCATTAGCCGTACATTCGACACCGCCGCCGGATTCTTCACCAATTTGACCGTCCCAAGTCACGTAATCATAAACGGGAATGTTGGAATAGTTGGCATAAATATGTAATTTACCGTCCACCTCATCAAAAAAATAACTATTTCGTTTGCTTTCAGGACCGGTTAATAAAATAGGTGAATTGGGGGGCGAGTAATCAAACTCTCTTGTGGCATACTGAACCAAATACGTTTTCCAATTTTCTATCCAATCTTGATGCGTGCGGTCTCCGGTGAGTGAGGGCGGGTGCTGCATATCATAAAGACGTGCCCCGTCTAAAAGAGAATGAATAAATTTAACAGCTTCTTTCCTTTGATTTTTCTGGGCTTGGCGTGTATAGGTGGCATAAGTGACGCTTGCCATGATGCCCACAATGACAATGACTGCAAGCAGTTCATAAAGGGTAACGCCCCAATTGTTTTTTTTTAGGTTCAGCCATGATTTCATGTTTATTCCTGCTTAAACCCTTTCAGTGTCAACTGAACAGACATGGGAAGACCGGCCGGCGGACAGACTTCATTCTCGCGCAAATCCCGGGCATATCTGACGGTTCTGTCCGGCGCTGTATAAGTGGTGCTGACCCAAAAAGCTTTCGGGGCATCCGGTCCGTTCCCTTTCACTAAACTTTGAGACGGCCATAAAATATCTAATGTTCCGGTAATTTTCATTTCATTATTGGTAGTCGTCGGCGTACAAGATGAACAGCTATTGCCGGTGCAGTTGCAATCCCAATGCCGCCAATCTTCTCCTAAGCGGACATAGTTTTCAATTCCACCGCTGTATTTTGGTTCCCAATGAGGAACATAGAGCCCCTTTCGTTTAATGGTTCCATTTTGCGGATTTTGGCCGTTTTGGCGGTAAGTAAACCTTGGTTTACCGCCCGGTGAATAAACCACTTTGATTTCAGGCGGAAATTCGCCGGCAGTGCCGCATTGATACGCATCTCGCCCGCATCCTAATTCTGCCGGACATGTGTCCGACCAACAAACGGTATCAGCCTCAGGCCCGCAATAAGTTTCAGTAGAACAGCCGCCTTCACCGCCGCACTGATAATATGGACAATCCCAGCATTCCATGTTGTTGGAACATTTACCTTGGCCGTTAGGATCCGTATTGCAAATATTTTGACCATTGTTAAAACCTGAGCAGTCGTTACAAACCACATAGTTTTGACCCGGGCAAGCATCGCAGGGCGGGCCGTTGCAGCCTTGTTGAGCGACATCACAGCAACCTTCAGGGCTGTTTAATTTGCAGCATTTGGCGGCTGTGTTCGGAAATAAAAAGCGTTCGTTCGAATTTTTTCCGTCATTCACAATAGCAGCAAAACGGGAACCCGGTTTCACTGCCCATTTAGCCGTATTGCTGGTTGGATCAGTCTGAATCATGTCGGATGGTTTCAAATGCGAAGTGTTCATATTGCCCGTATTCAAATAAGTGTAAGTACCGTCACGATCCATTGTAAGGTACATCGGAATATCAGGAATCGTCACGCCATCTCGCCAGCAATCCGCACACTTTCCGTCATTATTGGCTGTTCCAAACACTTGCCCGACCGTTCCGGCGTTGCTATAAATAGGGTTATCGTTAGCATCATAACCTGTGATAAGTATGACCGGTATATTCAGATAAGCGGTGTCATCAATTTGATTTTGATCTCTGACTTGGGTGCCTTTGACGTAGGTATGCTGGTCATCAGATGCGCTCGGGTTGTTATGCGGTCTTAATTTTTCGTCACCATTCACACCCGTTAAATTACCATCATAAAACAAACCATACCGGTCCAGGTTCCCGCCTTCAATCTCAGAAGCAGTAACGGCTACCAATTGGTTGGGGATATCGCCGCCGATTAACATGGCATTTATCTCCGCTGTGTCATCAAAGCAGCTGCCGTTTTCTTCTTCTTGTTCGGTACATTGAGAACGGACGGGATGGGCTCTGTAATCGTCTTTGGAGAACAGGTTGTTCAAATCATCTCTGGGTGCCGGATATTGAATGCCGTCACTCGGGTCAATATAAGGATCGTCGGGCGTTCCTGTGTAATCCTGCCAACTGTTAGAGAGCACCATAATCTGGTCCGCCATGACCGCTGCAGGTTTCATGGTACATGCTTCAGGCGGGGTGCCCTCCTGAGGTGCTTCTGTGTTATAGTCACCGACAATTTGAACCGGTCCGTTTGTCGCAATCGTCAAACCTGCATCAGGCAGTTGGTCTGCATGAACCAATCTTACGACTGCGCGGAAAGGATCAAATGTATGGGTGGCACCATGACCATTAAGAGGTGTCCACCAAGGATCCCGGTTTGTTGTGTTCAGAGGCGGGGTTAGGCCAATGTATAGAATGAATGGCTTATCAGGATCTCCAAACCGGTTTGCCAGCCCCAAATCGTTATATTTCTCGTAGGTGTCACCGTTAGGACCTAACGCGCCTTCCGTGACAAGTCCGTTTTCAATTAAATTTTTTAGTTTTGCCACGTCTATTTCAATAATAGCCAATGCGGTAGTGCCGGTGCTTGGTTTTCGTCTGTTATCAATATAAGTGGCGGAGTCTTCGGAGGGCATCAAAAAACTCCAGTAAAGACTGAATGGCGGTTTTAAAATTCTAATGAAACCGTTTTCGTTATTGGCGGATCCAAAAGTACCGCTGTCATAATAAAAATAACGGCCTTCCCACAATAGAGGATCTTCATAGTTTTCACCGACGGTACAATTATGGGGAAAAGAAGACCCAATCAGATCAGGTTGTTGACAAAATAGTTGTTTGAAGTCAATGGATAAACCCGAAATATTGGGTTGCGGTTCCCGCCCCAGCCATTGCAATTTAACACTTTTAACAAAACCATTGTCACCAGAGCCTGCCGACTCAATTAAGACATGAGGATCATCCACGCCGCCCAAAAGCAATTGTTGTGCCGGTGCGCCGTCTTTTATTAATGAAAATCCATTCAGACGGTCAAAGTGTGTCGCACGAAATCCGTCCCAATCAGGGTTCTCATAGTAATTCACGGGATTGGTCCCATCATATGCTGTTGAGCTGTTAAATACGGCACCACCGGAATTAAGATCTGCTGTCAGCGTATGAACGGTTGTGCTGGGCCACATGCCATCTGACTGATCCCGCCCTGTAAAGAAACTAACAGGCGGCCTCAGCGGACTGCTTCCAAGTAATTTGATATATTGATCATTATTGAGATCACTGTCAAAATTTTCAGGCGAGTTATCCATCGCTTCCAAAGTAGATTCACCCACATCGCCATAGTCAATGTTGCTGATAAAGTGGTACATGACCGGTTTGCCAAAAACATCAACTTCATAAAGACCGCTTTCAAATAACTGATTCTCATCGCTCACGCAATTGTTGTCCTTAGGGTCGCAGCCAAGACCTCGCGGACCAAACCAAGAAAGGTGTCCGCTGGCTTTAAGGTTGTAAACTTTTCCGTCATCGTAGGCATCTGTGCCGTCAAAACGCAAGGTAATTTTGTGGTCTTTACTGGGCGTTAAATAAGCATTTTCACCGACGTAAATGGGACCATCGTATACTGTGTCAGGTCCGGGGTTGGTGACGAAGTCTTTATTCGTGAAGATAGCAAAATCCGCTAAGTTAGAAACGGCTAAACTCAAATGCTGCGTCATCCGCCTTGTGGCGTCGATTAGATTGACGTCTTCTAACTGTGTTTGAATTGTAATATTGATTTCCGCTGTTCCTAATAAACGGTCGATATCATTAACCGTCACGCCGCAATCGAGGCAGCCCGGAACAGGCGTCACATTTTTTACCGCAAAGTCGCTTAATTCCGTTCCTTGAATGAAAGCAGCATAGTTTGCTTTAAAAGGCGCTCCTTGATCAAACCAATTAAAGACGGGAGTGTTAATTTCTTCTACCAAGCCTAGATTGAAACGCGAGTCTTCCAGACTAAATTCCGCGACTTGTTTCTGAAATTCGTATTGCGTTCTGGCTAACATGGCGCGCGTAGACCATTTCAAAATTTTATCCTGTTTGTCGCGTGACACCACTTTGTTTTGGTTGGAAATGTCATAGTAAACGCCGATATAGAAAAGAGGCACCGCTATGGCAATCAGGAAGGTGAGTGCCAAGGTCACATAACCGCTGTTATTTTTTTGACGTTTTAGAGTACTCATACGCCCGTACCGCCTTCCAACCGAATGTGTCCGGCTGAATGCATAAAACGAGTTCCATCGCCCGTATCAAATGCAAGATTATATGAAACTTCCTCATTGTTTTCATCCCAATCAAAAGGACGCGCGCTGCCTTCTAATGCATCGCAACTACCGGGTGTGCCGCAAGTAATGGTGCCCATGTAAGAGACTTGCGTGTAATGGACGTCGCCTTCGTTTTTAAACTCTAAAACAGCGGATGATGCACCGATGTCTGTACGGATTCCCAGAATTTGGGTGCTGTTGTCAGGTAAATTGAGTGTTAAACCGTAACACCATTCACAATTGCCGCCGCCATCACCGCACTGCTCGGTGCAATAAGCGCTTGTATCCACATCCGCCGTTTGCGCGTTAGGGATCATGCGTTCCAACGTGCTTTTGACTAGCGTGTGTTCCGTGAGTGCGTCTCCGCGGACAGCGGTTGTCTCCATGGTTTTTGAGACATTTAAATACATGATAGAGGCAGCATAAATCAAAATAGGCACCAGTGTGATGGCAACAATCAGTTCCACCAGCGTCAGCCCCCGAACAGCTTTTTGATTTTGTTTATGTCGCGAAAACATAGGTTGTCAAAGCCTCGTGCGTTTTTTGATTTTGTGAGCTCATCCATTCCGCCAGGGCGCCCACTTGCGTATTTCTAAAACTAGGTTGATCAGGACTATTGACATTGTCATCAATGGTCGGATCTAAAATAATTGCCACATAGCAAGCCGTTGGGTAAGCCTGAACAATCGCGGTTAAATCAGAATTCTCGATGGCATTGGCGCAAATACCGCCTTGAGTAAACGCCTCGCAAGCGTTTGTATTATCATGCGTGCAAACCGTTGCATCGCAAGCACCACTGGCGCTGCAAGAAGTTTGCGTCCCCAGTGCAAAAGGAGGATTTTGTGAGAAAGCGGCCAAAGCGTCATCCAGTTTTCCGATGACAGCTAGGCGTTTTTCAAGATCAATCACTTTGCTTTTTGGGTATGCACTGAGTTGAGAAACCGCGCCGGCCACTAAAAGCAAAATAACGCTGGCGGCTAGGACCTCAATCAATGAAAAACCACTTTTGTGATTTGAAAAGCATTTCAAATGTTTCACCATTTACTGTGACACGCTCCTTGTGTATTTTCCATTTTTTAAACTGTTCTCACAAGTCTTAATTTGAATCTTATTTTCGGCTCATTTAAAGTTTAGCGATGTGAGGGGGTAAAAGCAATTGGGGGAGTTAAACGCAAAAGACTTAATTTAACGCTAAAGAAAGTCAAATTGAAATAAGAGGGATTAAAAAGGAAATGAAAGGTGAGATGTGATAATTTGGATCAACAAACCCCTTCGCATCCGGTGCCTGAGCCAGGGCTATGGCCAAAACCCGGGCCTTTGGGATGATCACCAAAATAAGAGCCAAAATTATCCATACAGATGGTTGTTCCGGCAAAGGCATTGCCTGAAGGGTTGAAGTCACCCCTCGTGGCAACAATACAAAAAGAATCGACATCATTTGTTGTCACATCGTAATCAAAGAAACGTTCAGGAGACGAGCCGGGATTATCCATGGTAATGGTTGACCAATCTGTCCAACAAGCGTCATCCGTTCCGCAATAAATGCCGTTGTTGGTGCGGTAATCTTCTTCACCCAAACGGATAGCCGCTAATTGTGAAAGCGCCTCAGAAGCGCGCGCTGCTTCACCCTGCAAAAATCTCGGAACGATAATTGCAGCCAAAATGCCGACAATGGCAATGGTGATTAAAAGCTCTACTAATGTAAAACCTTTTTGATTGGCGCTTATTAGGTTTTTCATCAGCCACCTCCGCAACACGGCCCTATCGAGCATGCATTATTGTCCGGATTGAACGGAATATGAACATAATCGCCGCTCCACTCACCGGCTTGGTTTAAACACATAATAGTCCCCGCTTGATTTTGTGTGTCGGCAGTTCCAGTTCGAGTTGCGATGATTAAAAATTCACCGGCACTCGGGACGCTTACACAATAACCAAAATAAACACTATTGCCGTTAGGGTCAACCATTCCGAGCACATCCCAACTGTTACCCTCACCTTGATCACAAAAATTATTAGTATTACCATCAGCATCCAACGCTAAATAACTGCCATCCGGCCCGTGAAAATAGGCTTCTTCCAATTCACGGATAGCCCCTAACATATTGCGCGCTTCGGTTGAGCGGCCTTGTTCTGTGGGGCCAAAAAGACGCGGTAAAATCATGGCACCAAGGATACCAATGATGGCAATCACCATTAGAAGTTCAACAAGTGTAAAACCTTTTTTTGTATTCATGGTATTGGTGTAGCGCAGAAGCCGCAATTGACGCGGGGTCTGAGCCCAGAATTTTTGCGTCCGGTGCTCTTGTGCACTATTAGTAAATTAACACATAAAGAAAGTCAAAGCAAATCAGCGGTCAGTACTCAGTGGTTAATGATCAGCCGCGCCAACGCTTAATTTTAATATTGTTTTTAAATCAGAGCCGATTTACCGTTTATTATTATCTGAAAGTATTTCTGATCACTGGCCACCGGTCACTGAACACTGTACTTAAAGTGTTCGAAAACTCATAAAAGCATGCTGAACGAATACAATCACAGGAGACGGCAGGATACCAATTAATATGGTGCCAGCAAGCGCAATCAAAACAGCTGTAAATGCCAAGTGATTTTTCCGGATAGGACTTTCTTTGTCTCCGGGGCTCAAGTACATCGCTTTCACAATTTTAAAGTAGTAAAAACCGGCAATGGCGCTATTCACAGCAGCTACGACTGCTAATGAGATAAAGCCAATGTGAATGGCGCTGGCGAAGACAAACCATTTAGCGATAAATCCGGCAAGCGGCGGAATGCCGGCAAGAGACAATAAAAAAATCGTTAATGTCATGGCTAGGAAAGGATTTCGTTTTGACAAACCTTGGTAAGCTTCCAGCAAGTTACTTCCTTCGCTTTGCTCTACAATACCGACTACTAAGAAGGCGCCTAAATTCGTAAATAGATAAGTAATTAAATAAATAAACACAGCGTACACACCCACTTCACTGGAAGCGGCTAAACCCATTAAAATATATCCGGCTTGTGCCACACTTGAATAAGCCAAAATCCGCTTCACGTTGTTTTGTGAAACGGCGAAAACATTACCGATGGTCATGGTCAGCATTGATAAAATCACGAGCAGAGCACTCCATTCATGGTATTGAACGGGGAAAGCAATCGTGAGGACACGGAATAAAACCAAAAACCCTAATGCTTTGGGTGCCACCGTTAAAAACCCTGCCACCGGTGTTGGTGCGCCCTCATAAACATCCGGCGCCCACATGTGAAAAGGTGCCATTGAGATTTTAAAACCAAATCCCACCAACATTAAAACCATGGCGGTTAAAACGGCCCCTTGCGCTTGAGGACCTAATTTGGCTAAGCGAATCGGCATTTCGGTCAGTGCCAGTGTGCCTGAAAGGCCGTAAAGCAGCGACATGCCGAAAACGAGTACGGCTGTCGCCACAGCGCCGTAAAGCAAATATTTGAGAGAGGCTTCACTCGCTTTTTTATTAAATTTTTGCGAGCCTACCAATAAATAAGAGGAAAGGGAAACAGCCTCCGTCGCCAAGAAAATCATCAAAAGATGCGTAGTGGAGCCCATAATGATCAATAAAAGGGCAAGCGCTAACATCATGACGTAAAACTCACCCTTTTGTCTCTCGTGAATCAGCGTTGACCCAATGGTTGCTAGGATGGGTAGTCCTACCATGAATAAAACCAAGATTTGTATTAAAACGCTAAAGCCGTCATAAATCATCAAGTTAAAAAAGAGCCAGTGCGTATCAAATAAATTACCGGAAAGAGAAGCGACCGAGCCGATTAAAGCGGCAATCGACAAATAGCCCAGCCACGGTTTCGACAATCCGGCGAGGTCCAGGGTTAGAATGACAAAAACTGCGGCAATGAGAATCAGTTCCGGTTTAAAGTAGGCTAAACTTGCAATTGGGTCCATGTTATGACAAAAGTCCTACCAAGGCTGTGATAGCGGGTGTCATGAATTTCAAAATCAAGATGGGGTAAACACCGATTGCCAGCGTCACAATCATGAGCGGTGCAAGCGTAAAAATTTCCCGGCCGGTCATGTCTGTCAGCTTTTCCCACTTGGGGTTCACTTTGCCTAGCAAAACACGCTGAACGGTGTAGAGCATATAGCAAGCCGCCAATAAAATACCAATACAGGAAAGTCCGGTGATGACCGGATAAATCTTAAATGTGCCGAGTAAAATCATAAATTCGGCCACAAAACCGCTTAAACCGGGCAAGCCAAGCGAACCCATCGAAACAAAAATTAAAATACCGGCGTAAACTTTCATAACAGCACCCAAACCGCCGAAGGCGCTTAAATCACGCGTATGAGCCCGGTCATAAAGTGCGCCGACCAGCAAAAAGAGGGCACCCGTCAAAACGCCGTGACTGAACATTTGAAGAAGCGCACCGTTCATTCCCATGGCGCTGCACGAAGCCAAACCTAACAAAACAAAACCCATATGACTCACGCTGGAATAAGCCACGAGTTTTTTGAAATCCGTTTGAGCAAGTGCCACAAATCCGCCGTAAATAATACCGATGGCCGCTAAAATACCCATCCACGGGGCAAACCAATGAGCGCCTTCGGGTAAAATGGGATAACTGATCCTGAAAAATCCATAAGTACCCATTTTCAAGAGTACACCGGCCAGAATCACGCTAATGGGTGTCGGAGCCTCGACGTGCGCATCAGGCAGCCAGGTGTGAAACGGCCAAATCGGAACTTTGATCGCAAAACCTAAGAAAAGGGCCAAGAAAACAATATGCTGAAAACCAGCCGCGAAGTTATTTTGGCGAAGTGCAATCATGTCGAAAGTTTGCGGGGTGCTGGTAAAGTAAATGGCCAAGATTCCCAACAACATGAATAAACTACCTGCCAACGTGTAGAGAAAAAACTTAATGGCGGCGTATTCTTTCCGGGGACCGCCCCAAATGCCGATTAAAAAATACATCGGGACCAAAACCACTTCCCAAAAAACATAAAAAAGGAATAAATCCAACGCTAAAAAAGTGCCCAGCATGCCTGTTTCAAGCAAAAGATAAAGCGCAAAATATTCCTTCACACGGTCTTTAATACCATAACTAGCCACGCAAGCCAAAAGTGACAAAAGAGCCGTTAAAACCACCATCGGCAAGCTGATGCCGTCAATCCCCAAGTAATAATGAACGTTTAACTGAGGAATCCACATGACTTTCTCAGCCAGTTGGATACCGCCGTCATGAAGGTTGAAAGCCATCAAGACCTTGAGTGACAAAAGAAACAGCAAAGCGCTCACAACAGTCGCAATTTGTTTGATCAGCTTTTCATTTTGTTTAGGCGTGAGCATAACAGCCAACATGCCAAGCAAAGGCAGAAAAACCAACCAAGTCAAAATCGGAAAATTCATAATAAGCTCCCTTATTTCGTGATTCCGTAAAGAATCATGAGTATGCCAATAAACATGACCAATAAATAATGGTGAATAACACCTGTTTGAAATAGTCTTAAAATGGAAGAAGTGATACGCGTGATGGCGCCAACCAAATTGACGGCGCCGTCCACGATATATTGATCTATCCAATTCTTAATTTTGCTTATCCATAACCCGACACGCGCAGAACCGTTGACCGCGCCGTCGACAATTTTTTGATCAAATAAAAATAGCGTGCCGGCAAGCCACTGAAATAAACGCACAACCGTCGCGCCGTAGATTTCATCAAACCATAATTTGTTTAATGATGCTTGATAGAGCGGTTTAATGGCTTGTGTGATGCGGGCTGGCATTTCCGGTTTGACAATGTAACAATAGTAAGCACATCCAATGGCAGACAAAGCCACAACGGAAGAAAGCATCATGAGACCAAAATTTGCTTTGACTGCTTCCCCGGGGAGTACAAAAGCTTGAAACCAGTGATGCATGAAAGGTGAACCGGGAAAACCCGCCGCAATCGCAAAGAAAGCCAGAATCATGAGAGGGACTGTCATGACGGCAGGAGACTCGTGTGCGTGGAAGTGGCCGCGCGTTTTTCCAAAAAAAGTCATGAAGACCAAGCGAAACATGTAAAAAGCCGTCAAAAAAGCAGCGGCTAACAGCAAACCAAACACCACGGGATGATGATGCAGAAAAGCGTGGGTTAAAATTTCATCTTTGCTCCAAAAACCGGCAAACGGCGGAATGCCTGAAATGGCCAGCGTCGCCATTAAAAATGTCCAGGCTGTTTTGGGCATGGCTTTAAACAAACCTCCCATTTCACGCATATCTTGCGTTCCGGTTCCGTGAATCACACTACCCGCACCTAAGAAAAGCAGGGCTTTGAAGAAGGCATGTGTCATCAAGTGAAACATGCCGGCGCTCATGGCGCCTATCCCGATGGCGGCAATCATGTAACCCAGCTGACTAATGGTTGAGTAAGCCAGCACTTTCTTAATGTCGTTGGCCGAGAGCGCAATAAAAGCCCCCATACAAGCCGTCGTCGTGCCGATGACGGCTACGACACTGGCGGAATGAGGAAACGCTTCATAAAGCGGAAACAAACGTGCCACCAAATAAACGCCCGCGGCGACCATGGTAGCAGCGTGAATCAAGGCACTGACAGGAGTCGGGCCTTCCATCGCGTCCGGCAGCCAAACATGCAATGGAAATTGAGCTGATTTTCCGATGGCGCCGCAAAAGAGAAAAAGCCCCGCAATACCTAAGATAGCTTGGTGGTGGTGATGAAAATACTCATGCGTGAGATCGGTAAAGTTGACAGTGCCCGCCCCATAAAACAAAAGCGCAATCCCGATAAAAAAACCCACGTCGCCAATGCGGTTTGTGATAAAGGCTTTTTTGCCTGCATTGGCGGCAGAATCTTTTTCAAACCAAAAACCGATTAAAAAGTAAGAGCAAACGCCCACCAATTCCCAAAAAATATAGATTTGAACTAAGTTGGTAGACAACACCAAGCCCAGCATTGAAAACAAGAATAAACCCAGGTAAGCAAAAAAGCGCGAAAAACGCGGATCACCATGCATGTAACCGATTGAATACAGCACGATCAAAGAACCGATGCATGTGACGACAAACAGCATGATGGCCGCCAAAGGATCCGCCAAAAATCCAAATTGAAGTGCACCGCTGCCAAATACAATCCAATCAAAATTTACTTGAATGACAGCGCCGCTTAAGACGGGACGAATGACCAGCATGGCGAGCACAAACGAACACGTACTGCAGGCCAGTGTAACCCATGCACTTTTTTCGCCTAACTGTTTGCCGAAGAAAATATTAATGGCAAAAGCAATCAACGGCAGAAAAGGAATGAAGCAAATGAGAGTAGATGCGTTATTTACCATTTAAGCAGGTCAATTTCGTTTGTATAAATAGTTTTACGGTTTCGATAAATGGTTAAAACAATGGCAAGCGCCACCGCTGCCGCTGCCGCTGCTAATGTAATGATAAAAATAGCAAAAACTTGTGCGTTGACAGGTATCAAACCCGTCCAGCGCGAAAAAGCGACCAAGTTTACATTGGCAGCATTCAGCATAATCTCAACCGAAATCAAAATGCCAACCACGTGCCGCCTGGAAAGTGCGCCAAACAAACCGATGCAAAAGAGAGTCGATGAGAAAAACAAAATATGATGCAATGGAATCATGATTTTTCTTCTCCTTCGTCGCTTTTGGCTAAAATCACCGTTCCAATTAAGATGGCTACTAAAATAACTGCCGTTAATTCGAATGGAAAGATAAAAGTGCTTACCAAAGATTTTCCAATTTGAACGGCACTGACAACGGCCAGTTCGCTTTTGATAGACCAGGGGGTTTTTCCGATCATCCTGACAAAGTATAAAAGAAGAAGCAGCGCGCCGATCAAAACAGGCCATTGCTGGTGGTTAGAAGTCGGGATGGTGCGGTCTCCGATTCGAGTCGTTAACATCACAGTAAAAATGACCAGAATCATAATACCGCCAACATACAGCAAAATTTGAACCGCGCCCAGAAATTCCGCTCTTAAAACAAAGAAGACCGCCGCTACGCCAATCAACGTCAGAGCCAAACTAAGCGCCGCATGAAATATGTTTCGAAGCGTGACGGCCATCATGGCGCCCAAAAGGGTTACGCCAAAGATAACATAAATGCCGACTTTTGAAATTGCAGTCAGAACTTCCATATATTTTGAATGCCAGAGGGGTTAGCCCCCAAGTGAGAAAATTCTTCCTTAATTAATCTGCGTAAGCGTATTTGTAAATACGCTTTTTTGGTATTTCGGTTTTATTAAATTGAAATAAGACAATAATCGTTACAATTAAAATAGCAGCTGCCGTCAAATGGTTCAGCGGAGATCTCATCTCATACCAAATAGCGGCCACGATGATATTCACAAAAGTTAATTCCAGCAAGAATTTCCAAGCAAAACCCATTAATTGGTCCGCCCGCAGCCGGGGAAAAGTGCCGCGAAACCACATCATAATTAAAATAAGTGTATAAGTTTTCAATAGAAACCAAACCCAACTGGGCAAGATGGGTCCCTGCCAGCCACCTAGAAAAACGGTTGCAACCAAAGCAGACACCGTAAAAACATTCATAAATTCTGCCATGTAAAACAAAGCAAATTTCATGCCGCTGTATTCCGTATGAAAACCGGCAACAAGTTCGGATTCAGCTTCGGGCAAATCAAAAGGTGTGCGGTTGACTTCGGCAACGGCGCAAATAAAAAAGATAAAAAAGCCCACGGCACCCCACGGGGTAAAGACAAACCAATGGAGACCCGGCTGTGCTTCCACGATCGCAACGGTTGAGAATGAACCAACGACCACCAAAACAGGAACGACGGAAAGCACAAACGGAATTTCATACGAAATCATTTGCGCGACCGAGCGCATTCCGCCCAAAAGTGAAAATTTGTTGTGTGATGCCCAAGCTGCCGTAAAAATAAATAAGGTCGTGGTGCCTGACATGGCCAAAAAGAATAACACGCCGATATTTAAATCGACTGCAATCATATTGCGGCCAAAAGGCAGAACCGCAAAAACCAAAAGTGCGGGAATCACAATTAAAATCGGGGCCAGCAAATGGGCGATTTTATCGGCTTTCTCCGGCACAATATCTTCCTTGGTAAGCATTTTGACGCCATCGGCAAGCGGTTGCAATAAACCAAATTTTCCTACGCGGTTCGGGCCAAAACGGTTTTGGATGCGTGCCAAAAGTTTCCGTTCAATTAAAGTTAAATACATCATGGTCACGGGACCAAAAATGGCGATCGCAACAATCGGAATTTTCATCGCGACGATGACAGCCATCCAATCGGGAAGCACGGCTTGTGCCCAATGGATAATCGCTTGATCAATGTGAACGAATAATTGGTCCATGTTATTTTGCCTCAGCCGGCGGATCTGCCGGTTGAGCGGGTTCGTTAGGTTTAGTTTCTGGTTTCGTATCCGGTACTTGAGAGGCTTGTGTTTTGGCAGCTTCCGCTTTGGCTTTGGCTGCCGCTGCCGCTTTCTCAGCCGCTGCTTTTTTAGCGTTTTCTTTTTTCTTTAATTCGGCTTCAATACGTGTGGCATCGGTCGGGCGTATCTTCATGAAATGTTCTTTGGGTTTGAGCAACCGATCAATCGTGTAATTTAAGTCTTCAAAGCGGCCGTATTCGGCCAATTCGAATTCATGATCCATGAAAATAGCGTCAAACGGGCAAACTTCTTCACAAACACCGCAATTCATGCAAATTGAATAATCAATGTCGAACGTAGCCGGTTTTTTAAGTGGTTTGCCTTGAGCATCCTGGGCGCGCACAATGGTAATACATTGTGGGGGACATTCTTTGGCGCAGATGTCACAAGCCACACACCGCGGATCTTCCGGTTTTTCGTCAAAGATCAGAAAAGGAAAGTTGCGGAAGCGTTCCTTTTCCGCCAGCCTTTTTTCCGGGTATTCGATGGTAGTCAGACGCTCTTTTTTGTAGTAACTTTCTACAAAATTTTTGAACGTGACTGCCATACCTTTTAAAACACCAATTCCAAACATAAAATCCTCAATTAGGAATTAAGAATGAAAAGTTAAGAATTTTGGAGCGTTTTGCACATTTAAATGACCGGAGGTCACCTAAATTCTTCATTCTCCATTCTTCATTTTTATTTTTTTATCGGTCTACTTCGCCTAAAACGATGTCAATACTGCCTAAAATAATAATGGCATCGGGCACTTTGTGTCCTAAACACATGTCTTCTAAGATGGTCAAATTGATAAAGCTTGGTGCGCGAACGTGATAACGGTAAGGCTTGTTGGTTCCGTCTGAGACGACGAAAAATCCCAGCTCGCCTTTGGGTGCTTCAATCCGGCCGTAAGCTTCGCCGGCTTTGGGTTTAAAATTGCGCGGCGCTTTGGCAAAACCGGCTCCAACTTTTGAAATTACATCACCTGACGGGATTTCTTTGACGGCTTGATCTAAAATCTTAATACTTTCTCTCATTTCAAGAACGCGAATGTAATAACGGTCGTACACATCGCCGTGCTCTCCGATCGGGACACGAAATTTAAATCGGTCATAAAGACTGTAATGATCTACTTTGCGAATATCATAAGGAACCCCTGAGGCTCGCAGCATCGGGCCTGTGATGCTGGCGCTCACGGCCAATTCTTTCGGGAGCACACCTACTTTTTGGGTGCGCGCCATTAAAATCTCATTTTCAGAAAGCAAAGCTTCAAATTCGTCTAAGAAACGCGGATAGTTTTGAATGAGTTCTTTCACGCGCGGCAGAAAATCAGGCGTTAAATCCGCTTTGACGCCGCCGAAGCGGAAATAGTTACACATCATGCGCGAACCTGCCACTTCTTCAAACAGGTCTAAAATTTTTTCGCGTTCGCGAAAAGCATAAAGGACCGGAGTAAAAAAAGCACCCAAATCATTGAGCAAAAATCCAATTAAAAGCGTGTGATTCACAAGACGTGTGAGTTCTGCCATGATGATGCGGATATATTGAGCGCGTTCCGGCACTTCGATACCCGCCAATTTTTCAACGGCTAGGGCATAGGCAAAGTTGTTCGTCATCGAACAAATGTAATCTAGCCGATCGGTATAAGGCATGGAGCCCAGATAAGACATGTTCTCGGCTAACTTTTCGTGATTGCGGTGCAGATAACCCATGACGGGTTTTAATTTGACGATCGTCTCACCATCCAACACCACATTCATGCGAAATACACCGTGCGTTGAAGGGTGTTGCGGCCCCAAACTGACTTCAAGCGTTTGGGTATCAAAATCTGGTTTGGAAATAAGCGTGTGTTCCATCATTTTAAAATTGTTCTGGGTTCCGGTCCTGATCTTCCTGTGTGTAATCTTTACGCAGAGGGTAGTGTTCAAACCCATCCCACATTAAAATCCTTCTTAAATCGGGGTGACCTTCAAAATGGATGCCCACCAAATCGTATGCTTCGCGTTCTTGAAACTCCGCACCGCGCCAAAGAGGTGTCAAAGACGGCACCACGCCTTTTTCACGGTCAGTTTTGGTTTTTAAAACAACAGGGCCTTCTTTTTTAGCGATGGAGTAAAGGTGATAGGTAACTTCCAAACCGTCTTTGTAATCGGTGCCGGTTACCGAAGATAAATAATCCATTTGGTAATCGGGAGTATCTTTTAAATATTTTGCCACATCAAATAATTTCTCTTTAGGCACCATCAAGGCCTCACCTTGAACTGTAATAGAAGTCCCTGTTTTTGATTCAAGATCAGTTTTGATTTCTTCAGTGGTTTTCATGCCGGCACGGTTATTTCTTTGCGTTTCTGCGGCTGCCAAACTTCCGGATTATAGGGAGGCAAAAGACCATTGGGCCCAAATTCCGGGATCGGAAATTCACGTTTCAATCCTTTTTGATACCATTCGGTTTTTTCAATGTCTTGATGGTCGATTTTAGCCTGGAGTTTCATAAGACCGTGAAGCAAGGCTTCCGGACGCGGTGGGCAGCCCGGCAAATGAACGTCAACGGGAATGTAGCGGTCGATGCCTTTTAAAACATTGTAACCTTCTTTAAAAGGTCCGCCGGAAATAGAACAGGCTCCCATCGTAATGACATATTTGGGTTCGGGCATTTGATTATAGAGTCTGACAACTTGCGGCGCCATTTTTTTGGTGACGGTTCCTGCAACAATCATCAGGTCGGATTGACGGGGAGAAGCACGAAAAAGTCCAGCGCCAAAGCGGTCAATATCATAACGTGCGCAAGCGGTGGCAATCATTTCGATGGCACAACAAGCCAAACCAAACTGCATCGGCCAGATGGAAGAGCGGCGGCCCCAATTGTAGAGTTCCTGCAGCTTCATCACTGCGATGCCTTTTTTGGCGAGTTCGCTTTTGAGCGCGGGGTCAACTTGGGAGACATTGGGCGCATGGGTCATCGTTATTTCCACTCCAAGATGTTCTTTTTCCAGGCGTAAATCAGGCCGAAGGTCAGAAGAAATAAGAAAAGAGCCATGGCCAGTAAAGCAAACAAGCCTAATTGGTTGTAGGCGACAGCCCATGGGTAAATAAAGATGGTTTCGATGTCAAACACGATAAAAATGAGCGCATAAACATAATATTGCGCTTTAAATTGAATCCAGGCATCTCCGGAGGCTTCGATACCGCATTCATAAGTTGAATTTTTAATCGG
This sequence comes from Candidatus Abzuiibacterium crystallinum, assembly GCA_002787155.1. Classification (GTDB taxonomy): domain Bacteria; phylum Omnitrophota; class Omnitrophia; order Omnitrophales; family Abzuiibacteriaceae; genus Abzuiibacterium; species Abzuiibacterium crystallinum. The sequence continues at coordinate 40,770 of PCVY01000065.1, read as the reverse complement.
ATTATTTTTCTTGGGTGCAACGATTTTAGCTAAAACCAGGGGAAGAATCGGAAAGGCGATCGCAACAAGCAGAAAGAGACCTAAAAATAAGTACTGAGCAAAATAAGAATCATTCATGAATGCAGAGGCCCTCAGATAAAAAAGAAGCCATCACATGATGGCTGAAAGATCTCATTATACTGTCGGTTAAATTTTTGTTCAAGCGCTACTTCGGATCCTCGCCATGGCGTTTGAACGTAGTCGATAAAACGTTTCCGTTCAATTTGACACTCAAAATGGTCCATGATAAGCTGAGCCCCTTTTCAAGCGGACTGATTGACTGTTCAAGAGTAAGTGATCGAAGGCATCAATGAACCGAAAACCGTAACAGAGGAGGTTTCGTCATGTCAACGCAAGTAGGAACACCGGCACCGGATTTCACCATGCAGGCAGTAGTGGACGGTGGTAAATTTCAGCCAATTAAGTTAAGCGATTACAAAGGAAAATGGGTGGTTCTTTTCTTTTACCCTCTTGATTTTACATTTGTTTGTCCAACAGAAATCACAAGTTTCCGCGATAAGTTAAAAGATTTCAACGGGTTAAATGCAGTGGTCATTGGCGCCAGCATCGACAGCGTTTATTCACACCAAGCGTGGATTAAACAGCAGCTAGGCGAACTTGGCTTTCCTTTAGCCAGCGATATTTCTAAAGAGGTCTCCCGCCGTTACGGTATTTTATTGGAAGACAAGGGCATCGCGCTTCGCGGTACGTTTATTATCGATCCAAACGGTATTTTGAGATGGTATTTGGTCAATGACCTCGGCATTGGCCGTAACATTGACGAAGTGGTCCGTGTGTTAAAAGCACTTCAAACCGGCGAACTATGCCAAGCCAATTGGAAGCCGGGCGAGAAGACTTTAGGCAAAGCGTAAACTTTTACTTCCGATCAAAACTCAAAAGAGGCTCGTGAAACAAATCACGAGCCTCTTTTCTTTTTAGCTTCCTAAATATTGACGGTCCAGAGAACGAAATTGCAACGCTTCCGCTAAATGGGATGTTTCAATGTTCTCTACCCCTTCCAAATCCGCAATGGTGCGTGCAATTTTGATCATTTTAAAATAACCCCGGGCACTAAAACCCAATTCTTTTAACGCGCGCTCCAGCAATTGCTTGGAGTTTTGGCCGAGCGGACAATAAATTTTGATGTGCCGCGGCGTCATTTCAGAATTGGTACGTACATGGCTTTGCCGAAATCGATGATCCTGCCGTTCTCGGGCAGTGATGACGCGCGCTTTGATTTGTTCGGACGTTTCTTCTGTTCGGTTGCTAATCAGATCTTGATATTCAACGCTGGCCAGTTCGATATGTAAATCAATCCGGTCCATGATCGGTCCTGAGATTTTGCTCAGGTATTTCTGAATTTGCCCGAGACTACACCGACAATGATGCCGGCGGCTTGTTAAATAGCCGCAGGGGCATGGATTCATGGCTGCCACCAACATAAAACGAGCCGGAAATTCTAGGTTGGTTTTGGCCCGTGAAATGAGAATTTTGCCGTCTTCCAAAGGGCTTCTTAGAGCTTCAATGGCTTGCCGGTGAAATTCCGGAAATTCATCCAAAAAAAGAATGCCGCCGTGCGCAAGTGATACTTCACCGGGTCTCGGAAAGGAACCGCCGCCCACGAGGCCAACTTGAGAGACGGTATGATGCGGTGAGCGAAAAGGGCGTGTCATTGAAAAGAAATTGTGTTGAGGAAGTCCTGCTATGCTGTAAATTTTTGCCACCTCGATCATGTGATGATGATCTAGGGGCGGTAAAATGGTCGGTATCCGCCGTGAAAGCATGGTTTTGCCCGCACCCGGCGGACCGATAAAAAGGACGTTGTGATGACCGGCTGCGGCAATTTCAATGGCCCGTTTGGCGTAACGCTGTCCTTTGACTTCAGCAAAATCGATTTCCGGATTTTTTTTCGAAGATTCAGCGGCACGATTTTCCGGGATTGTTTGAGGCAAAGGATCGGCATCGTTTAAGAAAGCAATCACTTCTTTTAAATGGCCGGCGTAAAATATCACCACACCTTTTTCGAGTGAGGTTTCGCGCGCGTTCTGTTTTGGAACAATGAGAGGTTTCCCCAGTTCTTTGGCAAGCGCCGCAGCCAAAAGAGCGCCCTTGGTTTCCCGGAGGGAGCCATCCAATGCCAATTCGCCGTAGAAAATATATTCATGAAGCGCATCGGTGCGTAAATGGCCGTGTGTGGCTAAGATGCCGAGTGCCATTGGTAAATCAAAAGCGGGGCCTTCTTTTTTTAAATCTGCGGGCGCTAGGTTAATCGTTAACCGGTGAGGCGGCATCATAAAGCCGCTGTTTTTGATGGCTGAGCGTAGGCGCTCCTTGCTTTCTTTAATGGCTTGATCGGGCAGGCCTACAATCGATGTTTGCGGCAAGCCGGAAGACAAATCGACCTCCACCTCCACCAAAAAAGCATGGATGCCGTAGGGCGATGCGCCGTAAACTTTCGAGATTTTCTGGTCCATATGGTTTAACCTTATATATAGAAGGGGGAGATAATTTGAAAAAGGGAATCTTGCCTTTTTGGCACGCCTACCCTATAATCACAGCCAATTTTGGCGATTGGCCATTATGATTTTTAATTAAATAAAATCATGTTAAATTATCATAACTCGATTGATAAGTCAACCGTCAACTAAATCCATCTAACAGCCTATGTTCTTCTTTGAAGGTCCATTTCCGGAGTGGAAAGCTTTTGTGGCGTGCGCCAGTTCATGGTTTCTCGCCCAATCCATCAAAGTACTCCGCAATTCCATTCAACGCAAACGTTTTAACCTTCGTTGGTTATTTGATACGGGCGGGATGCCGAGTTCGCATTCGGCGGGTGTGGTATCGGTTGCAACGGCGGTCGGGCTTTATTATGGTTTTTCGTCCATTATTTTTCTGATCGCACTCGTGTTTGCAATCGTGACAATGTTTGACGCAGCCGGTGTCAGGCGCGCAGCCGGCAAACAAGCGCGCATTTTAAATAAAATGACCGAAGAATTATTTGAAAAAGGTCTCATTAAAGAGGAGCGTTTAAAAGAATTGTTAGGACACACACCTATTGAAGTTTTTGCAGGTGCTTTTTTGGGAATTCTGATTACGATTCTAATTTGTTCATCATGAAAAAACTTTACGCACTTATTCCATGTTTATGTTTGTCAGTCTTCTTTCAGCATCCTTCTCTTGCGCTTGGTGAAGGAGAAACTGCAGCCGCTCAAGAGGTGTCCGTTCCGGTCACCGCAACCCCTGATTTTCAGTCATTGCTGTCCGAAGCACGTTTTATGGCAGAGGCCAGCGAATGGGTCGGGGCACGTGATCGTTACCGCGCGTTGTTGACCTTAGAAGGGCTTCCTAATGATTTGCGCGAAACCGCACAAAAGGAGTACGAAGCTCTTAATATGAAAATTCTTTTCTCCCCCGTCCAAACCGAAGAAAGCGCCGTCCATGTCGTAGAAAAGGGAGACAATCTTTATGATATTGCCAAAAAGTACCATACCACGGTTGATTTAATTAGGAAAAGCAATCTTCTTACCAAAGACACCATTTATCCGGGTCAAAAACTGAAAGTATTGAAGGCAGAATTGAGCCTTGCCGTTGACCGTTCGGCTAATCTCTTGGGTCTTTTTGCCGATGGGATGCTGCTTAAAACCTACCGTGTAGGTACGGGCAAGGACGATTCAACCCCTATCGGCCGGACGGAGATCGTAAATAAATTAGAAAATCCTACTTGGTATAATTCGGGAGCCGTCATTCCGCCGGATAGTCCTAAGAATGAATTGGGCACCCGTTGGATGGGTTTTTCTCTTCAGGGATATGGCATTCATGGTACGACAGCTCCCGAGACCATCGGTAAACATGAATCTCAAGGCTGCATTCGAATGCTTAACCAGGATGTTGAAGAGTTATATTTGATTGTGCCGGCGGGAACGCCGGTTGTCATTAAAGAATAGGAGTCGGTATCAGCATGGCGGCTAAAAAGAAAAAACGCAGCAAATCCGTTAGTCAAAAAAGAGAGAAAATCAAAATTACCGAAAAAGATACCACCGAAGTTTACCTGCCTTTCGAAAAACCCATTGTCGAACTGGAGAACATGTTAAAGGAAATGCGCTCCAAGAAAGAAATCGACCTCTCCGAAGAAATTAAAAGTGCTGAAAAAAAATTGGAAGTCATGATACGGAAAACTTACGAACATTTAACACCGTGGCAGCGTGTGCAGGTAGCGCGCCATCCGTTAAGACCGTTCATGCTGGATTACGTTCGTTATTTAATAGAAGATTTTCTAGAAATTCACGGTGACAGACATTTCAGCGATGACAAAGCCATGGTTTGCGGATTCGGCAAGTTTAACGGGCGGAAAGTGTGCGTGATCGGTCATCAAAAAGGCCGCGATACCAAAGAAAATTTAATGCGCAGTTTCGGCAGCGCTCATCCGGAAGGCTACCGCAAAGCGATCCGCATCATGCGGCTCGCGGAAAAATTTCACATCCCCATCGTCACCTTCATCGATACACCGGGTGCTTATCCGGGTATCGGTGCAGAAGAAAGAGGTCAAGCAGAAGCCATTGCTTATAATTTACGGGAAATGATGGAACTGACGGTTCCCATTGTGACCATTGTGATTGGGGAAGGGGGCAGCGGCGGGGCGCTCGGGATAGGCGTTGCGAATGACGTTTTAATGCTAGAAAATGCTTATTACTCGGTGATTTCACCGGAAGGTTGTGCGGCTATTTTATGGAAAGACAGCGCTCGGGCTGCCGATGCTTCTGAAGCTTTGAAAATGACTGCCGAAGATTTGTTAGAATTTAAAGTGATTGATAAAATTATCAAAGAACCTTTAGGCGGTGCCCATCGTGATTTTGAAACGACAGCAAAAGAACTTGCCAAAGCACTTGAGGCATCATTGAAGTCGCTGGAAGATTTAAGCGAGAAAGAATTGGTAGAAACACGTTACGAAAAATTCAGAGAGATGGGCGTTTTTCAAGAATAAGATTTTTTCTCGAGAGACTTCTTCAACTGGATTACTTCCTTCACCGTCCGCTTGTTGGGCACAAGCTTCTTCAGAGTTTTTTCCGGCAGTTCCATCAAAGCAATTTTGCAAATTTTTCCGTTCTCGTTTGGAAAATATTTTTGCAATTCAACCGTTGATACTTTCTTCTTAAATTTGAGATCAAATATTTTTTGATAAGTCATTTTATCCTCGCAGGCTTAAAAGAGCGACTATGTTCTCAATCGTCAAAGAGGAAAAATAACTTAACTGATGATTCTTTAGCACACCATATATAGGGGTTTACAGATAAAAGGGCACATGATTTGGTAGTCTCCTTAAAATCTGCCTCCCAACCCCTAAAAAATCCTTGACTTAAACCGATGATGAATATAGATTTCTGTTTATGATATGTACTTTACATTTTGTAAATTACATTAAATAAAAATGGAAATAAAAAATCAAAGACGAGATGATGGTCAATGACGTCAACCAAGATAGTCAGCTCCATTCCCGCAATCGTCACATTAACCCAAAACATCATTTTACTCTTATCGCGATGATTTTACTTTTATGTCATTCCCTCTCTGTCAGTGCGCTTGCCCGCGACAATGCTTTTGAACAAGTGAAAAAATTGGAAAAAGAATATTCGGCAGAACGCGCAGAAACCACCATTGACCAACTGCTTCAGCTGGGTGATGAATTGAGAGATGAAAAAAAATATAAGCAAGCGCTAGAAGCTTATGAAGAAGTGTTTACCATCGACCCCGGCAATGTACGGGCTTCCGCCAAAATCGATGTCGTCCGTCAAGTCATGCAGCGGGAAGGGAAAGACGAGACGGGTATTGTAAAAGGCGTTTATGAAGAAGAGGCCAAGAACAAAGTCATTTCTTATTGGACAGAAATTAGAGATTACCTCAAGGAAGAAAAGTACGGGCAAGCTCGTTTTACATTGGAAAAATTGCTGCTCCTTGACCCTTTTAACCAGGAAGCCATTCAACTACACGAGACGCTTAGCAAACGGTTCAGAGAGAACGATGAAGCGGGAGAAGCTCTTTAAGATCGGAGAAGTTATGGAATATTCTGGTCTTTCAAGACAAACCATTCACAACTATACGCTTGCAGGCTTGATTTCAGAAGCCAGGCGGACGATTTCCGGCCATCGTCTTTATGATGAAAATGTTTTTGATCGGCTCGAAAAGATAAAAGTTTTGCAGTCCAAACATTACACCCTGATGCAGATTAAAAAATTATTGGAAAGTGAAGCGCCATGAGTCATACCGGCCTTATCTATAAAAGTTTAACTGAACTCATGAACTTAAAATTTGAAAAATTCGAACTAGAAAGGGGATGATGATCATGAAAGAAAGCGATGTCAAACTATGGCGTAAATACAAAAGAACCAAAAGCCGGGCGATCCGCGAAGAAATCGTCAAAAAGTATTTATATCTCGTCAAATATGTTGCCGGCCGTGTTTCCATCGGGCTGCCGCCCAATGTGGAATTTAATGATTTGGTGAGTTACGGCATTCTGGGACTTTTTGATGCGATCGAAAAATACGATGTCAACCAAGGTAATAAATTTGAGACCTATGCGGTGACGCGTATTCGCGGTTCCATGATGGATGAATTGCGGAAACTGGATTGGGCGCCGCGCCTGTTGCGTAAGCGCGCACGCGAGATTGACCGGAAATGCAAAGAATTGGAAGAACGTCTCGGCCGCGTAGCCACTGATCACGAGTTGGCGGATTCCCTCAAAATGAGCGTGGAAGACTTAAGCGGCATTTACAGCGAGCTTAATTCGACGACGTTCTTATCGCTCGATGAAGTGTGGCAAAATGATGACGGGAACAAACCGATCTCACGGCTGCAAACCGTTGAAGATGCGGTGATGACGAACCAATTGAAAAATGTTCAACAAGCTGAAGTGAGAGACTTGCTCTCCAAAGCCATTGACATTTTGCCGGAAAAAGAAAAACTGGTTGTCGTGTTGTATTATTTTGAGAACTTGACTTTGCGCGAAATTGGACAAGTTTTGAATGTGTCCGAATCCCGCATTTGTCAGATTCACACAAAAGTCATTACACGTTTAAAAGGACATTTGATGAAACGGTTTGGTGAGATTGCCTTAGAAGCCTAAAAACTCACCCGCTCAAGCATTTTAATGAAACAAACTTGAGCAAATGATTTACCTGCCGAAGAGCGTTCCAAAAAAGAACGCCCTATTCCCTCCTTATTTTTCAAGCTTTTTAAAGTAATTCCAAATCTTGTCGATCATTAGCATAGAAGATTATGATGACACGAAAGGAATGAATCCAGTGGCAAAAGTTTATTGCGCGCCCCCGGACGAAATGGATGCAACAGAGGAATTGGCAACTACCATGAACGAAGCAGGGGAGCGAAATCTAAAAGAAGAGGTTGAAAAGTATCAACGTCTTCTCCGCGATGTGCCGGAGCCAAACTGTGGTCGGATTCGTGAATTAAAAGAAGCGATCCGAAAAGGGGATTACCTGACCAAAGAAATTATTATGGAAACGGCAGAACGCATTGCTGCCAGATTTCTGGGGAAAGAGTAATTTCAAACAGTAGCTCCAAGTCCAGAGTTTGTCCCGATCCCGGTAACGCTTAAGAAAGACGATTTTCTTTGGCTTGAAGATCACACAATGTCATCCATCGCTGAATGGCCGGATGGCGCATCATTTTTTCCCAAATGATGCCGTCGTGCAGATAGTTTTCCAACATCAAGACAATGCTGCCTTGGTCGATCCCGATGTATTCATCCGCCCACCAATCTCGGGTTACATTAAAAGCATCTTTGAAACCGAATTCTCCGTAAATTTGATTACCATATGTTTCATATAAACGTTTAAGTGCTTCCAAAGAAGCTTCCGGCGTAAAAATAATAGAACCGGCAATCGCGTAAGGCGCAATGGTACCGTCGTGAAGAGCCGTGCCCGGTTTAGCGCCGTAGGCTTTGTAGCCATTTGGCCCCAAAGATGCCGAAAGGCCCCACCAAGTGTAGTTGCCGTCACCATAAAGATCCGGATACATGGCGCAAAAAGCTTGATTGGCCAATGTAGCATTTCGTGAATTTTCAAAATAATTAATCCCTTGGTCATTCAAGCGGCTGAAATCAAGAAACATGTGTGAGTATTGATAGGTAAATAGACTGCCTGAGAATGAATAAACCACATGATGACCTTCAAATTCATCTTCGTAACGCACCCACTCACCCCATGCTTTCTTTGGAATGCCATGGGTAGGTGAGCCCAAGGCCAAAGCCTGTAAAACGAGATGTTCAGAGTACATATCCCAATAATGAGGCAGAAATCCCGAACTGGGTTTCCAGCCATGTGACATCAAAAGCGACTGATTCAACATCCAATCCCAGTCGACTTTCTCATACAAGGCTTGCGCACGCGTATATAAGTCGGTCCCTTTAAAATATTCACCTGCCAACAAAACGCCTGCCATCAGCAAAGCGGTATCGATGGATGATAATTCAGATGACCAAGCACGTTTGCCGGAATTGGGCTCTAGGAAGTGATAATAAAACCCGCGGTGTCCAGCCGCCTTGCTTTCGAGAGTTGTTAACACTTGTTCAACGGCTTCATAGGCGTCGCGATAACCCATCCAACCATTCCCTTTGGCTATCGCGAAACTGGCCAATGCAAATCCGGTAGCAGCGATGGAAGCCGGTGAGCCCGGCGAAGAGGAGTCAAGGGTGAGCCCGGTATGGGGATTTCTAAACTTGAGAAAATAATAGAAACTATCCCGTTGAACTTGATTTAGAAAATGGCGGTCCGATTCAGCAAGAGAATCAGCTTGACCGGCCGAAAGCGGGATCGCCGAAGCATGAAGAATGAATACCAAACTTAAAATACCGCAAACAAAACGCTTCACGTTATTCGGAGACGAATCAATCGGTGGAGGTTTTAAATCGAGTCAATTCCGTCTCTATCTTTTTCTTAAGGTCACCTTGCGGAGTTTCACGCGCGATCTTCTTTAGCTGAGAAACCGATTCGTCGAAAGTGCCGATCATTTCGTTAAAAGCAGCGGCAACCGCACCGCCTTCATCGTGTTTCCTTAAATGAATGCGTGTGTGCAATTCTCCTTCTTTAGCGGCCTGAAAGGCTTTTCGAAAGTGCACAAAAGGGCCCGCTACTTTATGCGTCAAGTAAATACTGCTGCAAGCCACCAAAAAGATGAGAAATAAGGCTTGCCATAATAATTTCTTGTTGGTGCTTTCCAGAATCTCAGCCAGCATTTCACGCTGACGGGCACTCAATAAATCAACCTCGCGGAACAAACGCAGGGAACCGAGTTCGGGTTCCGGCTGCTGAACTTGGCGGGAATGTTCATAATCTTGAATACGGGCGGCCATTCGAATTTCATTATAAATTTGTTCATCCGAAAAAGATCTGATGACAGAGCCCCAAATGCCGTAATACAATCCGACACCCGAAATGCCGCAAACCACAATTAAAATCAGTGCGACGTACACGGCAAAACGCGTCTGTAAAGGCTTATCGACGAAAAAATGGCGCCGTTTGTTTTTCATGTGATGCCTCCAATGGGTTTCATCCTTTGGCTATTCACTTGATATTAGCACAAAAAGATGTTTCTTCAAAGATTCAGACTTGTTAAAATGCTTCGCAAGTGTTTTATGAGCCATTGCGAGGATCCGCCACGATTCCTGGCGGGGACGAAGCAATCTTTTTCGCTTGAGATTGCCACATCCAGCCTTTGGCAGGACCCGTAATGACACAGAAAAGAAGTCTACCTATTATAATCGATCTGGAAAGGTTTTAACTTAATTTTATGTGCGGTATCGTTGGTTATATTGGCTATCGCAATACACTCCCGGTCTTACTGCAGGGCTTGGAACGGCTGGAATACCGAGGCTACGATTCCGCCGGCGTGGCTTGTCTCGAAAACGGCAAGAAATCTCTTTTTGTAGCAAAAGAGAAGGGTAAACTTGCTCAACTCACTTCGGCGCTAAACGGCAAAACCGTTTCTTCAACCATTGGCATTGCACACACACGCTGGGCAACACACGGAGCCCCCTCGCGTGCAAACGCACACCCTCATACGGATACCAAAAACCGAATCGCTGTCGTTCATAACGGGATCATTGAAAATTTTGCCGAGGTCAAAGAATTCCTAAAAACCCGCGGGCATCGTTTTAAATCGGAAACCGATACGGAAGTGATTCCGCATTTGGTTGAGGAACTGAATCATGGTGATTTGGAAGAAGCTTTCCGTAAAGCCATTCAAAGATTAAACGGTTACTTTGCGATTGTGATGATTTCGGTAGATGAACCGGAAAAGCTTTTCGCTTTTAAACGATCCAATCCTTTGGTGTTGGGGGTCGGCAAAGGAGAAAATTTTGCCGCCAGTGACGTGACGGCATTATTGCCGTATACCCGCCGGGTTATTTACTTACAAGACAATGAATTGGCAGTTTTGACGAAAGATCATATTCACATTAGCACTTTGCTTCATCAGAAGTCTATTCGGCGTCAACCGACCGAAATTAAATGGACATTAGATGAAGCAAAGAAAGGCGGGTTTCCTCATTACATGCTGAAAGAAATCTTTGAACAACCGCACGTGGCTCGTCAAACGCTGGAAAAACGGATTAAACAGGGTAAGATTTACTTTGATACCTTTCATCAAGCTGTAAACAAACGTCTTGCAAAAGTTAAGAAAGTTTTTATTGTCAGCTGCGGTACGGCGCATCATGCCGGGTTGATCGGACGCTACATGCTGGAAGAATATACGCGCATTCCTACCGAAGTCCAAGTGTCCAGCGAATTTCGTTATACCGATCCCATTGTCACTCGGGATGACTTGGTGGTTCTCATTTCTCAGTCAGGCGAAACAGCGGACACCATCGCGGCGTTTCGTGAAGCCAAAGAAAATGGCGCAATGACGCTTGCGATTGTCAACGTTGTCGGCAGTACGATTGCCCGTGAAGCCGATTTTGTCTTGTATACGCACGCGGGTCCTGAAATCGGTGTCGCATCCACCAAAGCGTACATCGCACAATTGTTAACGCTCATGTTATTTGCTTTTCATTTGGGCGTGATCAAGAAAAGAATTTCTCAAACGACGCTTAGCGATTTACTCAAAGAATTGCAAAAAATACCCTCGGCCATTACCGAGATCTTAAAAAATGAAAAACAGCTTGATGTTGCTGTCAAAGCGCTGTATCAAAAGAAGAATTTCCTGTTTATCGGAAGAGGATATAATTTCCCTACCGCGCTTGAAGGGGCCCTTAAACTTAAGGAAATCTCTTATGCCCACGCCCATGGCTATGCCGGCGGCGAGATGAAGCACGGTCCCATCGCACTCATTGACCACACCCAGCCCGTAATTTGCATTGCCTCAGAATCCAAAACTTATGGTAAAATGCTAAGCAACATTCAAGAAATCAAAGCGCGTGACGCGATTGTGTTAACCATTGCCTCAAAAGGTGATGAGCAGGTAAAAAAGTTATCTAATTGGATCTTTTACATTCCTAGAGTACTGGAAATTTTTTCGACCATTTTGTCAGTGGTGCCGCTGCAGTTATTTGCTTATAAGATTGCGGTGCGCAATCAGCGGGATGTTGATCAGCCGCGCAATTTGGCTAAATCGGTTACCGTGGAATAGAATTTCTCAAGTCAATCAAGAAGTTGGCCTGGTGGTCGATAAGCTAATAAATAAAAGACAGGCATTCTATGGCAATTTCTGAGAAAAAAAGTTTACTAAGTTCACTTCTTCTTCCTGCCTTGATATTGGCTGTTGCGGGCGCTGGTGTTTGTTACTGGTTATACACCGAAGAATCCAAAGCACGCCAAGCGCTCGGCTCTCATGTCAATCAGCTGCAAACGGAAAAAGCACAACTGTCGGTCGAATTAAATAAAACCAAATCGGATTTAACAGATGTTGAATCTCAACTTGATAAATTAACCGACCAGCTGAATGCGGCGCTCACCCGGCAAAAAGAAGCCGAGCAAGAGTTGCAGCAAAAAACAGGCGAGATGACACAGCTGCAAGCAGTGGCCGAAGACCGCATAGCCGAACTTGAGTCAGACCTAAAAATGTATGCAAATTTCAGTAGAATTTTAGCGGCTGAATTAAGACCGATTAAATTGGCGCTCTTAGGCGAAAAAGCGGCCGCGGGTTCCTATCTGCAAGAGCCGGATCAAAAACGCCCTTTTAGCAAAGTCACTTTTAAAACGATTGGTTCCGAGGACGAACAAACAACCATCGACATTGTTTCAGGAAAAATTACTTCCATCAACAAAAAGTATGGTTTTATTGTGACCAACATTGGTTCGGTTCAAGGGGCCGCATCCGGGAGAACCATTGAACTTTATCGTAAAGATGAAGTATTGGGAGTGGGCTTAATTGAACGTACCACCGATCAAAGTTCCGTGGCAGCGGTCGTGAGCGAAGATGTGCTTCGGCGCATTAATCCCGGCGACAAAGTCGTTTTGATTTAAGTTGTTTCTCATGTCTTGCATTATCAACTTATCCTGTAAAACTTCATGAAAGATATTGAACTTCAGAGAATTATTTCCCTCAAATTAAAGCTCATCAGAAGAGGCATTGGTATCCATGTGGCGGAAAACGGTATTTACGTGGCCGAGGTACGCCGCACGCTAACCGGTGTTGAATTAAGCAAAGCTCATTTTGAACCGTTCCCCGACACGATACACAGCACCGAAGAAGGCCCGGCCAGACAAAAATATGTGGCTGCGGCCATTCAAAAATGCTGCGCAAAGGCAGGTATTAAGGGCGGAGAAGTCTATACAAGTCCTGCGGCGTCTCAAGTCGTGACACGCTATTTTCAAGTGCCTGCCGTCAGTGAAAAAGAACAAGAAGACGCCATTCGTTTCGAAGGGTCGCGATACGTCCCTTACCGCCTTGATGAAACAGTGGTTGGGTATTCAATCAAACCAGCCCGAGACAAAGAAAATCTGGATGTCGTTTTTAATGCGATCCGAATTGATGTCCTGCGCAGCCACGTCAATGCCGTTGAAGCAGGTAAAATCAAGGTTTTTGATTCTGAGCCGCCTTTTTATTCTTTGGCGCGGGCAATTCATAACCAAAAAAAGCGAGCAGAAAGTAAAAATTGTATTTTGCATTTTGCTGTTGACGGTGCCGTCAGTGTTTCAATGTACCGCGGTGATATTTTTTATGTGTGCCGTGATTTTTACTTATCACCGGATGATCCTAAACACCCTGAACGGTTTTTCTCGGAATTCCAGTCTTCACTTGATTATTTTAACCGTCAATTGGGGGAGACAGGATTGCCGGAACATGTCTATGTGGCGGGTGATTGGAATTTAAAGATGTGGGCACAAATTTTGGATAAGTTTTTCAACGGCAAAGTACCGGTTGAAATACCCGAATTTCCCATGAAGACAGGTCTCGCCGTTGAATCCGCCAACACTTTTTTAGTTCCGATTGGATTGGCGCTGCGAGCCATCGGAGAACATTTAACGCCCTATGATGTTTCTTTTTTGGGCAGCGGCGTTGTTGCTGAAGAAAGGCGAGCGCCCCGAAAGTGGACGGGCGCTGTTATCTTAACCCTTCTTTTACTGGGGGTTGGTTACTATTTCGGCTATTACATGCCTCGTATGCATCAATTAAAACAAACGCTTGGAAAACTAAAATTTGATGAAGAAAATTTGAACATAGCCTCACCTCAATTTGCGCTGGAGTCTGTTTCGGCGCTTCAGAAACGTTTGAGTGACCTGGAAACCAAGAATAAAATTGTTCAAGCTTTTCAGGAAAGCCGGTCTTTAATCGGGGACAAACTGATTACGCTTTCTCAAACCATTCCGGTGCCCATTTGGTTTTCTGATTTACAATACCAGCAAACATTTAGTTCCGGCAATGCGCTTGCCATTACAGACCGTCAGTTGTCGATGAACGGGTACATTTACTACCGTGAGATTCCCGAAGAAGAATTGAGACAAATAAATGATTATGCGGATGAGCTAAGAAAAAATGATTCTTTTATGAAAGGGTTTGCTGTTCTCAAATTAGAAGGCGTGGAGAGGACAAGCTATTTGGGGCGTAATTTTACAAAATTCCGTATCATTGCACACTTTAACACAAGCGGCAGGGTAAACAAATAACCATGGCTAATCAAAAAGAGTTCCTAACGGAACAGCAAAAAAAGGTAGTGGTGCCGGTTCTTGCCGGGGCCGTTCTTTTGGGGGCGCTTGGGTTTATCGTTTATCAAACTCAAGCAGAATTGATAAGCGTTAAGCGGGATGTGTCGCTCGTTCGGCAAAAAATTAAATTGGTTCAAACTTTGCAAGTCAAACAAAAAGAAGAAAAGGACGTTTTAAAGTCATTTCCCCCGGCTGAGAAGAGAAACGATGTCATCAAAGATATTGCCAATATGGCCAGGTTAGAAGGCTTGCAGGTAGATGAAATCGATCCAAAAGAAAGCGAATTGCCGGGGACTAATTTTATTAACTTGGCGTTAGGCATTCGAGGAGCCGGCAATTACTTATCGATGGCACGTTTTATTAAACGTTTGGAAGCAGGTGACAATTTTATTTTGATTTCGAGTTTAAACTTAAATGGTTTTGATTTAAAATCAAGAACAGGCAGCCGGCGCAGCAAATCTTCCGACTCGCTTCTTGATGATCATCGGGATTTTGATATCATTATTAATGTATTTCTGGTCAAACCTTGACATGGCAAACCAAAAAACTTTTTTATATTTTACCGGCGTGGTCATCGTGACGATGTGTTTATGTCTCTCCCGGCACCTTATTTTACAGGCAGATGAAGCCAAAGAGGCCTACGCCGAATCAGTTGCCATTGAAAGAAACCCGATGGTCCCCACCAATGCGGCGCTTTTTGAAAGCGGTGTAAATAAACAGGTGCAAAAAAGAAGAAATCCTTATAGAATCTCAGGTATTGGGAGAACCGGTAGCGAATCTTATGTCATGTTAGACGGAAAGGTATATCGCGAAGGGGAAACCAAAGGTGAGATTACAGTCGTAAAGATAGGTAATACCACAGTCGATATTTTAATTAATGGTATACCAGAAACGTTGCGCGTAGAATAGAGCACTTGAACGACATATGAACTTATCCGTTTCTCACAATTATTTGACCCGATTAACCGCTTTAGTCATCGTTTTATCTCTCTCCCTTTTTCCTTCACAGCTGTTTGCCGCACCCGATCCTGCTGCTGAAGCGCCTCGGTTGGATGTTAAAAATCTGGGCGATAATAAGATTTCGATGGATTTTAGCAACGCTGATCTTTCGGAGGTCTTGAAGGTATTATCGACGATTTCAGGCGCTAATTTTGTTACGGCAGAAGATGCGGCTACCCGTAAAATTAATTTGTCTTTGGAAAACGTGACTTTCGAAGATGCGTTAGAAGCGATTGTCAAAGGCAATGCGCTTGTGGCGCAAAAAGTCGGGGAAGAAAATATTTATATTATCCGAGTTGCCACGGGAGAAGATGCATTGATTCCGCTTGAAACGCGTGTTTTCAAGTTGAAATATGTACGCGTTGCAAAGCCCAAAGAAGTCACACTGCAAGAATCCAGCACCACAGGGTCGTCAACCGGAAGCAATACCAGTTCGAGCAATATCGGCGGCTCTTCATCCGTGGTGGGCAATGTCAATATCACAGGCGGTGAAGAAACCGAAATCAAAAGCACTATCGAAGATCTTCTGAGCCCCAGAGGCCGCGTGACGATCAATGACCGTATGAATTGTTTGGTGATTACGGATACATCGGATCGTTTGGATCAAATTGAGAAAGTGGTTGAAGCGCTTGATAAACCATTGAAGCAAGTTTTAATCGAAGCCATCATGCTAGAAACTGCGCTTGATTTTGATCGTTTTATCGGAACAGAGTGGGGGACGGGGACCGAAGGCTCGTTGGGAAGTATTTCGGGCGCACAAGGCTCATTTAATATTCCGACGCCTAACCAATTTGGTGATTTGTTTAATAAAGGCGATTTAATTGAAAAAGATAAGGGTATTACATTCGGCAGTTTCGATGTTTCACAAGTTGAAGGAACGCTGAAAGCGCTTCAAACGGATGATCGAACCAAAATCATAGCCAAACCCAGAATGTTGGTTTTGGATAACGAGCCGGCCTTTATCAAGATCACGGTGAACGCCGTGATCGCCGAGAATACCCAAGTGGCTACCGGCTCCTCTACGCCTGTCACAGCGACTTCTGCGGAACGGACGGAAATCGGCGTGACGTTAAAAGCAACACCCCTCATTAATGACAACGAAACCATCACGATGACTTTAGAACCGCGCTTTTCAACGCTGGAATCTGCTCAATTTTCGAGCAGTTTTCTTGATCCGCGTATTCGCGCTTCGCGCACCACACTTGCCGTCAAAGACGGCCAAGTGATTGTGATTAGCGGATTAACGCAGCGCGATGACAAAAAAGTTTTGAGAAAAATCCCCTTATTGGGCGATATTCCTATTTTTAAGTTTTTCTTTTCAAAGTGGACCACGCAAAAATTGGACCGGGAACTCATTATTTTCTTGCGGCCCCGCATCATTTCTGATACGCGCATGGTAGCGGCGCAAAATATCCCGGATTACATGACTTCTATTGATGAAGAAGCGGCCGACTTTTGGCAGGTGTGGGATAAGCCATGGTTTAAGGAATTAACCAAAAAATCGTTCTTTAATGGTGATCATACTGAAGGTGTGGCTTATGTAGAAGCGCGCGACAAAGCCATTGAAGAAGCCCTCCATTTGAATACCGTCGAAATTGAGGTAGACTTACCTTTGGAGATGCCTTCTGAGCCTGTCGAGTCAAATGGTACTGAGGCGGAAGATAAACCAATATTAGCCGTGACCGAGAAAAAGGTTTTACATGACACCCAACAGCAACCGGCAGTCAAAATTACCAAGCTTGACAGTCAGTCACCAGGAAACATGCCCATCAAGATCAGGAAAATTGTGCCGCCTCGGGCGAATAACGACAAGTCCGATGAAGAATCAGTCGTTCCTGAATCCGAACAACAACCGTCCGATTCATTGCCTGTTAAACCGGCATAACCCGAGTGATTGAATGGGAAAGACTCGAAGATTGGGAGAAATTCTTCTGAGTCAGGGATTGATTTCAGAAGACCAGCTTGATCAAGCGCTTGAAGAGCAAAAAAAGCTCAAAGAACCTCTCGGCGAAGTTCTTCTTAAGCTTCAATATATCAAACGCGAAACCGATATCTTAGTCGCCCTTTCTCAGCAGCTCAATATCTCCATCCTGATCGGCGAGCAGCTGAAACCGCAGCTCGATCAAAATCTCCACCTCTTGATTCCCGAAGCCCTGGCCCGGCAGTATTCTGTTTTACCGCTTCAAAAAACCGAAAAACAATTGACCGTTGCTTTTGCTTACACCTTTGATCCATCGGTCGTGGAAGAATTGACCAAGCGAACCCATCTTGAAATCGATCCCGTTTTAACAAAGAAAAAAGATTTAGAACCCAAGCTGGAAGAGTTTTATGCTTTATGCGCTAAAACCAGGCCGGAAGAAGAAGCCCCCATGACGGTTGACATCAAAGCATCCGTGCGGAAGCTTAAATTAGGCGAGATATTGGTTCAGCAGGGCCTCATCACAGACAACCAATTGCAGGAGGCTTTGGAAATTCAAAAGAAAGAGAACCGGCCGCTTGGCGAGATCTTAGTTGACCTTCAATTTGTCCGCCGCGAAACGGATATCATCGTGGCTTTATCACAGCAGCTTAATATCCCTATGATGATTGGCGAACAGTTAAATCCCAGAGCTGATCAGCGGCTGAAGGAAATTTTTCCCGAGTCATTTGCCCGCGATAAATTAGCATTACCTCTTTTTCGCTCAGGACGTAATTTAACGGTTGCTTTCGCGAAACCTTTTGATTTTTTGATGTTAGATGACCTCCGGAAACTCACGGGTCTTGAAATTATTCCTGTTTTAGCAGGGCCGACTGAACTTGAGAAGAAAATTCAAATGTTTTACGGCAGTGTCCAGCTGGAAGAAGTGACATCCGGCCGGCAAATGGAAGAAGAAACCAAATCAGCCGCGCAGGAACGCGTTGATGTCAAAATTAAATTAAACGACAAAGAATCCAACGCCAATCAACCGCCGGTCATTCGTTTTGTGGACTTACTGCTCAAGAAAGCCATTGAAGATAAAGCAAGCGACATTCACATTGAACCTTTTGAAGACCGCTTAATCGTTCGTTACCGCTTAGACGGCAATCTTTACGAGCTGCCGCCGCCTCCCAAACAACTTCATTTGGCTGTTGTCTCGCGCATTAAAATTTTATCGCGCATGGACATTGCCGAAAAACGCATTCCGCAAGACGGTTCTTTCAGCATTCAATACACAGATCGTAACATTGATGTCCGTGTCTCGACCGTCCCCGTGGTGCACGGCGAGCGTGTGGTGATGCGGCTTTTAGACAAAGGATCCGGCATTAAAACGCTGAATCAACTCGGCTTCGAAGAAGACCAAGTAAAGATTTTCAAAGAAGCGGTGAAACGCCCGCATGGGCTTATTTTTATTACGGGTCCGACGGGAAGCGGTAAATCCACCACGCTTTATGCCGCACTGAATTATATTAAAGCAGTCGATACGAATATTCTGACCATTGAAGACCCTGTCGAATATCAAATGGAAGGTGTTGGGCAGGTACAGGTACGCTCTGACATCGGCCTTACTTTTGCCTCGGGTCTTCGGGCTTTTCTGCGTCAAGATCCGGATGTGATTTTGGTGGGAGAAGTGCGCGACGAAGAAACGGCAGAGGTTTGCGTACGCGCCTCACTCACGGGTCACTTAGTGTTGAGCACCCTACATACAAATGATGCACCAACCGCGGTAACCCGCTTAATTGATATTGGTGTGAAGCCTTACTTGGTATCTAGCAGTTTACTCATGGTAGGCGCTCAGCGATTAATCCGTAAGCTTTGCCCGCATTGTAAGTCAGCCTATGAAGCCAGTGAAAAAGAAGCAGCAGAATTTAAACTCAAAACTCGCAAGATTTATCGAACCAAGGGTTGCAAGAAATGCCGTGACATCGGTTATTGGGGCCGTGAAGCTATCTATGAAATCATGCCGATCAATGAAAACATTAGGCATTTAATTGCCCGCAACGAAGACTTGGGCACTATCCGCAAAGCGGCGCGTGAAGCAGGGATGCAGACTTTGCTTGAAAGCGGTATTAAAAAAGTGGAACAAGGTGTGAGCACATTTGAGGAAGTGTTGAGTATTGCATATGAATCTTAGCGTATAGCATGTAAAAAGAAGTAACCAGAAACCAGCTGCCAGTAACCAGAGTGAGTTGGTTTATTGAATGCAAGAATTCAAGTTTGATTTTGAAGATTTGAAAGTTTATCAGAAAGCGTTGGTGTTTATTGATCAGATTTTCAAAGTTGTTAAAGAAATACCAAAAGAATATCGCTATTCCATAGGCGAAAATCTCATTAGAGCGGCTCTTTCAATTGCTAATAACCTAGCGGAAGGAAATGACAAGATTTCCGGCAAAGAACGTTTTCGCTATTTTAGGACCTCTTCTGATTCAGCTAGAGAATGTGTTTCGGTGTTAATTGTTTTGGAGCAGCAAGGTTTAATTGAGAAAGAGTTATATTGGGAGCTTAAATCTCAAGCGCGAGAAATTACCAGCATGGTTAAAGGCTTAATAAAAAGTTCGTCTTTCGTATCCAGATAATCATTTCTGGTATCTGGTTGCTGGTTTCTGGTAACTGCTTTAAGGATAAACATGAAATTCAACGTCAAAGTTAAAAAACGGGAAGAAGGCGCTAAGATCGAGCAGTTTGTGCGCGAAGCCATGAATGTAGAAGACCTTGTTGGTCAGCTGCAAACGGAGGGTTATTTTGTTTTATCCGTTCAAGAGTCGGGAAGTAAAAAACAAACCTTCACGCAGCAAGAGCGGGAAAACGCCGCTGATCAATCTAAGAAAAAAGTAACCAAATTCAGTGAAATCACGCTTTTTGAAACTGTGAAAGGAAGTGATCTCCTTTCCTTTTTTATTCAATTGATCGCACTTCTCAAAGCAGGTGTTCCGATTCTCAGGTCGCTTGGGATTATTGAAAAAGGAATTAAGAAAGGGCTTTTAAAAAAAGTATTACAAGGTGCGATTGAGAAAATCAGCCAAGGGTTTAGCTTGAGCCGGGCCCTGGCTCAATACCCAAAAGTTTTCCCGCCTTTTTGGTTTGGCTTAATTCAAGCCGGCGAAGCCAGCGGTTCCTTGCCCGAGGTTTTAACCGAAATTAAGAACTATCAAGAGTCGAGCGAACGGTTTAAAAGCAAACTGACTTCTGCCATGGTTTATCCGGTTATTTTGATCTGTTTTTGTATTGGAGCATTGAGTATTTTCATGGTTAAGGTGATTCCCACTTTCGAGAAAGTTTTTCAGAGTTTTGGACGGAACAGAAAACTTCCGGAAGTTACCCAATTAGTCCTAGATTCGAGTCGTTTTATGCAATCTCACTTTATATTGATTGTATTAGTCATTGTTTTTTTTATTATGGCTTATGCATATTTCAATCGCAGAAGAGAGTCAAAAAGATGGATTGATTCATTTAAGCTTCAAATACCTGTGGTGAGCACTTTTATCACAGAAGTGGCCATTGTGAGGTTTGCGAGAGGGCTTGGCACCATGGTGCGTGCCGGTACACCGATTATTCAAGCGTTGGAAATTGCATCAACCCTGGTCGGAACAGTGCCGATTGAAGACAGGGTGGAGCGTGCGAAAGAAAGTGTTAAAAAAGGAAGCGGGGTTGCCATGGCGCTTGAAAAAGAAGGTGCCTTTCCCGTTTTCGTGACACAGCTGATTTCAGTGGGGGAAGAAAGCGGCCAATTAGACCGTTTCTTAGAAGTGATCGCCAATTTCTTTGAAGAGCGCGTGAACGCCACCATTCAACGGCTTTCTGTCATTATTGAGCCTATGGTTATTCTCTTTATGGGTGTGATTGTCGGGACACTGGTTATCTCTATGTTTCTACCGCTTATTGAAATCTCTACTGGCGGCCTGTGAGGCTTATATAATTCTTTCTTTAGTTTTATGGTGCAACGCCGTTAAAAACTATCAGGACTTACTCAATCACTTTAGGAAGTTTATCCATGTGTTTTTGGTTATTTGACATCGTCTTTCTTTAAATGCATAATTAAGTATGATCTTGGGGTCAGACCCCAAGGAAAAAACAGGCTTAATAATAAGCACCTGCAATTTTGCAGGATAAATGACCCCGTACCAATGGGGAAAATGGAGGAATCAAATGAAGCTATCTAACTTAACTAAAAGAAAGGGATTCACGCTGGTCGAACTTTTAATCGTCATCGTGATTCTAGGTATTATCGCAGCTTTAGTCCTTCCAAAATTGATTGCGCAGCCTGAAAAAGCACGTGTTGCAGAGGCAGGCAATGCCTTGGGTATTTTAGGTCGCAGTTTATCCGCCGCGCAACAAATGCGGGGGGGTAGTGCAGCTGGCTGGCTAGATGTGACCAATGCAGCTCAGCAGAACGCATTAGGTCTTAACGGTAGTCCGAATACGGTAAATTGGTCGTTTGCCTCTCCTACCAATAGCGTGGTTGCTACAAGATTAAATGCTTCTAATGCACCAACGCCTTGTGTGGGTGATACCATTACATTATTTCCTGGGAATGGTAATTATGTCGGTGGTTCGGCCAATTGTTATGGTAAAGATGGACCTTATGATGCAAATGTGATTTTAAAAGGTCAATAATAATCAAAGCAGTTTACCAAAAGTGCCTGGGGGGAAAGAGAAAAAACTTTTACCCCAGGCATTTGTTTTTATGTTTAAAACCCACATATCGGATTTTCTCAAATATAAGCCTCTCAACGATCAACGACAGAAAAACTTACTTCTTGCACTCCTGCTTTTCTTCATCGTGCTAGTTGTTTATATACCTGCCACTTATTTTGATTTTATATGGGATGATGATCAGATTATTTTTCATAATCCTATTATCCAGACATTAGGAGGTATCCAGCTCATATGGTTTGAGCCTGGAGCAATGCTTCAATATTATCCGTTAGTTCACACAACGTTATGGCTTGAGTTTCAACTTTTTGGGCCAGATCCACATTCTTTTCACTTGTTCAATATTTTGATTCATGCTTGTAACGGCGTTTTGTTATGGAGAATATTAAGATCATTTCGAATACCAGGTGCATGGTTAGGTGCGTCACTGTTTGTTTTGCATCCTGTTCATGCAGAATCAGTAATCTGGATTAGTGAATTAAAGAATGTGTTGTCCACCTTCTTCTACCTTCTTTCTATTCTCATGGCAATACGTTTTTGGCATTTAGATAATCAAACAAATGCAACCAGAAGTCAGAAGAAATACTATTTTCTTTGCCTTCTTTATTATATTTGCGCTTTACATTGTAAAACAATTACTTGTACGTTACCTGTTATTGTTGCGCTCTTAATTTGGTGGAGAAAGGAAGATGTTGATTGGCGTAAAGAAGTCTTTCGGTTATTACCTTTTTTCCTTTTTGGTTTTATGATGGGTCTGTTGACTATTTTCCTCGAAAAATACAAAGTAGGAGCAGTCGGGGAAGCTTGGGCATTTTCCCTACCAGAAAAAGTAATCATTGCTGGCAGAGCATTTTGGTTTTATTTGGGAAAATTAATCTATCCAATAAATCTGAGTTTTGTTTACCCTAAATGGAGTATTAACGTCAATGATCCGTTCCAATGGCTATTCCCAGTGTTTGCAATTGTATTGATGATGACTAGTTGGATATTGCGAAATCGATTGGGGAAAGGGTTATTTGTGGCGTTTACTTTCTTCTTTATTACTTTAGTTCCGGCGTTAGGATTTTTTAATGTGTATCCCATGTTATTTTCTTTTGTTGCTGATCATTTTCAATACTTAGCTAGCATTGGGCCAATTGTGTTATTTTCAGCTTCCGTAAGCAATGGGTTAAGATTTCTAAGTAGCAAATACTATAGACTTCTCTATTTCTTTATTATTTGTGTTTTTGTATCAGTTATTGGTTTATTAACTGTAAAGCGTTCATTGAGTTTTAAAAATATAGATAGTTTATGGACAGACACTTTAAAGAAAAATCCAAATTCTTTTCTAGCACACTCCCATCTTGGCAGCTTGTTAGCAAGAACCGCAAATTATCATCGCGCAGAGAGGCAATTACTCAAAAGCATTGAAATATTTCCTCAGGACTACATTAGTTATGTGAACTTAGGAAATTTGGAATTATTTATTAGAAATAACCCTCAAAAGGCTGTTTCGTACTACGAAAAAGCAAGCCAGAATTTTGAGGGAGCGAAATCTGCCGCGCTGAATCTTGGGTTAGCGTTTCTGGAATTAGATTTAAAGATGAAAGCAACGGAACAATTTTATCGTGCATTTAGACTTAGTTATCAAAATGACTTTCAAGCGTTGTCTTATCTCAAGTTAACAATTAAGAAACAAAGAGCTTACAACCGGTCGATAGAAAAGTATCCTGAAACGCTTCTATTTGATGATGGGCTGTACTATGACGCAAGTGAGGCAAGGTAACCAACCAGTTTTCTAAGCATGATAAGTAAAATAAAGCTACAACCTATGAAATCACAGAAAAAAAACCAGAACGAACAGATTGGGTTTATTGGCTTGGTAGCCACACTTGCTGTGAATGGATGGTTTCTTAGCTGTAACGCTTTTCGTGGGTTTAATATCTTTGATATGGGGGCATTTTTGGATGGAGGCTGGCGTGTTTATAAGGGGCAAATTCCTTATATTGATTTCATGTATTTTACGGGGCCAATTCATCTTTATTTACAAGCATTCTTCTTTCAGATATTCAATTTTAGCAAAGAAGCTATTCTTGCACATTTGATAGCGATAAGTTCTCTCGTTACCTTCGCCACTTTTCTCTTGAGCCGCCACTTTGTGAGTACCCTCCAAACACTACTTGTCACTTTATTGACCGCCACATGTTTTTACTGGCCCATCTCTCACCCCTGGTATGATCAAACAGCACATTTATGGGGTATTTTAGCAACCGTTCTATTGGTGTTGAGTCTAAAAGAAGGTGACAGTGGGCGAAATAATGGTACATCCTTTTTTATCGGAATTCTCACAGGGCTTTCGTTTTTGTCAAAATCAAATATTGGTTTAGCTTATATATTCATTTTCACCATTACTTTCTTTTTCACGTGCAATAAGAAAATATGTTTAATGTATTTAGTAGGAACTATATCAACCGTGTTGATTATTCTTTTACTATTAGGCGTGCCAGACAAATACTTCAATCAAGCTTTTCTCAACTACGCTTTTGTGCAAAGCACGTTTTTTCAGAAAAGACGGTTGCTTTATATATTAACGCCCATTAGCTGGTTTAGAAATTATTATTGGTTGATCGGTCTGATTGTCATATGGGCATGCAAAAAACACGTTTTACAGTTTAAAAGAGAATTATTTATATTTGTAGGCATCTTATTCGTTGGCGTATTTTCAATCTTGACTGGTTCTATGTTGCGTGATGCTAATGTGCCTCTATGGGGGCTGGCTTGTGCATTAGGGTTTATTTTAATTTCAAAAGTTGCTCCGAAAATCAAATCGAAAGAGAAGCATGATTTTAAACGTGGGGTTATTTGGTTAAGTGTTCTAACCAGCTTATTTATTCTAAAATCAATTGTATATGGACTTGAATTGAAAGTGTGGAGTTATTCTGGAAGTCCTTTTGGGGATTATCCACTTAAAACAAAAGCGCTTCAAGGCTGGATGTTTCAAAAAGAGGACGGCGAAGACATTGATATCATCGTACAATTTTTGAAGCAGGTACCTAAAGAAGAACAAGTGTTGGTATTATCGGATCTTCAAATTATTTATGCTTTGTCGGGGCGAGATAGTTACAAAGGTGTTCCATTTATGTTTAGCGAAAAAGATATCCCAGCACCAGGAGAACAATTGGAAACAGTTCGTCAACATATCATAGATAATCCACCAGATTGGATTATCACTCATCGTTTCAAAAGATTCCAGGTGACGTTTATCATTCAGTATTTGAGATTGCGCGATTGGGTTGTACAGAATTACGAGCCGGTTCAGAAATGGAATAATTATGCGATTTTGAAACGTAAAAAAAAGTAAGTAGAGGGCTAATGTGTCAAATAAAAAAGACGGTTCATATGAACCGTCTTTTTTTATGCGTGGGGTCAGACCCCGACCTGACCCCAGGAGTGAAAACTACTTCTTAATGTAACGCATCGGGCTTTCGTCTTTTTGCGGTGCCGGTGCTGCCTGTTTTACCACAGCGGGCGGCGGCTCATAAGCCGGCTGCTGTGGTTGATAAACTTGTTGCGGCGCATAAGCGCGTTCGGCCGGAATTTGCGGCGCGCAGTTCAAACAGTCCGCATAAGATTTGCATGGCGGATAACCATTGAAATAAGGCACCCAGAAGGTGACCACATCCAAAGCACCGGAGAGTGCACGCACAACCGTGCAGCCCACGCCTTTGCCTAGACCCGTCATAAACCCAACCAGAGGAGGGCCTTCTTTCGTGCCGGTAACAGTTCCTACTACCAGATCAACCGGAGAAGTCACCACATTTAATAAACCACGTAAAAACATACCGCCTGCTTTGCGGCCATAATGCGGGGATTGTGCCATCGACCACACATCCTCTGCGTGTGCCATCGGCGTTGTTAAAAGAAAAGTAATTAAGGCGAGTGACAACCATTTCCTCATCGAATTCTCCTTGCTGGTTAATAGGTGGATAGACAAACAAAAGAACTATTGAAAATGCCTGAGTAGTTATTATAGTTTTCCGTTTTTAGAAATCAAGGGTTTTTATAGCGTTTAGTGTATAGCGTTTAGGATTCAATGTGATTCCCGCACGTTTTTCCGCCATAGGACGAAGCAGTCTTTTGGCTGACGGGCATGACACATAAATGCTTTCAGATTTTATTCCGTATACGCTAAACCCTATATTTTCAGCACTATTTTCCCACAATTTTCACGTTTCTGCATACGCTCATGAGCAGCCCGTGCCTCTTTAAGCGGGAACACCTTATCAACAACCGGTTTAAAAACCCCTGATTCAGCCAGTTTGACCACTTCACGCAATTCTTCAATACCGCCCATGTAACAGCCCATGACGGCCAGCTGGCGCATAAAAATGAATCGAAGGTCTAATTGAACATTGGGCCCGCTGGTAGCACCGCAAGTCACAAGGCGGCCTTTCTTCTTTAAAGAAGCTAAACTCTTCACAAATGTTTCCGGGCCGATGTGTTCAAGCACCACATCCACACCTTCCTGATTTGTGAGTCTGCGCACTTCATCGGCGAAATCTTTCTTTTTGTAATTAATCGTAAAATCGGCCCCGATTTCTTTCGCCCGTTCTAATTTTTCATCGGTTCCCGCTGTCGTAATCACACACGCCCCTAAATGCTTGGCCACTTGAATACCGGCAGTCCCGACACCGCTTCCGGCAGCGTGAATTAAAACGGTTTCTCCTTTTTGAACCGCCGCACGCGTTACCAGCATGTGCCAAGCTGTCAGAAAAACAAGAGGCAGCGCCGCCCACTCGTCGTCTTTTAAGCGATTGGAAACCGGAATCACGTTTCGGACGGGCACTTTGACATATTCCGCATACCCGCCGTCAATTTGAAAACCAATAATTTGATAACCGGAAGAGAGTGATTCCCATTTGGTTTCGGCCAACGGATCTTCATCCGAAATCAACCCGGGAGAAACAATCACGCGCTCGCCGATCTGAAATTCTTGCGTGTCTTCGCTTTTGGCTGCAATTTCGCCCATGATGTCGCATCCCAAAATATGCGGCATGGGGATTTGGACACCGGGCAAACCTTGGCGTGTCCAAATATCCAAATGGTTTAAAGCACATGCATGTACTTTGATGAGCACTTCGTCGGGATCAATTTTAGGCATGGGCACTTCCGTGTAGGTCAATTTTTCCGGCCCGCCATGCTCTTGAATAATGACTGCCTGCATGTTTTACTCCCTGGTAGTTTGTGCCAACATTGTAGTGATATAATAATACAAGTAAAGAGGATGTTATTTAACCAGCGGCCAGTTCCCCGTGTCCCGGTGGGAGTTCATCTGTGCCGAATTAGAAACACAAGCAGTGATTGCCAGTAAGAGAGAATATCTTTCATTTGATCAAAAACAAATTCTTTTGGAATCTTTGAACCATGAAATGAGAATGCTTGTTAACCTTCTCAAAACGCTTTAACAAATAACAGGTCACAGGCCGCGGATCACGAGTTCCGGATGACACATGGACCGCAACAAAGTTATAGAGATCTTAGAAGAAATGGCAGTGCTCTTGGAACTCAAGAGCGCTAATCCTTTCCGTGTGCGGGCGTTCCAAAACGCTGCCAGGTCGATTGAATCCGTTAACGAAAATCTCGAAGTTTTAGCCGAAAGCGACACACTCACCAAAATTCCCGGTGTCGGTAAGGGTATTTCGGAACTCATCAAAGAACTTTACAAAAAAGGCTATTCCAAAGATCACGATGAACTTAGAAAATCCTTTCCGGAAGGTTTTTTGGAGATTCTTCATATTCCGGGTGTTGGTCCTAAACGTGCTAAAACGCTTTATGAAAAGTTAGACGTTAAAAACATCGCCGAACTTCAATATGCCTGCAAAGAAAACCGATTGCTCGCGTTGGAAGGTTTTGGCGAAAAGTCGCAGCAAAAAATTTTACAAGGAATCGAACATTATCAAAAGACCAAAGGTTTCTTCTTGGTCTCACAGGCAAGCCATGAAGCGCTTGAATTGGTTGCATTTTTAAAAAAGCACAAAGAAGTGAAAGCCATTGCCATCGCCGGAAGTTTGCGGCGGCACAAAGAAATTGTGCATGATATTGACATCTTAGCCGCTGCTGCTAAACACGCTGCCGTTCACAAGCAGTTTGCATCGTTTCCGAACGTGGAGCGCATAGTGGCGCAAGGTGAGACCAAATCAAGTGTGATTCTGAAATCCGGTCTTCCGGTTGATTTAAGGACTGTTTCTTCCGTTGAATATCCTTATGCGCTCCAGCACTTTACGGGATCAAAAGAACACAACGTGGCCCTCAGGACGCTTGCCAAACAGCGCGGCCTTAAAATGAACGAATACGGATTGTTTAAAGGCAGCAAATTAGTTCCTTGCCGTTCAGAAGCTGCTATTTATGAAAAACTCGGGATGGCTTACATTGAGCCGGAATTACGTGAAAATATGGGTGAAATAGAAGCAGCCAAAAAGGAGAAAATGCCCATTCTTCTCAAGATAAAAGACATCAAAGGCATTTTTCACGCCCATTCAACGTATTCGGACGGCAGTGCCAGTCTTGAGACGATGGTTCAAACCGCACAAGATCTGGGGCATGCGTATATCGGCATCAGCGATCATTCCCAATCGGCTCATTATGCCAACGGACTTTCGGCAAAACGGATTGAATCGCAGCACCAAGAAATAGATCGGCTGCAGAAAAAATTTAAGAAGATAAAGATTTTTAAGGGGATCGAATCAGACATTCTAGAAGACGGCTCGCTCGATTACCCCGACAAAATTCTTAAAACGTTTGATTTTATCATTGCCTCCGTTCACAGCCGTTTCGGCATGAACCGCGGCCAAATGACCAAACGGCTCATCCGCGCTGCTCAGAATCCTTATACCACCATGATTGGGCATATTTCCGGCCGCTTGCTGCTCGGCAGAGCCGGGTATGATCTCGATTATGAGGAGATTTTTGACGAATGCGAAAAGAATCGCTGCGTGATTGAACTCAATGCCAATCCGCATCGCTTGGATCTTGACTGGCGTTTGCTCAAAAGCCTCGGTGAACGCAAGCTTTTGACCAGCATTAATCCGGATGCCCACGATCCCGAAGGGTTAGGGGACATTTGTTTTGGTGTCGGCATTGCCCGAAAAGGATGGCTGGATAAAAAACACGTTTTAAATACCCGCTCCGCCTCCGAAATCGAATCTTTTTTCCGTGGGGTCAGGTCCCGGACCTGACCCCAAGATTTTTTTTGATTGACTTTTATAGACGGATGAGTAATATTAGTTATCTCCCACAGCTGTTTTTTTTAAGTTTCCCCACACATATTTCTGATGGCAAGATCATTACGTCTACAATTTCCAGGTGCTTATTATCACGTTTTCTCTCGAGGTAACGAAAAGAGAGAAATTGTAAGGGAAGAGTACGACTATCGTATGTTTTTGAGCATATTGGTTGAGTGTGCGGAGAAAGATGAAGTTGTTATTTATGCTTATTGTATCATGCCCAACCATTTTCATTTACTCATTCAGACCAAACAGGCCAATCTCGCTGTTTTTATGAAAAGATTAATTGGGACTTATACGATGCGATTTAATTATAGACACGAACGAGTTGGTCATTTATTTCAAGGAAGATATAAATCGATTGTTATTGATAAAGATACCTATCTTTTAGAATTATCGCGCTATATTCACCTAAACCCATGCAAAGCCAAATTAGTAGACAATCCTGTCGATTATGTTTGGTCAAGCATGCGTTATTTTGTGCGTGACGAACCACCCTCTTTTCTAGGTTCATTGGAAATTATGAATCAGTTTCAATCGCCGGTTGATTATCAGACTTTTGTCCACAAAGGGTTAATAACCAATATAAACCCATTGCAAAATGCTGTTGGAAACGGAATTCTTGGTAGCCAAGAATTTGTTCAAAGACTTGGGGTCAGGTCCGGGACCTGACCCCAGGTGCGGAAGGTAGCTAGCCAACCAAAGTGATCGGACGGGAAATCGCCCGCTTCATCAGGCGTGGTGAAAATGAGCCGGCAGCTTTGGGGTTTAAACACTTCCTGAAAGGCTTGATTCATATAAAGATGGTCAATGCGCCGATTGGGCAGGATGGCGGCATGTGTTTTAAGATAGGGGTTTCGCTGATTGTCCCACGTAAAAACATTTTTCCCCGGGTAAAGGCGGTCATATACATTGGTAAAACCGCTTTTACTTAACACAGCCATTGCTTCGCTTTCCGGCGTGCAGTTAAAATCGCCCATCACCAGCACGGGTGCTTTTAATGCGTCCAGCGTGGCAGCGAGTTCGCGTGTTTGCATGGTGCGCGCTGTCTCATCAGCCGCCTTCCAGGATAAATGCGTGTTGCCTATCCAGCATTTTTTTCCGTTGGCATGAATCTCCGTTAAGATAAAACGGCGGTCATTATTTTCGAGCGTCGATTGATGTTGATATTTGACTTCCTTTTTATCTTCCATCCTGTCATGCGACAAAATCAAAAGCCCTGCGGCCAGATTGGCAAACGCATGCCCGAAGCCGATTTCTTTGATGAGCTTTTGCGTTAAGACGGGTTCAAAGACTTCCTGCAGGCAAACCACTTGCGGTTTGTATTTTCTGATTTCGGCAGTGATGAGACGCATTCGTTTTTCAAAAGGTTCGTTTTGTCCCCAAGTATTGAGACAAATAACGGTGAAATTCATGTGCGGGGCTGCTGACGGTTTTGCTGGGCGGGTGATACGGATGAGGTTTGTCCATAGTCGTCATCGTCAAAACGCGGTGAGGCAACAAACGGGCGTCTGAATGGTTGAGGTTCACTATGCCGGCGGTGAATGTCTGATTCTGGAACCGGCTGTAAATTCTGAGCGGATTCCTCCTCTGTTTTTTTGGAGCTGACGGGCAAATGAGCCGCAGATCCTGCTTCCCGTGTTTTTAAATATTCTTCCAGAAAATCAAGCTCATTGATCATAATGGCTTTAAGTTCATGGTGTGTTCTGTCCGGTAATTTTACTTCATAAGGTAAGCCGGATTTAGATGAACCACGGGTAATAATGATAACGAATTCACGGGCGCTGCGGACCAACGGCCGCCAATTCGGCCGGTTTAGTTTCCACCTGAGAAATTGTGCCGCGTTTTCACTGCTATAAGTGGAACCGTTTCGGGTAAAGGGAAGAGCGGATTTTTGCACGCGATAGATCAGATAGTTAATTTTTGATTCTTCATTTGAGAGGTCTTGTAATTCGGCGCATTCTTGGATGTGTTTGGGGATGTCACGGATCGGCGTTAAATAAATCAACTCGCCCTGCGCACCCACACCCCCCATGAGCGGTACCGACTGGCAGCCGCTCATTCCCAGCAGAAAAACACCCAGTAAGCCGGTACTGACCCATAACCAGATGTCCTGCTTCAGTTGTTTCGAGAAATGAATGAATACCATCGGAAACTTATTTGTTTGTACCTGTATCGAAAGATTCCGCTTTTGATTTAGCAATCGCAACGGCTTCTTTGACAATGGGCGCTTCTCGGCCGCTCAAATGTTCAAAAAGCGAGTATAGCTCTGTCATTCTCAGTTCTGCAATCACAAAAGCAGCACACACGGAAAACCAGCAGTCTTCCCCCATCAAGAAATGTTTAATGACTTCTTTGGGGTTTGTTTGACGGTGTTTATGCCACCGGTCATGATCGACTAAGAGATGCAGGCGGTGGTACAGTTCCGGTTTGACGATATGCCCTAACAGTTCGATGGCGATGGATTTGCCATGAAGGTCTTCACTAGCCTCTTCATCCGTTAAACGCTCGAAGATGGTCTGAATCGCTTCGGTTGGATAGATCAATCCCAATAACCGAAAGATGCGTTCAAGACTTTCTTCCCGGATAATCTTGAGGGTCGCTAAAAGAAAATCCTCATCAACGGAAGAAGTTTTTTTCTCCTGCGATTTATAGAAGTGAATCACAGTTAAAATGGCTTTATGATTTTCAATTTCATAACGGACCTCGGCTTCAACGGCATTTTGCGGGATAGAATAATTGGATAATTTTGTGTGAATATGATTCATGCCCTTGATCATGTCAAAACGAATAGAATTATCACGGGTCACCGGCAAGGCCCCCAGAAGCAAATCGAAAGCATTTTGCGTTCCCAGTGTTCTTAAAATGGAGATGGCTTTGCGTTTACTCAACCCATCGCATTTCGTGTCTTGCAGCATGCCCGAAATTCTTTCAAGAATTTCATTTTCTTTTTCACTGAGTTTGCTTTTAGCGCTGGGGTGTTCGAGTTTGAGATATTTTACCAGGTACTCATCCACCCATTGGTAATGACCGGTACTCTCCGTTCGCGGATTTAACAAGGGCCTGTTTTTTTGATACTCCAGCGCTTCATAACGCACCATTTCTTGAACTAATTTACCTACCTTACCCACGTCTCTGCCGCCGCCATAAAAAGCCAGACAAGCGGCCGCCGACATTTTTCTCATATGCGAGGGAATGTCATAAAATAAATCCCTTAATTCTTGGCAGGATTTTTCTTCAAAAAGATTCATCAAAACGTCCGTCACGCGCTTCTGGGAAGTTTCTTTAAAACGTTTGACGCGTTTTTCATTAGTTAAAAGCTGGCGAATTGATTGAACATACTCGTGTTTCACCCGCCAAGCTGTCCACAACCAAAACGGCAGAATCACCAGGACAACAATGCCCAGCTGATCAACGCGCAATCCGACAAACTTCAGGGCTATGAAAATCAAAGCGGCTGCAAATACTTTGGCGAGACGAAAAACCAACATGTCAATCACTGGTTTTACGCGGTAACGGGTTTCACTTGCGACCGGCAGGTAAAGAATTTCTTTGCTTAATAAATTAATCGAATAGTTGAGTCCGCCGTCGTACATACGGGCTGCCATGGCAAAGGGAAGGATGGGGAATAAGATCGTCAAAGAAGCACCGATCAATAGTCCGCCGGGAAGCATCAAAAGGGCGATACTAATTCCTAAATAACGCAGGACTTTGCTGGTGACATAAAGCTGCAAAATAAAAGAAACCATGTTGAGGGCCGAAAAGAAACCGCCGAAGAAAGCAGTGCGGACATCTTTTTCACGGATGGCCAGTTCAACGACCCCGCTGAATTGATTATCCACAATGGTTGAGACGGCTTTTGCAAACAACACAATGCCGGCAATTAAGAGCAAGTACCTGGATTTAAATAAAAGCCGCAAAACACGAGTGAGGCTTTCATGCTTACCCGATTTCTTAACTTCCTTAAGCGGGCCTGCCTTTGTCCGTTCGCTTCGCCAGACAATTTCAGTCACAATAATCGAAATTGTCAGAAAAAGGACCGGCATGAGAAGCAAATTTTCCGTTCCAAACCGCTCGGCAAACAATTTGGTTAAACCACCGCCCACCACACCGCCCAAACTGCCGCCGCTGATGATAAATCCGAATAACCGTTTGGCTTCGTCCATGTTAAAAATATCATTAGCCATGGTCCAAAATTGCGTGGCAACGGTCACCGAATACGTGGCCACCCAGCCGTAAAAGAAGAGCACCAGCCAGCTTTCTTTCACGTTCATTTGAAAGCAGAAGTAGAAAATTAAGATATTGAAAATTAAAAAAAGAGTCGTGAAGGTAAAGAAGTGATTCTTGTTTTTAAATCTGTCTGCTAGTTTGACATAAAGGTAGGTGATGACAAAAAGAACGACACCTTCAAAAAAGTAAGCTAACCACAAGTTTTCTGCGCCGCGGGCGTCTAGATAAAGGGAAGAACGGACCGGTTTAAAAACGTAGAGAGTGGCAAAAATGGTAAAGGCATAAATAAACATCATGCCCGCTTTCAGCCATTCGCTGCGGCGGATTTTAACAATGGGTTGTATCAGTTTTGTAATGAAGTCTGCAAACATGAGCGTTTTAATCGTGCCCGCGATTAATGCCGCTTAAGTGAAACGGTTCTTGAGAGGCTGAGCGGCTTAATTTGAGGCGAAGGGGGAGTGATGACCATTTCTGAGACGCCGATGACCACCGTTCTATGAAAACTGTTTCTTTCAGGCGGTCGGTATCTAGCTGAAGAGAAGCTGGAGAGGCCTGGTATTCCTGCCATGACCCGCGTTTAGTGCGCCATCTGTATTTGACGCTCATGGGTGAGTCTATACCGTGAGCCACCGCCAGGTCTTCAAAATTCAGCGAATAAGTTGTGGTATTCACCGGCTTTACTTGGATGGACTCAAGAGGGACTGCTTTTGAGAACCAGTAACGGACAATCATATCCCGGCGTTCGATCAGCGTATCAATTAAAAATGATTCTGCTTCTTGGTTGGTGATTTCGCCCGTTTTCACAACAGCGCGGATCATCTCATCGCTGAATCGTGCAATGATTTTAGAAGCCCAATACCCGTCAGCTTCGGTTAGTCTGAGAAAGGCTTCTTGATCCAACTGCGAGCGCCAGGCGGCAGGATTAAAATGGATATTATCGAAATAACCCAACGATTGATAAGCAATGGTTCTTCCGTTTTGATCCCAGCGGTCTTCCCATACTTTATCTTCTACTTTCAATTCAACAAAGGCGCGCGCAATGGCCCCGAAGTCGATCACGGTTTCATGAGCAGCGGAAGGGTGCTTGGCCCGGTAGCCGGCGCTGCCGAAAGAGGACCCAAAATCAATGATATAATGTTTCAAGTAAGCTTTCCCATTCTCATCGATTAACATATCAAGCGTGTTGCCGGAACGCAGATCATATTGATTTGTCCAGGCCCCGATCACTTCGAGCGCGCGAATCTCGCGGCGGTCTTCGTGCGGAATCAAATCGTCCGGATCGCTTGAGCGTCTGCCCTCTAAACTCATGTATCCTTTGGGAATACCGTCTAAAATACGGCTCGCCACGGCACGATAACGGCCGTTTTTTGTCACCGGTGCTTTTTGCAGCAATTCTTGAATAGCGCTGTTATCGAGTTTCTTTTTAAAACCGTTTCCGTTGTAGTAGGTTGCGTTTGGTCCTGCCTCCAAAATATCGGGTTTGAAATAAACGATGGCGTAACTCGGGACATGGTAGCCAAAAGCATAAAAAAACTTGTGGGCAATGATTTCAGCAGATGTGGCCATTTCCGGATGATCAGCCGGGTCAAACTTCAAAAGATATTTATCACCCTTGGCATCTTTGATAAAAAACCCGACGGTGTAACCGTCATCCTTACCCTTGGTAACTACCCAAGGCCCTTTTGTTTCGGGCGGGGTGCCGCCGGGCCCTTTTGCGATTTCGGAAATAGACATTGATTGTTTGCCCAGTCGGTTTTCAAAGAAGGCCGAATCGGGTACTTCGTCAAATACATTCACATCCAATGCTTCCATGCCGACATGGCGTGTGATGTATTGATCCCACCGCAAAAGTCTGGCAAGCGGGTAATAGACCACTTGATCAAAAAACTCACGGTAAAAAGTTGTTTCCCGACCGGAAATTTTTTGATCAAGCCGGGAAAGACTGGCAGAATCCGCTTGTCCCGTCGGCAAGAGGACGGAGCAACCGATTAAAATGCCTAACAATGTGCTTGAAAATTTCATGGTTTATCCCGCTTTAAAAAGGCGCTTTGGACCTAATGTAAAATTGGATTCCTTCGTTCCCGTGCGCTGCTTCAATCGAAAGAAAAGTATCGCGAAGATGTTTCACACGAAGCCCGACACCGTAATCAACGCGCAATTTGTCAAACCCCATCGAATGAATTTCTTTTGACACACCGCCGATGTCCGCAAAAATAACCGAATCCGCATCAAAATTATTATAGTTCCAAATTTTGTAACGATACTCAGGTGTAAAGGCAATGGCGGTTTGGTCAAAGAAACGGTTGTATTCATAGCCCCGTAACATGTCGCTTTCGGAGGTTTGATTGCCGTAGCCGCCCAAACGCTGCAAATCAAAAAAAGGTACTTGGCCGCCGCCCAAAGGCTGCGAACGCCCGGCATAAAAGCGAAGCGCTAAAATCCGGCGGTCTGAGAGCAATTGGAAATAGCGGGCCGCACGGAATTCAATGTTCATGTAATGAAAATTATCACCGCTTGCATCGTCAGAGAATGAAATTTCAAACTTTTCGTAACCGCCCTGCATCGGGTCTTCAATCATGTCACGGGTATCATGCTCAAAAAGAAATCCCAAATCGATCACATTGCTGCCATGAATGCCCGGCACCTGATCCTCGGTGAAATGTTCTTTAATTCTAAAACTGTCCTCTTCGTGGCCATTGCCAATCTGGATGTGCCTGTAGCGAAAGAACCCCTCCGTCTTGAGGGAAAACGTCCATTGATAACCGAGCCGGGTATCCAGGCGAAGCATGTCTTTATTGTAATCGGATTCATCTCCCAAACTGGTATCAGGTCCGATACCAAAAAAATCTTCCCGAGGTCTATGCTCAAAGGCAGCGGTGCTCGCGTGATAAAGGCTGGGGTTATTGGCAAATGATATTTTGTAGTCGGCTCCGACATCATAATAATGCGCGTTCTTTCCTTTGTTCACAAATCCGCCAAAGACATTATATTGCAAATGAGGTAAAGAAAGATCTGTTTTGAATAACCGATGCCCTTCGATTTTTAATCCCAAACCGGAGCGGAAACCGCCCGGCGCAAAACGAGTTTCAGGTTTGAAACCATATTTTTTTATTTCAGTCCATGCCCAATCAATTTTTTTAACGATGCGCTTGTTTTCGAGGTAGCTCATCGTCGGATCAGCGCCTGCTTTTAATAAATCAATCGGGAGGCCCGGTAATCCGAAAATCCAGCGGGTGAGGGCGCGGCTACGGATGGCATTCGCGGAAGTTTCTTCAGGGTGTCTTAATTTTTGGGTATATAAATCGTCATTCGGATCGGCTGAGGCGGGTATTGAAAAGAGAAAAGTAGTGCAAACAAGCAGTAAAACAATTTGTTTCATGCCTAAACGCTTTATTAACATGAAAAAAGCTCGATCACCCGTTTTTTTGGCCGCTTGATTGAATAGCATGATTCCGTAGTCATGCATTGTCAATTTGTGATATCTTATTAAAATAACCTACGCTTTGTCTACAGCTTTTACGCAGGCAAAACCGGTATGGCAATTGTTATGCTTATCGGCATCATTCACCCTAAGTTAAAGAATCGCTAAAGATGAAAACCAAAAGTTTATCGGCTCAAAAAGCGCGTGCTCTTCAAATTATCGAAAGTCTCTCTCGGGCGATTCCTGCGCGAAAAATAGCCCTTCATTTTAACAATCCATGGCAGCTGGCGGTGGCAACCATTTTATCCGCTCAATGTACAGATGAGCGCGTTAATCAGGTGACGCCCGCTTTGTTCAGAAAATACAAAACTGTCAGCCATTATGCCAAAGCAAATTTGAAGCAATTTGAACGTGACATTTATTCCACCGGGTTTTACCGAGCCAAAGCCAAAAACATTCAAGCGTGTGCCCGGGCGCTTTTAGAGCGTTTCAACGGCCGCGTGCCTCAAAAAATGGAAGAGTTGGTGTCGCTCCCCGGCATTGGCCGCAAAACGGCAAATGTGATTTTAGGGAATGCCTTTGGCGTTCCGGGAATTGCGGTTGATACACACGTGAAACGCGTGACCTGCCGATTGGGTTTAACGTGCCACACGGATCCCGTTAAAATTGAATACGATCTTAATCAAATAATTCCCCAAAGCCAATGGACTCAATTTTCACACCTTATCATTTGGCACGGCCGGTTGACTTGCCGGGCGCGCCGGCCCCGTTGCAGCGAATGCGCTGTTCGGACATGGTGCCCTTCGCGGGAGAAATAAAGTGGACCGCTTAAATGCCGAAACAATCAAACGTCTCGCTTTAGAAGTCGGATTTCATGTGTGCGGTATTACACTGCCTGCCACGGCTGCTCAAGCCGGCGCACGGATCGATGAATGGGCGGCACAGGGCAAACACGGTAACATGAGTTACTTAGAAGACTTTGCCCGCCGTTCCGAGCAATTTTGGTCGGAATTTCCTGAAGCTAAATCAGTTATTGTGTTAGGGCTTAATTATTATTCTAATTCAAGCACAGGTTCTGTTAACAACGGAGGTCTGACCTCACCCACAGATCTCGGTTCCGCGGCACTCAAGGGTCGAGTCGCGCGTTATGCTTGGGGAAAAGATTATCATTGGGTCATCAAAGAAAAATTAGAGATACTGAAAAAGCAGCTAACGGCACATGCCGGAAAACCCGTACGCTTTCACAGCGCTATTGACACCAAACCCCTTGCCGAACGTGATTTGGCAGAAAAAGCCGGCCTTGGATTCATTGGCAAGCAAACCCAATTGCTCTCACTTCAATACGGGCCATGGCTCTTTTTATCAGAACTGGTAACCGATTTAGATCTTGAGCCGGACATGGCTTTTGAAGGCAGCTGCGGTACTTGTCAGTTATGTATTGATGTATGCCCCACAGAGGCAATCGAAGAAGATAAAGCGCTTGATGCGCGCAAATGTATTGCGTATTTGACAATCGAAAATAAAGAAGCCATTCCAAGCGAATTTCGGGACAAAATAGGACATTGGGTTTTTGGCTGCGATGACTGTTTAAATATTTGTCCTTTCACGAATGGACAGCAGGAAACCGATTGCCGCGAACTGACGGCTGCCGAAGGATTTGGTCCCCATTTAAATTTGGAAAACATTTTTGATTTAGCCAGTCAAGGCGTTTATGAAAAGCAATTTAAAGGAACGGCTATTTTGCGCGCGCGCCACAAACAGTTACTGAGAAATGCTTGTGTGGTTTTAGGTAATTCCAATGATCGATCCGCTATTCCTGTTTTAAAAAAAGCGCTCAAGCATGGCTCTAAATTGGTGCGCGAACATGCCGAATGGGCACTTCAAAAATTGGGCGGTTAAACCCCTCTTGAAAAGGAGGAGATTTGCCGATTAAGTACTGATAAGCTACAATTGGTATAATGGCATACAATAAGCCGGACCGAACGGGTTAAATCATGAGAATGATATTTATTTATTTAGCTATTTTTATCGCGGTTTATGCGGCGGTTAGTATCTTAACGCGCCGCAAGATAGAAAAACCAGCGGATGAGGCACAGCCTTCACGCGGGCGATTTCGCTCTAAAGCTGAAAAGGGACCGTGGGTTCAAGTGTATGACACGGATGCCTTTGAAGATGCCCAAGGGGTTTTGGCCAGGCTTCAGGAAGAAGAGATCGAATGCTGCCTTTATGAACAAGGCCGTAAAGATGTGCACGGCAATCCTTTAAAAGGATTTGGGATTGCGGTACCGCGCTCTTCAACTCCGCGTGCTCAAAATTTGATCAGCCGAATGCCCGTTTAGTGATGGTGTTTCATTGAAAAACTCCTCACACTTGAAGAAAAAATATTTTCTTGTTTTCCTTTTCACACTTTTTAATCTGCCAATTTTTCTCCACGCCACTCAAGCTTACGCAGCAGGTACTTCTGAACGTGCAGCGTATCAAATTTTCAAACCGCACACGAGCCGTTTGGCATCTCAATTTGTAGGACTTCGCGGCCGGCAAATGACGGCACCCAAATTTTCCCCCAACATTTTTAGTAAACGGGACTGGACCTTTTGGGATTGGGTATTCTTTATTGTTTTTGTTTTAGCGTCTATTACCTTTATCTTTTGTATTTTTCATATGTTCTCGGACAGCTCCCGTCTTCCCGAAGACATTGTTTTTGCCGTGGCCAGTTTAAGCGGTACAGCAGCGCTTCCGTGGTATTTATCGCTTTTCGCCATTCCGCGCTGGGTGTTTCAGATAAGCACTTTCATTTGTTTGATAGTGATCGCGTGGTCGGTAACTTACTTAGTCGGCGAGTTTAAAAAGTATCGCGAGCACAATAAAAAGCCCGATATATTCATTGAGTAAAAACAAACGGTACTGGACAATCAAAAACCCATCAGCTACATTATCTGATAGTGAGATTGCGTTCTTAAGACATAGCTGTCAACCAATAAGGGAGGTCTTTCAAGTGAAACGTTTTTTATGGCTGGTTGTAGGTTTGGTCATATTGGGCATGGTTTCGACGGCTCGCGCAGAAGACGGGGTAAAGGAACATAAATTTCAGCCGGTCAAAGGCGTGGTGGAAGGCGTCGCCAGTGTCGGAAAAGGCACCAAAGATTTGGTGACCGAAACGGCAGAAGGGGCCGTTTCAAAAAAACCGTTACAAGGTGCGGTTGAAGGTGTGCAAAAGGGATCCGAGTCACTTGTGCACTCAACTTTAAAAGGCGCTTACCGTGCAGCAACTTTGGGTTTGGATGAAGCTGACGAAATTCGAGTGGAAGATCCGGAAGAAAAACCGGGCAGCCTAACACCCGAAGAAGCGCAGCCCACCAAGTTTAAAATTTCTTTACCTTGGCGGTAAGGATTTTGAAATCAGCAGCCGATAGACTAAAAGGTGAATACAGTGATATTCAAAAAGAATATCGAATTTGAAACCGCCTTCTTCGAGGCTATCGTGAAGGACAGGCCTCAATATGTAGATGCCCTGATCCCGCTGGCCGAAGCATACACGCGCCAAGGGCTGCATGATAAAGGCCTCACGATTGATAAACGGCTCGCCAAACTCCGTAAAGAAGACCCGATTGTTCATTACAATCTTGCCTGTAGTTACGCTTTAACCGGCCGAAAAAAAGAAGCATTATCGGCACTCTCTAGGTCAATCCGCTTGGGGTATCGGGATTTTAATCATATCCGAAGTGATAAAGACCTGAAAATCCTTCATAACGAACCCCGCTTCAAAAAGCTCGTCTCGAATTAATCAAGTTTTAGTTTGTGACACTTACTAGGCACACCCCGTGTCAAAGTTACACATTTGCGTTCGAAATAAATGCATTTTCGAATACTTTTGATTTTTTCGAAATGACGATGAAATAATTAGTTACTTTATTTTTCTCTTGGTCATTTAGATTTGGCATTAATTATGCAAAGTGACATTCTATAAATCAAACAATGGAAAAAGGAGATTCTATGAATAAGCCCCCTGCGTAAGTTGGGGTTGACGATCAGACCGAGTTGCCCGATCGTTATGTT
>PCVY01000010.1 GCA_002787155.1 Candidatus Abzuiibacterium crystallinum | reverse complement strand
GCTCAGCACGCGATTCGCTACGAGGAATTCCGCTAAGAAGAAGTCCGCATTTGAACCCAACGCTTGAATTTGTTCCACCGATTGAGATCTTAGATATTCATAAGCTTCTTTGTAATTTTCTACCGCAATGATTTGTTGATTGACGGGCAAATTTTGGTTTGCACTTTCAATGGCTGTGCGAAGATAGCCGAGCGCTTTAGGCGCTACTACCACGAGCGAATGTTTGGTGCTCAGGGCAATGGCGGGCAAGAAAGGTGCAAATTCAGATACAAAATTGGGTGTGATAACCAAACCTAATGTTTGATTGACGGGGTTCTCCTGATAGGTTTCTATCCAATCATCAAATGACCCTAATTCATCATTCTCACCGGCTGAAACTGTGTGTTTAACGCTCTCCGTCATCACGGTTTGAATGATAGAGCGGGCTATGGGATGAGAAGAGGCTAAAGTTTTAAATGCCGCACCGTTTGAGGCGCTTGAAACAGACCCCGGTTCCCTCGCTGCTTCGTAAATCGGGTAGGGAACTTTTTGACGTGTGTTTAATTGAAGCCGCAGTTCGGAACGTTTTCGGCCAAAGAACATTTCTTGGAATCGCGGATCTGTGAATCGTCTGTCTGCTTGAAGGGTTCGAATCAGTAAAGCTCTCCGATTGGCTGCGGGTGTGTTTACAGTACCTTTAAAAGCTAATACGGCTCCCAGTAAATAACCAATTTGATGATAGAGGCCCACTTGCTCTTGAAGGAGTGATCGGCGTTTACGTCTCAACGCTCGCGTCATATCCATGGCGTCATTTTCATCCGTGGTATCCAATTCTTTTAAACGTTGATCTAAATCAAAGAAAGTTTTGGATGCAGTTTCAAGTTCACCCAAAAGAAAATTAAGCACACGGTTTTTTATTTGAAGGTCAACAATTTGCGGTGCGATGTCGCGTAAACTCACCAACAGCTGATTGTATTTGATTGAAAAGGTAAACACGAGATCTTCTTCGGCAGTTCGTTTTCCAAAATGAAAGAGTTCATCCAAGGTGGATTGTTGCTGGATGTCGCCGCCGCCTTTTGGATTGTGTAATAGTAGTTGAAATTCGGGCCCTAACAGTTTTTCCAACTGTTGTTTCAATTGGCGATAAGTTTTCCACTTTTTCAAAAAACGTTTGATAGATCGAACCGCAGTCATGAGCACTAATCCGACCAGCGCTGCGATTCCGGTAACATAAACGGTGTAAGTGGTATAGATGCCAAAATTGAGTGCGAACAAACGCCGCCGGGCTTGTGCTCTGATTTGATTGTCAGGATGTCTTTCGGCCAAAGCATGCAAAGCATTTCGATCATTGTAAACCCACTCGGATTTCTCTCGGAAAAGCTCTGTCAAATAATTTTCGATAACAAAGATGCTAATGGCCGGCGTTTGACCGTCAACTGAGAATCGGGCAATTTCAGTCCAGGCATGGATTTTTCTTTGCGGATCGTTTTGAATGGTGGTGTCAATTTGTTCGAGAATATCTTGCTGAAGTCGATCCATTTGAAATTGAGCATGTACTTTGGCATAACGGACTAAATTGTTTTTATCATTATCAAAGTCGCCCTTGGCATACAGGTGATCCAGCAAATCTTGCAGCGCATGCCTAGCGCCTTCATCGATTAAGTTGCCATCCAAAGCATCAAAAATCGAAGAAATGTCTCCATTGAAAATGACTTGTCCCTTGGCGTCAATCGCCGGAAGCCGAAGCAGCGATTCTAAAAATGTTCTAGCGGTTTCATTGGTAGGTTCGGCAAGAAAAAGAACGCTGGCTGCCTGAGCACGAACGGTCAATGGCTGTGTTGAATTAATCGTAGAGAGTAAGTAAGGTTTAACTTCGGAAGAAAAGGGCAATAACAAAGAGGCGATCGTTATTTTATCCGGCGTATCAAGCCCTCTTTCATTAAAAAGATCCTCCAACGTTGCGAGCGCCCATTCGGTTGTCGCTTGATCCTGAAGAAGTATATTTAAAGTGGCAACACGTTCCGAAACTTGCGCGGCTTGAATCGCCAAATGTTTAAGATGAACTCTCAAATCAGCCGACAAGTTTTGTGCGGAGACAAGAGATTGCGCGGCGATGAGTTGCACTAAGACAGGTTGTGTTTTTGATAAAGCGATTTGTGTTAAATCATTTTGTAAATGGTTGAGGAGTTCGATGGTATCAGATTTTAAAACCCCTTTTTTGATTCTGCCGTAATCTTCTTTGTCATTTTCGCTCAAATAAATCTTGTATTGATAAAGCTTATCAGCCAGATCAGAGATGTTATTTTGGCGAGTGACTTGGTTTAAGGTAGCTTTGGCGAGTACTCGATTTAACATCGACCCAGCCGGATCAACGGCGGTTCGGACCAAAAAAGCCAGCGCGTGATGATAAACTGCCATATTCGTAGGGGTGCTTGGGATAACATCATGGCGGATTGCAAGGCGAATGGCAGCTGCTAATTGTTCAGTCAATGTGGGATCACCGTGCCAATAGCCTTGTACGATCGCACCAAATATTTCCCAATTATCCTCATCCTCATCGTAAGGATTGAGTGATTTCATTTCAGGTGCCAGATGATAACTGGCTGAAAATGGTTTTTGTTTCTCCCAATAATCACGAAGCGCAGGAACGATGGCCTGTAAATTTTGATAAGTGACCCATATGCTTTCTTCCTCCCGACTCAACATTTGATTAATTGATTTTTTTTGCTCAATGCGAGCCAATGTTTCAGGATCAAACAAACCGATGTTTTCGTAATGATTCACGAGAAGCCGGGTAGCGATGAGTTGATACCTCAAAAGAAGAGGCTGTTGATCTATGGATAAACCACTGGCTAGGGCAATTGTATTATTTAGGTTATCCAAAAAGAAGGGGTTCAGAGGATGAAGCGCACTCTCCGGATCAAACAAATCAAAAGGTTCCACTTGGTCTAAAACATTTTTCCTGGGTGCGTTGAGGGAACCGGATGGTTGGGCAGGCGTTTGCGCAAGGATTTGAGTCAGCTGACTTTGAGCTTGCGCAAATTGTTCCGTTGATAAAACACCCAAAGCAACGCTT
>PCVY01000006.1 GCA_002787155.1 Candidatus Abzuiibacterium crystallinum | reverse complement strand
AGGCAAGCGGCAAGTGCACGCCATCCGCCTGGTTCAAGCACAAACGCTTTTAGGCAAAGGCGAAATTACCATGGATGGCGCTTTTGATGTTACGCCCCAAATAAGGGGAGAGCCCCTTCAGGTTCTCATCAACTCGCATGCAGATGCATTTGTCGTTTCAACTAAGGAAGGAATGATTTACCACTTTCTTTTGAGAGATGAACTAGAACTTGAACAGATCTTTAAACCATTTGAAGGTACTTCCTCACCGCAAATTGCTTCTATGAATTTTATATATGGCAGCGTCTCACTTTCATTGACTAATTCAAAAGGTATTAATCGCATTTACAGCCTTTATATTCCCGAGGGAAGCAACAAGCGGCAGTTTGGTTTAACAAAGGAGTTTAAGCCGCTGCCTTCCGGCGCCA
Organism: Candidatus Abzuiibacterium crystallinum; assembly: GCA_002787155.1. Lineage (GTDB taxonomy): Bacteria > Omnitrophota > Omnitrophia > Omnitrophales > Abzuiibacteriaceae > Abzuiibacterium > Abzuiibacterium crystallinum. The sequence continues at coordinate 3,776 of PCVY01000006.1, read as the reverse complement.
CATACTTTGATAAAAGCTTAAGGAATAAAGTATTTTTAATTGGCACTGATCAAATGGCATCGCTTCGTTATTCAACAACCGAAACCATTCGATGGGAGAAAAAATTACCTTTTCATACGAAGTTAGCTCATTTGGGCCGCAAGTACGACCAAATGATTTTTTTGGATGATGAAAATCAACTTCATTTCTTTAAACTTGATGACCCGCATCCTGAAGCGGGAATTAAAGCCTTCTTTGGGAAAATTTGGTATGAAGGCTATCCGGAGCCCGGTTATGAATGGCAATCCACCGGTGCATCGGATGATTTTGAACCCAAACTATCACTCGTCCCATTAATCATTGGCACCTTGAAAGGCACGCTTTATGCTATGATTTTTGCGCTCCCCATTGCTATTTTGGCGGCAATTTACACCGCTCAATTTGCCAGACCTGAATTTCGAGGTATTGTTAAGCCCATTATGGAAATTATGGCGTCACTTCCTTCAGTCGTATTAGGATTTCTGGCAGCTTTATGGTTGGCACCATTGATTGAAGACAAAGTACCATCGTTGATACTTATTCTCATTTTAGTCCCCGGGGTTTCTTTATTAGCCGGTTGGGTTTGGAACCGTTTGCCGATTAAATACAGACGATGGATTAAACCTGGGAATGAATGGATTGGATTGTTACCTGTTATTACTCTTGCGACTTTCTTGGGTTGGACTTGTGGACCGGCGATTGAGAAATGGCTTTTTGTTGTTACTGATCCCAACACCGGGATGCAAATTGCGGATTTTAGATTGTGGTGGCCTCAAATCACAGGAACTGCTTTTGAACAACGCAATTCATTAGTAGTTGGTTTTATGATGGGCTTTGCGGTGATCCCGATTATTTTTACGATTACCGAAGATGCTTTGTCGAATGTTCCCAAAACGCTGGTTTCTGGTTCGTTGGCTCTGGGCGCCAGTCGTTGGCAAACAGCACTGCACGTAGTATTGCCCACGGCTTTCCCGGGCATTTTTTCAGCAGTCATGGTCGGTTTGGGCCGCGCCGTCGGTGAAACCATGATTGTGGTCATGGCGACTGGTAATACACCTATTATGGATTTTAATATTTTTTCTGGGATGCGTACGCTTTCAGCTAACATTGCAGTGGAATTGCCTGAGGCGCCTTACCTAAGTACTTTGTACCGCGCACTTTTTTTAGGCGCTTTGGTCTTATTTGTTATGACCTTTATTGTCAATACCATTGCCGAAATTATTCGACAACGCTTAAGAGAAAAATATAGAACGGTTTAACATGGCGAATCAAATTAAATCCTCAATTTCATTTAATAAAAATGCCAGGGCAGTCGGAGAACCTTTTGTTTGGTTTAGCGGGATGGGGCTTGCTTTAGGTGTTGGCATGATCTTGTTTCTGCTAGGATTAATTTTTATCAAAGGTACCGATGTTTTCTGGCCGAAATCAGTAGCGTTAATTGAATTTAAAGATACCGCTGCTTCTTATGGCGGTAAGAAAATTGCGGGCATTATTACAAAAACGCAACAGAAAATCGGAAGGGTTATTTTAGAAACACAAGCTAGTCAAGATTCAACGGACCACATGGAATGGCAGCTTTTTATCGGCAATAAAGATGTGTATGGATACAATTTCAAATTTTTTGATGTGGATGATATGGCAAAGGTCACTTATCCAAAAGACATTGTCAACATTGAACGCTTGGAATATGGCAATGCGATTGCTTTTCCCGTGATGCTCAAATTTGATAACGGGGAAACCATCACCAGCGATCAGTCTTTTTTTCGAAAGCGTTTAAATGAAACCGTGCGAACGGTAGAGCAAAGATGGAAAGAAATTAAGGTCATCGAAAAGAAACAAATTGGCGCCATCAACCTAAAATTGAGTCATCTTAGCCTTAAGGCGAAAGCGCTTGCTAATCAATCTGGCGTCAATGAAAAAGCGCTTAGCGTCATACAAGATCAGAAGCGAGTATTGGAAGAGCAATATCAAACATTGGCAGCCAACGCTCGAGCGCTCCGAGAATTACAAAAGAAAGGTCATTTTATTTACAAATTAGCATCGGGCGAGACACATGAAATTGTTATTGGAAATTTAATAGGGTTTCATTATCCCAATCAGATGAGTTGGTTTCAAAAATTTGGTTTATTCTGTCAGCATATTTGGGAATTTCTCTCACAAGATCCCAGGGAAGCCAATACAGAAGGGGGCGTATTTCCCGCTATCTTTGGCACGTTTGTCATGACGGTTTTAATGAGTTTGGCGGTAACCCCTTTTGGTGTCTTAGCGGCTATTTACCTACGCGAATATGCCAAACAAGGTTTATTGGTCCGTTCCGTTCGAATCGCAGTCAATAATTTGGCTGGCGTTCCGTCTATTGTTTTTGGTGTTTTTGGATTGGGATTCTTTGTTTATTTTGTAGGCGGAACGATCGATCGGCTTTTCTTTAAAGAAGCGTTGCCGACACCTACTTTTGGAACAGGCGGTATTTTATGGGCAGCTTTAACCTTAGCATTGCTAACGGTTCCTGTTGTGATTGTTGCGACCGAAGAAGCCATTGCATCAGTGCCGCGCGGTATGCGCGAGGGTTCTTTTGCTTGCGGTGCCTCTAAATGGCAAACCATCCAACACATTGTATTACCGGCAGCAGCGCCCGGTATCTTAACAGGTTTAATTTTAGCCATGGCGCGCGGTGCCAGTGAAGTGGCGCCTCTGATGCTGGTGGGAGTTGTCAAGTTAGCTCCTAATTTGCCGTTGGATGGTATATTTCCGTTCTTTCATTTAGAACGTAAATTCATGCATCTCGGATTCCATATTTACGATTTGGGATTCCAATCACCCGATTCAGAAGCAGCCAAACCCATGGTATTTGCCACCACGCTTTTATTGATTGCATTGGTTGTCTTGCTTAACTTGGGGGCCATTTTTATCAGAGAAAGAATCCGTAAGAAATATGCCACGGGAGCCTTTTAACACTGAGAATTTTGAAGGACAAGAAATGAATGATACGATAGAATTAAACATTGAAGAAAAGGAACATGTGATGATCGATAAAACGCCGTCCGTCAAAACCCATCAACCAGACAGAGCGCAACCTTCCGAAGAAACATTCAGTGCTTGCATACAGGTGAAAGACTATCATTTTTATTACGGTGATAATCGAGTGCTCTTTGATGTCAATTTTGAAATGCCGGAGCGACAGGTCACAGCTATTATTGGACCATCTGGATGCGGTAAATCTACTTTGCTGCGTAATATTAACCGGATGAATGAACTCATAGACGGCGTTCATCATCAGGGTGATATCCTGATTAAAGGCCAGAGTGTTTACGATCCAACGTTGGAGGTGACGGAAATTCGTAAGCGGATCGGAATGGTTTTTCAGAAATCCAATCCATTCCCAAAGAGTATTTATGAAAACATCATTTACAGTCTTCGAATGGCAGGAGAGAAGAGAAAGAGTGTATTGGATGAAGCAGTTGAAACTAGTTTAAAAGCAGCCGCGCTATGGGAAGAAGTGAAGGATCGTTTAGAAGAAAGTGCACTTAGTTTATCAGGCGGTCAAATGCAGCGGCTTTGTATTGCACGTGCGATTGCCAATCAGCCAGAAATTTTATTGATGGACGAGCCATGTTCAGCGTTAGACCCTATTGCAACCGCCAAAATTGAAGAATTAATTTATGAACTCAAAAAAGATTTTACCATTGTTATTGTCACGCATAACATGCAGCAAGCAGCCCGTATTAGCGATTGGACGGCTTTCTTTTATTTGGGTAAAC
>PCVY01000007.1:14409-20153 GCA_002787155.1 Candidatus Abzuiibacterium crystallinum | reverse complement strand
AGTCAGTTGGAATAAAACGAAACGAATCAGGCGGCAGGAAGTTCCAGAGATCTTTTAAAAATATCCACAAAACGTTTTTCAGCAGACCCTAAATATTTTGTGCAGAGAGGACTCGAAAGGGAGCAGCCGAGCCAATAAATGGAGATGCGACGTCAAGGAGTATCGACTTCCTTTGAGGCTGCGGCTGACCGACCGGAGACGAATACCGGAATGATTTGCGGCAAGCAAATCATGACGGTGTTTATGAGTCGGAGGCGTCGAGTCCTCTAGCGTCCAGTGTTTTGACTGGTACATACCGGAGACACGGGTAACAGTACTTGCACCAATGCGCAAGTACAGTACCGGCACGGTCTGAGGAAGACCGTGTCGGTACAGTTTGTACCGGAGACATAGGTTACACTATCTCTGGTATTTGGTGTAACCCATGTCTCAGATTGTGCAATTTGCCCGTTGTGAACATGTCTTTTCAAGAGTGCCTCTAGCTATAGGAGGCGTAAATAAGGTGGTGTATTAAGTATTCATTTGAAGAGACGATAAAATACTAATTAAAATTATGATCAATTGCTGGTTTTAAAGATAAAAGTTTACCCATTGTCTGGAGGAAATAAGATGGACAAAAAGAAAATATTGGTTGTCGATGATGAAGAAAAAGTATGTCAAATGATTAAATCGAACTTGGAAAAAACTGGGCAGTACGAGGTTGCAACCGAAACACAAGGTTCAAAGGCATTAGAAACAGCCGTGGCATTTAGGCCGCATTTAATTTTTATGGATATCATGATGCCTGATTTGGGAGGATGTGAAGCAGCTGCCGCTATTAAAAAACATGAGAAAATAGGGAAAACACCCATTGTGTTTGTGACGGCACTGGCAGGGAAAAAAGACCATGAAGTTTTCGGCGGGCTAGTGGATGGAGCTCCGTTTATTGCAAAGCCTATTATAGCCAAGCCTGCCAAGACGAAAGATCTTGTAAAATGCATTGAGGAACAATTAAAGCCAAAGGAAGATTCCGCATCTTAATAACAGCCAACACAACTTTCAAAACGGGTTGCCACACTATGACAGAAATGATATATTATCCTTTAAAGCTGCAGTCATTCATGGGTATGCAAAAGTTCAAAATTTTCAATTAAAGCGTACAAATTAGGAGGAATTATGGCGCACGTTATTACAGAGAAATGTTTAGGAGAGCGGTACGGATCGTGTGTAGCAGTTTGTCCCGTAGACTGCATCCATCCCGGTGAATATAAAGGTGAAGTTTTTATGATCATTGATCCGGAAACCTGTATTGACTGCGGTGCTTGCATTCCGGAATGTCCAATCAATGCAATTGTCGGCTCGGTTGATGAAGACCAAGCCTACGCGCAAGTTAATGCGGAACTGACGCCAAGCTTCAAAGAAAATCCAAAAGTTGAAGAAAGACCGAAGAACGATCCGCCCAAAAAGCCCGGCAATAAACTTGTTAACTAAGAAAATCGTTTAAGAAGACTTTCAGAAAAACGGAATAGCAAATTTGCTATTCCGTTTTTTTATTCAACAATTGGAAGCATGATTTAACACATCAAGCAGAATCCTCTTGATTTTTTGGCAGTATTTGGATAATCTCCATCATTATCATTGTACCAACCTGATGGCCGGATAGCTCAGTAGGTAGAGCGAGGGACTGAAAATCCCTGCGTCGGCGGTTCGATTCCGTCTCCGGCCAAACCTTACAAAATTTCCGCATTTTCCGAGTTTAATATTCTGAGCGCCATTTTTTAAAAACCATACTTTTTAAGTTTTTTTAGTAATTTGAATTTTTTCCCCCACTCATCGCTCCATTGCTACCGTTTATTTGCATTTTTTCATTCTTTTTAGTCTCCTTTAATTGAAAAACCCCTGCTTATATGGGAAACTTTAATAGAAGTAAGTTTCCGGGTTTTTTGTCATGAGTTTTTTGTGTTCAATAGATAAAGATTTTAAATAAGTATTTAAAATTGGTTGCGAAACAAAAGATCAAGATGATGACAAAACAAGGGCTAAACTATTCTGATCGGTATGTTAACGGTGGTGATTCTCATAAACCATCAAGCCGACATTTACTTTTCATCGTGTTGACTGCATTTATTTTTGTTTTTAATGCCCCCATTTTTTCCTCAGGTGCATTTGCAGCCAATAACCGTACTTATAATTGGATTGATTGCACAGACTCTAGCGGGCATTGGAATATGATTGATTGCCCCCTTGATCAGTGCGACCCGCACGTCGATGTCACCATCAGGGGCGAATATATGAGAGATTGCACGTGGCAAGAGGCTGAGTATGGACCCGACATGTGCAATATTGAAAGTTTATTAATCTACCAGCCAAAAAATACCGATCAAAAATTTGATGTTTGGTGTGAGTCTGATACTCCTTTTGTGAGAAATGCATGGACGGAAAGGCTTATTTGCGGTGCGCACCGATTTCCTGCGCCAGGCTTGGAAGGTTTTTACACCGCATGGCCTTACCCAAACAATGGCACATTTGGAATGACTCACCTTTGTCTTCTGACTGATTTTGTTGATCCTAATATCGTTCTTTGTTTGGCAGGCTCAACAACAATAGCGCATTTTGTTGGTCCGGAAGATAACGAAGCGCCGACCGTTACTTTTACACCGCCTGGTGATCAAACGTATCTCGCCAATGGAAATCCCGAGACGATTGCTGTTCAAGCGCGTAATTGTGAATACGAAACGATCGGATGGTCGCCTAGTATGACAATAGACCCCATTCCGCAAGATCCGAATTGTATTACATTTGAAGATTTAGGATATGGAGAGCTTGTAACGCGAAATGGCAATATTCACATTGATCCCCAAGCATGTGAAGTTGAGTCATATGATGTGACCGTGTATGCGACTGATCAATCCGGGTTGGTTGGAAATGAAAGTGCCACTTATACCATTCAAGCAAATCAATCTGAAGGTAAGGGTTACATATATATTGTCGATGAGCCTAATAGCAAGGTTGACATTTTAGATCCGGCGGATGAGCGGAAGGCGGGCGAAGTTAGAAACCTAAGTGATCCAATCGATTTAGCTCCGGTTCGGTTTGGCGGTAAAAGTTATATGGCAGTACTCAGTCGAAATAATCAAAGCCCCAAACTTGAGTTAATTGATATTAAAACTCAACAACTTTCCGGTATTGAAGCGCTTTTGAGTGATATCCCGCCTAACAAGAATGTTTACACGGTTAAAAATCCCGATGCGCCCGACACTGTTGTTGTAGGAGCTCAAGATGGTGTCTTGCGGGTTCGATTTACGGAAAGCGGATATGTGCAAAGTTGGACGAATACGATTGATAGAGGGCTGGGGCACAACAATATCGCTTTAGCCTTTACGGATAAATGGTTTATCGGAGCTAATACACCTAATCAAGTTACTGTGATCGCCGATCGTAATCGGGGCGGCTATGGCACCAGGCAAATGGATACAAAGGAGCCGAAAGATCTGAATATTCTTAAAATAGATCAAGGCAATAATCAAACAACCGATTATTTGATGGGTGTTTTGGATGATCAAAGCAACGGAACGGTTGCGATGATCGTCCCAAATGAAGATACCAATCAATATCAGGAAAAGACAATCCCGAATATTTGCAATCCAAGGGCAATTTACACGGCAAAGAACGGGAAATCTTACGTGCTGGCTAATAAATGTACATAAAGATGAAAAATAAATCTAAACACATAAAAAAGGGGTCGGCAGGAAAGCGTTCGCAGCTGTTTATAACGCTTAGTGAAAACTGTTTGAATTCCTTTGGTGTTTTTTTTAGAAAATCTGTTGCAATTTTACTCTCCATTTTGCTGCTACTTAATAATTATGCTTATACGCTGGCTTATGCCGCCAAAGAATTAGTACTGGCAGAAGTGGAGTACGATGAATCCACGGGTCAGATGAATGTGAACCAAGTAGTTGATTTACCTCAAGCATCTGATGGGCCTGAGCAGGTTGACTTAAATTATTCGGAAGAGAATCAAACTTTATTTGTCTCTGGCGGTAACACTGGTAACGTCTATGCCGTTGATACCGATACGAACAGCAGTCTTATCGGCTCTTCTTTGCGCACTATTTCTGAATTTGATAACCCCGGACAAATGGCGCTTGGGATGGGAGATAGTTGTGATCCAAGCGGTTGTCAAACTGACAATCCTTGCGAGGAAGCGTTCTGGGATGGCTTTAACTGCACCATATTACCGAAACCTGACGGTACTTCATGTTATAGCACCGGGCCCGATAACCAATGTCAAGAGGGGTACTATGAATGTCAAAGCGGTGCTTGCATCAATATTGCACCCCCGCCTAATTGTGATGATGGAAACCCGTGTACTAACGATTCATGTTTAGATCCGGGCGGCTCATGTCAGCACGTACTCATTCAAGACTGCCAATCGTGTTGCGACGATAGTCAATGCGGAGGCGGTACTTGTGATCAAGGGCAGTGTAGCGATGGTCCTAAATTTGGCGGCGGGTTTAGTGGAGGGAGTTCTTCCGGAGGAGGCGGGGATGTATCACAGGGATATGACGGTGGCATGGGCAACGCAGGAGTTCAATATGACTGCGATGATAATAATCCTTGTACGGCAGATTCTTGCGATCCTTTTTTAGGGTGCGTACATGAACCGCTGAACGGAACGACTTGTGATCTTGGGACTGCATGCGTGACAGATGCCATCTGTCAAAACGGTGTTTGTGTGCCTGATACTTTTAACGGCGATCCTTTCTTAGATTGCGACGATGAAAAGCCATGTACGATTGATAGTTGCGATCCTGTGAATGGTTGTGAATATGAACCAACCACCGATTGTCGTGAATGTGATGATGGTGAATGGTGTAACGGCATTGATATGTGCGATGGGAACGGCGAATGTACACCCGGCACACCGCCAGACTGTACCTATAATTATCAATGCGGCATTGGTGTTTGTGATGAAAATTTGAATGTTTGCGGCGCTGTTCCTGATCCAGGCGCGCCGTGTTCCAATGGGTCAGGCGGGTGCATTTTTGAGAATAATCAGTGGGGTTATCAAGTTTGTACGGGCACTTGCGGTGATCAAGTTGGCGAGTGCAATGAGGAGTGCCAGACATATTCTTGCAATGATAACAATGAGTGTACCATCGATACGTGTGATGAGTTTGGCGGCTGCCAACATGAAAACGAACCGCCGGGCACAGAATGTTCGGCTGGTGTGTGCGATGCCAACGGAAACTGCGTCGAATGCTTTGATGCTTCACAATGTAATGACAACGACCCCTGCACACAGGATGAATGCTCAGCGAGTCAATGTCAGCATACGGACATCTGCACAGACCCGCCAGTCATCGAAACGATTAATAATGTAGATGTCTCAGACAATGATCCTGATCCTGTAGTCATTAGTGTGACGGAAGGTGAGGCCATTAACTTTGATGTGATTGCAGACGATGCGGATCTCAACGATCAAGTTTCGCAGCAAATATTAGAACAATTACCTATAGGTGCCGGTTTTACGGGAACGCCGGCCAATCCATCCGCTTATACATTCAGTTGGACACCAGCCTACAATCAGTCGGGGCAATATGATTTAACCGCTGAGGCTAGTGACGGAAGCTTGACAGACCAGCACGGAATTCAAATCCAAGTTCAGGACGCAGGGCAATATACCCTCACCGTTAACATCCAAGGCCAAGGCAGTGTGGACCTTAATCCTCCGGGCGGTATTTATGATCCGCTCACCGAAGTCA
>PCVY01000007.1:0-14393 GCA_002787155.1 Candidatus Abzuiibacterium crystallinum | reverse complement strand
CTCACCGAAGTCACACTCACCGCCAATGAAGCGCAGGACTGGGCCTTTGATCATTGGGAAGGTGATTTACAAGGCAGCAATAATCCAGAGACCATTTTAATGGATGCCGATAAAGTTGTGACAGCAGTCTTTAGAACATCCGATCAATATACTTTGACCATCCAGATTGTTGGTCAGGGCAGTGTCACAAAAGATCCTGAGGAGCCAACCTATAATGGAGGTCAGATTGTCAATTTAACTGCAAACGAAGATCCTGGCTGGGAGTTTCTTGAGTGGCAAGATGATTTAAGTGGTACGAATAATCCTGAGTCTATCACCATGGATAGCGACAAAACAGTGACGGCTGTCTTCCAGTTGATACCTGAATGCAATTCAGACCAAGATTGCGATGATGGGAATGTGTGTAACGGAGCGGAGGTTTGTAATGCGGGTATTTGTGAAAATGGAACGCCGCTGACTTGCAATGACAACGATAACTGTACAACCGATAGTTGCGACCCTGTTCAAGGCTGTTTGTACGATCCTATTCCTGATTGCCAATCCTGTAACAGCAACAGTGATTGTGCAGATGGCGATTTGTGTAATGGTACTGAAAGTTGTGTGAATGGCGTTTGTGAAAACGGAACACCGCTGACTTGCGATGATGGCAACTTATGTACAGTCGATGTTTGTATTCCGGCTCTTGGCTGCCAATCGGCACCGGTTTCGGATGGCACTTCATGTGCCGACGGTAACTTGTGTAATGGAAATGAAATTTGTGAGGCGGGCAGCTGCCAAAGCGGCACCCCGCTTAGCTGCGATGACGGTCTTTCTTGCTCAATAGACAGCTGTGATCCAGCGCAGGGCTGCGAGCATGATAATACATCGTGCGATGATTCATCCGACGGTGATAATGGATCAACCAATGATAACAATTCGTCCAATCAAACCGATACCGATAGCACGACCAATCCTCAAGTTGTGGTGACAGGCGGGGGTGGCGGTTTACTAGTTGTCGGTGGTAATAACGGCGGTGTTATACAGGGAGAAACGCTTCAATCTTTTAATGCTGATATTGCGGCTGCTAGCGGCAGTTCTGGTCACGGGTTACCTCGCATGTGGTATCATGCGGCTAAATATTTATTCCCCGAACTTGGCGGAAAGGCGCTTGTCTATCTTGACGAAAGGCCTCTTACCGTGCGTCTCATGGCATGGATGGGACCGCAGTCGCTTTCAACAGTTGCCGCAGCCACAATCGTTGAAGCGGTCAAAGAAGAAGAAATGAAAAAAAGGGATAAAGCAGAGGCCGATACATTAGCGTTGTTGCCCCCAGCACCTGAAGTGTTAGTTGAATCATCAGAAAAACCTAAGAAGTTTTCATGGTTTGAAAGACTCAAAGAGCAGTTAGCAGCCATCACCAGTGAAGTAAGTTCCTACTTCTCTCAAAGTTAATTTCTTGCCTCCAATACCAACACCCTTGCTTGGCAAAAAGCAGGTTTGATGCTATTCTACCGTTCGATTTCAACAATCTCATGAAAACACATTATTTGGTTGGCATTGATGTCGGCGGTACCAAAATTTCTGTCGTGCTTGGCACGCCAAAGGGAAGAATTCTCTTTAAACGTGTCATCCCAACCCAAACCGGTTCTCATACAAAAGAATCTATTAGACAAATTGTCGCTGCTATTCAAGAATCGCTGAAACGTTTTGGGATCACGGCTAAAAACATGAAAGGAATTGGAATCGGTGTGCCGGGGCCAGTTGATCCCAAAAGAGAAGAAATTGAGCACTCACCTAATTTAAAAGGTTGGAGGCGGGTACCACTCAAGCACATTTTGAAAAAAAAGTTTCGGTGTCCGGTATTTATTGAAAATGATGCCAACGCCGCTGCTTTAGGGGAAAAATATTTTGGCTCAGGAAGAAACGTCAAAGATTTTGCTTACATTACTGTCAGCACGGGAGTCGGCTGCGGCATGATCGTGAATCACCAATTGGTGCGCGGCGTTGTGGGTTCGGCTGGTGAAATTGGACATGTCACTGTGGAGCATCCGGGCGGTCGTCTTGCAAGGGGGAAGCGGGGTTGTTTAGAAGCCTATGCGAGCGGTACCGCGATTGCTAAAAGAGCGAGTCAGTTAATCCGATCCCGTAAAAATTCAAGAATTTACATGATCATGAAAAAAGAAGGAGCAGCGAAAGTGCAGGGTTGGATGGTTTCACAAGCAGCAGACCAGCACGACCCATTCGCTATCCAGCTAAAACGCGAAGCAGCCGATTATTTAGGTATTGGCATTGGAACCATTATCAATCTTTTAAATCCTAAGTTAATTATCCTGGGCGGTGGTGTCATGGAGCATGCGCAGCCGTTCTGGAAGCAGTTGAAACAAGCCGTTCAACGCGAAAGCTGGCCATACGCATTTAAAAAATGCAAAATTATAAAGACGCGTCTCAGAGGAAGAGTGGGTGATCTTGGTGCTATCGCAGTTGTGATTGAAAGGCTTCAATCAAATTAGTTTAGCCGTTTCATACATTTATTTTATTTAAAAGCATTTCGCGTCCGCCCCGCTTAAAGCATGTCCGCCGGAGGACGTCAGCCAAAGGACTGATTCGTCCTCCGGCGAAGATCCGTCCAACGTTGTGTGGCGGACGGGGCCGGCACAAGCAATTTATTAATGTTAGTTTTATGATTTGTCGGTAGCTTGCGCCTGTAGCTCGTCACGGGACACGAGGCGGCCTGCCGAGTGCCGTGACGCCCCATTTCGAATGGAAATGGGGCAATTGGATGGCTGCGCCTTGCGCCTGCCCCGCAAAAAAAACATGCGGGGCTGGCACAAGCAATTTATTAATGTTAGTTTTATGATTTGTCGGTAGCTTGCGCCTGTAGCTCAGTTGGATAGAGCGGTTGCCTTCGAAGCAATAGGTCACAGGTTCGAGTCCTGTCAGGCGCAAACTTCAATAAAATAACCAAAGATCATTTTTGAAGGTTTGTATGCGCATTTCTGTCGGGCAGGAAAATCAAGTTTTAAGAGTTATCAGTTTAATTTTGATAGCTTGCTTAACCTTCTCCTGTTCATCATCTCGCGGTTCCTCCGCAAACATCACAACTTCACAAACGTATTTAAATGAACTCGAAACCGGCAAGACCATTCATCAATCTATTATTTCTAGAATTCCTTTATATCAAGACGCGGAGTTGGTGAGCTATGTGAAGGAGATCGGGAAAAGCATGCTGCCTTACGTCAAGCGCCAAGAACTGCCTTATCAATTTTATGTGTTAGACGATCAGCGTATTTATGCCACCTCCGCACCGGGCGGATACGTTTACATTACGACAGGGATGATTTTATTTGTTAAGGATGAAGCACAATTGGCGGCTGTGCTGGCTCACGAACTAGGCGAATTACAATTTCCGAGCAACGATTTTTCTTACGGGAAAAAAATATTTCAAAATGTGGTACAAGGCGCTTCGATGGCGGCTCCCATGTTTGGCAGTATTGGCGCGCTCGTTATGGTGGGGTTAGTAGGCACTTATGCGATCGTTAATCATAAACCTAGCGACGAAAAGAAAGTGAGAAAAGCTGACAAAGCAGCGCTGGATTATATGCGAAGCGCCGGACATGATCCGCAAGGTTATTTAAATTTTGTGCAAACCGTTCAGACGGAAGGTATGATTAGAGGCGATGAGATGCATGATTATCTAGAATCCCGCCCGGTATCAGATAAACGTATTTTTGAAATAGAGAAAACTTTTAAACATTTGCCGCTAGAGGACCAGTCTTTTGATGTGCACCGTGAAAACTTTATATTAAAAACGCGAGCACTTCATCTTAATTAAAGCTATAATAAACTCACAAATAAAAGGAAGCAAGATGATAGAACATCAAATGACAACTTTGGGTGATTTGCAAGCAGCGGTAGAAGACCGGTTGAACCAATATGAAAAGGATCAAATCATAGCCCGTTTGTGGGCCAAGGATCCCGGCATATGGAAAGCTGACGCGCACCATCAAAAAATCATTAAAAACCGATTAGGCTGGCTGGATTCCATCGACTGGCTGGAAACCCAAGCAGACGATCTTAAGCAATTCCAAGATACCATTAAGCAAGCGGGTTTTAGTCATGCTGTGTTATGCGGGATGGGCGGCAGCAGTTTAGCGCCTGAGGTGCTGCGCCAAACTTTTGGCGGCAAAAGCGGGTGGCCTGCCTTCTTTGTACTTGATAGCACGGATCCTGAACAAGTGGCTGATATCGAAAAGCAAATCGATCTTCAGCAGACCTTATTTATCGTCTCAACCAAATCAGGCACAACGGTTGAAACGGTTTCTTTCTATCAGTATTTTTTTGAAAAACTAAAACAGATCAAGGGGGATCGCGCCGGAGAAAATTTTGTGGCCATCACGGATGCTGGGACACCGTTGGTCCAAGAAGGTGGGCGTCTCGGATTTAGACGTGTTTTCATTAATCCGTCAAATGTCGGAGGGCGTTTTTCAGTGCTATCTTATTTTGGAATGGTGCCTGCGGCTGTGATAGGGGTTCCGATCAAAGAGATGATTCAACGGATTAAAATGGAAAAAGAGGTGTCAAGCGCCAATCAGAAAATTCATGATATTCCGGGTGCTATTTTGGGCGTCATTTTGGGTGAAGCCGTTAAAAAAGGCCGAGACAAACTCACCATTTATGTTTCCGAAGAAATCGGTTCGTATGGTTTATGGGTTGAGCAGCTTTTGGCAGAAAGCTTAGGTAAAGAAAATAAAGGAATTGTGCCTATTTTTGGCGAAAACGTTACCCCCCATACGTTATTTGGGTCAGATCGTCTGTTTGTTTCACTTTCATGCGGGAAGCTGGATCAAGCATTAAGCCGCCAGTTAGATGAACTTTCTGAAAAAGGTTATCCGGTGGTTCATATAAAGCTGGCTGATCCGCTGGATTTGGGACGGCAATTTTATCGATGGGCAATTGCGACGGCTATTGCAGGCATAACGATGGAAGTTGATCCTTTTGATGAGCCGAACGTTCAGGAATCAAAAGACCGCACGGTGGCTTTACTCAAAACGCTGCAGCAGGAGAAAAAGTTTCCGAAACAAGAAGTCCAGTTGACAGGCAAGTGTTTTGAAGCAAGTTTCAGTCAAGCGGCATTGAAGGGCATGAAGGGTAAAGTTAATTTGACAACTTTTCTAAGCCTGCTGTCCAAGCACGATTATATTATGCTGGGCGCTTACTTGCCTTATCAGGCTTCGATTGAAAAGAAATTAAATACAATTCGTTTGAAGTTATCTGCTCGGAGCGGCTGTGCGACCATGTTTGGTTTTGGGCCTCGCTATCTGCATTCAACCGGACAGCTGCATAAAGGCGGCGCTAATAACTGTTTAATTATCCAAATTGTAGGGAAACATCAAAAACAACTGCAGGTACCTGGTCAGATATATGGTTTTAGCGAGTTGGAATATGCCCAAGCATTGGGCGATTTTCAGGCTTTAGATGCCAAAAATAGACGTGCAGTCCAGCTTCGCATTGAGCCGTCTTTTCTAAACGGGTTGAATGAAATAGAAAAACTCCTTTCATAAACAAATTATTTTTCCTGCAATTCTGCCTTGAAAACAAAAGGAAATAAGTTAAAATAATTCCTTGTCCATTCACCCATGTGACTGCGAGCAAAAATGATTCAAGTTAATAACATTTCAATGCGTTACGGTTCATTTGAAGCATTGAAAGAGGTCTCTTTTGAAGCGAAAACAAAGGAAATTTTAGGTCTGCTAGGACCTAACGGAGCGGGTAAAACTACGCTCATGCGGATTTTAACCACTTACCTTTATCCCACCAGCGGGACGGCAACGATCCATCAACGCAATATCCTGAAGGAGCCTGAGGAAGTCCGGAAAATCATTGGTTATTTACCGGAGACAGCACCGCTTTATCAAGACATGCGGGTTGATGACTACTTGTCGTTTGTGGGGAAGTCTCGACAGATTGATAGAGCAAAACTTCGAGAAAGACTGGAATGGGTGAAGGAAGCATGCGGCTTAGGCTTGGTTTGGAAACATGAAATTCATGAAACCTCTAAAGGCTACCGCCAACGTATCGGGTTAGCCCAGGCTTTAATCCATGATCCGCAAGTTCTCATCTTAGATGAGCCAACTTCCGGTCTTGATCCGCTCCAAATCATTGGCATTCGTGAACTCATCCGGCAGTTAGCAAAAGAGAAAACAATTATTTTCTCAACCCATATTTTACCGGAAGTTGAAGCGCTGGCTGACCGTATTGTCATTATCAATGCAGGCGAAATGATTGCGGCCGGAACACATGCGGAATTAATGTCGAGTGTTCGCGTTGAAAACAATGCTGCCAAAGAACAAAAGTGGAAGAAATCGTTTTCACAGATGTCTAATGCAATGGGTTTGGAAGAAATATTTATCTCACTTTTGCAGCAACATGAGAAGGAACGTTTCAAACGTTCAAGCGTATGAATATCCTGAATGTGATGACCATCATGAAGCGAGAGCTGGGTGCTTATTTTAATTCAGCCATTGCTTACATATTTATCATCGTTTTTATTTTAATTTCGGTCGGTTTGTATATCACAGACTTCTTTGTCGTTGGCCGTGCTGACATGAGATCGTTCTTTAACATGCTCCCCATCATACTGACTGCTTATTTACCCGCATTAACGATGCGATTATGGGCCGAAGACAAGCGGGGCAACACCCTTGAATTGTTGCTTACTTTTCCGCTCAAAACACATGAGTTGGTAATGGGCAAGTTTTTAGCAGGATTGTTATTTTATCTCATGGCTGTCGTCAGTACTTTTACCGTGCCTTTCATGGTGGCGGTCTTAGGACAGCCTGATATGGGTCCGATTCTGGGATCGTATTTGGGCGTTCTTTTGTTCGGCAGTTTGTTTCTTTCGCTTGGTATTTTTATATCAGGACTATGCCGCGATCAGATTGTGGCTTTTATTGCGACTTTCGTGGCGTGCTTCATGTTTGTGATTTTTGGGACAGACTATGTCGCAACGTCATTGGACGGATGGTTTGGCCAAATTGGATTGGGAAGTGCATTAAAGGTTGCTTTTGGCGCTTTACCGCATTACGCCAGTTTTACGCGCGGGGTCATTGATATGCGTGATGTCCTTTACTTTCTTCTTGGTACTTTTATTTTCTTAATGTTGAACACATTTTGGTTAGACGGGCGCATGCGTCCGCGAGCCAAGACCTTATTTACCACATGTGTTATTTTGTCACTTGGGATATTTACCGGTTTTAATTGGGCGGTGAGTGATACGCCTATGGGCCGTTATGACTTAACAAGCCAAAAGATTTATACCATTTCGCATGCCAGCCAAAAAATACTAGCAAGTCTTAAAACGCCTACTGTCGTGAAGTTTTATGTATCACCCGCTGAGAAAATGCCTACCCAGCTCAAAACTTTGGAGCAAGACGTGATCGATAAATTGGAGGAAATTCGGGTAGCCGCGAAAGGTAACTTTATTTATGAAGTGGTACATATGGAAGCTGTCAATTTGGCTAATGAAGACAAAAATTCGACACAGCAGGAAACGCTTGAGGTGCAATTGGAGAAAAAGGGCATCCAACCATTTCAAGTGCAAAGTATCGAAGCTGATCAAGTGGGAGTTCAATTGGTTTATTCGGCTATGAGTGTGACTTACAAGGAAAAACCGGAAGAAATTATTCCTCAGGTGATTCCGTCTGCTTTGAGCGATTTGGAATATTTATTGATATCCAAGATTTATCGGATGACGCTGGATCAGGTGCCTTCCGTGGAAATTGTGGCTCCCTATGAGGAAAAAAACATGGATCCTACCATGGCAGCGTTACTGGCTCAATTGGGCGGCGGCAATATCCCTGAACAATATCGAGAGGATGATTATCGATATGTGGCGGGTGCTTTGGAGTATTCCGGTTACCGGCATTCGCGGATCAAGCTTAGCTCAAAAGAGGGGATCGCAAAAGATACCAATACACTGGTGGTTTTGAATCCGGAACACTTGAATGACCGTCAACTGTACGAGATGAATCGATTTTTATATGAAGGCGGGTCTATCTTGCTAGGTGTTCAGAATTATTCATTTGATTATCAACCGGCGGGGCGGGCGGGACTCCAAATTTCGGCTGAGAAAATTAGCCACCAAATAGATCCGTTGATTGAACCTTGGGGCATGAAAGTAAACGACTCGTTCTTATTAGATGAACAATCTGAAGTGATTAATATATCAGGTCTGGCTCAATTAGGGCCTTATGGCGTCAATATTCCCGTTAAAACCCCCCTCCAAATCGTCATCGCACAAGACGGTATGAATCCAAACATCTCGATCACATCTAATTTATCGCCTATCTTTTATATTTGGGGCAGCGCCCTTGATATCAATGAAACGCGCACACAGGAATTAGGTTTGCATGTTGAACCTCTTTTATCAAGCAGTGATCGTTCATGGACGGTACCTGCTCAGCAGGGCGTTTTATCAAAAGATATTTTTGCACTACCGGCTGAAGGTTTTAACGGCCCTCTGCCCGCGGCTGTTTTTATTGAGGGGCAATTTCCTAATAATTATGCCGATCGCCAAACCTTACCGCTTTGGCCGGAAGCAGTCCAGTCAAACGGGGGAATTAGCTTATCGCCGGAGGAGCTTAAAAAGAAAGCTGAGTCTGCGCCAGAATTACATCCGAAAAAAGGGAAATTAATTTTAACAGGCGCCTCCACCATTTTTAGAAACAATTTAATGGGGGGCGGCGGCGGGCATTTGAATTTCTTTTTAAATTGTATTGATGCGCTGACTTTGAGTGATGACCTCATCAAAATACGGAGCAAACAAACGGTTAATCGGTTGATCCGCCATGTTTCGAAGAACGAAAACCTATTTTGGCGATTTTTCTGCATGTTCTTCATACCGCTTCTTTTGGCATTGATTGGCTTTGTGCGGTTTCTCATGAGAAAACGCGCCAAACAAGTTTACCTGCGTTCACAAAGCCGTTCCTCATTGACTGCATAACTCATGAAAATCCGGCACCTGGTTATTCTATCCGTCATTTTTATTCTGATCCTCTCGGTAACAATTTTTAAAGCGATTCGACGTCCCCATATTATTCAAAGTCAAGAGGGTGTGGTGTTCAAATCAAACCAATCGCTTGATTCGGCGACTGAGATCAAAATTCTTAAAAAAGACAGTGAGACGGTGCGGTTGGTCAAGCTAAATGGCGAGTGGCGGGTCATGAATCGTTGGCAAGTCAAAGCCAATCAGGCCAAAGTGAAACAAGTGATTGAATCGCTAGAAGGATTGAACGGAGAATTCCGGGGATCTGGGGAATCTGTTTTGACGGATTTTGGATTGGGTCAAAATCAGGGTATACAGATTCAAGTATTTCAAAATCAGCAAGAATTAATGGGGATAAATGTCAGTTTGAAATTACCTGCCGAAAGCGGCTCTTTTTTCTCGCCCGATCAGGATCGATCGATTTATGCCGCCCCGGTTGATTTTTTAAGACAGGTGGGTTTTTACGGCGGAGATGCAGCACGGAATTTAGACGTTGATTTTTGGATCGAAAAATCTTTTTTTAATTTAAAACCCATTGATGTTGCTCGCATGGAATTTCAGAAAATTGAGAAAGGAGAACCGGCGTCCATTTTTAGTATTTCTAAGGCGGATTCAAAAGTTTCAGGTTTGACCGTGGATGAATGGCTGTTAGAAGGGGATGAGCAGTTTCCTTTTCATATTGGGACAGAGAATGTCTATCACTATTTAGGTGTTTTGCGTGCCGAGAAAGCCGATAGAATTTTAGATCCTGAAGCAAATCAATTAGGCGCATTTAAATGGCAGCTCAATGTCACAAAACCAGATGGCCGGATGGTTCGGTTTCAAATCGCACCTGTTACCGAACAGCAGCCGGCTGATAAATTGTTCAATCTTTTGGTGACCGAAGGAGAAAATCATCAGTTATTTATCATCAATGATTCTGTGCTGAAATCTTTTGAAGCAAATCCTGAAGATTTCCTCTCAAACTCACCGCTTGTCGAAGAATTTAAGGCCTGGCAGTCGGTTTTTATACGGACACCGGAAAGGGCTGTCAAACTTATCAAAAAAGACGAGGATGGTAAGGTGAGTTGGGGAATAGACGGTCAAAACGGAGAAGAAAATTCTGAAGCCGTACTCAGTCTCCTCAATCGCATTCAACATTTAAAAGTTAGCCGATATCTTCCTGAGTTAGAAGAGAAAAAGTGGTTAAAATTTCTTGATGATAATTGGATGCATATTGAGCTGCAGGATGATTCGGTGATTCAAATCAACTTAAGTTCAAAAGCACTGCCGTCGGGAGAATTTCCGGCAAAAAGAGATGGATTTTCTTTAATGTTCGCTGTTTCGGAAACCCAATATAAAGAGATAATTGATTTAAAGATTTAATCCAGACCTGCCCTGTTGACTTGTGGCATTTCAAAGCTGCTTTTGATATAATGCCGTAACTCATTTCACTTGCTTATTTTATGCCCGCACCGACGTCTGATGGGATAATCAAGAGAAGTCGGTGCTGGACACATAAAAAAATCGATTTAAGTTATTTTGCCAATTTAAGGTGCTTTTACGCCCGCATAGCTCAGTTGGTAGAGCAAGCGACTCTTAAACCATCCAGAATCAGGTGCAACAGATTATTTTTTTAAAAATCAAGTTAGGCAGGATTAGGTGTCGTGATGCGGTAATGAGTTTTTCATTGGCACAAAAACTGGCACAAAATTAAAGCATGCCTGTTGACTATAAACGTGTGTCACGATCAAATCTCACAAACCCTGTTGAAGCTCACTACTGCCCCCCCTGACCCCTGATCCCTGTCTTTTATCTACCCACAATAGATCAATTATCTATTCACAGTAGATTTCTCTACATTTTTAGTAATTTTCTCTTCAATTTAGCTCTAAATGGCATTACGCTTTAAGAATAATAGACATTCTTGTGTTGTGTGTCCTTGTCCCTCGATTTTACTCGGGATTCGGGATGGTGATCCTGTCGAACCATATCTTGTGACCATAAAAACCCCTTATCAAACAATTTCAAGTTGCCATAAGTTAAAGCCTGGGTTAAACTTCTCACAATTCCAAATAACCCGGCAGAAGGTAATACAGTACTGATGCCAGATCAAAAAAACTTTCAAGTCACATTCGCCAGCGCACCAACCGCAGCGTGGGATCAAACCCACCTGGGTCTGATCCCAGGACATAAAACCACAAGACTTCAAACTCGCAAGCTAGCCTTGGGTCTCAAACCAAAAATTCAATTCACTAATCTTGACCCTGGCCCCTTGACCCTTTTCAAAATAATACTTGTGACTTGTGCCTTGTCACTTGTGACCATGGCAGCGCCTTCAGCGCTGGCTGAAACCATTTGGCCCGGCGGCGATATCACACAAAATACACCCTGGCTTTTGTCCGGGAGCCCATACATTGTTCAAGGCACCGTCACCGTTAGGAATAATGCGATATTGACCATTGAAGCTGGTGTTGAAGTTAGAGTAGAGCCGCTATTAGGTATTGAAATACGCATTGGTACCGATACGGAAAACGGCACAGTCGTAGCGGATGGGAATGACCAGGCAAATATTAGATTTACTTCAAATGCAGCACAACCAGAGCCTGGAGATTGGAGCGGTCTTCGATTAGATATGGGCGCACAGCCAGCCTCATTGCTTAATTATGTGATGATTGAGTATGGAAGTGATCCTGGGCTGGAAGTTATAAATGGTGGACGTGTTACCATGACCAACACAACCATTCAATTAGCTTCAGGTAAGGCAGTAAGCGCATATTCTGTTTTTGAAACTCAAAGTTTTGGGGCAGGTAATAGCTACTTGAACAATGGTGAAAATGTCATTGAATGGACAAAAACAGATTTAACAACATTCTCTTCTAATCACACGATACCTTATCAA
Organism: Candidatus Abzuiibacterium crystallinum; assembly: GCA_002787155.1. Lineage (GTDB taxonomy): Bacteria > Omnitrophota > Omnitrophia > Omnitrophales > Abzuiibacteriaceae > Abzuiibacterium > Abzuiibacterium crystallinum. The sequence goes on along the minus strand of PCVY01000007.1, from coordinate 2,490 downwards.
TCGGTACCCTATGTTACAAACGGAAGTTTACAAGTATCATCCGGCACCACCCTCACCATTGAAGCTGGTGTTGAAGTCAAGTTTGAAGATTTTGATTTTTTAAGAATCCAAGGGATTTTAAATTCACAAGGCACACAAGGGAATGAAGTGCGTTTTACTTCAAATAAACCAACACCTCAGCCGGGAGATTGGAATGGTCTTTTACTCTTAACAGGAGATTCATATACACTGTCTCATGTCATTGTTGAATATTCAAAAAATGGATTTGATATAAGTAACTCACCCAACCTGACGTTGTCAGATTGTATCTCACAAAATAATAGCGACTATGGATTTAAGTTAGCTTATGCTAACAATCTTACTCAAGTAACAGCACTAAACAATACAACTAATTTTTGGTTTTGGGGGAGTGCTGCAACAGCCACTTTAACTGGTGTGACATCTTCAGGCGGAACGAATGGTTTTTCATTTGAGATTGGAGCCGCACCTGTTATCACTGAAGCAACTGTTACCAATAATACATACGGTTTTTATATTATGGGGGCTGGGCCATATGCCAATCCCAACCCCACTGTCCATCAATCCAGTATTTACGATAACACCGCCTACAATGTTTATGTCCAAGGTAATTTCCAAGATCCAAATGCTACCCTCAATTTTGAAGAAAACTGGTGGGGGACGGTTGAAGAGTCAGAAATAGAGATGAAGATCTACGATCATAGTGATGATCCATTTTCTCCTTATGTGGATTATTTTCCATATTTAACAGAAAATGGTGAGAAAGCCTTGGCTTTTTATGATATTTCAAGAGATCCATCTACGGTTGATCATAAGAGAGGGGAGCCTATATCGATTCTTTACTCATTGACCGTGGATGCAGCGGTGACTATAGAAATTTATGATGATCTGACGCAAGAACTGGTTAAGACCTTAATAGCTGATGCATTAAGATTTGAAGGGCCTAACATTGATGAATGGGATGGCAAAAATGATCTTGGCGAACTCTTACCATACGAGGCATATTATTTCAAAATTATTGCAACTGCTGGTGAACAAATGAAGGAATACGAAGATCCACTAGGTCATATACCCGTTGGTTATGATTTTCAAACAGAAAATGTTGATTTTGATCCGCATAAAAACCAACAGTTTGTAGTTCATTACGGAATGGATCATTCTGGACGGTTACCAGTGGAAATTGTTTATCAGAATACTAATAACACTATTCGTACTCTTGTTGGAGATGAACCGAGGGATGGTGGTCAAATGACCGAATTTTGGGATGGACGTGATAATGCAGGCAATATTAGAACAGGTGGTTATGATGCCAGAATTGTTAACGGTATTGCTGTCCATGAAAATAGTTTGATTTTGGCAGATTCTTTTGTCAAACCGTTTGCAGAAAGAAAATCGGAAGCTTATCTCATACTTCCTAATTATAGTGAGGTGAGCACTATTCAATATAATCTAACCGTACCAGCAAATATTACTATTACCATAGAAGATCCTAATGGTAATTACTTTAAAACCTTGGTCAGCGAAGAATATCAAACCGAGGGATTACATGAAACCGTGTGGGATGGAACCAATGATGTAGGAGAACGCACCTATTTAGAAGGTGTTTATAAAATTGTAATACTTGCTAGTGATCCAGGTACAGAGAGTATGCATAATACGGTAGTTAACGTGAACGTGTTTGAATGAGCAAACCCCTTTTTAAAATTTCGTTGTTGTTCTTTGTTGTATTAAGTTTTATCACGGTAATTTTCAATAATGAATTTGCGTTAGCAAATAGTGATAATTTAATTTTTACACAGTTAACAGATGGGTATTGGCAGGTTTGGAAAAGAGGTGTTAATGGTGATTTAAAACAATTGACGTACTCCCAATTTGATAAAAGGCGCCCTGTAAGTTCGTCAGACAGAAAGAAAATCATTTATCGATCTGGTAATCGCGAGATCTTTATTTTTGATTCCCAATCAGGAACTGAATTGCAAGTTTTATCAAAATTAGGTTGGATGATGGATCCTATTTTTTTTGGAAGTGACAACAAAATTATTTTCTCACGGTTTGATTCATTTCTTGAAGACGATAGCGATCTCTGGGTAGCTGATGTTAATAGTGCTGAAAGCGAAATATTATTAAGAAAACAAGGCGTAGAATTTGGACCGAGTCTTTCGTCAGATAACTCGAAATTAGTTTATGTAGGTAGTCAGGGGTTTGGTAAAAGCGAACTTTACTTGTTAGATCTGAAAACTAAAAAGGAAAAACAGCTAACCAGTAATTATACAGTTGAATTATATCCGAGTTGGTCACCTGATGGTGAGTTGATTGTTTATGCGTCGGATGAAAGCGGTAATTTTAATATTTTCTCAATGAATATCAATAGCGGGGTAACTGTTGAGCTTCAGCTAAACGTAGACACGGGAGGGGTTTTAGGAGTTTAGGGATTGAGAGGCTTGGTTCGGGCAGGAAGCGGGGTTAGAATAG
>PCVY01000054.1 GCA_002787155.1 Candidatus Abzuiibacterium crystallinum | reverse complement strand
TTCGCTTGATTGAATTTAAGAGATTTTCAGAGAGAGGAGAGCCGCATTGGGCTATGGACTGTTTCCCCGCAGGAAGGATTTCCCATTGGATGGGGACTTGAGTTGCGTCAAGACACGCTTGAGCTGCAAAAGCCACCTCCGGTCCAATCCCGTCCCCAGGAATTAATGTAATCTGATAGGCCATTGTTTATCCTTTTAAAACATGGATTATTTTTGCAATCCGTTTATCGCCTGTTCGAGTGACATACCGGATTCTCACCTTCTTACCCGCTTTCAATCCGGTAAGTTTTAAAATACCTTGATCCATGGTTGAAATTAATACATGGGGATCAAGTTTTAAAGGCACCTCTAAGCGGAACAACCCTTTTTTCTGGCGCTCGAACTGCAAAACGGTCATTCTTTTTTCCGCGGGATTAAAATAAGAAACCGTCCCTTCCATGATCCTCTGAATTGACACCAACATCTCCCATCAACTATTTTTTACCGGCAGAACGAACTCTGACTGCCCGAAATCCTTTTGTCCCTTTCTGGATTTCAAATTCCACCAATTCTCCTTCACGCAAATAGCGGATCGGGCCTTCAAGCCCCGTATGATGAACAAAACAATCCTCCCCGCCATCCTCCCTGCCGATAAATCCAAATCCTTTTTCCGTACTAAACCATTTCACACGGCCTTTGTACGTCTTGATATTCTCCTTCTCTGGATTGGTTTTATTCATCCCCAATAATCTCCGGCAGATATCTGCCACGCTATTCCAAAACCTCACGAACAGCACCCCAAATTCTGTCGTTTCACAGCTTTTAAATTGATGGCTTTATGAGTACGGGCGTCGATCTCAAACTGAACTTCTTCTCCTTCCCGTAAGAATTGGAGGGATTCGAAAAACGCATTGGGATCAATATAACAATCCCCCTTTCCATCTGCCCTGACGATGCATCCGCATCGAGTGTTCGGGTTAAACCATAGTAACCGGCCGCGGAAGAGTTTCGTCTCCCTGTCCCCTTTCCCGGGTTCTCCGGATCTGTCCTCAGCTCCCATGCAACCCCTCGTTATTCTGCAATATTGTTATATGATCATACACTCATATATATTAGCTAAAAAAAACTTTCTGTCAATCTTCTCCCTTTCTACCGGCAGTCGGCGTCGTACCACAAGAAGCATGTCCGGGCTGTTGGATCTGTGGCATCCGGGCTGTCGGTGTTTCGTCTCTGGTCTTCTCCCGGTAAAAAATCTGAATCACTTTTTCAGGCGATTCAGCCTTTAAGATGGAGTCGCGCACGAACCGGTCCCGAAGGAGTTTTGCCACCATGGCGAGCGTCAATAGGTGCTTGCCCGCAGAATTTCGGGGACAAACGATAAGAAAAAGAAAATGCACAGGACCCCCGTCCAGGGCTGTGAAATCAATTCCGTTTCGGGAGACTGCAAGCAATCCCTTAGGTTCGGCAATCTTCCCGGAGTCGGCATGCGGGATCGCAATCCCGCTTCCGATCGCGGTTGACCCCAATTCTTCTCTTTTCATGAGAGCTTGAAGCAGCTTTTTCTGATCCACGCCGGGATAGAGACTTGTGAAGTTTCGGGTAAGTTGTTCGAGGGCATCTGTTTTATTTTTGGCATTGAAATTCAACAAGACGGCCGAAGGACTTAACAAGGCATCAATGTTCATATCGTTTTTTCTTTTATAGACATTTCATTTTTCTCGCGCAACCGCTTTAGGGACGGCAGACAAACACTCATATGATAACGATCCCCTTCGGAAAGCATCTGACTCTGTTCGATCTTTTTAATAATATCCCGGCACATAAAACACCGGCATTCGAGTTCAAGATATTGTTTGACAAAACGCGCCACCAATTCCTTGATCTCGGAATCAGACATTGGACTCGTGTGGATTTCCGCCGGGATGATCCTTTGTTTTTTAAGCTTCATCTTTTTATTAGCCTGACATTCACGGCTTTGGGACTGCGTCCTGTCTTATCCACTTCAAACGCCACAACGTCACCACCTTGAAAGCATTGCAGCGGTTCGCAAAGGGCGTTTGCGTGAACAAAGCAATCACCTTGATCATCGTCACGGACAATGCACCCACGGCCGCTCCGCGGGTTGAACCACAGAATCCGTCCCCGGCAAAACTTGGACTTGCATTCCGCACGCCGCTTCTTTTTAGTTTTCGTCATTAGCATGGATCTTCGTCTCGCACGCATTGCTGCGCCTTCAATATTTCTTTATGATCATATACTCATACGTGAAGCCAAAAAAAACCTTCCGTTCTACAACTTCCCGCATCCCCTCTTATTCTTTGCCAAGGCTTGCAAGCAGTTTTTCGCTTCTCTTGAGCTTCTTTTTTAATACTTCAGCAACAGGCCTTAAGATTTTAAAGATGTCGTGATCGTGAATACTGTAATAAACGGTCGTTTTTTCCTGACGCGCTTCGAGAATTCCTAATTCTCTCAAGGTCGCCAAATGCCTGGAAAGATTGGACTGCTCTACTCCCAGCACCTTAACGAGTTTTCCCACGCTCGCTTCTCCGTTTTTTAAATATTCAATCACTTGAAGACGGATGGGATGAGCCAAGCCTTTCAGAAAATCTGCTTTAATTTTAAATGCCATGTCATCCATTCACAGCCTCCGGCGGCTTTTGTTCTTTCTACTTTATGCTCAAGCCTTGAATCACTTCGATAAAATGCGTAAAGTCTAAAGGTTTTCTGATATATCCAACGGCACCGAATCCGAACTTGATTACTTCTTTTTCTTGCTCTTCCGAAGAAGTCAGAATAATGAAGGGGACTGTTTGGGTGCGCAAATACCATTGCAAAGGCTTTAGGATTTTTAACTCCTTCGTCATATTCGTTAACAGATCGAGCAAAATCAGTCCCGGCACTTCATGATCTGGACGATCCTTATGGGGCCCTGTTGCAAAGATATAATCGAGCGCCTCTGTCTTGTTATGCACAACCTCGATTTTATTCCGGAAATTATTTTGTTTAAAGAAATCTAGAATCTTTTTCGCTTCAATCGGATCGCGCTCAACGACAAGAACTGTTTTATTAAACATATTCTTTTCCCAAGCCCGGAATAATCACCACAGGTGTGTTTGCCCTTTTTGCAACATTAGAGCTCATCCAGTCCGCCACAACTTTATCCTTACTGGCGCCCATGATAATAAGATCGGCGCCTTCTTTTTGAGCCG
>PCVY01000013.1:17097-31625 GCA_002787155.1 Candidatus Abzuiibacterium crystallinum | reverse complement strand
AAACCAACAAAACAATTAATCACCTTAACCTAAAAGCGGACAAATCACGTGCTACAGAAACCGGACATCTTGACGTGCTATCAACAGAAATTTCTGCAGGTAAAAATAAGGTGATTTACAGGTTAAACTGAAGATCGTAGAGCCGTTTGTAGGTGCCGCCCTCTTTTAAGAGAGCATCATTGTTACCCACTTGCGTGATCACACCATCCTCAATCACGACAATCCGGTCTGCATTTTGAACCGTTGAAAGACGGTGAGCAATCACGAGCACGGTCCGGCCCCGCATCAGTGACTCAATGGCTTTTTGCACCTCGCGCTCGCTTTCGGTATCAAGCTGAGAAGTGGCTTCATCTAAAATTAAAATAGGCGGATTCTTCAGAAGCGCACGTGCGATCGACAGACGCTGGCGTTGTCCGCCCGAAAGGTTTGCCCCTTTCTCTCCGATCATCGTGCCGTAGCCATTGGGCAATTGTTTAATAAAACCATCCGCGTAAGCTGCGGCGGCTGCCTGCCTTACCTCATCCAAAGAAGCGCTCGGCCGGCCATAAGCAATGTTTTCCATCACCGTGGCATTGAAAAGAACTGTTTCTTGGTTCACAATACCGATTTTCTCGCGCAAACTCTTGATATCAAGATCGCGAATATCTTTTCCGTTGATTTTAACGGCGCCTTTCACAACATCGTAAAAGCGCGGAAGTAAATTAACCAGCGAGGTTTTGCCCGCACCGCTAGGCCCCACCACCGCCACCACTTCCCCTTCGCGCAGCGATAAATTTAAATCACGGATCACATATTGATTGCCCTCATAAGCAAAAGAAACTTTTTCAAAATCGATTTGTTTAATCGGCAATTCAAGCTTGAGCGCATTCGGTTTATTTTGAATGGTTGGAACTTCATCCATGACTTCAAAAATGCGCTTGCCGGCTGCGACTGATTGCTGAATCGTGCTGTTGACTTTACCGAGTTTTTTAAGCGGTTCATAGAAAATGAAAAGAGACCCGATGAAGGCGACAAATCGGTCCGGCGGCAAATGCTGATATCCAAACCAAATCGCCAACCCTGCTCCTACCGCACCAAATACTTCAATAATCGGACGCTGAAAAGCCGTCACACGTACGGTTTTACGAAAGAAATCAAATACACTTTTGTTGATGCGGTTAAAGCGGTCTATTTCAACTTCTTCCATGTTAAAAGCTTTGACCACACGAATGCCAGTGAAAATTTCCTGCATGACTGAAAGAATATCGGCAGTTCGTTCCTGCATCCGCCGGGTCAAGCGCCTCAGACGGTTGCCGATGATTGCAATCGGGATCAAAACCAATGGGAAAACAAGAACCGCCCAAAATGCCATTTTGCCGCCCCAGATGAACACCATGGGTACGTTGATGAGAATAACAAGCGGCTGTTTTACCAAATCAACCAACACATCCGTAATACCGCCTTGGATAAACCCAACATCATTGGTCACCCGGCTCATCAATTCGCCGGTACGGCCTTTGGAATAAAAGTCAACCGACAGATTGACCATCTTTTGATAAAGCTCTTCGCGCACTTGGCGAATGGCCCGAATACCAACGTCGGCCATCAAATAATTTGAGGTATAGTCAAAAATACCGCGGACTAAGAAAACTCCCACCACCATTAAGGGAACAGCGGCAACGGGAAATTGAATGGATTGAATAAAAGAAGGGGCATACGGAATGTTATCAACCGTCACATAGCCTTCCGAATAAAACCCTTTCACGGCCACGTAAAGCACAGCCGAGGCCAGCGCATTCATCACGGAGAAAAAAAACATGCACACCGTGGCGATGACAAATAACCATCGGTATGGATAAACATAGGCGACTAAACGGCGGTAAGTTCCCATAAATTCTTGCGTGATATACGTTTGGCGTTATTAATGGAAGTATTAATGGAAGAGGGTATCATACTCAAACCCCTCCCGAATGTCAACGAACCTGGCTAGATGCGCCGGCGTTATACAATCAATCGTTGTGAGAAGATGTAGAATGCGTGATATAGAGAATGGCGCTTTGTAAACACCTCCCAACTGTTAATCATAATTGCCTAACGGCATTTGCAGGGTTTGAGAAATAGTGGACAATTTAAAGGGGTTTGATACAATCGCTGACTTATGGCATTCGCACACAAAAAATTAAGGGTAGGCGTCATTGGTGTCGGGTATTTAGGCAAAGAACATGCCCGAATTTACAGAGACCTTCCCGAAACCGATTTGGTTGGCATTTCAGATATTGATCCTTCAAAAGAAGAAAAAGCCAAAGAGCTCGGTGTTTCTTTTTTTAAGGATTTTCGCGGCCTCATCGGCCAAATAGAAGCCGTGAGCATTGCCACCCCCACCTCCATCCACTACGAAGCGGCTTCGGCATGCCTCAAGCAAGGTGTCCATACCCTCATTGAAAAACCGATCACCGCCGACTTAAAGGACGCCGATGAACTCATTCGGTTGGCTCAGGCAAAAAACTTGGCTCTGCAGGTTGGTCATCTCGAACGTTACAATGCGGGTTTCCGTCACATTGAAAAAATGGTTAAGAACGTCCGATTTCTGGAAATCCACCGTCTAAGCCCTTTTACGCCCCGCATCAAAGATTGCGGCGTTGTCTTAGACATGATGATTCATGATCTTGATATTTTATTGCAACTCATCAAATCAACCGTTAAAAGCATTGACTGTGTCGGCATTAACGTGCTGACCAAGTTTGAAGACATTGCCAATGTTCGCATCCGTTTTGATAACGGGGCGGTGGCAGACGTGACGGCTTCCCGTTTGACGCCTGAGAAACAGCGCAAGATCCGCATCTTTCAGGAAGATGCTTATATTTCGCTCGATTACCAAGCCCAGTCTGCCCAGGTTTTTAGAAAAGGCCTCATGGGCATTAAAAAAGAAACTGTCACCCTCGAAAAAGAAGAATCCTTGAAAGCTGAGCTCGAAGATTTTGTGCGTTCTATTTTAAATAAACGCGCTCTCGGCAAACCCGACATACAAGCCCGGAACGCTTTGGCGCTCGCGCTTGAAATTACGGCTGCCATCAAGAAAAACGAAAATACCGCTGTCACCGTCCATGTCTAACCAAAGAACTTTATTTCTGATTGCCGGCGAACCCTCCGGTGACACCCGAGGCGCCGAATTAATCCGTGCCCTCAAAAAAGAGGATCCATCCCTTCGTTTTGAAGGCTTGGGCGGCAGTAAAATGCGAGCGGAAGGTATGAAACTTCTCTTTGACTTACCTTCCCTGGCTGCGATTGGTTTTGGTGACGTGATCCGCCAATACAGCCGGATCCGTCAAATTTTCTACCAAGCCATTCATCATGTGAAGCAAACAAAACCGGCTGCCATTATTCTCATTGATTACCCTGGCTTTAACTTACGATTTGCTAAAAAGATGAAAAAAGAAATTCCCGTCCTTTATTACATCTCCCCTCAAATTTGGGCTTGGGGCATGCGGCGCATGGCAGTGATCAAACGTTTCGTGACCCGTATGTTGGTTTTGTTTAAATTTGAAGAAAAAATGTATCAAGATGCGGGTATGCCGGTTACCTGGGTAGGCCATCCTTTGGTGGAGTCGGTGAAAACCGATCAATCCAAAGCTGACTTGCGCCGCACTTTGGACTTAGAAGTATGGGAAAAAGTGGTGGCCTTGCTGCCGGGTTCGCGAGAAACGGAAGTGAGACGTATTCTCCCTGTCGTACTTGAAAGCGCCGTGCAAATTTCCCAAAAACATCCTGATTTCCGCTTTCTACTGTCTGAAACATCTAACGTATCAAAGTCAATATACGAAGATATTCTAAAGCCCTACAAAACTTCTCTTAAATTAATATGCCTCCAAGATCGCATGCATGACATTTTATTTGCTTCCGATGCCGCCATCGTGGCCTCGGGCACCGCCACCCTTGAAACAGCCCTCACGCTGATTCCTTTTGTGATTGTCTACAAAACTGCTTGGTCAACTTACACATTGGGCAAGCGCCTGATCCGCATTCCTTTTATTGGAATGGTGAATATCATCGGCGGACATAAAATTATTTCTGAATTTATTCAGCATGATGCTGTCCCCGAAAACATTGCAAATGAAATCTGCATGATTCTAGAAAATGAGGATATCCGTATGCGCATTCTCGAACAGCTGAAAGAAGTAAAAGAAAAGCTGGGCCCGCCCGGCGCTCCTGCCCGCGCCGCCCAAGCCATTTTGGCTTGTTTGAATCGTTCTTAACGTGCGTGGGGTCAGACCCTCCTGGGTCTGACCCCAAGAATCATTTTTTACGATGATAACATTGTGCGTAACGGTCTAGCACTTCCCGAATCATCCGTTGATATTTGACATGGCGCTTCTTAGACTGCTGTTTAAAGAAAATCAGAGTGGACCTTGTGAGTGCGATGGTAATTTTTTCGGTTTCTTCAGGAAAAACCAATTCCTCGGGTGGAGGTAGAAAGTCTGGTATGACAGTTAATTTTCCGATGGGCACATCCTCATCTATTTTTCTGTTCCGTTTCATAAATTCTCCTTCCCTTTCGCCAATAACCGGCACCAAATATTCTGATTCTAGCTTTACGATATGTAAATCGAACAGTTAAAATCTGTTCACCAACTTTACCAATGCAAAACAACCTTCCTTCACTATCACTATGAACAGAGTCTAAAATGATAAGTCGTTTTTTATCCTGAAAAGCCTGGGACGCAGTTTTGAAATTAACACCGTGTTTACGGATATTTTCGATTTCTTTCTCTGCCTGCCAGACAAAGTTACCTAATTGGATCTCCATGTAAGCTTAACCTCTCTCTTCTCAATTGTCAATATTTTTATACATACTATTATATGTATATATACTCAAAAAAAATCCCCACAGAGATCTTCTATGGGGGATCACTTTCCTAAATTGTGGATAATATTATATTATGAAAGACAAGGAGTTATCAGTAGCTAGCAATCAGTGGTCAGTGATTAAAACACAACATAGCGTTTCAGGAAAGTAGCCCCTGTAGGAGTGAGCACGTCTGATTTTACTTTGGGCGATCGCCAAAAATCGGGCGCGCGGAACGCAGCGAAGCAATTGGAATGCTTGTTTATTTTAAGATTGCTTTCCGCCACACAGCGTGGGCGGATCCGTCCTCTGGCGGACTCTCTGTTCGCAATGACCTATGGCTAAAACAAAAAACCCTGTGGCTGGAATGCCACAGGGTTTTTGACTAACCTGTTATTTCGACGAACTTAGATATCAAAATAAAGGTGAAATTCATGTGGATGCGGCCTCAGACGAACCGGATCCGCTTCACATTCACGCTTGTATTGAATCCAAGTCTCGATCACGTCTTTGGTGAAGACATCGCCCTTGAGCAAGAACTCATGATCTGCTTCAAGGTTGTTGAGCGCTTCATCCAAGGAAGACGGAACACTCTTAATCCCTTGCTTTTGTTCGGGCGAGAGATCATAGAGGTTCTTATCCACGGCTTGACCTGGATCGATTTTATTTTGAATGCCATCCAAACCGGCCATGAGGAGAGCTGAAAAAGCGAGATACGGATTGCAGCTCGGATCCGGCGTGCGGAACTCAATCCGCTTGGCTTTTGGATTGCTGGAATACATCGGAATACGGCATGCCGCTGAGCGGTTACGTGCCGAATAAACGAGGTTGACCGGTGCTTCATAACCCGGGACCAAACGCTTATAAGAATTCGTGGTCGGTGCAATGATGGCGCAGAGAGCCGGGGCGTGTTTCAAGAGCCCGCCAATGTACCATTTGCAAAGATCACTGATTAAAGCATAACCTTTGCCATCGTAGAAAAGATTGGTTGAATCCTTCCAGAGACTCTGGTGAACGTGCATCCCGCTGCCGTTGTCTTTAAAAATCGGCTTCGGCATGAAGGTAGCCACTTTACCGTGACGACGAGCAATATTCTTAATGACGTATTTATACATTAAGAGGTTATCTGCCATCTTGGTGAGAGGGGCATAACGAATGTCAATTTCGCATTGACCGCCGCTTGCCACTTCATGGTGGTGCACTTCAACCGGAACACCCACTTTGCGAAGTGTCAGCATAATTTCGCTGCGAATATCCTGCAAAGTATCATGCGGAGGAACCGGGAAGTAACCTTCCTTATAACGAGGTTTATAGCCTAAGTTGGGATTTTCCGAACGGCCTGTGTTCCAGCTGCCTTCGACAGAATCCACAAAATAATGAGCCTGGTTTTCTGATTGACTGAAGTGAACATCGTCAAAAATAAAAAACTCTGCTTCAGGACCCCAGTAACTCATGTTCGCAATTTTTGTTTTGACGAGGTATTCTTCGGCTTTCTTCGCAATGTAGCGAGGATTGCGCGTATAAGGTTCTTTTGTGACGGGATCATAAATGTCACAAATGAGACTTAAAGTCGGGTGTTGATAAATCGGATCCACAACAGCTGAAGTTGGATCTGGTTTTAAAATCATGTCTGATTCTTGAATCTTTTTGAAACCGCGAATCGAAGAACCGTCAAAACCAATTCCTTCTTCCCAAACACTGCCTTCGGTTAAATCAGAAGCCGGAATGGAGAAGTGCTGCCACATACCCGGTAAGTCGTTAAACTTGAAATCAACGACTTGAATTTTGTTTTTTTCGATAAAACGTTTAATTTCTTGCGGTGTTGTTGGAAAAGTTGCGTCTTTCATTTCTTGATCGTGATCTTTCTCGGTTACTAACGTTGTCATTAAACATCCTCCTCTACTACATCCTCCTCTACTAGACCTGCCCTGCTGGATTCTACTTGACTAACTCATTAACCGCGATTTCATGGGTGAAATTTTGGATAATGAAAATAAGGCTTGTATATTACATGAGCCTCATACCGCCTGTAAAGCGCTTATTTCATAAGAGTTCCGGGCGAGTGGCGGGGTGTGCTGCCACCCGCCCGAAATATTATCTAATCAAAATCAACTAATGGCGCGTGCGCCGCGTTCCTGTGTTCGAATACGGATGGCTTCATCTACGGTTGACACGAAGATTTTACCATCTCCGGCACCGCCCGTATGAGATACTTCCATAATGGCATGAACGAGATTTTCTGCTTCATCATCATTCACGACCACTTCGACTTTCATTTTTGGCAGAAAGTTGACTTGAAACTCCTCACCCCGCCATTGCTGGGTGATCCCTTTTTGCCTGCCATGACCTTCAATTTCGGTAATCATGATACCGGGATATCCCGCACGTTCTAAGGCGCGGAAAACGGCATCTAATTTTTCCGGGCGTATAATTGCTTCTATTCTTTTCATGGGTCTTCTCCTTCTCTTTCTTTTAAAGTCTTGTGAATACCATTAAACGCCAACCGGCACTTTTTGCTCAGAATTCGACCGGCTGGAAGTTCCTGTGGATTGTCCCGCAAGACTTAAAAAAGTATAGGACGGTTTCCGATTCAAGAATTCCGGATATGCTGAATTGCCGTGTTCTCCAAGATCCAAACCTTGGATTTCTTCGTGCAAGCTGACACGAATACCCAGTAAAACTTTGATCATAAACCATGCGACGAGCGAAATGAAAAATACAAACGCGCCGGCTGTAATGACGCCGGTGAGTTGTGCCATGAAAAGCGTCATGCCGCCGCCGAAGAAAAGACCGTTACCAGTCGTTCCGGACATAATGGCATCTTCTGCAAACAATCCCACACAGAGAGTTCCAAAAATACCATTTACCAAATGGACAGACAAAGCACCGACCGGGTCATCGATTTGCATCCGATCAAAAAAGATGACCGAAAACACCACAATGATACCGGCGCAAAGACCGATTAAAAGTGAACTAAATACACTGACAAAAGCGCATGGCGCTGTAATGGCAACCAAACCGGCCAAACAACCGTTTAAAGTCATGCCGATATCGGGTTTCCCCAAAAATACCCAGGAAACAACGGTCGCACTTAAAATGGCGCCTGCTGCCGCTGTATTCGTGGTGACACAAATACGGGCAATATCATTCACCGAAGCTGCCATGGTAGAACCGGGGTTAAAACCAAACCATCCTAACCACAAAATGAAAACGCCTAACGTCGCAATGCTGATGTTATGGCCAGGGATAGGATGAATTTGACCGTCTTTACCGTACTTGCCAAAACGAGGACCTAACACGATAACACCCGCTAAGGCAGCCCAGCCGCCTACCGAGTGAACGACTGTTGAACCGGCAAAATCCCACATCCCTTTTGAAGCCAGCCACCCGCCGCCCCAAATCCAATGGCCGACAATCGGATAAATCACACCGACTAATATAAATGAGAAAACAATAAAGGAAATATACTTGATACGTTCGGCAACAACTCCCGAAACAATGGTCGCCGCCGTTCCGGCAAAAACGAGCTGAAAGAAAAACTTCGCCCAGATCGGAACCGTGGCCCAGTTAATGGCGCTATAAACACCTGAATAGGCATCGCCGGTAGCCGGGCTGTTGTCAGCACCTGACACCATCCACAAGCCTTTCAAGCCCATAAAAGGTGTGCCATCACCAAACATAATTCCCCATCCCAACAAGTAAAACGCAATACTTGAGATGGCGAACACAATAAAATTTTTTGACAAAATGTTAACGCAATTTTTGCCTCTTGCGAAGCCTGCTTCCACCATACCAAATCCCGCGTTCATCCAGAAAACCAGCATGGCTGTCACGAGGACCCAAATGGTATCCACTGCTATTTTGAGATCTCCTGTACTCATTTTTGTTTTTCCCTTCTTTTGACATGCATCCTAAATTTTAATCTTTTTTTAGACACGCACACAGGGCGCACGACTCTCCTGATAGCTAAATTAGATTGCAACAGATATGCCAATTTAAAAGTACTGTGTCATTAAAAGCTAAAAATAATTATTGAAGCTTTTGAATTGAATAGACGGGGGGCTTTAACAATTTTAAGTGGCTATTAAGAGTTGCTTATGGATGAGAAAAACAGAACAAAATTGTCATGTTAGACAAAAATGTAATACTTTTTTGTATTTTCTACTTACTAGAATTGATGCCGTATTTGCGAACCTTGTATCCTAAAATACGTTCGGTCACACCAAGCATTTGAGCTGCTTTCCGTTTGTTGCCGCCGATTTTCTCAAGCACACGGCTAATCATCCGTTTTTCAATGGTCTCCACTGCTTCTTTCAGATTGTTATTCTCTTCCGACTCTTCAGTCACAAGCGTAAACGGCTTAATGCGAGCTTGCAAATCAATCGGAAAATGATCCCGTAGGATGGTATCGCTCTGACACATGATGACTGCCCGCTCAATGGCATTTTCAAGTTCACGGACATTACCGGGCCAGGAATACCCCATGACATGGTCCCAGGCCTCCTGAGAAAGATGGAAGATCTTCTTGTTATTTTCAAGATTAAATTTTTCGATAAAATATTTTACCAAAAGCGGAATATCTTCCCGGCGATCTCTCAAAGCCGGAATAAAAATGGGAATCACGTTTAAACGATAATAGAGATCCTCTCTGAAACGTCCTTCCCGCACTTCTTTTTCTAAGTCACGGTTGGTAGCCGTTAGTAATCGGATGTCAACTCGAATGGTTTCGGTACCGCCCACACGCTCAAACTCTTTTTCCTGCAAAACACGCAAGAGTTTCACTTGAATACTTTTATTGATTTCACCGATTTCATCCAAGAAAAGCGTGCCGCCGTTGGCCATTTCAAAACGGCCTGCCTTTGACGCATTGGCGCCGGTAAAAGCGCCTTTCATATGGCCAAACAGCTCACTTTCAAGCAGAGTTTCCGGCAAAGAAGCGCACGACACTTTCACAAACGGCTTATCCGCCCGATCGCTTTGATAATGAATGGCATGCGCGACCAATTCTTTACCCGTCCCGCTTTCACCCCGCAGCATCACGGTGGCTTTGGTTTGCGAAACCAAATCAATTGAAGAAAACACATCTGTCATGCGTTTACTTTCAGCAATGATGTTCTTGGGGCGGAATTTTTTCTTTAACTGCCCTCTTAACTGTTCGTTTTCAAAACTCAGCGAACGTTTTTCTTCTTTGACCAGCTGATTAATCTGAACCGCTTGCGCGACCATGGAACCCACAATCGTCAAAAGATGCAAATCAACTTCGAAAGAAATATCCTCTTGGAAAACTTTATCCACACTTAAAGCACCGATGGTCTGTCGGCCTAAGCGGATGGGAATACAGAGAAAGGAAATATTGCTCTTGCTTAGATCGCGCGCTTTGGTTTTGTTTAAAAAGAGAGGTTCATCGCCGATATTGCGAATGACAATTGGCTCGCCGGATGCCACCACTTTGCCCGTTATCCCTTCTCCGATTTTGTAACGGACACGCTCTTCCACTTCAGGATCAAGGCCTTGGGCTACTTCGATGACAAGCTCGTTGGTTTCCGGATCTAGGAGTGTGAGCGTTCCGCGCTCCATGCCAAAATGGGAATGTAGAATGTCCATCACTTTCCCGATCATTTTCTCAAGATCAAGTGATGAGCTGAACGCCTTTGAGATTTCGTTAAGAGCGCTCAATTCTTGAAGTTCGCGTTTGAGCTGACTAGCATCCCGCGTGTTGGATTTCATTGTTTGGCCACCACCATCATGCCGTGCTCATTGGCTTTTGCCAAAAAAGCCTCCCGGTCTAAAAGAATCGTTTTCCCTGCTTCGATGACTAATAACCTGGCACGCACTTGAATCAACGTATTAATCGTATTCAATCCGACCGTCGGAACGTCAAAACGCATATCTTGATCGGGTTTTGCCACCTTAATCACATTCACTTCTCCTGCGCCTAACTCACCGCCGCGCAAGATAGCGGCATCCGTTCCTTCGATCGATTCAACCGCAAGAACAGATTTGTTTTTTGTTACGACTGTCTGGCCGATATCCAATGCGGCAATACTCTTGGCCATTTTCCAGCCAAATTCGATCTCTTCCTGAAAAGCTTGGCTTGGCTTTCGTTTAGAGAGCACGCCGGCTTGGGGTAAAGCCTCTCCCAAATATTCAACTGAATTCATCACACGGATGCCTTTCTCTTCCAAATATTGCGCAACGGCTCCTAACAGCGTGTCATCCTTGCGATCTTTGGTGCCGGCAATCACCTTGATCATGTCAAGATCCGGCTGAACTTCACCTTTGAAAAGATTCGTCTTGGTTACCTTGCCCGCCATGATGACGCGCGTCACATTATGCGTTTTAAAAAATTGAACCAATTTTTTGAGCTGGCCTAATTTGACCCATTCATGTTGAGAGGCAAGTCTCTCCAGGGCCGTTTCAGCTTCGCCCTTGAGAGCGCAAATAAACCGCTCATGCCCAAGGCGTTCAAGCTCTCTGGCAATCACAATAGGTAAATTACCATTACCTGCTATCAGCCCAATACGTTCACTAACTATCATATAGGTTATATTATCCTTATGCTAAAAGAGACAAAAATGTATGCTATTTAAAATTGACAAAAATGTAAACAACAATTTTTGTTATATTTTATCTATTGATGAGGGAATAATCGTAAGTTGTTTAGAATAAATTACTTACAGATACTTCGCTCAGATTTACTTAAGAAATCAAGTAAAATCTGAATTGACTGAGTTCGGGGAACTTCGGATTCAATCTTTTTAGCAGCGCTTTTAACACTCAGACCGGAACGGAAGAGAATTTTAAAGGCTTTCTTTAAGCTGGAACGGTCTTCCGCCGGCACATTGGCTCGTTCAAGCCCGACACTGTTCAGACCAAACGCCTTGGCAGGATGGCCGTCTGCCATGATAAAAGGCGGGATATCTTGAACCACTTTAGAGCATCCGCCAACAATCGATAAATACCCAATCCGGACAAATTGATGGACAGCGCCAAAACCGCCTAAAATGGCACGGTCTTCTATGACAACATGCCCCGCCAATGTCCCATTGTTAGCCACGGTAATGTCGTTACCTAAAATACAATCATGTGCAATATGCGCATAAGCCATAACCAAATTACGATCTCCGATCACCGTTTCAGTCCCCTCTTCGGTTCCCGGATTCATGGTCACATACTCACGAATCTTATTGTGACTACCAATTTTGAGATAGCTGACGCCTCCTTTATACTTCTTATCTTGAGTCAGGCTGCCTAAAACAGCGCCGGTAAAAACCTCGTTATCGCTGCCCAGATAAGTGTGGCCTTTCAAGGAAACGCGTTCATGGAGCTTTGTCCGATCACCCACCTTCACCGTTCCTTCAATCACAGCATAGGGGCCGATCTCCACGCCAATACCTAACTCGGCAGCGGGATCCACAATCGCAGTTGGATGAATAATCGTGTCTTTCGTTTTCATAATCTCCTAGTGGGTCGACTCATTGGATTTTTGTTATTCGCTCACCACAGTACTGAGCACAATTGAAATTGTGAACTCACAATTTCAATTGTGTCGAAGTGCTAGTTAGAATCAACCACGGCAAAACGGACGTCCGCTTCGCACACCAATTTATCACCGACAAAAGCTTTGCCGGCACATTCGCCTGTTTTGGTACGTGCGCGAATCACATCCACTTCAAAACGCAGTTCATCACCGGGCAGAACCGGTTGCCTAAATTTGACGTTATCAATGGTCATAAAATAAGCAATCTTACCCTGATTTTCAGGTTTGGATAACATCAAAAACCCACCGCACTGGGCCAGCGCTTCAATGATAATGACTCCCGGCATTACCGGATGTCCCGGAAAATGCCCTTGAAAGAAAAATTCCTGAGGCGAAATTTTCCTTTTACCGACAATGCGCTTTCCTTCTTCCATTTCAACCACTTCATCCACAAAAAGAAACGGGAAGCGGTGCGGTAAAATACGCTTAATTCCGTTAATTTTCCAAGCCTCTCCTTCTTTGAGCGTAATCCCGACATCTTTGTAGCGAGGCGTTCTGAAATCCGCTAATTGCTTCACCATCTGCAAGTTCTGAGCATGTCCGGAGCGGCAAGCCACGATATGGCCTTTGAAGAACTGGCCGGCCAAATATAAATCACCCAGCAAATCCATGATTTTATGGCGGCAAGCTTCATTGGTAAACCGAAGGGAATTTTCCAATGGCTTGTTCTTGTCAAAAACAAGCGTGTTGCTAAGGTTGGCACCTTTGCCATAACCCATTTTTTGAAGCTGCTCGGCTTCTTGTTTCAAACAAAATGTCCGCGCAGAAGCAATGTGTGAAGCAAAAACCTCCGAATTAATCGAGGTTGAAAAGAATTGATCGGCCAGATCCGGATGGTCGTAGCTCAATGTGTAAGACACCGAAAGTTCGTCGGCGGGCAGCAAGGCAATGTAGGTATCCTGATGACGATAATACATGGGGCGCGTGATATTCATGTATTCCCGTTCTGCTTCTTGTTCCTCAAAACCCGCCTTCAATACCGCTTCCACATAATCTTTAGCGCTGCCGTCAAGACCGGGCAATTCCTCACCATTCACTTCCACCAGACAATTATCAATCTGAAGACCATGGAAGGTTGCCATCAGGTGTTCAATGGTATGAATTTTCCAATCTGCCGTTCCCAATGCCGTTTGACGGCCGGGTCCCTCGAACACGTTCTCCGCCACTGCCCGTATGGGTTTTGCGTTGGATAAATCGCTTCGGCAAAAGGAAATACCGCTGCCGGCTGGTGCCGGTTTTAAAACAACCCGCACGGGTTTTCCGGAATGAATGCCCGTTCCTTCAAAACGAATTTCTTTTTTAATGGTTTTCTGTTTTTCGCTCATCGCTGTTATTTCTTTTTCTTTTTATATTCATTATTCAGTTCGTTCAACACTTCTTTAGTGTGGTCATATTTATCAGTCTTGTAGACCATGGCACGCTCATTAAAAATAAAATCGTACCCTTTTCGCTCGCCGTATTGCTTTAGAAGCGCATCAATATCGCTCAAAATTTCTTGCATGATGGTATTGCGCTTATCAGAAAGCTCTTGCTGCGCGCCTTGATCAAATTCTTCTAATTCTTTCAATTTTGCTTCGATCTTACCTTGTACATCTGCCTTCTTGTCTTGCGCCAAGAGCGCCTGTTCATCCCTTAAACGCCTGATTTCATAAACGATGGCATCGCGAGCTTCTTGTTTTTTCTTGCCGATATCCTGCAATTCTTGATCAAACTTTTTTGTTTTTTCATAGTCATCGAAAACTTGGCCGATGTTCACATAAGCTATTTTTAATTCGGCAGCCCAAGCATGACCTGCGCCTGCCGTTGCGATTAAAGAAAGAAAAAGAGATCCGACCATCATTTGCTTCAACGTGTGTTTCATTTTGTTATCCTTCCTAAATTCATATTTGGTTAAAAATGTCAGTTAGACTAGTGCCGTTAGACAATTGATATCGGCGGTTGTGAAAATGCCGCTGGAAGGGCTTTGACAACCCCAGCGAACACGCGGAACAGCTCATTTTAATTGTCTAACGGCATTAGTGATTCAACTCGTTTAAAATTGGTAAGTGCCAATTTTAAACCTCGCTCACCACAGTGCTGAGCCCATTCGACTTGGCTCAGGGCTCAGTCCTGAGTATCATCGAAGGGCTGAGCCCATTCGACTTGGCTCAGGGCTCAGTCCTGAGT
>PCVY01000013.1:5620-17073 GCA_002787155.1 Candidatus Abzuiibacterium crystallinum | reverse complement strand
GGGCTCAGTCCTGAGTATCATCGAAGGGCTGAGCCCATTCGACTTGGCTCAGGGCTCAGTCCTGAGTATCATCGAAGGGCTGAGCGAAACATACAAAATCGAATGAGTCGAAGCGCTAGAAACTGCGACTCAAGCTAAATTCAAAGCGGCCATTCTTGTCTTCTGTATCGCGGTGCAGAATGGGCAATCCATAATACAAAGCAATGGGGCCGAGCGGGGTTTTAATTTTAACACCGGGACCAATGCTCGCCACCAAATCCCTGCCTTCAAATGGTTTAGAAGCATCACGGGTGATTTGGGCTATATCAATAAAGAAGGCGCCTTTAAAATTTTCTATAACCGGCAGCGGGAAAGTGTATTCGATGTTGGTAATAGCCAAAAATTCACCGCCGATCGGACGGTTGTCATCTTTAGGGCTCACACGCCTGAAATTATAACCTCGTACGGTTCCCAAACCGCCGGCGAAAAACCGATCGTAAATAGGCACATTATCGGTTGAACGAAATCCTTCTGACATGGCAAGACGGTTGCGCCATTCTAAAACACCGGTTTCGCCAATCCGCCAATACTTGGTTGCATTGGCTTGCAAAATCGTGAAATCGGCGTCTCCTCCCAAGAAGGTACCGATCAACTCAGCCGAAAAACCCATCACAGAACCTTTGGTAGGATTAAAAACACTGTCTCTGGTATCGCGCGTGATGAATATTTTGAGGCGGCTTAAAATGTCGCTCCCTTCCGATTCAAAAACCAATGACGAAGCACTGTCTTGGATGTCGGTCACTTTAACACGCTCGAGCGTGTAACCGGTTCCGATCTTCACAAAATCATTCAATGCTTTGGCAATGGTAAAACCAACCCCGCGCCTTTCATGATCAAAATCCAAATTTCTTCTTTCAAAATCACGATTGTAAGCTTCGAGACCGAAAGAAACATTTCGATTAAAAATATAAGGTTCCAAGAAACTAAACTCGATGTTGCGGCTGATGGAACCAATCCGGCCGCTCAATGCAATATTCTGCCCAGCACCGGTAAAACGCGGCCAATTGAGAAGATCAAAGTTGCGCTGCGCAATTTCGGCAAAGCCAATAAACTGATCAATCGAACTAAAACCGGCACCAAATGATAATTCACCTGTTTGTTTTTCTTTGACACGAAAGACGACGTCTTTACGGTTCGGGGCTGACCCGGGTTCGGTGTCATAAGTCACGTCTTCAAAGAATCCCAAATTTTCAAGACGCTGTTTTGAAAGCTCCAATAAATCACCGTCAAAACGTTCGCCGGGTTTAATTCGCAGTTCGCGGCGAATCACAATGTCTTTGGTTTTGGTATTACCTCGAATCTTCACTTTATCAACAAAATAAAGATCTCCCTCTTTAATGGCATATTTGACATCGGCTTTAGATTCACCGCGGTGAAATTCAACTTGCGGCGTCACGCGCACATCCAGGTAACCATGTGCAAAATAAAGTTTTCGAATCGCATCAATATCCAGCGCCAAATTGCGCTGCGAATAAGTCGTTGAGGGAAGCATTTTTAAACGTTCCCAGATATCACTTTCGGGAAAAAGCTGATTACCTTCAAATTGAACGCTGCCGGCCTGATAACGGGCGCCTTCTTCCGCTAAAATGGTAATCACAATGCGGTTACTGGCTTCGTCGTATTCAAAATCGGATGAGACCTTGGCATCCAAATAACCTTCATCCTGGTAAAAAACACTGACCCGCTCTAAATCATCCTGGAATTCATCTTCTTTAAACACGCCTCTTTGAAAGGGATTCCAAGCGCTTTTCTTTTTGGTACGAAGTAATTTACGCAGTTGACGTTCAGAGAATGCTTTCACTCCCGAAAACTTCACTTCTTTGATGCGGTAGGATTCGCCTTCATTGACGTGAACCAAAACGGTTGCTTCTTTGGTAAAATCGTTGACTTGAACGTTGTAACTCACTTTGACAAATCGAAAACCCTTGTTCAAGTAGCGCGCTTCGATTTTACGCACTCCTTCGACGACTAAGCGTTCATCAACAATCTGCCCTTCTAACAAATCAATATCTTTTCTGAGCTTGCGGTCATCAAAGGTTTGATTACCGTCAATCAGGATTTCCTTAACCACCGGCTTTTCATCCACCACAACAATCAGGTCAATGCCGTCGGTGTAAGGCTCAACATCAAATCGGATATCGCGGAAGAAGCCCGTTCCATAAAGCCGTTTAATGTCTTCATTCACAGCCTCTTGACTCAACTGCACGCCTTTGCGAAGCGACATTTTGTTTAAGATCGTGTTGGTCCCGATAATTTGGTTGCCTTGAACACGAATGTCTCGAACCGTTAAATTTTGTTCTTGAGGAGTTGTCTCTTGTGCGGATGGCTCAGCAGCCGTGGTTTGTTCCTGACCAGACGGGGCATCTTCGGCTTGTACAGCTTTTATCTGGGAAGTAAAAGGCAAACACAACCCAAGAATCAACATGAACCAAGCGGTCCATCTTCCAAATGATTGACGAATTAAATGCATGATAACCTATCTGAGGGGTCTGGAAATTTCCCAGACTCCTCACCTATCTAACATGACTTAAATTTTTGCCGCTTCATACAGTTCCGCGGTGAAATTCCGGATTTTCAAACCGAGTCCATTCTTTTAAGAAAAGCAGCTCGATGGACCCTGTTGGGCCATTTCTTTGTTTGGCAATAATGGCCTCTGCTTTATTTCTGTTTTCTTCGGAAGGACGATAATACTCTTCCCGATAGAGAAATACAACAACATCTGCGTCTTGTTCAATGGCGCCCGATTCACGCAAATCAGACAATTGCGGACGGTTGCCTGTTCGTTGTTCGACGGCACGAGATAACTGACTGACTGCAATCACCGGCACGCGAATTTCACGCGCCAATGCTTTGAGTGAACGGGAAATTTCCGAAATTTCCTGCTGACGGTTTTCAGACCGCGCGGCGCCGCGCATCAATTGTAAATAATCGATGACCACCAATTCGATGCCATACTGTGCTTTCATGCGTCTGGCTTTCGCACGCAATTCAAGCGCGCTCATGCCCGGCGTATCATCGATGATGATAGGCGCTTCCGAAAGTTTTCCCGCTGCACTGGTCAGCTTTGGCCAATCGGTGTGCGATAAGTAACCCGTTCTCACCTTTTGTGCATCCACACGGGCATGCGAGCAAAGCATCCTTTGAACAAGCTGCTCCTTGCTCATTTCGAGCGAAAAGAAAGCAACCGGCTTCCCCAAGGTGATGCCAATGTGTTCGCAAATCGCGGATGTAAAAGCTGATTTTCCCATGGAAGGCCGGCCGGCAATGATAATTAAATCGGAAGGCTGTAAACCGGCCGTGCGCGTATCAAAATCATGAAAACCGGTGGCTAGTCCGGTGATGTGCTCTTTGCGCTGATACAGCTGATCGATGGTTTCAATGCTGTTCTTGATAATTTCTTTTAAGCTAACGAAACTGCCCGCAACTTTTTGTTCACTAATTTGAAAAATCCGCTGCTCAGCCCGGTCTAAGAGCTCTGTCACATCGACACCGCTGTCGTAACTTTCCTGAACCAATTGCGTGGCGGTTTGAATCAACTGTCTTAACAAACCTTTTTCACGGACAATATTGGCATGCTGCTCAAAATTGGCGGCCGTCGGCACATTGGCAGTTAATTGCGTCAGGTAACTGGCGCCCCCGATTTCTTCTAATTGTTTACGTTTCCGCAATTCTTCGGTTACCGTAACTAAGTCAGCGGGTTGGTTTTTCTCAAAGAGAGAGACGAGACAATCAAAGATACGTTTGTGGGCGTCGTGGTAAAAGTGGGAACTTCTTAAGATTTCGATTGCGAGGGGAATGACTTCGGGCTCGAAAAGCATCGCACCCAAGACACTTACTTCGGCATCCACATTCTGAGGTGGAATCTTTTCAACTAAACTCAGATTGGGATCAGAAGCCATTTCTAGCTTATTTCGTGGGTTTATACTTTGTTGTTAAATATTATGAATTAAAAAAGCAGTCATCAGCCTCAGATGCAACTTTACGGTCGCTGATGACAGTCCCGATTTTTCGAATCAATGATATCGGTTAATCGGGACAGATCTATTAAGCCGTGACAACCACTTTTAAATGGGCGGCTACTTCAGGGTGTAACTTCACCAAAGCCTGAAACTCACCGAGTTCATGAACCGGGGCCATTTCAATGCGTTTGCGGTCAATCACGATTTGACTCTTTTCAAGAAACTCATGCACATCCTGAGTGGTAATAGAGCCAAATAACTTGCCTTCTTGTCCGACACGTGCTTTTAGTTTACATGTTAAGCCGGCAATTTTCTGCGCAGTCACTTCAGCTTCTTTTTTGAGCTGTTCGGAACGTAATTCTGCCTGTTTCTTTTTCGCATCCAAAAAGCGTAACCCGCCGCTCGTAGAAAGCGCGGCTTTCTTACGCGGCAACAAGTAATTGCGGCAATAACCGTCTTTTGCTTTGACGACCTGGCCGGCTTTTCCTAAATTTTCGATGTCTTCTAAAAGAATGACTTCCATCGCAAATTCCTTATTTATGTCCGATCACTGCCGGAATGAGCCCGGCGTGGCGAGCGCGCTTAATGGCACGGGCCACCAAACGCTGCTGCTTGGTATTATTACCTGTAATCCGCTGCGGAAGAATTTTACCTTTTTCAGTGAGAAACTTGAGCAACAGTTCCGTATTCTTGTAATCCACATGGCTGATGCGTTCGGTTGAAAGACGTGAGACTTTCTTACGAAAGAACCGCGGTTTACCCTCACCGCCGCCTTGTTGACGTGAACCGCGCGCACCGCCCATAGAACGGCCTCTGCCGCCTTGACGTGATCCGCCGGGACGCCGTGAAAACCTACCACCTGATGAACTGCTTGAACCACGTTCCATTGATATAATCCTTCCTTCTAATGATAATAAATTGAAACTCAAAAAGGCGGTTCTTCGCCAAGATCTTGAGAGGGGTTTGATTTGTTTCCTGCCGGTACTTCAAATGAATCATCGATAATGGCATCATCCGAACTTGTGCCGGCCGGTGCTGCGCTCGAACTTTGCGCTTTACCTCCACGGCTTAAGAATTGAACGCTTTGCGCTACCACTTCGATGGTGTTTCGTTTGGTACCATCTTGTGCTTCCCATGATCGTGATTGTAAACGGCCTTCCACAAAAACTTGGCTGCCCTTTTTAAGGTATTCGTTACAAGTTTCTGCAATTCGTCCCCATACGACTACGCGGATAAAACTGACTTCTTCTTTACGCTCACCGGTTTGGGAGGTATATGAACGATTAATTGCAATGGAGAAAGTAGTGACTGCTTGACCTGAAGGTATATAACGTAACTCAGGGTCACGGGTAAGATTTCCTAGAAGTAAAACTTTATTAAAACTGGCTGCCATTAAGAGACCTTCGCATGCGCGGGTGCTTTTTGGGACGTTTCTTTACGGATTTTTTTGGGTTTGGCTGCTTTTTTCTTGAACAAATCGGGTTTGGTAAAAATGGTATGACGCAAGATACCTTCCACTAGCATCATGGCCTTATAAAAATCTCTCAACTTAAGGGAATCGAGTTCAAAATCAACAACAAAATAAAGACCTTCTCTGTGTTTTTGAATCACATAACCGAAAGCGCGTCGGCCTAATTCGTGAATAGCGGTCTGTTTGCCGCCCAATTTCTTTAATTGTTCCGCATAAGCTGCTTTCAATGCTTCAAATTTCTCGCCCGCCGCTGTCACCGGAACAATTACAATAGCTTCATATTGACGAATCATCTATTTTTATCACCTTTCAAGCAATGCTTTCGTTAAAGTTTTTCCAAAAGAGCACTTAATTTACCATAGTTACCTGTAAATAACAATCATCAAATCGGTTCTTTTTTCACCTAATATTTGAGTCTTTTTAAGCGCTTAACTGGCAGAGGGACCATTGTGGCGATTCATGGCGGCTTCAATACCCTCTTTCGCCCAATCCAAACAAATGTCCTTCGCAGCTTCCACCAATGTCCGGCAATGAACCTCTTCAGCTTTGGTAAAGGAATCCAGCACATGCTCTTCCAAAACCTGGCCATCCCCGGCCAAACCAACACCTAAACGCAACCGAGCAAAAGCCTGAGTACCGAGATGTTCAATCACTGACTCCAAACCGCGATGGCCGCCCGAAGAACCTTGAGCACGCAGCCGCTTGGCCCCAAGAGGCAAGTTAACGTCATCGCTCACCACCAAAAGATCCGCAGCCGAACATTCCGAATGAGCCGCAAGAAATGCTTGAATGGCCTCGCCGCTCTTGTTCATATAAGTGGTCGGTTTGATGAGTACGTAAGATTCTCCCTCTAAATTAAACTGAGCGTATTCAAATAATCGCTGAGATTTAAAACGGGCTTTTACGTCGTCGGCTAACCGGTCAAGCACCATAAAACCAATGTTATGTCTCGTATGAAGATAACGCCTGCCCGGATTACCTAAACCAACCATGATTTTCATACTGAGGATTTTTTTCCGGCTGTGGAAAAAAAGAATGCGCTCTCACGATGAGAGCGCATTCCATTGCTGCAAAATTACTCTTTCTTTTCTTTCTTATCTTCTTTTTTGGCTTCGGGCGCAGGTGCTTTTTCTCCCTCTTCTCCTTCGCCTTCTTTTGCCTCTTTACCCTTCGCGATGACTTCCGGTTCGCTCGGCGCTTCTTCGGCCGCTGGTTCAGATTCTTCCGCCTTAGGTGCGTGAACCGTGACAATCACTTCATCTTCCGGGAATAAACATTTAACACCTGCCGGAATTTTTAATTCGCTGGCATGAATCGCGTCCCCGATGTTTAAAGCAGAAATATCACAGTCAATTTTATCGGGAATTTGCGTCGGCAAACATTCGACATCAATTTCATGGTGTACCACATCAAGCACGCCGCCTTCTTTAGCTCCCGGTGATTCGCCCTTAATGGCCAACCGGACTTTGATTTCAATTTTTTCCGTCATGGAAATGACGGTAAAATCAATGTGGTTAATTAAGTCCGTCACCGGATGGTACTGCATGTCTTTGATAATGACATTCTCGGCCAGCTGCTTAGGGCCTTGGACTTTTAAATCGATGACGACGTTTTCGCCGGCACCCGTATGGATGACATGTAAAAAATCCTTGTAATCCACCGTCACCGAAATGGGCTTCGTTTTGTGGCCGTAGACCACCGCAGGAATTTGCTTTTGAGCACGCACACGTTTAGCCGAAGCTTTTCCCACTTTTTCACGATACGCTGCTTTTAATTCTACTGTTTTCATTTGACTTCACTCCTTCACAAATATTGATTTTAAGATTCCACCGAAACACTTCTAAACAACGAACTGACAGATTGGTTTTGATGAATGCGGTGTATCGCTTCGGCCAATAAACCGGCTACCGAACGTACCTTAATTTTACGGATACGCTTCTCCGAAGGAAGGGGTATAGTATCCGTAACCACCAATTCTTTCAAGCCCGATTTTTGCAGCCTGCTTATCGCAGGGCCTACCAGCACCGGGTGAACGATCGCCGCATAGATTTCCCTAGCCCCCGCCCTCTTAATAGCCGAGACAGCCTCCACCAAGGATCCGGCCGTAGTGACCATGTCATCTACAATCACCACATCGCAATCTTTCACATTGCCGATAATGTGCATGGCATGAGTTGTTGAAGCATCTTCGCGCCGCTTATCCACAATGGCTAAATTGCAGTTGAGGCGGTTGGCGTAAGCGCGTGCCATTTTAATACCGCCTACATCCGTCGATGCCACCACAAATTCACGGTCTTTTTTCTTCCGCTGAATTAAATAAGGGCACAGCACATTGATTGAATACAAATGATCAAATGGAATATCGAAAAATCCCTGAATTTGGTTTGAATGCAAATCCATGGTCAAAATCCGATTGGCCCCGCTGGTTTGCAGTAAATTGGCCACCAATTTTGCCGTAATCGGAACGCGCGGCCGGTCTTTGCGGTCCTGCCTGCCGTAACCGTAATAAGGCAGCACCGCGGTAATACGCTGGGCCGAAGCACGTTTGGCTGCATCGATTAAAATTAACAATTCCATTAAATGATCGTTGGGCGATTGGCAAATTGATTGAATGATAAACAAGTCTTTGCCGCGGATATTTTCTTCAATTTGAACGCGTATTTCACCGTCCGGAAAACGGCCGATTGCCACGCGGTCTAAATGAATGCCGAGTTTCCGGCAAATGGCTTTCGCGAGCTGCGGATTAGCATTGCCTGAGATAATTGAAATTGAATTTTTATGGTTGCCTTTCATTTCAATTTCTCCTATTTTTTACGCTTGCCGCGTTGAATGGGTTTAGCCGGAACGCCAGCCACCGTTTGACCTTTTCCAATCCGAGAACCGCTTAATACAACCGCACCTGCTCCGGTTTTGGCGCGTTCACCAACCGTCACGGGCGCTACCAATACCGTATTGGAACCAATAAATGCTTTTTGACGAATATGTGTTTGATGTTTCCCTTTGCCGTCATAATTGGCTGTGACTGTACCGGCCCCGATGTTCACATCTGCTCCCACCACGGCATCTCCTAAATAAGTAAGATGCTTGACGCGAGACTGTTTGCCAATCCGTGAACGCACGAGCTCAACAAAACTGCCGACCGTGGCACCCTTTTCGATTTGCGTTCCCTGACGGATCGCTGAAAAAGGCCCGATTTGACAGCGTTCACCAATCCGAACACTCTTTTCTATCCAAGTAAACGGATAAATCACCGTATCCCGGCCGATTTTAACGCCTTTGGCGATAAAAGTATTCTCGGGCGAAATAATGGTGACGCCGTTTTTCTGATGTTTCACAATTTCGTTTTGATTCATCGCTTTTTCAATCTGAGATAATTCTTGCCTTGAATTAATTCCGAGCACTTCCATCGCATCATTGGTTTGATAGCCGGCAACCTGTTGACCGCTATGGGCCAATAACGCAATGGTGTCGGTTAAATAATATTCTTTTTTTTGATTCGCCGCTTTTAAAGAACGAACGTGGCTCATCAGCTCTTCGGCATCAAAAAGATAGATACCGGAATTGATTTCATGAATGCGCCGTTCCGCCGAAGTGGCATCCAACTCTTCCCGAATACCTGCCACTTGACCTGCTCGCCGGATGATGCGGCCATAACCATGCGGCTCTTTGACGTGAGCTGTTAAAACCGTTGCACTGGCTTTTTGAAATTGATGTGCCTTTAGCATCGCTTTGAGCGACTCGGCCGTGACAAGCGGTGCATCCCCCGGCATCACGAGCACCAGACCTTTCCAATGCCGGAGATATTTTTCTGCGCAAAGGACGGCATGCCCGGTACCTTTGGGCGGCCATTGTCTAACGATTTGCAACCGATCCGTTTTTAAGAAAGAGCGAACTTGCTTTTCACCGTAACCAACGACGACTACTGTCCGTTTAATGCCGGCGTTACGAATGGCGTCGAGCACATAGCCTAAAAGCGGCTTTCCTCTTAATTCATGTAACACTTTCGGCAAAGAAGAACGCATCCGCGTTCCTTTGCCGGCAGCCAAAACGACTGCCAAAACTTTGAGCCTCTCTTTCGAGCGAACTGCCCGGGGAGCCATTACCCCTTAATACCCGATAGCTTAATACCTTCGACGAAGTAGCGCTGGCCAAAAATAAAGACAATCAGAATCGGTAAAATCATCATGACAGAGCCTGCCATGAGAAGCGTCCAATCCGTCCGGTAAAGCGATTGAAAATAAGCCAAACCAACGGGCAGCGGAAACTTTTCTTCCGAATTGACCACAATGAGCGGCCACATGAAGTTCATCCACGAACCCATAAACGTAAAAATAGTTAAAGTCGCTAACGCCGGTTTTGAAAGCGGCAGCAAAATCCGCCAAAAAATCCCAAAATACGAGCAACCGTCAATCATGGCGGCATCTTCCAAATCTTTCGGCAGTGTCAGGAAGAACTGACGCAGCATAAAAGTGCCGTACGCCGTAAAAATACCCGGTAAAATCATGGCTTTGTATGTATTAATCCACCCCAATTTACTTAATAAAATAAAAACCGGGATCATGGTCACAGCGCCGGGAATCATCATGGTCGCCAAATACGCAAAAAATATTTTGTCCCGTCCGGCAAAACGCAGTCTGGCAAAAGCATATGCCGCCATCGCACTGGTGATCACCTGCCCGGCCGTCGTGCACACCACAATAAAAATTGAATTCAAATAAAAACGAGCAAAGGGAACCGCTTCCAGCGCTTTGGTGTAATTTTGCCACACGAAAGTGGTCGGGACCCAATCATGCCACCAAGCTTTCTGATACGAAAAAACAGCACCCGGTTCTTTGAGCGATGCCGTTAACATCCAAAAAAACGGCGCAATCATGGTCAAAGCACCCAAAATCAGAAATGCGTAAATGCATAATTTTCTGCCCCATTGCGACGGTTTTTTGTCGTAATGATTTTTGCTTTTGATAGCAGGTGCTGCTGAAACTTTTTTTTCTGTCATCGCGCTTGTTTTAACCGGTGCCGCCGAGGCTGGCATTAATAAGTGACCTCGTTGCTAAATAATTTCCATTTGGCCAACGTGATTAAGAAAATAATTAAAAAGAGCACCCACGAGATAGCGGCTGCATATCCCATGTGATACCACTCAAAAGCGTGGTTATAAATGTAATAAATGATGGTGGTTGTCGCGCCATTCGGACCGCCGCCCGTCATGATGTAGGCCGGATCAAAACCGGCCTGAAAACCGCCGATGATTGACATCGTTGCGATAAAAAAAGTGGTCGGTGAAATCTGGGGCCAGGTGACTGCCCAAAATTTTTGCCAACTGTTGGCACCGTCAATTTCGGCTGCTTCATACAAATGCCTCGGCACCCCTTGTAAAGCAGCCAAATAAAGAATCATGTTGTAGCCGCCCACCATTTGCCAAATTCCCATGATGATCAAAGCGGGTTTCGCCCATTTTTCATCCGACAACCAAAAAGGGCCTTTCAGCGGAACACCGATGATTTCGCCAAATTTGGCAATCATGGTATTAAAAATACCGAATTCCGGGTTATACACCAACCGCCACAGCATGAAAATGGCAACGCCCGAACAAATCGTCGGTAAAAAATAAATGGTCCTAAAAAAAACAACGCCTTTTATTTTTTGGTTGAGCGCCAATGCTAATATCAAAGAACCGCTGATGCTAAACGGAATGGCCAACATCAAATAAATGGTGTTCCAACAATATTTCCAAAAAAGCGGATCTCGGAACAACTGGATGAAATTATCGATCCCGACAAAACGCGGCGCGGTTAAAAGATCCCACCGCATAAAACTCAAACCCAAAGAGGCTAGCACCGGGATAGATGTGAAAATTAAAAAACCAGTTAAATTCGGCGCCAAAAAAGCATACGCGGCGATGGTTTCTTTCGTCGTGTTTTTCAACTGCCCCATAAACAAAATTTTCCTGTCGGTTTCTATTTAACCTAAAGACACTAAAGGAG
>PCVY01000013.1:0-5593 GCA_002787155.1 Candidatus Abzuiibacterium crystallinum | reverse complement strand
ATCGATTTAATGAGAAATTCACTCAAAGAGTTTTTGCGAAAAATAAGGTATGCTCTTTTCGCAAAAAGGCTTATCTTTTGCGCGCTGATTCAACAGCACGCAAAACTTTGGCCGTTTATGATGACGGCCAAAGCGGTTTTCTTAAAAAAATGATGAGAAAACCGGGTTAGAATGGGAATTTTAACCTAAGATGAAGTATTTTATACAAAAACGCCTAAATTTGCACGCACAATTATAAGGTGATTTTAGGTGTTACTTTCTCGAAAATTGGTTTATCCCTTATTGCCGGTATAAGGCGGTACGCCGAAGCGGGCCAGAATTTTTTCCATCAAACACCAACGCGTCAGTGATGATTGAAATAAATTAGCGCCGACAAAAGCGGTAAACCAAAGCCAGTTTCGATTGACAAAAACCGCAAGAGCTAAACTTGCCAAAATAAATGTTCCTGCAATGAGCCGAATCCAACGTTCCATTGTCATGACAGCACCCTTTCTTGTTTTGGGTTTGATTGTTTTTTCATAGCCATATAATAAAAAACCGGAACAGCTGTTCTGGATAAAAAAGTCGAAGCCACTTCGCCCGCCATCAGCGAAAGCGCCAGCCCTTGAAAAATCGGGTCAAATAAAATCACGGCCGCCCCTACCACCACCGCCATGGCCGTTAACAGCATGGGCCGAAAACGTTTAGCGCCGGCATCAATGACGGCTTCTTCAAGCGGCATTCCTTCGGCCAAACGCAGTTCGATGAAATCAACCAGAATAATTGAATTACGTACCACAATGCCGGCACCTGCGATCAAGCCGATCATGGAAGTAGCGGTAAAGAAAATATTCGTCAACCAATGCGCGGGTAAAATACCAATCAGTGTGAGCGGGATCGGCAGCATGATGATCCAAGGCGTTTTAAAAGACCGAAACCACCCGACTACCAGAATGTAAATCAAGAGCAACACGGCCGCAAACGCAATCCCCAGATCGCGGAAAACTTCATAAGTAATTTGCCACTCCCCGTCCCATTTGACAGTCCATTGATGAGAAGATTTGGGCTGTTCGGTAAACAACTGCTTAAGACCCGTTTGGCTTTCGGAAGGAAGCGGCAATTGATTTAATTCGCCTTTTAATTTCAAAATGGCGTAAATGGGACTTTCGTAGGGACCGGTGACATCGGCAATAACGTAAGAAACCCGCATCAAATTTTTATGATAGATCGGGAAATCTTTCTTGGTTTTTTCGGATTTGATCAAATCTTTCAAAGCAATCGGCTGGCCAAAGCGCGAAAGCATGGTGATGCCGGAGACGGCTTCGGCATCTTTTCTTTTTTCAGGCGGCAGCCGAAGGACAATTTCTGCCGGTTCATATTCATCCGGCAGATGCAGCAAATCAACCGTTGTTCCTTCGACCGCGGTGCGGATGACTTCGGCAATTTGAGACACCAAAATACCGTTAAGCGATGCTTTGCTGGTATCGATATTAAAACGGAGTAAATCTTGTTCCGCTTCTTCGTAAGTGGCCAGGTCAGTCACGCCTTCTGTTTGAGAGAGAAGCGTTTCGATCTGCCGTGCGAGTTTGTGCTGACCCTCCAGGGACGGCCCATAAATTTCAAGCACCAACGTTGAAAGTACCGGCGGACCGGGCGGCACTTCCGCCACTTGCACATAACCGCCGGCGCGCGAAACAATTTCATGAATCTTAGGCCGCACACTGCTTGCAATGTCGTGGCTTTGTCGTTTACGTTCGTGTTTACCGACTAAATTGACCTGCAAATCGCCGTGGTAAGGTTCGCGCCTCAGAAAATAATGCCGCACCAATCCATTGAAGTTGTAAGGCGAACTGGTCCCCGCGTAGGACTCGATATCATGCACTTCCGGCACCGTTGTCAAGTAGTCTGCTATTTCAGACAGCACTGCTTTGGTTTTTTCAATCGGGGCACCTTCCGGCATATTCAAAATCACCTGAAATTCATTTTTGTTGTCAAAGGGGAGCATTTTAACGCGCACGGCTTTCAAAGGAATTAAGAGACAGGAAAGCAAAAGAAGTCCCGCGAGACTGAGTAAGAAAATCGAACGGACTCTTCCGTTGTAAATCAGCGGTTTCATGTAAGCATAGTAAAGCCGCGTCAAAAAATCTTCTTTGGCATGTTCGTCATGCTCCTTTAACCTTCCCCGCCGGTGGGCACTGCCTAAAATATGATAAGCCGCCCAAGGGGTCGCGATAAAAGCCACCAGCATTGAAAACACCATGGCGGCAGCTGATCCCAGCGGAATCGGCTTCATATAAGGCCCCATCAGTCCGCGCACAAACGCCATCGGCAAGATGGCGCAAATCACAGTAAGCGTTGCCAAGATCAAAGGACTCCTCACTTCATTCACCGCTTCAATGGTCACTTCGAGCAAGGGTTTTCCGCGGTTCTCCGGGAGCCTGAGGTGCCTGACAATGTTTTCGACGTCTACGATTGGGTCATCCACTAAGATACCGATGGAGAAAATAAGCGCAAAAAGCGTGATCCGGTTTAAGGTAAAATCCCAAAAGTAAAATGCCGTGAGGGTCATGGCCAAAGTCATGGGAATCGCCACCGCGACAACCCCTGCTTCGTACACACCCAGAATCAAGGCAATGAGAAGGCTGACGCCAAAAACAGCAATCGCCATGTGAAATAAAAGTTCGTCCGATTTTTCTTTGGCCGTTTCACCGTAATTGCGCGTGACTTCGTAACGGACATCAGGAGGCATCACGGTTGATTCTAAGGATTTTAATTGATGCAGAATTTCATGAGCCAAGTCAGCCGCATTGGTGCCTTTGCGCTTTGAAATTGAAAGGGTCGTAGCCGGAAACGGCCCCTTTCCTATCTCTCCTTCGGCTTGTCCAAAACGAATGTTCACATCATGCTCTTCTTCATCCGGACCGTCGATCACTTGCGCCACATCTTTTAACAACACCTCACTCCCGGCGCTAACCCCGATCACTAGATTTTCAAGATCGGTTTTAGATTTAAAAAAAGAATTCGCCTCTACCCATTCTAACTGCGGTGTGGTCAGCAAATGTCCGGCACTGGTTTTGGTGTTGGCCGAACGAATTAATTGAGCAATATCTATGGGACTGAGGTAGCGGTTTTTTAACTTCTGTTCATCGAATAAGACCTTAAATTGCCGTTTTCGTCCGCCAGTGATCTGGGTCTCCGAAACATCCGGAATCGCATTGAGAATCGTTTGCAGATGCGCCACAGTTTTTCGCAGCGAAACTTGGTCGCGGCTCTCGCTATAAAAGGTAATCGTCAAAATAGGCACATCATCAATGGATCGCACCTTAATTAAAGGTTGTGACGCACCGGCAGGCAGAAAATCAAGATTGGAAAAGACTTTGGTGTAAAGCTTGATCAGGCTGTCTTCAACATTTTCTCCTACTTTGAACCGGACGATCAAGAGAGCGCCGTCCGCATGCGCGGTGGAATAAATGTACTCGACTCCCGGGATCTCCCAAAGCTTGCGTTCCCCCAAATTGACAATGCGCTGCTCAACTTCTTCTGCATTCGCACCGGGATAAGCGACAAAAATATCAAACATGGGAACAGAAATTTGAGGTTCTTCTTCGCGCGGAATGGCCAAAACCGCAAAACAACCTGCGATCAGAGAAGCGGCAACAATTAAGGGGGTTAATTTGGAATTGGCAAAATAACGAACGATGTTTGAAATCCAGTCAGCGTGTGAAGTTTTCATGATAGACCATCGATTCGATGAATGGTGTTTTGAATGGCTTCCTCATCCAAGGTGCCCGAGAAAAATTGTAAATTAACCAAATACAGTTCTGCCTGCATGCCAAGTTCACGGGCGCGCATTTCACTCGCCAGAAGTGCTTGGCGCATTTCCATCACGTCTACAATGGATTTCCGGCCTTCCCGATAAAGCGATTCGGTTAACCGGACAGCTTCTTTGGCATCTTCAAATGCTTGAAGCACAACTTGGTAATCTTTGGCAAGTGCCTGACGCGTCAGGTGCGTCTGGCTCACTTTCTGGGTAATGCGGTCTTTGAGCGCCCAGCGTTCGGCTTCTAACTTTTTGAGTTCTGCTTTTGCTTTTCTGACGCGCGCCGCGTAAGCGGGATCAAAAATCGGCATTTCACCTTTCACGCCCAGCATAAAATTCTCACCGCCCGTACGCCAATCACGCGTATCTTCTGAGACCGCGCCAAAACCTTTGATCTTCGGCAGCGCCGACGTTTTGGCGCGAAACACTTCTTTTCGGCGTGCGTCAATGGCCGCTTCTATGGCTTTTAAATCCAAGCGGTTGGCATAAGCCTCTCCCAACCATGCATTCAAATCTGTGGAATCGAAAATCTGCTCTTTAAAAATTACGCTGGGTTCAAAGGGCAGCTGAGGCATCATGCCTCTTAGAAGATTGGCAGCGATCACCGACATATCTTGGGCAGTTTCGAGCCGGTGCATTTGTTGAAGCAAGGCAGCGTTCAGGACTTTTGCCGCATAAAAATCCGCACCGAGAATCATGCCTTTTGCTTTGAGTTCATCCGCTTGCTTTAAATCCTGTTCGGCATCCGTTGTAATGGCCTTGGCGCTCTGGAGGACTGTTTTTGAAATAGCCGAATTCAAATAGGCTTCAAGCGCTAAAAGAAAAGCTTCCTGACGAGTCAGCTTTTCCTGCAGTTGAACTGATTTTGCAAGCAATGCACTCGATTGAATAGCCGTGATGGTTTGGAAACCGTTAAAAAGCGGCATTTGAGCTTCTAACGTCCAATGCCAATTGGTGCGGTGGCGCGGTGAATTGAGGGAGTCAACCGCAAAATCACCTGCCGTAAAGGCTTCTTGCTTGAGTTTGTGCGAGAAAACCGCTGCCGGGTCGTCGGTCACATCGACTTGCACGGCACCCGAAACACTAGGCAGCAATAAACCATAGGCTGCTAATTTCTCGGCAAATGCCGCTTCAATGTTGGCGTGCTGTGATTTTAACGCGGGATAATACGCGAGCACCTCCGCGTAATACTGCGATAACCCGCCCGGTTCGTTTTCCCCAACCGCTTCAGCTTGTGCCAACGGCATCCATCCGCTGAAAATCAAAAACAAAACCATGAAAACTTTCGGTTTCATATTTTAATCTCCGTGCCGCTGCATACACTTCAAAACATTCACGACGTTAGCGTTTAAAATAGAATAATACCGGTAATTCCCGTGCACCTTACTTTTGAGAATATGTTGGCGCTTCATGACCGCCAGATGTTTTGAAAGCGGTGCCTGCCCCATGGCCAAAGCCCCCATCAGTTCACTGACGCTCATTTCGCCGTTTTTTTTGAGTGCTTCGATAATTTTAAGACGATCGGGATGTCCGATGGTTTTTAGAACGCGGGCGGCTTGCTGGATTTTCTTGGGACTGATCATTAAAGTCACCTTAATATATACCGTTTTTAGTATATTCTTATTATAGTATATTGTCAAGGAAATCTTGGACGCATATCACGAATGGCACTGACCTAAGCTCAACACGTGTCATCCTACTATGAATAATTGCGTCAATAATTAGGGTCTGCTGAAAAACGTTTTGTGGATATTTTTAAAAGATCTCTGGAACTTCCTGCCGCCTGATTCGTTT
>PCVY01000053.1 GCA_002787155.1 Candidatus Abzuiibacterium crystallinum | reverse complement strand
CACCCCGAGTTTACCTCGGGGCGAGGAGGACGCAATTATTCATTTTAACTGAGCCCTTCGATGTCATGCTGAGCGAAGCGCCGCCTTTGGCGAGCCTCGCTTCCGGCAGGAAGCATCTCAGGGTAAACTCCGCGAAGGATCTCTTTTGATCCGGAGATTCTTCGCCCTTCCGCCAAAAAACTTGGCGAGACTCGCCACGCTGTATGGCGGTCGGGCTCAGAATGACACATTTTGAACTTAAGTTAGTGTCATTCAGGGCTGACCCCTAGAATTTTTGAAACATCTTTGACGCATTGTTGAATCGTATTGTTAATCACCACATAATCATAAAACCGGCGGCAAGTCAGTTCAGCGCGCGCCGTTTGAAGCCTTTTCTTAATTTCAGCAGCCGAATCGCTTTGCCGTCCCAACAACCTTTTCTTGAGCACCGCCATGGAAGGCGGCATCAAAAAAACACTAACCATGGGCATTGACTTGCCTGACAGGCGTTTAATCTTCCGCATGCCCTGTACATCAATGGCCAAAATCACATCAAAACCTGCGCGCATGAGTTTTAAACATGTCGTGCGCGCCGTACCATAATATTGGCCAAACACATTGGCCCATTCCAGAAAGAAACCTTGCCGGCGCCGGCGCAAAAAGTCAGCTTTCGTGACAAAATTATAATCCCGGCCGTGGCGCTCACCTTTTCTTGGCTGGCGGGTTGTGTACGAAATAGAACGTTTAAAGTGCGTCTTTTTTGCTAACAAACGGCTCACGATCGTCGTTTTACCGCCCCCCGACGGAGCCGAAATAATGACCAATCGACCAAAAGGCTTTGATTTTTTAGACAATGTTTTGAACTTGCTCTCTAATTTTTTCAAGTTCGCTTTTAATACTGACAACTTCACTCGCAATCGGAAAATTCTGCGCTTTAGAAGCAATCGTGTTCACTTCCCGGTTCATTTCCTGCAGCATGAAATCGAGTTTCTTACCCGCCTCGCCCGTCCCTTGCAGAGACTTTAAAAGAGACGCAATGTGATGCCGGGCGCGGACAATTTCTTCGGTAATATCAGCCCGTTCTGCCAGAATGGCCACTTCGCGCGCCAATCGCTCAGGGTCTAATTTGACCTTTTCGCTGATCTTATTGACTTTCTCCTGAAATTGCTTGGATAAATGTGTGCGAGATTCTTTCGCCGTCTTTTCAATCTTGGAAACAGCGCGTTCAACCAAACGAACCCGCTTGATTAAATCCCTCGCCAATGCTTTCCCTTCTACCTGACGCATACGCAGCATTTGTGTCAGGGCCTGTGTAACGGCAGTTTTAAGAAAATGCCAATGACGTGTCGGGTTGTCTTGCCGCTCTACCGTAAATAAATTGGGCATGGTAATCAAATCGCGCAGTTCCAAATGATCCGATAAATGATGCCGCTTGGCAATTTTCCTGAAAGTACGAACGTAAAAACCCAGCTTGCTCTCATCA
Organism: Candidatus Abzuiibacterium crystallinum; assembly: GCA_002787155.1. Lineage (GTDB taxonomy): Bacteria > Omnitrophota > Omnitrophia > Omnitrophales > Abzuiibacteriaceae > Abzuiibacterium > Abzuiibacterium crystallinum. Next base: position 49,559 of record PCVY01000053.1, on the reverse strand, counting down.
AGAACCAGTTTCTCCGAGAGAGATTTTCCGTTTGATAAGGTGGCGCTGAACATCACCCGGCCGCGTTTCAGCTTGGGTTGAATTAATTTCTGGATATCTGATTCCCAGGCCGAAAATTGATTGGGGAGCCTGGCAGAAAAATCAAAAAAACGATGATTGACCGAGCGCAATTCCACCGTCCAGCGATAAACACCCTTTCCCGTCGTCGCACGGCCAAAGCCGGTCATGCCTTCAATCATTTGATTATTCCTATTTAAAAGGGGACAGTGCCCTTTTTCTTCTTTTTCCGTGAAAAAGGGAACTGTCCCCAAAGGTTAGATTATAACCGATCAAGAAATTTCTTCAATCACCTTTTCGGCAGCTTCCAGAGGGTCTTTCGCTGCCGTAATAGGCCTGCCAATTACCAGGTAATCAGCACCGAGTGAGAGCGCTTTTTGAGGTGTCATAATCCGTCTTTGGTCACCTTTTGTTGCCCAAGCGGGTCTGATGCCAGGAGTCACAACTAAAAGATCTTTGCCTAAGTGACGCCGGATCACCGCCAGTTCACGCCCTGAGGCAATGACGCCGTCTAAGCCGGCCCGGTCAGCCATCTCGGCTAGGTGGAGAACGGTTTTCTGAAGCGGCCTTTCAATCCAAAGTTCGCTTTTTAATTCGTGCTCGTTGATGCTGGTGAGAACCGTCACGCCCATCAGCTTAGGACGGCGTTTGACACGTTTGCGCCTGACTGTCTCCTCGACAGCCCGCCTGGCCGCTTCAAGCATTTGAGAACCGCCCATCGTATGAACCGTCATCATGAAAACATTTTGTTTGGTCGCTTCGCGTACTGCCCCTGCTACAGTATTGGGGATATCATGAAATTTCAAATCAAGAAAAATATGCCCGCCTTCCCATCGAACAGCTTTCACAGCTTCAGTTCCCCAAGCGGTGTATAATTCTTTACCTACTTTGAAGAGCCGTATCCGCTTGTGGAGCAGCTTAACCAGTTTTTTGGCCCACTTCAGATCCGCAGTGTCCAAGGCGACAATAATTTGATCACTTCTCTTCTTTTTCTTGCTCATCCTGCTGTTGTTCCCATGGTATTGGTTTTTTCTGTTTTTAGTTTGCCACGTATCTCCGCAATGGACCGGTAACCATGCGTATTTAAATATCGGCTTATTCCTTCAATGACTTCCATCGTCGCATAAGGATTAACAAAATTGGCTGTCCCCACGGCAACCAAATCGGCTCCGACAATGATAAACTCGAGCGCATCTTGCGCCGTCGCAATACCGCCTTTGGCAATCACCGGTATGTCAAAATGTGATTTGGCTTCATAAACATAACGAAGGGCAATCGGCCGAATAGCAGGTCCGCTTAAACCACCCATCACTTTGGCTAAACGCGGTTTCATGGTCTCAACATTGACCGCCATGCCGCGGATGGTATTAATAAGGCTTAAACCGTCGGTACCTGCTTTGATCGCCGCCTCAACCACGTTTAGAAAGTCATGCGCTTCCGGTGAAAGCTTGGTAAAAATAGGAAGTGCCGTCGTCTCTTTCACGGCTTTGACCAGCTCATAAGTTAACGAACTCTTGGAACAAAACTCAAGCCCTTTATCCACATTGGGACAGGATAAATTCAGTTCCAGCGCCGCGACGCCTTTAATGCCGTCTAATTGTTTTGCCAAATAAACAAAATCGTCAACGCTTTCTCCGGCAATATTGACAATCAAATGGGTTTTGATGCGGCGAAAATAAGGAATTTTATTTTCGATAAAATCGTCAATGCCCTTATTTTGAAGCCCAATGGCATTCAGCATGCCGCTCGGGGTTTCCCAAATCCGGGGCATCGCGTTCCCCGTTCTGGGTTTTCGCGTTACCGTTTTAGTAATGACAGCCCCCAGTTTTTCATAAGAAAAAAACTTGGCATACTCATCTTTCGAGCCAAAGGTGCCCGAAGCCACCGTCACCGGGTTCTTGAACTCAAGCTCTGCAATTTTAGTTTTAAGATTTGGTTTTGATTTCACGAGTCACCAGCACACCAGTGCACCAGGCACCAGTCTGTAGTTATAGACTCAAATAGAATTTCCATAGAAGATTTCCGGTTTCTTGACACATGTTTTGATTGACTGGTCCACTTGTGCTCTGGTGCTCCGGTGCGCTCATTTAATCCTCCAGTTCACAAAAAGCAAACACCGGTCCTTCCACACAAGAAGTCTTATAACCGTCATGCGTTTTCACCATGCAACCCAAACAAGCACCGACGCCGCAGGCCATCCGCTCATCAATCGACGCTTCGCCTTCGATGCCGAATTTCCGCGCCATCTTAATCACAGCTTCCATCATGGCGTGCGGCCCACATGTTTGGATAAACAAATTTTTGGGGTTCTTTTCACGCTGAATGACCTCATGAAGGAGTAAAGTCACAAAACCTGCTTTGCCGTATGAACCGTCCTCAGTTGCGTAACCCACCTGAGCTTTCACGTTTTTAAGCTCGCTTTTCGGCAGCACTTCCCCTTTGCTGCCGCACCCAATGAGTAAATGACTCACCCGTTGATACTCCGCCAGGAATACCAAAGGCGGAACACCCACCCCTCCTGCTACCAAAATTTGTTTTTTTCCTTTCGCACTCTGTGTAAATGCTTTGCCTAACGGCCCCAACACTTTTAAACGGTCGCCTTTCTTTTTGAGTGTTAACAAACGCGTCCCGCGTCCCAACACTTCATATAAAATTTCAATGGTTTGATTTTTGGTACGGTAATAACTAAAAGGACGTCTGAGGAATGGATCGCTGTCATCTTCCAAGAGGACATTGACGAATTGGCCCGGCAGCACGGAGCGTGAGAGAAAACTGGATTTAAAACTTAATTTCCAATAGGCTTGATTGATTTTCCGATTGTCCAGAATCGTGACCCATTCATCCCGCATGCGCTTTGGCTCCTGTTTGCGCTTGAATTTCCGCATGATATTCTTGGATAGTCTGAACTGAAAAACCTTTCTCTCGGCAGGCTTCAATCCCTTGAATGGTCGCTTTGGCGGCATTCAAGGTAGTGACACAGGATATCCCAAACGAAACAGCGAGCGAGCGAATCTTAGCTTCGTCTAGTTTGGGGCCTTTACCGGTCGGGGTGTTGATAATCAGTTTAATTTCTTTGTTTCGGATTTTATCCGTCACGTTCGGCCGGCCATCCACAATTTTCTTGACCACTTCCGATTCAATGCCTTTTTCTTTTAAATACTTGGCTGTTCCTGCCGTGGCGACTAAGCTATAGCCTAATTCTACCAACCGTTTCGCGATACCAATTGATTTGGATTTGTCGTTATCTTTGACACTCATAAATACTTTGCCGGACAAAGGAATTTGTGAGTACGAGGCTTGCTGCGATTTGTAATAAGCGGTGCCAAAATCACGCGCGATACCCATCACTTCACCGGTTGATTTCATCTCGGGTGAAAGAATGATGTCAACGCCCGGGAATTTGACAAACGGAAACACCGATTCTTTAATGACGCAATAGGGCGGTACGATTTCCTTCGAAAAACCCAGCTCTTTTAGCTTGTGACCTAACATGACCTCGGCCGCCAGTTTGGCCATGGGAATACCAATGGCTTTGCTGACAAAAGGCACCGTACGAGAGGCGCGCGGATTTACTTCTAAGCAATAAATTTCGTTGTTTTTAATCGCGTACTGAACGTTCATGAGCCCGACAATGTTGAGTTCACGCGCGATGCGTTTGGTCGTATCCGTCAAAGCTTGGATCATCTTTTGGCTCAAGGAAAATGGCGGCAGTGCCATCGCGGCATCGCCGGAGTGAATGCCCGCTTCTTCGATGTGCTCTAAGATACCGCCTACCACAAAGGTCTCGCCGTCTCCGATTAAATCCACATCAATTTCAATGGCTTCTTCCAGGAATTTGTCGATTAAGACGGGGTTCTCGCCGCTTGCTTCAATGGCGTGACCGATGTATTTATGAAACTGGCTGTCGTCATAGACAATCTCCATGGCGCGTCCGCCCAGCACATAAGAAGGCCGAATGAGGACGGGATACCCGACGGCTTTTACTTTTTCGAAAGATTCTTCGATGGAAAAGGCAATTTCACTGCGCGGTTGTTTCAAATTTATTTTGTCCAAAAGTGCTTTGAAACGTTCCCTGTCTTCGGCCGCATCAATGGCATCCACCGTTGTCCCGACAATGGGTACACCGGATGCTTCGAGCGCTTCCGATAAATTAAGCGGCGTCTGGCCGCCTAATTGAACAATCACACCGATGGCTTTTTCACATTCAAAAATGTTTAAAACGTCTTCTTTGGTAAGCGGCTCAAAATAAAGCTTGTCGGATGTATCATAATCCGTGCTCACGGTTTCGGGGTTGGAATTAACCATGATGGTTTCATAACCCAATTCTTTAAGGGCAAAGGAAGCTTGGACACAGCAATAATCAAATTCGATTCCCTGTCCGATTCGGTTGGGGCCGCCGCCTAAAATCATGACCTTTTTCCGGTCGCTCGGCATGGCTTCATCTTCTTCATCATACGTGGAGTAAAAGTAAGGTGTATATGCCTTAAACTCCCCCGCGCAGGTATCTACCAGTTTATAAACGGGTCTGATGCCGAGTTCCAAACGTCTTGCGCGTACTTTTGCCTCAGAAGAGTGAATAAGAAATGCAATCTGCTGATCCGAAAAACCATATTGCTTGGCACGGCGTAAAAGGTCGGAGGAAACTTGATGCAAATCAATCCCGGCTTGGATCAATTCATTCTCCATTTGAACGATTTGCTGCATTTGCACCAAGAACCAAGGGTCTACTTTGCTTAGCTGATAGATTTCATCCAAAGACAAACCCGCCATCATGGCATATTTGAGATAAAAAAGCCGCCTAGGGGAGGGTGTTGCAATTTCTGACCGGATTAATTCATGCCCGGCAGCATCTTTTTGAATTCCTTCCCGCCAAACCAGATAAGCCTCACGTGTCGCAATCTGTTCTCCGCCAAAGCGGTCTTGGCCGTCCGCTCCGAAACCGGTGCGTTTGATTTCAAGACCCCTCAAACCTTTTTGCAGTGCTTCTTTAAAAGTGCGTCCGATTGCCATTGTTTCGCCTACCGATTTCATTTGGGACGTGAGATGGTCATTGACGCCTTCAAACTTTTCAAAAGCAAACCGCGGAATCTTGACGACACAATAATCGATCGAAGGTTCGAAACTGGCGGGCGTATATTTGGTGATGTCGTTTGGAATTTCATCCAATGTCATGCCGACTGCCAATTTGGCAGCAAATTTAGCAATCGGAAATCCGGTAGCTTTGGAAGCCAGTGCCGAAGAGCGCGAAACACGCGGATTCATTTCAATGATGACCATGCGGCCATTTTCCGGATTCACGGCAAATTGAACGTTAGAACCGCCTGTTTCAACCCCGATTTCAGTAATGCATGCCCGTGCGGCATCGCGCATCCGTTGATATTCTTTGTCGGTCAGTGTTTGCTGCGGCGCCACTGTGATGGAGTCGCCCGTATGCACCCCCATCGGATCTAAATTCTCGATGGAGCAGATCACAACAAAATTGTTTTTAGCGTCGCGCATCACTTCCAACTCAAATTCTTTCCAGCCCAGAATCGATTCTTCAATGAGAACCTCATGCGCCAAACTATAATCGAGTCCCAAACGCGATGTTTTCTCCAATTCTTCGCGATGATAGCAGACACCGCTGCCGGAACCGCCCAGCGTGTAACTGGGTCTGACAATCACGGGATAACCAATTTCATCAGCCAAAGCGAGCGCTTCTTCTACCGAGTAAGCAAATCCGCTCCGCGGCAAATCCATGCCGATTTTCTGCATAGCTTCTTTGAAGAGTTTTCGGTTCTCTGCTTTCTTGATCGCTTCATATTTGGCGCCGATTAGTTCGACGTTATATTTATCAAAAACACCTTTTTCAAAAGCTTCAACCGCAACGTTAAGACCTGTTTGCCCGCCCATGGTAGGAAGGCAGGCATCCGGACGCTCCCGTTCGATGATTTTTTCAAGCACTTCGACTGTGATGGGTTCAATGTAAATGCGATCCGCCATGTTGGGATCGGTCATGATCGTGGCCGGGTTTGAATTCACGAGCACCACTTCATAACCTTCTTCCCGAAGCGATTTACATGCCTGCGTCCCCGAATAATCAAATTCGCATGCTTGCCCAATGATGATGGGTCCGCTGCCGACAATCAGTATTTTTTTAAGGTCTGTTCTCTTAGGCATTAATCTATCATCCACAAATCAGTTTGAACTTTTCTGCCACTACGTTCCGTGCGGGCAATTCTTGGCGATCGGCCAAAACAGAATTGCCTGTACTCACTGCGGTAATCTCGCTGCGCCTCGAATTGGAGGCTGCGCTCGATTAACACCGCTTCAGAAAAGTTCAAACCGATTTTTACCTTCTTTGACTTTCGATTATCAGAAGAAACGGTTTCACCATGCCACAGAACATCTGAGTCCGGATTTCCGATGGTAATGGGAAATCCGTGGCAAAGCTGAGCGAAGGCCGCACAACCCGGAATCAATCCATTTTGCGGCCTGAGCACTTCTGGGGGATGTGTGAAACTGTTTCTTCTCATGACCACGTTCCCTTCTCCACCATGGCGCGAAATCGGTAAAAAAGATAGTCACTGTCATGCGGTCCTGGCGAATTCTCCGGATGATACTGGACCGAAAAAACAGGATGCTTCTTATGTTTAAGCCCTTCTAAGGTTTTATCATTTAAATTAATATGCGTGGCTTCCACTTCTCCTTCGGGTAAAGTTTTTTCATCAATGGCAAACCCATGGTTTTGAGAAGTAATTTCAATGCGTTTGGTTTTAAGATCCATCACCGGATGATTACCGCCCCGGTGCCCGAACTTTAATTTAAAGGATTTAGCACCCAGGGCCAAGCCTAAGATCTGATGACCCAAGCAAATGCCAAAAATAGGTTTCTGACCGATTAACTGGCGCACTGTTTCAATCAAATAAGGAACAGCTTCGGGGTCACCCGGTCCGTTGGACAAGAAAATACCGTCCGGTTTCGCAGCCAGGATGTCCTGAGCCGACGTGCTGGCGGGTACCACTTTCACCTGAAAACCATGCTGGTTCAGTTTCCTCAAGATATTAAATTTAATACCGCCATCAATACAAACCACCGACAACCGTTTGCCTTGGCTCTTCTCATTGCAAATCTTAAGCCGATTTCCGATCGGCCAATCAAATTCGGCCGGAATTGATTCCTTGAATTCATAAGGCTTCGCGCACGTAACGCGTTTCACCATATCCACGCCGACAATGTCTTCGGAATCTTTTGCTTTTTGAACTAATTTTTTGGGGTCACCTGCCTGCGTTGAAATGATGCCTTTTTTTGCGCCTGCATCTCTTAAATGTTTCACCAACTTCCGCGTATCAATACCTTGAATCCCAACAATGCGGTGTTCTTTTAAATAAACATCTAAAGTTTTTTCAGAGCGCCAATTGCTGACAATGGGACTCAGTTCTTTGATAATGAAACCGCTTACGTGGGGCTTGGCTGATTCTTCGTCCGCTTGATTAATGCCGTAATTACCAATGTGCGGATAGGTCATGGTCACTAACTGACCTTTGTATGAAGGATCCGTCAGAATTTCCTGATAACCAATGAGGGACGTGTTAAACACCACTTCACCTGCCGTCTCACCGACCGCACCAAATCCTTCGCCCTCAAATACCAACCCGTCTTCCAGCGCTAAGTATGCTTTCATGATATTTTTTCCCATTGCCACAATTTACCGTCACAAACCGTTGCCATGACCTTGCCTTTTAATTTTTGCCCGATAAAGCAGGAATTCTTGCTTTTGGAAGCAAATTTGGCCGGATCGACCACCCATTCATGATCGGGAGCCACCAAAGTCACATTGGCCTTATCACCCACCCGGATTTGGCCAAATTGAGCCGGCAACTTTAGAATTTCCGCTGGGCGCACCGACATTTTATGAATGATTTCTTCAAAGGACAAAACTTTTTTATGATAAAGTTCCGTCATCGCCACCCCGAAGGAAGTTTCGACACCCAGGACACCGCAGGGGGCGTGATCAATCTCAAGCATTTTTTCTTCTTGCGTGTGCGGTGCGTGATCGGTCGCAATGGCATCGATGGACCCGTCTTTCAAGCCTTCAACCATGGCTTTTCGGTCTTCTTCCGAACGTAAGGGCGGATTCATTTTGAAATTGGTATCGTAGCGAACCAGAGCTTCATCACTTAAAGCAAAGTGATGAGGCGTTACCTCACAGGTCACAAGCAATCCTTGTGATTTGGCACGCCGCACAAAATCAAGGGCGCCTCGCGTAGAAATATGAGCGATATGAAGCCGCGCGCCCGTCAGGCGTGCGAGTTCGATATCGCGCGCTACTGCCACGTCTTCACTTGCGTTGGGTTTGGCTCGCAGTCCTAATTTGGTAGACACAAGGCCTTCTGTCATGACACCATCGGCACTTAAGCGATGATCTTCGGCATGCGTGATCACAAGCAAATCCAGCATAGAAGCATAATCTAAGGCGCGCCGCATGAGAAGCGAATCCCCCACCCAATCACCGTCATCACTCACAGCCCAAATACCGGCACGTTTGAGATCAACCATTTCGGATAAATATTTACCCGCACGGCCTTGACTGATGGTTCCGGCCGGAAAAATATGAAACGGCACTTCCCGAGCTTTCCGGATAATATTATCAACCACACTGTGGTGATCGCAGGGCGGATCCGTATTCGGCATGGTGACAGCTGCCACCACGCCTCCCTTTAAAGCCGCTAAGGCGCCGGTGGTAATGGTTTCCTTTTGTTCATAGCCGGGTTCTCTGAAATGGACATGCAGATCAATTAAGCCGGGGATCAAACACAGATTTTTTGCGTCCAACACCGGCACGTCTTTGGCTTGGATATCTTTTTTAAGCTCCGCAATTTTGCCGCGTTTGATATATAGATCCAAAACCGCGTTGGTTTTATTTTTAGGATCGATCACTTTTGCATTTTGAATAATGACGTCCATCTTTATTCCTTCTTGCTCTCAATTGATTTGGCACCGCTTAATAAATACAACACCGCCATCCGAATTGCCAAGCCGTTTGTCACTTGATCTAAAATCACCGAATAAGGCCCATCCGCCACTTCGCTGGACAACTCGATGCCGCGGTTCACCGGTCCCGGGTGCATGATGAGTACATCCGGTTTGGCTTTTTTCAGAATCTCAGAATTAATTTGATAAGCAATCGCATATTCCCGAATGCTGGGAAAGAAAGATTGGTCCTGGCGTTCCTTTTGAATCCTGAGCAAGTTAATGACGTCGGCATCTTTCACCGCTTCGCGCAAATTCGTCGTGACAGTGACGCCCAATTCTTCGATGCGAGGCGGCAGCAATGTTTTGGGTCCGCATAAGACAACCGAAGCTCCCATTTTGGTGAGACCCCATATATTGGAACGCGCAACACGGCTGTGTAAGATGTCGCCCACAAAGAGTACTTTGAGGCCTTTTAATCTTCCCTTCTTCTCACGGATGGTAAACATATCCAGCAATGCTTGCGTTGGATGTTCGTTAATCCCATCGCCCGCATTGACGACGGAGACATTGAGCGCTTCAGCCAAGCGATGCGGTGCGCCCGTGCAGGAATGCCTGATGACCACCATGTCCACTTTGAGTGATTCAATATTGCGGATGGTGTCCTTTAAAAGTTCTCCTTTTGCCGTACTGGATGTGGACCCGGTTATGTTGAGAATATCAGCACTCAATCTTTTTTCTGCCAATTCAAACGAAATCCGGGTACGTGTGCTTGGCTCAAAGAATAAATTTGCAATCGTCCGGCCCCGTAAGGTTGGTACTTTCTTGATGGAGCGCGTTGAAATTTCTTGAAGTGATTTAGCCGTATCGAGCACCGTTCCAATTTCCGCTGCGCTCAGATCTACAATGCCAACTAAGTCTTTGCGAGTCCAGCCGCTCATGACGTCACATCCTTTTGCGTCATCACAACCACTTCGTCTATTTTGTCTGTCTCTTGGAGCTTGACCACCACCTGCTCTTCAGGAGCCGTTGGAATGTTTTTACCGACAAAATCAGGCTTGATCGGAAACTCCCGATGGCCCCGATCAACAAAAACCGCGAGTTGAATACAGGTCGGTCTGCCAAAATCAATGATGGCATCCAGCGCGGAACGGATGGTGCGCCCGGTGTAGAGGACGTCATCAATTAAAATGATTGTTTTGCCCGAAACATCAAAATCAATTTCTGTTTTGCCAATGTCCGGCTGCGGCCCCACTTCGCTCAAATCATCCCGATAAAGTGTGATATCCAGAAGTCCGAGCGGTATTTTCTGTCCGGTCATTGTTTCAATTTGCGCTTGAAAACGCTTGGCCAAGATAGCGCCTCCGGTACGAATACCAATTAAGGCCAGCCGTTTTAAATCATGATGGCGCTCGTAGATTTCATGCGAAATCCGCGTGATCGCTTTCTTGACTTCGTCTGCATTTAGGACTGTTTTTGTTTGCATATAAACTGTTGGCGGGTTGGAACAGGCGTGAAAGCAAACCGTGTCAAGACACAAAAAAACCCGTCGCCCTTTATAGGCACAGACGGGTTAATCTCGACGTTTTGTCTTTCATTTCTATCCTTTCCCGGCCTCACAGGACCAGATTAAAAGGTATTCGTAATTTTTAAAAATATACAAGAAGCCAATCTTTAAGTCAAGTCAAAACAACCGGAATCAACGCATTCCTGATAAAAAAAGAAGGCTTTTTCTGGCATAAGCCGAATTCTGTACTTCAGGGATCAGGTATTAGGGAACAGGAGCTAGGATTAAATTTTATCCTGTCGCCTGGCCCCTGTCACCTGACCACTGAAATGATGATCATCTATCTGGCCTTTGTTTTGCAACAAAGGTCTCTCGACAAACCTAGATGCTTGACGCGGGTAACGTCTGGCTCGATGTTTTTTAGGCGAGCGAACATCTTTTTCTGTCTTTCTTCCAGCGGGGTTTACCTTGCCCTTCGACTACGCTCAGGACTACTCATCTAAGCATTGCCGAAAGTCAATCTTCGATGACACCCAGTTTTAGAATCCTGAGTGAGTCCGTGCAACGGACGAATCGAAGGATTGCCCTTCGAGTTACCTCTCGGGCGGTGGTCTCTTACACCACCGTTTCATCTTTATCCAGCGATAAGCGTCAAGCAATGAGCGGTAAGTAAAATTATCTTTGACTTAACGCTTATTGCTTAACGCCTACGCTTAGGATGTCTGGTTTCTGTGGCACTTTCCTTAAGAACGGGTTTTACCCATCCCCACCCTGTGTTACGGGGCACTGTACCCTACGAAGTTCGGACTTTCCTCCATCCACCTAAGGCGGACAGCGATCATCTGCCAAAAAAAGCCTTCTCAAAGAACAACAAAGCTTATTATATCATGAAAACTAAAGACGGATAACTTTAAACATAAAAAAAACAGCCAGGCCCACCAAGATAAAATTAGGAAACCAAAGGGCGGCAAATGCCGGCATAACCCCTTTGATGGCTAACGAACGCCCCGCAATGGTCAGCACATAATAACCAGCCACCGCTAACATGGAGAGAACAAAACTCACGATGGCTTCCCCGCGCCTTGTAATAATGGCTAAGGGTAATCCTACCAAAACAAAACTAAAAGTGGCAAACGAGAATGCAATTTTGCTTTGGACTTCTGCTTTACATTCAAGCGTTAAACTAGTGACATCTTTTTGCACATCGCTTTGCTGCCATCCCTTAATTTCCAAATTATGCCTGTATTCTTGCATAGTCCTCAGAATGTGGATCAGCTCATTGAGGGACATGTCTTTTAATTTCCTTTTGGTTTGGTGATTTGGATTATCAGACAAACTCATGGAAGGCAGTTCAAAGGTATCAAAATTAAGTTTGTAAAGCACGTCGGGATTGTCAGGGCTAGGTTCGTCGCTGATCCCATTATATAATTTAATGGACAATGTTTTTTGATCCGGCGATGTCACAAGCTCACCGCGTTCCGCCATAATCGTCCGGGTCGGTTTCCCCTCCTCCGGCTGAAAAATCGTTACACCTTTGAGTTGTTTGCCCTCCACTTCTTGAACACGAATAATATAACCTTGAAAAACTTTGACGAATCGTCCTGCTTCAATATATGCATCCGGACGTTGGACCACCAAATCACGGATCATGGAGCGGTACATATGCCGGACACGAGGCTGCACTTGATCTACAAACAACAAAACAACAACGCTCATCAGCGAAGCAATTAACATAATGGGCAGCATCACTTTGAGAACATTGATACCGCTCGCTTTCATGGCGGTAATTTCATTATTTTGAGCAAATCCACCGAACACCAATAAAACCGAAGCCAAAGCACTGGTCGGCAGCACAAAAATAATGATTTGTGGGAGCATTAAAATCAGAATCTTAATAATATCCAAAAAATTAACGCCCTTATTGACTAAGAGATCCGCCAATTTCACCAAATTTCCAACCAGGAAAATAAACGTAAAAAGCGCGATCGACAGCATAAAAGGAACTGTTAATTCTTTTAAACAGTAGGTCCGAAGTATTTTCACAAACAGTTTTCCTTTGGTTTTACCATGTTAAACCCGTCGCCCGGTCAATATCAGACGAACTAGCATCTGCCGAAGCGGTTTTGGCGGCCGGATAAGCTTCTATCGTTTGAGCTAAAAATTGCCCCCCGGGCGCTTGTTCAAAATCAACCAACACCATATCATCTACTTTAAGATCGCTTAAATTTTGGACACCAATAAACCGCGTTGAGAATTGAAGTTTGATCTTCAGAATTCTCAGTACACCGGTTGAAGCGTTTATTTCACCCACTTGCAATTCATGTTCACGCGGACTCACCTTCACAATTTTACCTGTCACTGATGTCAGAAACTCACCAGCCCATCCTGCGGTGTTAGTACACAGGAGCATGAGCGCGAAAGCAAAAGCTAACCGGCGTATTATCTGCATTCTAGAACTAAACATATATTCTTTCTAATCTGAAACATTTCTGCGAAACGCAATCGAAAATCTATTTTCAATTCTCGATTTTCGATTGCTCTGCTTCATTTTGCCAGAAGCAAAATGAAGCTGGGCCCTGGAGGATTTGGCGCCTTCCACTCCCTTCGCTCGTTTCAGGTCGGCCACTCGCACCTTCAAACATGGCATTAAGTCATGTTTGAAAACAGGTGCTCACTTCAAATCCTCAATCACAATTCTTCGACTCGGCCTTCAATACTGAGCAGGCCGAAGGTCGCGTCGAAGTATGGGCCCTGGAGGATTTGAACCTCCAACCAAGGCGTTATGAGCGCCCTGCTCTAACCAGATTGAGCTAAGGGCCCTAATAATCAGGGGCCGGGTGTCAGGGTTTAGGGTCACAAACCTATGGCAAACTGACATCATCTTAAGTTCATTATATATTTTAAGGGATACTCAGAAAAAGCGATACACTTTTTCAGCATGATTGAGATAATCCTAACCACTAATCCCTGACCCCTAGCACCTGTTTTTATTCGCCGATCACTTTAACCAGTATTCTTTTTTTCCGCTTGCCGTCAAACTCAGCATAAAAGATTTGTTCCCAAGGACCAAAATCAAGCTTTCCGTCGGTAATGGCCGCGACAACTTCGCGCCCAAAAAGCTGCCGCTTCATATGGGCATCCCCGTTGTCTTCACCCGTTTGGTGATGACGATAACCTTTTACATCATAAGGTGCTATTCTCTCCAGAAAATCGTCAAAATCTTTAATCAAACCGGATTCGTCATCATTAATGTAGCAACTCGCCGTGATGTGCATCGGATTGACGAGCACCAAGCCTTCCCGGACGCCTGATTTCTGAATCACCGCTTCCACTTGGGGCGTAATATTGATATAGTCCCGCCGCTTTTGGGTATTCATCCAAAGATATTCACGATACGACTTCATGAAGAGGCTTCCTTTAAAAAACTCAAGACTTCTTTGTCATGGCCTTCGGGTTTAACCTTTTCATAGATTTTCTCAATCTTACCATCTTTGCCGATGATAAAAGTCGTACGTGCCACTCCCATATAAGACTTGCCATACATGCTTTTCTTGACCCAAACGCCGTATTTCTGACAGACTTCCTTGGCTTCATCCGCCAAAAGCAAGAACGGGAGTTTAAATTTCTCGATAAATTTTTGATGACGATCTACACCATCCGGGCTGATGCCTAACACCACGGCAGACTCGTTTTCGATTTGCTTATGGTGATCACGAAAACCGCAAGCTTCAACCGTACACCCCGGCGTGTCATCCTTCGGATAAAAATAAAGCACCACACGTTTCTTGCCTTGAAAATCTTTGAGCGCCACTTTCCGGCCGTCATTGGCAGACAACGTAAAAAGAGGTGCCGGTTTACCCGCTGCTAAATTCCCCATCTTGCTCTCCTTTGATTGACTGATTAGATTAATTGATTCTGAAGAGATTCTTTTTTCTGATACAAACATTCAAACATTGATTCGGCTTTTAACTCGGCATCATGTATGCACTGAGGAATCCCTACCCCCGGATAAGCACTGCCGGTTAAACATAAACGCCCGGCCGAACCTGCACACCCATCAGTTCTATTCATGATTTGATCAACAAGTGCGCGGTGTCCTACTTCATATTGAACCATGGTGCGGGGATAACGCGTTATTTGTGCAAACAACGGTTTTGCGTCGATTTTTAACCACACGCTCAAATCAGCAAATGCTTTCCTAGCAAGCGTCTCGTCATCATACTCAAAAACATGGCGGCCAAAAGCGCCGCCGACAAATGCACGCAATAATATTTTATCTTCCGGTGCACGATGAGCAAATTTATTACTGCTAAAAGAACAAGCAACGAGAGATTTATTTTCGACTCGCGGCACAACAAAACCAAATCCATTGAGCCGGTGACGGCAGTCTTTTCGCTCAAACGCAAAATTAATGGTTGCTACCGATTCATATTTAATTTGACTGAGCCATTGACTCACTTCCGGTAATTCATTGGCAAGGATTTTAGCGCTTTGATAGGCCGGCAAAGCCAAACAAACCGCGTCAAAAGCAAGCAGCCCGTCTGCTTCAGTGTGAAGCGTGAAAAGGTCTTTGGAACGTGAATAAGTCAGGGATTGGACGCGTGTTTTTAAATGCACTTGTGTTTGATTCAATTGATTGATTAATGCATCCGTCAAGGTCTGCATGCCACGTTTGAAAGATAAAAATAAACTGTAGCGCGGGCCGCTTGCATCCGTCACAGGATTTTTCTTTTTCACGATCTTACTGGCCAGTAACCCGCGGATAACACTGCCGTAGTCTTTTTCTAATTTTAAAAATCGGGAAACCGTAGCCCTTAAACTTAACCGGTCGGGATCCCCCGTATAAATACCCGCAAGCATCGGCTGCGCAATCCGATCCAGCGCTTCTTGGCCAAATCGACGGCGGACAAAGGATCCCACACTTTCGTCCGCCGCTTGATCGGAGGGCGGAATAAAGCATTCATACATCATCCGGATCTTTCCCTGCCAAGATACCAGTGAACTGAGGAGAAAAGAGGTGAAATGAGTCGGCGCGATTAAATAGAATCCCTTAGGGAGCGGAATCAATCGATTGCCTTTCGCTACAAAACTCTGGCGGTTCTCAGGAGAAGTGTTCACAATTTCTGAGGTTAAACCGAGACGCTCAATCAGTTTGAGTCCCCAAGGTTGATCAGAAATAAACGCATCCGGCCCCCCTTCCAACAAGAAACCATCCCTTTTCACCGTTTGAATCACACCACCCAGTCTTTGACCGGCTTCAAATAAATGAATCTCGAGCGGCACTTTCTCTTTAGCCTGTAATTCCTGCAAGCGATAAGCGCATGCAAGGCCTGAAATACCGGCTCCAATGATAGCAATCTTTTTAGGTGTCATGACACACGAGAGAATTGATGAACCGTTTTGATTAAATGAATAACGTTTTCTACCGGTGTTTGCGGCAAAATACCGTGCCCCAAATTAAAAATGTGGCCGGGACGGCCCCCGGCTTGTTCAAGAATCAATTTAACTTTACGTTCCATTGCTTTGACCGGCCCGCATAAAACCAGCGGATCCAGATTGCCTTGAACTGCTTTGTCAAAACCGACGCGCTGCCACCCCTCATCCAATGCCATGCGAAAATCAAGGCCGATCACATCACCGCCTGCTTGGCGCATCAAAGTCAAGAGGCTGCTCGTATTGGTCCCGAAATGAATCACGGGCACACGATGCCCGAGCGTGTGGAACAAAACTTTCATGTGCGGTAAAACATATCGTTCATAATCGTCCGGCCCCAAACAGCCAACCCAACTGTCAAATAGCTGGAGCGCTTGTGCGCCGGCATCAACCTGAGCGTTTAAGTAGGCGGCGATCAAACGAACCAATTTTTCCATTAGGAGATGCCATGCCTCTTCAGAGGTGTACATTAACGTTTTGGTGTGACTAAAACTTTTTGATGAGCCGCCCTCAATCAAATAAGAAGCCAGCGTGAAAGGGGCGCCTGAAAATCCGATCAGCGGGATATGAGGTTTGAGGTGGCGGCGCGTTTTGCGAATGGCTTCATATAAGAAGCTGAGCGATGACACCGGGTCAAAATCGGGTAAATTCAATACTTGTTTTTGATCGCGGATAGGGTCCGCAATCACGGGACCGTCATGTTTGGCATAAGTCAAATCAAAGCCCAAAGGCTCCACCATCAAAAGAATGTCTGAGAAAATAATGGCGGCATCCGCCCCGATGGTTTCCTGGGCATGAACCGTCACTTCTGCCGCAAGATCCGGATCCTTGCAAAGCGTGATAAAAGGAACCCGATTCCGTAAATCGCGGTATGACTTCATATAACGACCCGCTTGGCGCATCAGCCATACTGGCGTATAAGGCACACTTTCTAAGCGGCATGCTTTCAAAAAAGGCGATTCAAGAAGCGCAATCTCCGGCTGAAACTTTTGCCCCTTTTCTCTCGGGCCCACAAACTGGGCGGTGATCGGCTTGGTTTTCGATGGCGTGTCAAGAGAACGATTCAATTGATGGATCAAATCTTCCATGGTATTGAGTGTAGATTCAAAACTGACTTGAACACCATGAGATACGACCGCTTGCGAGCTCATGGGACCGATAGATCCAATGATCATTTGATTGAGTGATGTTGTCAAAGCATCCGCGACATTCATCTCGGCGGCAACTTGAAAAAGATGATGAATCTGAGTAGATGAAGTGATTAAAAGCGCTTCTGCCTCCCCTGTCAAAATGTTTTGGATTAACTCCTTGATCGGCTGCGTTTCTTCAGGAAGTGCCCACTGATAAAGCGGGACACGGAAGACCGTGGCTTGGCGCATTTCCAGTTCTTGAATTAAAGGAAAGTTCGGATTGCCGTATTCCTGCAATGCCACCGTTCGACCAGCCACAGAAATGCTCATTTCATTTTCATCCAAAACTTGCAGGATATCACGCCATGTATTAGGGTCCGGCACCATCAGAACTGCCATCACACCCATTTGTTTTAAAACATGAAGGGGCTTGGGCCCTCTGGCAATGAGCGTGACCTGATTGAGACGACTAACCACTTCACTCTCCGTATAGCGGCTCTTTAACACATCCAACAGCACTTCGGTTCCCATGCCGGTTAAGAAAATCATCATGTCAACTTCCCCAGCCATAAATTTCTGCACGAATGTGTGAAGCGCCTCATTTTTTTCAAGCGGAACCGGCCGCATCACAGGCGCTGAAATAGGAATATGCCCCGAACGTTCGATGAGGCGGACCATGGTTTCAGCCTGCCGGCTGGCCAACGTCAAAACTTTGAGTGATTGTGTTGTCACTGAACGCGTCATGAGGCGGATGACTCCGCCGCCGGAATATGTGAAATAATTTCTAATAATTCTTCCGGCGTAACAAAACCGGAAATACGTGTTTCGGGCACTTCTTTGCCGGCCGCATCTAGAAAGATCACGGTAGGCACCCCGACCAAGTTAAAACGTTCTACCATTTCCACCGACTCCGGGGAACCCATTCGAGTTAAATCAATCTTCAGCTTTTTAAAAGAAGACAATGCCTGCATGACGTTTTCATCTGAGTAAGTGTAGCGATCGAGTTCGTGACATGGAATGCACCAATCCGCATAGAAATCCAGAATCACAGGTTGATGATTGGCTTGCGCCGATGCCAATTGGGAAGGATCGTAAACCTCCCAGGCAAGAGATTGCCTAGGAAGCGCCATGAATAAACCAATGCTGACACAAATGGCTGCTATTCCGCTTGCATGCTTAAATTGCGTGAAGCTTTTGGACAAATGGCCTGTCCGATCAAGAAATCCCAAGTAAATACCGCCGGCGAGAAAAGAAAAGATCGGTAAATGGCTGATCCAACGGGGTTGAAAAGCGGACAATAAATAAAAAAGTGCCAAGGCCAATAAAATAATACCAAAAGCATGCTCGATCCAGACCAACCAGACCCCCGACTTGGGTAATTTTTTCATCCAGCCCGAAAAAGTTGCCAATAATAAATAGGGCGACCCAAGTCCGAGTGACATGATAAAGAAAAGCCGGAAACCAAAAACAGGGTCACCTAAAGTGCTGACATATGTCAAAAGTGCAATCACGGGCGGTCCGATACAAGGTGCGGCAAAGATGCCCACGCATAAGCCTGAAACAAAAATACCAAGAAAATTGGCTTGTTTTTGGTTTGCCAGACGATTTAAAAGCCATGCGGGCATTTGAAATGTGTAAATGCCGAACATGCTGAGCGCCAAGACAAACAGCAAAACGGCAAGCCCAACCAAAACAACGGTACTTTGAAGCAGTGAGCCGAACATTTCACCGGTGAGCGCGGCCGCCACGCCCAAAGTACTGTACATCACCGCGATGCCCAATACATAAACACAGGCCTTGAGAAAAGAAGCTAGGCGGCCGCCGGGCACGTCTTTTTTAGGGCTAAATAGTGAAATGGTGACTGAAAGCATGGGGTAAACACAAGGCGTTAAATTGAGTCCCAAACCCATTAAAAACACGAGCCAAATTGAAAAAGGTTCTCCATGCGGATTGGTCATACATCCCCCGGTTGATTTGAACTCTGAAGCAATAATGTTAAACGAGCCGCATCATGAATCGGCTCTTTACAGACATAATTTTCACAAACATAAGCGGTGGTTTTATGATCTTGCATGGTTTGCTTGGCAATGAACGGTGAAAGTTTTTCGATTTGTTCCTTAGATTCTCCGTTTTCGGGATGAAATAAGACAGCGCAGTTAGGCATAAACAACGAACGAACGGTTTGAATCATTTGTTTGGTCTCGGGCGAATCTGCTTTCCCCGCAATCACAATTTCTTTCGTTGGACCTAACAGAAAATCAAGCGCCATCAATATGTAAGGATAACCGCCCGGAAAATGCTTCAGTTCGGCAGTAAAAGCCTCGATGGTTTCTCTGCCTCTTGCTTCAAGCGAAGCATCATTCAATAAACGTCCTGCTTTCAATAAAACAAATGCAGCCACCGAATTACCGGACGGTATCGCACCGTCGTAAACTTCTTTCGTTCGTGCAATCAATTTTTCAGAATCGTTTGCGGTTAAGAAAAACCCGCCTGACAGTTGATCCCAGAATAAACGAACGAGTTCATGCGCCAGAAATTTTACCTCTTTTAAATAACGGGCGTCAAAAGTGCTTTCATACAAATCGATCAGTCCGAGTGTGAAAAATGCATAATCATCCAAGAAGCCTGTGATTTGCACGTCTCCGTCACGGTACCGGTGCATCAAACGGCCCTGTTTATTTTTCATCTTTTCTAAAATAAAATCGGCTGCTTTCCGGGCTGAGCGCTGATATTTCTCTTCTCCCAGCGCTTGATGAGCCGATGCAAAGGTTGAGATCATCAAACCATTCCAATCCGTTAAGATCTTGTCATCCAAGTGAGGTCTTGGTCTTTGACGACGGACTTCAAGAAGTTTGATTCGGCTGTCTTCGAGTTGGCGACGGACAATTTCAATCGGTAAGTTAAACTGCTTGGCGGCGTCTGCCGGCTGGTGCTTCAAAGTCAAAATATTCCGGTTCAAAAATGCCCCATGCGGATCCGCTGATGCATTCCCGTTTGGTTTGATGCCATAGACATAACTGAACAAACGTCCTTTTTCTTCGCCTAGGTGTTTTAAAATTTCATTTTCGGACCACACATAAAAAGCGCCTTCTTTCTTTTCATGCGGGTGCTCAAAATCAATCGGACTATCGGCATCCTCAGCCGAATAAAATCCGCCGCCCGCGTCCGTCAGGTTTGCGAGCACGTCGTCCAAAATTGATCTTGCCACATCTGCATATTTCTTCTGACCGCTGGCTTGATAAGCTTCCAAATACACTTTTGCGATCAATGCCTGATCATAAAGCATCTTCTCAAAATGAGGTACATGCCATTCCCGATCTGTCGAATAACGATGAAAACCGCCGCCCAATTGATCATGGATCCCGCCCTCAGCCATCCGGTCTAATGTTAATTCAATTAAGCGCCACCATTGAGGGTCTGGATGTTTGTGCCAAACTCTTAACAGCATGGCAATCGTATGAGAACGCGGGAACTTGGGTGCCTCTCCAAACCCTCCAAACTCGAAATCAAATTGGTTTAGCATCTGTTCGGCAAAAGCTAGAGTAATTTTGGCATCGATCGGTTGATTGGTTTTGTCCATGCGCCGTTCGATCCCTTGTTGGATCGCTCTGGTTAATTCATCGCCTGCCTTGTCAATGGCCTCTCTTTCTGTTTGCCATTTCTGGTGGATGGCATTTAAAAGCGTGGTGAACCCGGGTCTTCCCCAGCGATCCTCGGGCGGAAAATAAGTACCCCCGTAAAAAGGTTTTAAATCCGGTGTCAAAAAAACGCTCATGGGCCATCCGCCTGATCCGCTCATCGCCATCACCGCCTGCATATAAATGTGGTCGATATCGGGGCGCTCTTCCCGGTCAACCTTAATGGAAACAAAATTTTGATTCAGCAAATCGGCAATGGATGGGTTCGTGAACGACTCTTTTTCCATGACATGACACCAGTGACATGTGGAATACCCAATCGACAAGAAAATGGGCTTGTTTTCTGATCTCGCTTTTTGAAAAGCTTCTTCACCCCAAGCATACCAATCCACCGGGTTATTGGCGTGCTGAAGTAAATAAGGACTCTTTTCTTGCGCTAATCTGTTTTGAGGCATAGACGGCATGGCCGTATCTCCTAATAGCCTTATAGGATAACAAAAAAAAGACCCCGAAATAAAGATTATTTCTAGGGTCTTTAACAGATAAAAACCAAATTTTTTCCGTTTTAAGAGACGTACCAAGCTAAATCTCTGGCAATTTCTTCTAAGCGGTCCGCTAATTTCGGGTTGGTGGCACGGAGCTTCTTGACCGCCATCTGAATCGCTTCATAATCTTCCATGTCAGCATAATCGGGCTCGGATGCTTTCATGATAATCACATCTTCGTCCGGTTCCGTGCTGGGCAGCATCACAGACGCCGAAGGCAAAGCCGCTGCAGGTCCGGCAACAACTTCAACCGCTTCGTCTTTCGTTTCGTTCTTTTCCGTATCGTCTTTTTCTTCCCTTGAATCAGACGGCTCTTCTTCCGGTGGTAGTTTTGGTTCGACAAGCGGTAAAGCCGCACTTGTTTCGGTTGGTTCTTCATCATGATCAAGAGCAGCTAAAAGGGGTGTTCCTTGAAATAAAACGAGGCCAATGAGACATGCTAGATAAAATACCGATTTTTTCATCACGTCTCTCCTTGCTTTCATTTAACGAATATCAGGATATAGCTTTTGCTTCAAAGGCAGAACATTGAAACCTAAATAATATAACGTAACAAGCCAAAGATTAATTAACTTTTGGCCCGTTGATCCCATGGCTCGAAACCGACGGGCCGAGGTGACTACGGATGCTCTTATAATACAAGGTTTTGCAACCATCCTCAACCGCTTATAAAAATCAATGTCTTCAAACGGAACATCTTCCCGAAATCCCTTGAGTTGTTCAAATAGCGGTCGTTTGACAAAGAAGGCTTGATCACCATATGAAAAAAAATGAAACCGGGTATGGAGTTGGTAAAATTCGAGCAGCCAATTTTTGTCATCAAATTGCATTCTGAAGCGGCCAGCCTCACATGCTGCGTTTTCAAACGCTGCTCTGATAAGCGCTAAACCATTGGCGGGCAAGAGCGTGTCAGCATGTAAAAACAAAAGAACATCACCGGACGCCGCCCGGGCACCCGCATTCATCTGAGCAGCCCTGCCGCGCGGGGCTGCGATCACTGAAGCATACGGCTTAGCCAAAGCTACTGTTTGATCACTGCTGCCACCGTCTACAACGATTAATTGGTCGTTTTGCAGCTGTTTGGCAACACACACGAGAGTTTGTTGAATACTTTTTGCTTCATTTAAAGCGGGAATGATGATCGAAATCTTCATTTGAGTTCTGAGACGCTGGTTAAAGCCCCCCGGCAACTAGAACCGGCGCCGGCCGTACAGCCAAAACAGTGATGCGCTGTTACGATTTCCCTGTTTTCCATATCGGCAGGTTGAGCATTTTGAATGGTTAACGGTTCTCCCCCGCCTATTTTCAGGTCTAACATTTGGTTAAAATCACAATCATATAAAAAACCGTCCCAACTAACGCTGATCGTCCGGCGGCACATTAAATCATCCAACGTAGCGGGATTAAAATGCGTTATCAATAAATCCGTATAACAATCAAAAGCTTTGGTTGCTTTTAGAAATCTTTCGTAGCGGGTCATAGGCATGTTGGTAATGGTATAAAGATGATCAAAAACGATGCCGAAATCTTGGCTTAAAAAATGCTTATAATCGGCTTCCAATTTTTCCTGTAACGGCGGCAAATGAGCGCCTACCGGATTGTAAACTAAATTTAATTTCAAATTTGATCCGGCTTGACCGTAACCTAATCGATTCAACCATTGCAGGGCCTCAATGGAACGATCAAAAGTGCCCTTACCACGCTGTCCGTCAACATTCTCGCGCGAATAGCACGGGAGAGACGCTACAATTTCGACTTCGTTTTCGGCAAGGAAATCCGGCAAATCTTGATAGCCTGGTTCAAAGAAAATAGTCAGGTTACAACGATCGATGACGTGCAAGTGCCGTTGACGCGCTTCCCGGACAATCCATTTGAAATGAGGATTCAGTTCCGGTGCGCCGCCCGTTAAATCAACAGTATGAATGGGAAATCGATCAAACGAACGGATCACGGCATCAGCCGTTTCGCGGCCCATGTTCTCACGCGTTTTGCCGGGACCGGATTCAACATGGCAATGGGAGCAAGTGAGGTTGCAAAGTTTGCCTAAATTCACTTGCAAGATTTCGATGCTGTTTTTTCGGAGCGAATAATTCAGATCGTTTATTTTTCGGGCAAACTGATTCATAACGGCTTTTTAACAACAACCTCCTTCTAGACAAGTGGACACAGCACTTGAAGTTTCCCGATACCGTAACCCTTTGGTCGTACGCGGATCACGTTCTGCGCCGTTTTGGCAGTCGAAGGCCTTTGCTTTCGACAAGGGAATTGTTTTGTGAGGTTCGATTAAAATCATATCTTTGGCATAAGGCGCCTTGGCGTAGATTTGAAAAGTCTTATCACACACGGCTGTTCTGAGGCCTCGTTTTAAGACGTGCCCATCATCATCCGTTACTTGTTTCCAAGGACCGCGATATACCACGGCTTGATGGCGTTCCCAACACCGGCCTTCTTTACCTTTATAAGCCGTCACAGTCACAGAGCGAAATTCGATTCCCTGGACCGTCCGCCATGGCTTCTCGTCTCTTTTCTCAATTTGAATGCCGTAAAAACCGGCTTTTTCAAAAGCCTGAAGGAATTCCCTTTCTTGAAAAGCACCTGAAATACAACCGCTCCAAAGTGCCGGATCTTCCTTTAGCGATTCGGGCACAATTTCATCTGAGACAATATCAGAAATTGCCACACGCCCGCCTTTTTTGAGAACACGGTGCATTTCCGAGAAAAGCGCCTGCTTGTCACTCGGCATCACCAAATTCAGAACGCAATTGGAAATGATCACGGTCACCGACTCATCCGCAATCAATGGCTTCTCTTCCGCTAATCGTTTCTTAACAGCCTCAAAATTCATGTAATTTTCTGCGGATTTCACCGGATGGTCGCTCAGGTAACGATCTATTAAATCAAGATCCGTTTTGAGATCCTGGATCTTGCCTCGTTTAAATTGGACGTTGGCATATCCCAATTTTTGCGCCATTTCTCTTTGATACTTTCGTGCCAGCGTCAACATGGCCGGATTAAAATCAACGCCGATCACCCTGCCTTTCTTGCCAACAATTTGTGAAGCGATATAACAAATTTTCCCGGCCCCGCTTCCCAAATCCAACACGAGATCGCCTTCACGGACATACCGCGAAGGATCCCCGCAGCCATAATCCTTTTCAATAATTTCCTGGGGCAACATTTTAAGGTGCTGAGTATCGTAGCTCACGGGGCAACAAAGTTCAGCTTGTCTGGTTTTAGCCCCTTCGGCATAACGCTTTTTCACATGAATTTCCAAATCAGCAGTGCTTGTTTTTGATTTTCCGTTTCTTAAATGGGAACGGCTTTTATGTTTGACTGTCATGCTAACCCCCCTTTGGTCATTAAATTGTCAATGTCATCCAAATCTTCCAACTCGGTGAGTAACTGGTAGGACAATTGAAGTTTTTTAATGCGAGCAACGGTCTCTTTGAGCACCTCCGGCGCACTCCAATGAATTGCCGTAAAAAGACCGGCGTGGAATGATTTCATTCCAATCAGATAATATCCCCCGTCTTTTGCCGGACCCAGCACCACATCATAACAGTGCAGAACTTCCAAACTCGTTCGCAATAAACAGCTTTGCAAATTGATGGTATCACTACCGACCACCAGGACTTTTTGGACGCCGGAACGAAACGCACCTGCAATTGCATTTTGAAGCCGTTCACCTAAGTCACGACCTCTTTGAGCTTCATAGTGGGTCTCTTTTTCCCCTAACCAACTTTTGAAGGATTCAAGCGAATGTGTCGGATCATACAAAATTTGCGCGTGAACGTTCATGCCCTGAATTGATTTGAGTTGCAGCCAATTGGCTTCTGCGAGTAATCGGTATGTTTGAGCGGCTTTTTCGGCGCCAATTGAACGTGCTAAGCGTGTTTTAACATGTCCGGGTTGCGGAAATTTAACAAAAAAAAGTACCTGGCAAGGTTTGTGAATACCGGCGCATAAAGACTTGGCTGAAAGGCTATGTCCCATAGAAGGAAATTCTAAAGGATGCGGCAGGAGTTTTCAACTACAGATGACAACGGCTAACCAACTCGGCAATCAATTAATCGCTGAGCTTGATATCCAAGAAATTCTTTAACTTGCGGGAGCGCGTCGGATGTCTCAATTTACGGAGCGCTTTGGCTTCAATTTGCCTGACCCGCTCACGTGTCACATTAAAAATTTGACCGACTTCCTCTAAAGTGCGCGGATAACCGTCGCCAATGCCAAAACGAAGTCTGAGAACTTTTTCTTCCCGTTCCGTCAATGTCTCAAGCACATCATCCATTTGCTCTTTAAGCATGGAATAGGCAGTGGCGTTCGCAGGTGAAATCGCCGATTTATCTTCGATAAAATCGCCAAATTGTGTATCACCCTCATCACCAATAGGTGTCTGCAAACTGATCGGTTCTTGGGCAATCTTTAAAATACCTTTTACTTTATCGAGCGGCATTTTCATGACACGCGCCACTTCTTCCGGAGTTGGCTCACGCCCGGTCTCTTGCACCAGGTGACGGGACGCGCGGAAAAATTTATTGATGGTCTCAATCATGTGTACCGGAATACGAATAGTACGCGCTTGATCAGCAATCGAGCGCGTGATCGCTTGACGGATCCACCAGGTCGCATAAGTCGAAAACTTATAACCGCGCTTATACTCAAACTTATCAACTGCTTTCATCAAACCAATGTTGCCTTCTTGAATGAGATCCAAGAACGAAAGTCCTCTGTTGGTATATTTCTTGGCAATACTGACAACCAATCGAAGGTTAGCGGCTGTCAGCAGTTTCTTGGCTTTGGCCAATTCTCTTTCACGGCGCTGCACCAGTTTCATTTGTTCATGTACTTTTTTCTCGGGCTGCGCCAAATCACGAAGGATGGCTCTATTTTCTTCGAGGAAACGGCTTTTCTGGCCCCGCACTTTTTGTGTTTTGGTACGGCTCAGCAGCTGACGATTACGCTCAAGTATCCTAAGCTTACGTTTGATAATTCGGATAATTTGCTCAACAATGGCAATGTGCAAATTAAACTGCATCAAAAGGGACACGTTGTGAGAGCCTTTACGGGATGCCCTCAAGCGGCGGGTTAAACCTTTGAGCTGCCGTTTGGTCACCATGAGTTTATCTTCTTCGTCCTCTTCAATAATGGATTCTAAACTCACTTCCCCATTCAGGATTTGATTAACCAAATTTAAAACTTCGCCTCGAACCGTCGGCATTTCATAAACGGCCTTCTTCAGATCGTTTTCAGCAGCTTCAATGCGTTTGGCAAGTTCAATTTCTTGTGAGCGTGTTAAAAGCGGAATTTGACCCATCTGCCGCAAATACAATCGAACCGGGTCATCCATGCGGCCTTTCTCATACTCATCGCCGGCTTCTCTCGATTCGTCTTTGGCCTTTTCTTTTTTGCCGGCTTCTGTTTTACTGCCGTTGCGTTCCTGATGAATAGGTGTTGAGGTAATTTCGATGGCGCTTTCATTGAGCGCAGCAATGACGCCTTCAATTTTTTCGGATTCGGTAATCTCAGGCGGTAACAAATTATTGATTTGCTCATAAGTCAGATAACCTTGTTTCTTACCAAGAGCAATAAATTTCCCGATGGAGTCTTTTTCTTTTTTACTTAACGGTTGCGGTGAGGATTCTTTGTCGCGCGTGTCTTGCTGGCTGTTAAAAACCATGCCTTTAGCAGAGGGGTTACCGGCGGTTTTTAAGCGGGGTGCCGGCTTTAATTTCTTAATTTTTTGCTTCCAAGCACTTTTAGTGCGTTTTTTGACAGCTTTGAGCTTTTTTTTCTTCCGTTTAATTTTGGATGCTTTTCTTTTCATTCTCACGCCCAATTTTTTCCCTAAATTGCATTCAGCCAAGAAGTTACGCAAGGACCGCAGACAAAGCGCGAATTATAACACAAGCGGCGTACAACGTCAGTAGTATTTTTTAGGCGGGAGGACTTTTGACCTTGGAACAGGCTAATAACTCCTTATATTCCTGCATTAAGGCAGCAACTAAATCTTGATTACCGGCCTGTTCCGCATCGCCTATTCGATGACGCAGATCTTGGAGGTTTTGATTAAAAACCACCTGCTGCATCTTTAAAATGCAGTCGCGGAACCCTTTTTCACGGTCCTTTTCACTCCATTCATCCACCAACAATTCACTGACAAACTTCTGAAGCGATGAATTGGGAAGCTGGCTAATGAAACGAGATCCTGAAAAGTGACCTGCATCTTCCAGCAATGCCTCAGCAATGGATTGAAATAATTCGCGGCTTAACTCGCCTTGAAACTGATAATGCGGCAACGTTTGTTTGAACTCCGCAAAGTACGGGGGATAATGTAAAATATAACTCAACAAGAGTTTCTCATAAGGCGGTTCGGCGGCTTTTGGTTTGATGGTTGGGGCATTGCGTACAATACTGACTTTCTGTTTTGATTTTAACTTATCCAGTTCAATCCGAAGCGACCGCTCTTCCACGCCCAACACGCCTGCTAACCGCCTGACATAACGATCTAACAATACTTGATGATTAATTTTACTGAGGGTATCCAGGAACTCGCTCGTAATTTTTAGTAAACCGGACGAATCCGTTTTGCTGTAGCGTTTTAATAACGCCTGTAACTTAAAATCAAAAACATCTTGCGCTTGTTTAATTTGTTCGGCAAATGCTTCTTTGCCATGTTTTCTAATAAAATCATCCGGATCAAGACCGTGCGGTAAACCAATCACCCGCGCACTCAAGCCTTCCGTCAAGAAAATATCAAGGCTTCTCAAAGCGGCTTGTTCCCCTGCCCGGTCACCGTCGTAAACTAAAACGGCTTCATCCGCAAAACGTTTTAAAATTCTCACATGTTCTTCGGTGAGTGCCGTTCCAAGCGTTGCCACTGTATTGAGGAAACCGGCCGCTTGCAGCTGGATGCAATCCATGTAACCTTCCGTAATTAAAATATAACGATGAGCGCCTTGTGCGACCAATGCTTTCTTTGCCAAATGTAACCCATAGAATTCACGTCTTTTTTTAAAGATATCGGTTTCCGGAGAGTTTAAATATTTCGGCATTTCATCGTTCAAGACCCTGCCGCCAAAAGCGATGACCCGGCCTTGTGTATTGCGAATGGGGAAAATCAGCCTGTGGCGAAACCAATCGTAGAACCGGCCTTGATTGGACTTGGCGATGACACCGCTTTTCACCAAAACATCTTGCCGAAAACCTTTGCCTGTTAAATGATTCAACAATAACTGCCAATCAGGCGCCGCATATCCAATGCCAAACGCCTTGGCTTCTTCGCCGCCAAAGCCCCGCGATTTCCAATAAGCTCTGGCGGATGAAGCAACATCGGACTTAAGAAATTGATGATGATAAAACGCTTGTGCTGCGTCATAAATTTCATAAAAAACATTGGCCAAACTTTTTTCAGATTTCTCTGATGACGATTCAGGCAATATCATGTTGGCGCGCCTTGCCAGCAATTGAACTGCTTCAGGAAAACTCAGTTTTTCATATTTCATCACAAAGGCAATGACATCCCCGCCTTCGCTGCAACCAAAACAGTGAAAAATCTGTCTTTCCGGATTGACGTGAAAAGAAGGCGTTTTTTCCTGGTGAAACGGGCAGCAAGCTTTGAAAGCCCGCCCCGCACGTTTCAAAGGTATGTAGCTTGAAATCACATCAACGATGTCGTTGAGCGAATGCAGTTCTTCGATCACGCGCGCATCATAAGCCAATGGGGCAGTCTCCTAGATTAAATGGATACATAAGGTGAATCTTTCAAAATAAACCGGTATAAAGCCTTGGTTGCCTTCTTGATGCCAATACGGGGCGTTGCTTGAATGGTGCTTGTTTGTTCGCAAACTTCCCCTTCGAGAAAAAGCTGTTGACCCGTTAAATCAAGGCCCGAATAATCACGCGTTAAGCCAAACGCTTGGGTTAATTTGCCCGGGCCGCTGGTTAAATTCTCTATATCTTGCGTTTGCCGGCGTTCCTTCATCACGTCAATGCCTTCCAACGGTTCGAGCGCGCGAATTAACACAGCACCCGCCGTACCTTCTTTCTCCGTCACCACATTAAAGCAATGGTGAAAACCATAAGTGAAATAAACATAGCTAAACCCCGGCGGACCAAACATCACTTGATTACGAGGTGTGCGGCCGTGATAAGCATGACTGGCCGGATCCTGAGAACCAAAATATGCTTCCGTCTCAACAATTCTGCCTTTGATCGTTAACCGCGCATTTGAAAAAACGAGTATTTTACCGATTAATTCAATCGCCACGACACGCGTATCACGTTCGTAAAACGATCTATCAAGCACAGCGCACGCCGATGCGAGTACTTTAATGGGATTTTTCCTCTTTCTTTTCCATCACGTTATAGCGCTCTCCTCGAATAGGTTCCGGAATACAAAATCTCATCAGACCTTGCACTTCTCCGGCAGTTTGCATGAGGAAAGGCCCTGATAAATTATTTTTTTCAAACGTGTCGTGCAGCCATTGATTGGGTATTAATAAGATCATATAAGACAGGAAGGAAAGAAGTAAAATATAAAATGCCGCACCTGTAAATGCGCCGCATAACTTATCTAATAAATCCGTGAATTGGATGTTGATGATCTTTCCCAATAAATCGACGATCAATTTAGCGGCAAAAAATGAAACGATCGTTAAACTCAAGAAAACAACTAAATGATAAAGATAGAGCCAAACTTCCGATTTGATGTTGACCAAATTCGCAATCGGATGAAAATATTCCAAAGTAACTGTCACCACACACATCAACCGAAAAAGCTTGCCAAAAATACCTGCAAAACCTTTTCGGTAGCCGTGTAACAATCCAATCAAAAGAACAGTTAAGAAAATAAGGTCCAGTAAGCCAAAATGCGTTACCACATCATTTGCCACTTTTAGCGCATGAACTGCCTGTTCTTTTTCCATGCTATTTCTCCCGATTAGAGCGGTTGACCAATTAAAATATTTTCTTCCATCCGATCCGAAATCACCCGGACGGTATCACTGACACGAAGGTTCGGGCGACGAGGAAAACGAATCGGCAGATAATTACTTGCCCGTCCTTCCAACCATGCCTCATCTGTTTGCGATTCAATTAAAACTTCCAATGGTTTTCCTAAAAATTGCTCCAAGACTTTCTCTTGTAATTTTTTTTCCAAAGCAAATAAAACATTCATGCGGCGCTTCTGTGCCGCCAAATCAACAGAGCCCATCTGGGAAGCACGCGTGCCTTCCCGGGGGCTGTAAGGAAAAATATGCAGTTTGAAAGGCTCTGTTTTTAAAATGACTTCAACAGTCTCTTCGAAGTGTCGATCCGTCTCGCCCGGGAATCCCACCATGACATCACTCGTCAAAATAAACTGAGGGACACAGCCTCGAATGCGTTTGATTAAATTCATGTAAAATTGACGGTCATAACGGCGATTCATGCCGCGTAAAATCTGATCCGACCCGCTTTGAAGCGGAATATGCAGATGGGGGCATATCTGGGGATATTCGCCTATGCATTGAATAAGATCATCAGTGACATCCGTTGGCTCAATCGAGCTTAATCGAATTCGTTCAATCCCATCTACCGAAATAAGAGATTCAAGAACACGTTTTAAGCCGACAGAAGGTGACAAATCAAAACCATACGCACCCAATTGAACGCCTGTTAAAACAATTTCCCGGTATCCATGACCGCGTAACCGTTCAGCCTCTTTGACTATTTCTTCTAAAGCGCGGCTGCGTGATTTACCGCGCACCAGCACCACTTTGCAAAACGAGCAGGCATGATTACAGCCGTCTTGAATTTTGATATGGGCACGTTGCCGTCCTTCAAATTGGGAAATATTGAGGGGTGTAAATTCTGCTTTTGATCGGTGGGGCAAAGCTTGTGATTCGAATGAAAGCTGGGTGCAGCTGTCTAATACTTGTGCTAGATCGGACTTGTAACGATTCGGGAGAACGTGTGTCACGCCCGGAATGGCTTCGATGGTTTTGGAGTCCCGTTCGACATAACATCCTGTCACGACGATTTTAGCATTCGGATTTTCACGATGGCACTTACGAATTAAATACCTGCTTTCCCGGTCGGCATCAACCGTCACGGTGCAGGTATTAATGACAAAAACATCTGCTTTTTCACCGGGTTTTGCTTTTTCAAAACCTGCCCCCCACAAATCTTCCCGCATGGCTTGCGTCTCATATTGGTTGAGGCGGCAACCCAGCGTCAAGAATTTAACTTTTTGCTTTTTTGTATCGTTTGAACGATTGATCATGAGAATAAAATGACACTAACAACCGCCACAAATGCCGTGTCGGTTCTTAAGACATGAGAATCTAATTTAACAGGTACCATGTTCTGTTTTTTAGCTTTCGTCAATTCTTTCGCACTAAATCCCCCTTCGGGACCGATGAGAAGACCTGCTCTGATATCTCGATGAGATTGTATCTGATCAAGAACATCTTTGAGCGAATTTTCCGCATTCGGATCACAAATGAAGCAGACATCCAAGCTTTGCATGGCAGTCAATACTTCATCAAATGAACTAGGCCGGGTCACCAGAGTCGGCACCGGCGACCCTGATTGTTTTTGTGCGACACGCACAATCTTTCCCCATCGTCTGATGACTCGATTTAAAACATCCGGTTTAAAGCGGACAACCGTCCGTTCCGAGACCATGGGAATGAGGCGATCAACGCCCAATTCAACTGCCTTTTCAATAATGGCGTCTATTTTACCACGCTGCGGGATAGCTTGAGCAACCGTTAATTTCAGCCCGTCACCGGCCTGGTGTTTCCGTGTTATTTGCGCGAGCAATTCAATGGAAGCGGTTTTTTGATTAGAAGGAGCCTCTCTAATCCGGCCTTCCCACTCGTTTCCTGCCGGATCAAAAACCAAACACGCTTCACCCGATTTGAGTCGCAGCACATGCTTTAAATGATGAGTTTCTTGCGGGTCTAAACTGACTACTTTTTGATCAGGTTGAATCACTGCAGGGATAAAAAAACGTCTGAGGGTTTTTGCCATAAAAAAGGAAAAGGTCAGGGCAAGTTCAACACTCGCCCCGACCTTTGAATGTCAATCGGTTTAAAAGAATTACTTCTTTTCAGCTTCGACTTTCTTTTCCCGCAATACATTGGTCGCGAGCGGACCTTTTTCACCTTGACCTATCTCAAAAGTGACGCCGTCGCCTTCTTTTAAAGTTTTATATCCATCGCCTTGAATGGAAGAATAATGAACGAAAACGTCTTGTTCACTGCCTTCTTTTTCAATGAAGCCATAACCCTTTACATTCGAAAACCACTTTACTTTGCCCTTCTCTGCCATCTTAACCCCCGCTTACTTGACTTTGTGTTTTAAAACCATACCCGGTTTGAAGACAACCACTTTCTTCTCAGGTACTTGAACTTCTTGTCCTGTGCGAGGATTTCGACCTAGGCGGCCTCGACGATTTTTCACTTTGAAGACACCAAAGTTCCTCAACTCAACCGTCTCACCTCGTTCAAGCGCTTCTAAGATTGTGTCGAGTGTTCGTTGAACGATTTTTTTGACGTCAATTTGAGTGAGGTTTGTTTCATTGGAGATCTTCATTACAATGTCTTTCTTTGTCATCCCACTCACCTCCGTAGGTTCAAAATCTCGCAAGTGACGAATTCACAACAAGATACAGAGTCCACAGCAGAATGTCAAGCCTATTTTTATCTAACCCCTTTACCTAGTTAGACTTAACAAGATTCAACACCTTAAAAAAAAGAAGTAAGATCGATAGAATGCAGATGTGATTAGCAGCGGATTTTAACCATATTTTGCCCGAGTAATCGCTCTAATTCCTCGAACAATTGGTCAGAGGTATCTACTTTGTAGCTTTCGCCGGAGTCTAAAACAGTTGATCGACCGCTCGTATCACGAAAGCTTAAATACACAGGTACTTGACCTCGGTGTTGCTGCAAAACATCCCGAAGCTGATTCAGAAGCGCCATGTCTAAGCCGGCCGTCAGCAAATCAATGGAAATGCATTTGGTTTTTTTCTCACGCACTTCTTCCAAAGGAATAATTTCTTCGGCAATCATTTTGGCCGTGTCTTCACGCGAATTAACACGTCCATTGATAAAAACAAGTTTGTCTTTGACAAGCAGACCGGAAGCTGTTTTATATAAATCCGGAAAAACAACCACTTCACAATTACCCGTTAAATCTTCCAGGGCAACAAAACCCATTTTGTCCCCTTTTTTGGTAATAATTTCTTTAATCGAATTAATGATACCGCCAATGGAAGCATAGGATTGATCGCTAATTTCATGCATGGAAGCTGCCGCCGTTGTGCCGTAAGTGCCTAGTAATTTTTCATACCTGGCCAACGGATGGGTGCTGACGTAAAAACCCAGCATTTCCCTTTCATAAGCCAATAACTGATTTTCCGGCCATTCCTCGGTATCGGGAAATGCGAGACCCGTTTTGGTTAAATCATCCGCTCCCAGATGATCTAAAAGCGATAATTGACCTTTGGCACGATCTTTTTGAACACGTGCACCATGTTCAAGTAATTGATCAACAACTTCAAACATGGAAGCCCGCCTCAGTTCAAAAATATCAAAAGCACCGCATTTAATAAGACTTTCTAAGACCTTCCGGTTACAGAGTCTTAAATCAACGCGTTCTACAAAATCAAATGGTGATTTGAATGTGCCATCCGCTTTTCGCGTGGCAATGATGGATTCCACGGCCGAAGTGCCCACATTTTTAACAGCCGACAAACCGAAGGAAATCGTATTGCCTTCAGCAGTAAACTCGGCAAAACTG
The DNA here is from genome assembly GCA_002787155.1 of Candidatus Abzuiibacterium crystallinum. GTDB lineage: Bacteria > Omnitrophota > Omnitrophia > Omnitrophales > Abzuiibacteriaceae > Abzuiibacterium > Abzuiibacterium crystallinum. The sequence goes on along the minus strand of PCVY01000053.1, from coordinate 15,508 downwards.
GCATTGACAGAGGGCGGTTCCACAACGATGCCCAACCGTTTTGATTCGTCGATGTAACGGACAATCTTATCGGTATTATCTTTTTCTGAGGTAAGCAAAGCGGTCATAAACTCAACGGGATAATTGGCTTTCAAATAAGCGGTTTGATACGAGATGTACGCGTAGGCCGTGGAATGGCTTTTGTTAAAACCGTAACCGGAAAAATATTCAATTAAATTCCATATCTTCTCAGCAATATGCGGCTGAACTCCCCTGTCCGTCGCGCCTTTGATGAAAGATTGCTTTTCACGCTCCATAATCTCAGGAATTTTCTTCCCCATCGCACGGCGGAGTGAATCGGCTTTGGCCAAGCTGAAACCGGCTAAGGCGCTTACAATTTGCATGACTTGTTCTTGATAAAGAATAATGCCGTAGGTTTCCTTCAGGATAGATTCTAGAGCGGGATGGTCATACTGAATTAATTTAGGATTGTGCATCCGCTTGATAAAATCATCCACCATGCCGCTGCCCAGAGGCCCCGGACGATAAAGCGCTAACAGTGCCACAATGTCGCCAAAGCGGCTTGGCTTCATTTTACGAAGCAAATCACGCATGCCCGAACTTTCAAGCTGAAAAACGCCGATGGCTTCACCGCGCCCTAAAATATCATAGGTTTTCTGATCATCTAACGGTAAAGCATGAATATCAATTTTTTTCTTCTGCTTTTCAGCCACCAATTGACAAGCACGATCCACCACGGTCAGTGTTCGCAAGCCTAAGAAATCCATCTTGAGAAGACCGATCTTCTCGACCGCTTTCATGTCAAACTGAGTCGTAATTTCGTTGTCCGCTTTGAATAAGGGGCAGTAATCTGATAAGGGGCCGTCAGAAATCACGACACCGGCCGCATGGGTTGAGGCATGGCGTGACAATCCTTCTAACGCTTTGGAAGTTTCAATGAGACGGCCAATGGTCTCGTCTTTCTTGGCCGCATCTTTGAGCTTGGGTTCTACTTTAAGGGCTTTATCAATGGTCACGTCCAGTTCCATGGGAATCAATTTGGCCAAACGATCTACTTCTTGATAACTAATACTCATCACCCGTCCCACATCGCGAATGGCAGCGCGTGCTGCCATCGTGCCAAATGTGATAATTTGCGCTACGCTTTCATTGCCGTATTTTTGACGCACATACTCGATCACTTCTCCCCGGCGCTCATAGCAAAAGTCAATGTCGATATCCGGCATTGAAATACGATCGGGATTAAGAAAACGCTCAAAAATGAGTCCGTGCGCAATGGGATCTAAATCCGTGATGCCAAGCGCGTAAGCCACCAAGGCGCCTGCCGCAGAACCTCTGCCGGGCCCCACGGGGATATTGGCTTCTTTGGCAAAACGAATAAAATCCCAGACAATGAGAAAGTAACTTGTAAAACCCATCTTCTCAATGAGATTAAGTTCGAACGTCAAACGCTCTTCATAAGCACTCGGAATAGCCGTGCCAAGCTGTTCGCGTAACAACTTAAAACACAGCTCTTTGATGTAGGATTGCTGGGTTTTCCCTTTGGGTGGCTTAAAAACCGGTAAGTGTGTTTTGGAGAAATCGAGTTCTAAGTTACATTTTTCCGCAATCTCAAGTGTGGTTTTGAGTGCGTCGGGCAAGTCTTTAAATAATTTCTGCATTTCCTCCGCAGATTTTAAATAATATTGATCACCATGGAAACGGACACGATCCTCTTCGGAAAGAGTTGAGCCGGTACCAATGCAAATGAGCGCATCGTGAAAAGGCGCGTCGGTTTGATGAATGTAGCGGCAATCATTGGTTGCGACCAGCTTGAGGTCAAATTCTTTGCCAAACTCACGAAAAACTTGGGTGACCCGCCGTTGTTGATCCAATCCGTGGTCCATGACTTCAAGGTAGAAATCTTTTTTCCCAAAGATATCAAGATAATCACGAAGAGCCCGCTTACTTTCCTCCAGCTGCTCATTCCAAACGTAATAAGGCACCTCTCCCTTGAGCGGCCCCGATAATGCCACCAACCCCTCGCTGTGTTTCTTAAGCAATTCTTTATCAATGCGCGGTTTGTAATAAAAGCCTTCCAAGTAAGAGGCGCTTGATAATTTCATCAGGTTGCGGTAACCCGCTTCATTTTTAGCTAAAAGGGTTAAGCGAAAAGAGGCATCTTTGACACCGTGGGCTGTCCGGTCGAAGCGCGATTTGGGTGCCACATACGCATCAAGCCCGATGATAGGTTTAATGCCATTCTTCATGGCATAGTCATAAAACCAAATAGCGCCAAACAAATTGCCTTGATCGGTCATGGCCAAGGCAGGAAACTTCAACTCGGCGGCACGCTTGGTAAGCTCTTTAACTTTGGAAGTCGATTCCAGAAGAGAGTATTGGGTATAACAATGCAAATGGACAAAATCTGTGTGATTTTCCATAAAAGTGCTCGGTGTTCAGTGGTCGGTAATCAGTGTCAAATTAATCATCTGCACTGGCCACTGAACACTGATCACTTATTTATTCCCACTCGATGGTTTACGGACCGCCTGAAGGCCGGCCTCACCCCGCTCATTCCCATTCTATGGTAGCGGGTGGTTTAGAACTGATATCGTAACAAACCCGGTTGATACCGGACACTTCATTGATGATGCGATTTGAAATACGTGCTAAAACTTTTTCGGGCAATCGCGCCCAATCGGCAGTCATCCCATCCTGAGATTGGACTGCGCGAACGGCCAAAACGCTTTCGTAAGTGCGCTCATCCCCCATCACACCAACACTTTTAATGGGAAGTAAAACACCGAAAGATTGCCATAAACTATAGTATAAGTTAGCCTTTTTAATCTCTTCAACAATAATATCATCCGCCGCCCGCAGGAGATCGAGCCTCTCTTTTGTGACGGCTCCTACAATCCGTACGGCCAGCCCAGGACCAGGAAATGGCTGGCGGGCAATCATTTCTTCCGGAATCTTAAGCGTACGCCCAACTGCCCGAACTTCGTCTTTAAATAAGTCTGCCAAAGGCTCGACAAGCTTCAGGCGCATTTTCTTTGGTAAACCACCCACGTTGTGATGTGATTTAATCATGCTGGTCGGACCGCCGAAAACCGATACAGACTCAATCCTGTCCGGATAAAGTGTGCCTTGCGCGAGAAATGGTACTTTTCCTAATTTCTTGGTTTCTTTTTCAAAAACTTCGATAAAGGTGCGGCCGATCATCTTACGCTTGCGTTCCGGATCGGTCACACGCTGCAGACGCTTTAAAAATAATTTTGATGCGTCGACCACTTTTAAATTAATGTGATAGTGGCCTCTAAAAACCTTTTCAACTTTTTTCCGCTCGTTTAATCGCAAAACACCGTTATCCACAAAAATACATGTTAATTGTTTCCCGATCGCTTTGTGCAGCAAAATAGCTGCCACCGCAGAATCTACCCCGCCTGAAAGGCCAAGAATTACTTTTTCTTTTCCTATTTGTAACTTGAGATGGCGAACGGTTTCTTCAATAAAAGAAGCAGGTGTCCAGTTGCCTTTAAACTTAGCAGCGCGAAAAAGGAAATTGCCGATGATTTGATGGCCCAACGGCGTTTGAACAACTTCGGGATGAAACTGAACACCGTAGATTTTTCGTTTGGAGTCATAAAAACTGGCTACCGGAGAACTCGAAGTGTGCGCCAACCGTTTAAAATGCTTTGGCAGCTTGACCACTTGGTCGCCATGACTCATCCAACTCACTAATTTCTTAGGCAGTCCGGCAAACAAATCGCATTTGTGATCCACCATTAAATCCGCGTGCCCGTATTCCCTGAATTTTACTTTCTTGACTTTACCCCCAAGCAAATGCGTCACTACCTGCAAACCGTAGCAAATGCCTAAAATGGGAACCCCCAAAGAGAAAATACGCGGATCAGGGATGGGGGAGTTCTTTTGATAAACATTCGCGGGAGATCCCGAAAGAATAATGGCCCGCGGTCTGATTTCTAATATTTTTTCAAAAGAAAGATGATAAGGATGAACAACGGAGAAGACTTTTTTTTCACGAATGCGGCGCGCAATCAGCTGGGTATATTGTGAGCCAAAATCAAGTACGAGACAGGTATCGTGGTGCATCGTTGTATAAGTCATTGCGAGGATCCCGCAAACAGCGGGAGACGAAGCAATCTCTGTAAATACAATCCTTTGATTACAATATTACAAACCATGCTTTGAGTTAAGAGATCCTTCGGTCTTTTGACCTCAGGATGAAATTCGCACTTACAGCTTACGTACCGTAAGCTGTGCGCTCATTTCACTTCATCATTCCGACTTTTTGAGCTGCTTGAAAGAGTTTCCCCTCGGTTTTAATCGCCGGCGCGATCACAATTTCGGTTAATTGCAATTCTTTAATATTTTGTGCGCCGACATTTCCCATACACGTTTTGAGCGCACCCACTAAATTTTGCGACCCATCATCCAAGCGTGCGGGTCCAAAAAGAATTTCTTTTAACGAACCGGTGGTGTTGACTCGGATGCGGGTTCCGCGGGGTAAATTGGCATGCGGGGTTGCCATGCCCCAATGGAAGCCTTTCCCCGGCGCTTCCTTGGCACGGGCAAATGCAGAACCGATCATGACCGCATCAGAACCGCAAGCGAATGCTTTACAAACATCACCGCCGGTCGACATGCCGCCGTCTGCAATAATTGGTACATAACGATTTGATTTTTTAAAATAGTACTCACGGGCAGCAGCGGTATCGCAAATGGATGTCACTTGAGGAACGCCCAAACCTAAAACACCTCGTGTGGTACAAGCCGAACCGGGACCGATGCCGACCAAAATGGCATCTGCACCTGCCTGCATTAATTCCAGAGCTACTTTATAGGTAACACAGTTCCCTAAAATAACAGAGATCTTCATTTCCTGACAAAACTTTTCAAAATCCAGCGTTTGGTAAGCGCTCGCAATGTGACGAACGGTTGTGACCGTGGATTGAACGACAAAGATATCGCAGCCTGCTTCTTCTGCAATTTTGCCAAAACGCTCTGCGCGTTGCGGAATAGAACTGACGGCAGCCGGCGCTCCGTTCTTCTTAATTTCCTGAATTCGTTTTGAAATAAGAGCTTCTTTGACGGGGGCCGTATAAATCTTTTGGACAAGTTCAGTGGCTTTTTCGGGCGTCGCTTCAGCAATCTCGGTTAGAATTGATTCGTAATCATCATACCGCGTATAAATACCTTCTAAGTTGAGAACCGCTAAACCGCCTAACTTACCCATTTCGGACGCAAAAGCCGGTGCAACCACACCATCCATCGCAGATGCCAAAAAAGGAATCTCAAACTTTTGGTTACCAATATACCATGCAATATCCACTTCATCGGGGTTAATGGTAATGGTGCCCGGTGAAAGTGCAATTTCATCAAAACCATAAGCCCGTCTTGCTTTGCGGTCTTTTCCGATCCACTCTGCCACGAAAACGCCTCCTATTTATACACGTCGCCTCTTGAAATTAAGACACGTTTTTAATTTTTGAAACGCTGGATAAACAACGATTATCGGTGAGAATGGCCTCAAACGAGCGCTAAAAGACCACCGATTACGGTATCATACTGAATGACATTCCTCTTGTCAATTGTTTGGTCAATTAACAGACAAAAATGACACGCCATAGCGGGTTGGATTAGCTCTTAGGGCGTGAGCGAAAGTAATAGAAAGCGCCTCCGCCCAGTAAAACAAAACCAAGCAAAAGGATGACGGAAAAAGCAGCATTTTCTTTATGTGCGCCTTTGTAAGTACTCGTGTGAAGCGGTTTTGATTTATCAATCGGCACTTGACGAGGCGGCGGTGCTAAAGGACGAGGTTTACGAATCGAGTTCTGCCAAGATCTGTTCTCTGCTTCCCGGTACTTCTGCTTTAAATGAATGGATCTTTCGGCTAAAGCGGAATCAGGTTCATCAGCCGGAATGGCACTATAGGAAAGAGACGGGAACGATAAAAACCACGCGAGCGTTATACCAACCAAGACAATGCCTGTTTTCTTCATGTTGTTATTTTCGGTTAGCTGCAATCAAAAGATGAGACATTGTTTGTTTTATCAAGCGCACCAACTTCAAAATACCGGTTCATCCCACACAAGCGTATCCGGGAAAAGAATGGTGCGTGGTAAGTAAAAATCGTACGGATTAGACTTGACGCGAATATCATAATTCAAGGTAAATCCCGAATATACCACCATGCCGTCATCGCGCGAAACAAATCCGCCGTTAATAGCGGGCGCTGAGTCAAACATCAAACCGGCATACACATGATTGGTATAAGCCACTGCGTCAATGCGGTCAATCGCGTTTGTCGGAGACAGCAAATCAAAATCTGCATCCACTAAGGTGGATTCATAAAAACGACGGGGCGAATCATCTTCCCTCACATAACCATCTTCAGCCGTGTAATCACCATCAAACCACAAGGCATCCGGATTTCCTCCGTTCGGAATGCAGCCGCCCGTACAGTTATTGTACCCCAGCGAACTATCAGAAGCATCAATGGTGTATTTATGCGTGATACTGTAAGATCCGTTTGGGCTCAATAATGAAGTCATCCAACTACGGTGTGTATTGTCCGTATAGTCTCCTACCACTACATTCCCTTTGGCAGCCAATCCAAGAAAGTTTTTGGTGGAATTTGTTGCCGCTGTTCCTTCCGGATCGGTATCGGGTTTTGACCACCCGGGGCCATCCACATATTCAATATCACCAATGATATGAACATTTCTACCCGAATAGATCGTGCCCTGTCCGGTGACTTTCCCTTTAATAATCACATCCCCCGTCGATACCACCGGCCCATTGATCTGAATAGGATCCGCATCTGTTCCAATTAAAACTAAAACGCCGTCATAATTTGCGTTAACAACCTCAGGCTCACCCGTCCATGCGTCATTGAAACTCAGCGTTCCATTCTTAGCCGAAGCATAGGACTGATAAAATGAAATGTTGCCTAGATAAGGCATGCTGATCGGTTCCGGGTCTTCTTGGAAAATCGGCTCTCCGGAATAACCCCCGTCAACTTCATATTGCCCTTCCTCGCCACCCAACGCAGAAGGACTGCCGGGTCTTGCTTCAAGCGGTGTATTTAAATCATCTAGGTATGCTTCCAACGAATCATAATTGGTGCAAGGATTTCGGTTACAATTAATTTCTCCGGGCGCGCCTAACTCGTCATTGGGCGCTGCATAAACATCTCCATTCACATTGGGTTGGTAATTGAGTTCAAAGTCTCCGTTAGCACGCATGTCTGTATTGGCATTGAGCGGTCCACCCCACCAATATCCAAAGTTGTTAATGAAATAACCGTAATCAAAAACCGGTGATTGTCCCAAATTAAAACGCATCTCGCCTGTCATAGAACGTCTGGCCCGTGCGTTTGGATCTGTATCCACGCAGGGATCCAGATTCGTGTTTCCGCCCACCTTAGAGCAAACTTTGATTTTAACATCCGCATATTCCAGGTTTGAAGTATCTGTATCCAATATTTGAACAGAAAAAATAGCATTCGGGATTGCGCCGTCTATTTGTAAACGCTCAAGGGTCGGTAAATTTTTTGAATCAGGAACCGTACAAGCATCATTTTCATCCAAGACACCATTATTATTGGTATCTGTTCTAACAGAACACCAATCGCTGAACCAGCTAAAGCTAAGTGTGGTACCGCCAGTGGCTGTTTGAAACGCCTGAAAAATGGTTTGTTTTGCATAATTAAAACCGCCTTCCGCCACATAATACGCTGTCATATCATCTTTTTCCCGCTGAACATAACGGTAATTCCAGATGCTGTTTAATACCAATGATCCGCCCAAAATAAACACGACGGTTGAAATCACATAAGCAATGATCAGGGCCGAACCTTTTTCGTTTTGATGGTTTTCTGGTTTTTGAATGAGTGTTTTCATTTTAAGTAATCCTCATGGTAATCCGAGACGTGAGTGATGTGGTCAACGATCGATCCTGCGCACCATTCTTAACACAAGCAATCATCATTTCATAAGTGTGCGGCTCATCGGTACCATTATTCAATTCGTAACTATTAAAATAAGCATCGTTATTCACCTGCTGAAATTCTAAAGCAGTCACGCCATTTGTGATATTGCGTTGAGACAAAACCGAATTGTCGGCAGCGCGCGTTTCACGGATTAATGTGCCATTATTCAAATAATAACGAATGGTTCCGTTTTGAGTTCCATCCGCCCCAAACAACCATTGGCAGTTATTACCGTTTGAATCGCAAGATTGATAAGGTGTTTGAAAAACAACAGTCCGATTATTCTGAGAGCCGCTGATGACCAACGAACTCAACTGAGCACGTCTTAATTCGCGCGACATGTGTGTGAGTGCTTTCTTGGCAGATACCACTGTGTTTACTTTGGCCGTGTTATCGTGCCATAAATTAGTCATCCCTAGCCAAAAAGCACCTGTGCTAATAATAAAAATGGCCAAAAATGAAACGGCGAAAAGCAATTCCACCAGCGTAAACCCCGTTAGAGAATGTTTCCGCTTCCATTGAATCTTCTTGCATTGAACTTGACTGGCTAGATCAGTCACAGCGCAAAACATCTCATCCGGGCTCTCTAACGGGGTAAACCCGTTTGTTTTTTGAATTTTCTGTTTCATCAGCACCCTCGCTAAGGTGATAAATAAGTAACAATCTGGGCCGGCGAATCGAGCCTTCCATTTCCGTCAATATCTTCACCAATATCCAGCACACCGTCCAAATCTAAATCTTCGCCGATCACATGTCCATCCTTATCCCGCCATGAAATTTCGATCGCCATGCGATAAAGTTGTCCCGGAGGCACCCCGCCCACCCCTAGAATTTCAATGGTTCCCCTGTTGTCTCCCAAATCAGTTAACTGAAAAGATTGTCCATTATAAGCATTTAATACTTCTTCTAATGTTGACACGGTCTTAAAATTCTTAACTTCTTCTGCTTTTTGCTGCAAACGGTAAATGACGTGTCCCAGATTCTGACTACTCTCATTTAACGCCAAACCCCTTAAAAAGGCTAAGCCGATGGTAATGGCGACTCCCACAAAAATAGCAATACCAATCATGAGTTCAATGAGTGTAAACCCCGTTAGAGAATGCTTCCGCTTCAATTGAATCTTCTTGCATTGAACTTGACTGGCTACGCATAACATCTCATCCGGGCTCTCTAACGGGGTAAAACCTTGCTGATTCCGCATATCGGCTCCTATTTTAAAGCTACCATCTTTATTTTAAGCATTGCAAGACCCGGTGGAGGAAAAACAACTTAGTGTGAAGCTTAAGAAAGTCGCAACACCTTATTGTCCGTCAAACGGTTTCACGCAAGCTGATTCATCATAACCTGAGGAGTTAACCATTGGCGAAACTGGGTACGCTTCCATTTGATCGGCATTGTATGGCTTTAATAAAGGTTCTAAATCACGCGCTTGTGAGCATGCAGGATCCATCCATTGCTCCCGGGAACCCCGCGGCAAAATGACAGGCATGCGGTCGTGGATGGGTTGTAATAACGAATTCGGTTTACCTGTGATAATCGTGCAAGAGCGGATTTCGCTTCCATCCGGTCCTACCCAATGAGACCAAAGACCGGCAAAAGCAAACGGCCGGCCTGACTTCAATCGAATGTAATAAGGTGTTTTACGCAAACTTTTTCTTTGCCACTCATAAAATCCATCCGCTAAAACCAAACAACGCTGCGAGCGCAACAACCCTTTAAAACTTGGCTTGACCGTTAGTGTTTCCTGACGGGCATTGATCATGCGCTGGCCAATGGACGGATCTTTGGACCAACTAGGAATTAACCCCCAAACAGCGATATCTAAATTGGGTTTTGCTTGTGACACAAGAATGGGAACGGGCTGGGAAGGCGCAATATGATAACGAGGCCGCCACCCGCGCGGCGGCTCTGAAAAAGAGAGGGCAAATTCATCTGCCAGTGTTTGAAAATCGATGGTTAGGCTATAGCGTCCGCACATAGGTGAAAAGCGGGATACGCACTACTGCGTTCTTTTACGATGCTGCAGATAATGCAGCACATCCTGTATCGAGACAATGCTGATGGGTGTTCCGTCCGAAGCTAAAACCGGCACATGTCTAAATCCTCCTAACGCCATTTTGTTCACCACATGGCTAACAGGATCCGTTTGAACCACATATTCAGGATTGGGTGTCATCACTTCTTCGATTTTTACCTTCGATAAATCAGGTTTTTTACCCGCCACCTTTAACAACAAATCACGATAACTTAAAATGCCGACCAATTTTTTACGTTTATAAATTAAAACACAATTCTTTTTTTCACTCTGAAAAACTTTGACTATCTTTTGGATTGAATCCGACGTACTGGCAACCAGTAAATCCTTCCCGGTCACCAAATTAGAGATTGGCGCCGTCATCATCACCGTCTGAATTGCGTCATCCTTTTTGGCGCGCGGTAAACCTGTTTGCATTAACGAATGAAGACATTCTTCGCAACGATCTGAGCCAACTAGGTTTTCAAAACCGCACGTGGGGCATTTGATTTTCATAGCCATCCCCCTCTTTTAACTGACCGTCCAAGTGCTGGAGCCGTAGATAAGTTTTCTGAGATCACCCTTGCCAATCATGGACACCGCTTGATCAATTTGGTTTTGCATTAGCTTATTATAGGTAGGCCGTTCAATTGCACGGAAAACACCGAAAGGCACCGGCATCTCGGGATATTCCATTTGGGTGAGTAAATAAGCATAATGCGGTTCTTTTGCTTTTTCATCATGAATCACTAAATCTTTTTGATGCTGTGAATCATCTAAATCCACTATGACCGGATCAAGCCCATTTAGCTTAATGGCTTTATTCTTCTTCTTGCCAAAAACCAAAGGTTTGCCGTGTTCAAGATAAACCATACGGTCATCGCGTGTATCTCTTCCTGTGATAGGAGTAAATGTCTTGTCATTAAAAATAATGCAATTTTGATAAATCTCTACAAACGAAATACCCCTGTGCTCGGCTGCGCGGGACAAAACATAACTCATATGCACCGGATCAGTATCCAAAGTACGCGCAATAAAAGTAGCTTCGGAAGCAATGGCAATGCAAAGCGCATTAATCGGATGTTCAATCGAACCAAAAGGCGTTGATTTGGTCACCTTGCTGATTTCCGACGTCGGCGAATATTGACCTTTGGTAAGCCCATAAATACGATTGTTGACCAACAAGATGTTGAGATCAACATTGCGGCGCATGCAATGAATCAAGTGGTTCCCGCCAATGCTCAGGCCATCACCATCGCCGGTAATGACCCAAATGGACAATTCGGGATTAACGCAACGTAACCCTGTTGCAATCGTGGGCGCACGTCCGTGAATGGTGTGGAAACCATAGGTGTTCATGTAATACGGAAAACGGCTTGAACAACCGATCCCAGAAACAAACACATACTTTTCCCGAGGAATCTGGCGTTTGGCGAGTGTGCGCTGGACCGTTGCTAAAATAGCATAATCACCGCAGCCCGGACACCAGCGCACTTCCTGACCGGATATAAAATCATCTCTTGACTGCGGGGGTTTTGGCGCAGTATCGGTACTCATAGCAATTCCTTTATTTTTGCAACCAATTCGGAAACTTGGAACGGCTGACCCTGAACTTTATTAAACCCGATAGCATTTACACCGGGAAACTCTGCCCGCAGCAAGAAAAGTAAATGGCCCATATTGAGTTCCGGAACCAGTATTTTTTCAAAATGCTTAATAATTTTACCCAAATTACGCGGAAAAGGATTCACATAATTCAAATGAACAAAAGAAATCTCCTGGCCGCCGCGACGTATTTCCTGCGCGGCTTGATAAATAGAACCATATCGCCCGCCCCAACCCAATACTAAAAGTTTTCCGGATTCAGGACCGTTCACAACAGCCTCGGGAATATCATCGGCAATACGACGGATTTTTTCGGCGCGGAGATTAATCATTTTTTGGTTGTTAGCAGGATCATAACTGACGCCGCCGGTCAGATCAGCCTTGGCCAAACCGCCGATGCGGTGTTCTAATCCGGGTGTACCAGGCACAGCCCAGGGCCGTGCTAATGTTTTAGGATCTCGTGCATACGGCATAAAAGGTGTTTTACCGGCGCTAGGATGATTAATTTCAATTTTTGGCAGCTTCTCTATCTCAGGCAGCTTCCAAGGCTCTGAACCTTCTGCGAGAAAGCCTTCTGACATCAAAATAACGGGTGTCATAAATTTAACAGCGATACGGACAGCTTCGAAAGCCATGCGAAAGCAATCAGCCGGTGAACGGGGTGCTACAATGGCAATTGGTGACTCACCATTCCGTCCAAACATGGCTTGCAAAAGATCTGCTTGCTCTGTTTTTGTAGGCATCCCTGTGCTCGGGCCTGCCCGCTGAACATCAATGACCACCAAAGGCAATTCTGCCATAATGGCTAAATTTAAAGCTTCTGATTTCAAACACAGACCCGGTCCGCTCGTGCCTGTCACACCAATGTGACCGCCAAATGATGCGCCAATGGCAGTACCAATGGCCGCAATTTCATCTTCTGCCTGCAGTGTTTTAACGCCAAAATTTTTCAGTGCTGCTAATTCATGCAAAATAGAACTCGCCGGTGTGATGGGGTACGACCCGTAAAAAAGTGTTTTGCCGGCAATATGAGCCGCCGCAACAAATCCCATGGCGGTGGCGGTATTGCCGCTGATCTTTCGGTAAGTACCGGGTTCTAGCTTTGCCTTCTCAATTTTATACTGCGAAGGCATGGTCTCGGTAATGTCTGCATAGTTATAACCGGCTTTTAAAGCAGCAACGTTGGCATTGACAATTTCGGGGCGCCGTTTAAATTTGGATTGAATCCAGTTGATGGTGTGCTCCAAACTTCGGTCATACAACCAAAACATCATACCGAGCGAAAAGAAATTCTTGCAGCGCTCAACTTCTTGCAGCTTGAGCGGATGATCCTTGAGGGCATTTTTGGTTAAATCGGAAAGCGGCACCTTAAGCAGCTGATAATCTTTGAGTGTTGCATCGGTAAGCGGGTTGGTTTGCCAATTGGCCTTCTTAAGCGACTGTTCCGTAAACACACTTTCATTAACGATGATCATTCCATTTTTTTTGGTATTAACCAAATTCACTTTTAAAGCAGCGGGATTCATGGCGATCAGCACATCAGCTAAATCGCCTGGCGTACTTACAATTTGATCAGAAAATTGAATTTGGAAGCTGCTCACACCCGGCAGCGTACCGGCTGGTGCCCGGATTTCAGCAGGATAATCCGGTAAAGTTGCAAAATCATTGCCCATCACTGCTGTGGTATCGGTAAACTGATCCCCCGCGAGCTGCATCCCATCACCGGAGTCTCCGGCAAAACGGACAATGATCGATGACATCTTACTTTGAGGCTTTGAGGTTTTTGTTTTCTCTTCGGTCATTTTAGATGCATCAACCACCTTCGCGGTTCTCCATAATTTGATTTGGGTTCGGCGGTAAATTGTAAACTTCAGTGGGATAAAACTCGGCCAAAAAGCGGATCAAAGTGCGAACGGAAAGAACGCCGCAAAGTTCGCCCTGCTCATCTACCAAAGGCAAATGATAAAAACGGCCTTGACTCATTAAATCAATGGCATCACCTACAGTATCTTTGGGACTTAAAACTTTGGGCTCTCGCACCATCACTTCTCGAATGGGTGTTTTCCAATCTATTTTCCTGCCCAATACCTTTTGAGTGATATCGGTCTCTGTTAAAACACCAACCACTTTCCGGTTTTCTGCCACCACAATGTAACCGGAACGGTTTTCCTGCATCAGTGTGACCGCTTGTTCAATGGTAATATCAGGCGCTGACTGGACTAATTTTTGATTGATAACTTCGTAAATCTTTTTTTCTTTGAGCAGCTGCTCGACCGGTTTGGATGGCATGACCGCCCCCTTATGGATGATATTACGGCTACTTAACCTTCAATATAAATATATAAGACTCAAATCAGCAAAGAATTTATTATAGTCTTAAAAAAGGGATAAATCAAAACCAATCCGCAACTGTTTGATTGCAACCTTCGCGTATGGAAAGCCTTGCGGCAGAATGGGTTCAACGAAATATCGTCAAACTGGAGGTATACCCATGGACATAATTCTTGGCGTTGACAGGACCAAATTCGCCATTGGCAAAAAAACCGGCAACCGGCAAAGGCCCTCTTAAAGCTTGAATCATCTGAATATCGTGGTCAGGCTCTCCAAATAATCCCGCTCCTCTTCCTAAACAACTGACCAACAAAGCTCCGGAGGCATCGCTTAACTCATTCTTCATATTCCCCAACAAAGTTTTTAAATCATCCTCGGAAGCATCTTTATCTCTCAATTGAAATTGCAAGGTTTGACCTGTATCTAACATTTCACCGATTGACATAGCCCCGCTGGTTTCATCAGCGCCTAGAATATTACGAATCAAAAAATCACCGCGTTTAAGCTGCTGGCGATTTTCATCCATCGCCAAACCAACAAAAAGAGCGTGCTGCATCAACGCTTGATCATGAGCCGGTAAGCTGACAAACAATTCGCGTAAAACCTGAAGCGGCGGTTTTCCGGCTAGTTCGTGCAAAATATTTTTTTCGGATTTAGTAATAATGTAAGGTTCGCCAATCGGCCGGCATCCCTGCGAGACAACCGTTTCAAAGGTGATATCGCCTACCATGACCATGCCGACCAATCCGCTTTCATACAATGACTCATCTAAAACAAGCCAATTTGGGATTCCGGAAGCATTGGCGCTGGCCAAACCGCCCACGACCGGCAACTGACGATAAGCGTTGTTGAACATATTAAGAAATCGCCGCACATCTGTTGTTAAAGGATCGCCTAAGCAAATAAATTTGGGGTGGTCTGTCGGATAGACATCCAAACAATCAATCACATCCTCCCCCGAGTTAAATTGTTCGATTTGTTCCGGGGGTAACCAAAATGGAAATAATTTAACTTCGGGAAGATGCATTGCTAAAACAGAAATTGCAGGTTTCATTTCAATTTCATGATCGCTGCCAATCACACCGCTCGTATTACAGCCGATCAGATGTTCCGGCTGGACAATGGAGCGAAATTGCTGCAAAAGACTATCGCTTCGATACTCCGGATACCCTTCGGATACAAACAAAATGGCTAAATGGCATGCGCGGGATCCCAGCATGGTTTTGATTTGATGTGCAATTGCTTCGATGGCAACTTGCGGGTCAGCTTCAAGTGTCAAAGCTGCTTTGAAGATGTTCGTACCCATGTGATAAGTATACTAAAAAACACGCTCAGAAGCCAGAGGCGGCAATGGAAGGGGTGCCTAACCACTTCATGCAGTTGTCATTCTTGGGCCCTTCGATGTCATGCTGAGCGAAGCGAAGCATCTCAGGGTAAACTCCGTGAAGAATCTACGCTTGCAGATCCTTCGGCTCCGCCTCAGTTAAAATGAATAATTGCGTCCTCCTCGCCCCGAGGTAAACTCGGGGTGAGAGAAGTAAACTAAAGAGGAGGACTTAACC
>PCVY01000014.1:6339-6481 GCA_002787155.1 Candidatus Abzuiibacterium crystallinum | reverse complement strand
CCTTCACTATGCTTCGAACCGTTATTCGCTGCTCTTGATTTTTCAGGGTATGGACGCGGCCGGTAAAGACGGCGCCATCAGGCACGTGATGTCCGGGATCAATCCGCAAGGTTGTCAGGTGTTTAGCTTCAAACAGCCCAGT
>PCVY01000014.1:5799-6209 GCA_002787155.1 Candidatus Abzuiibacterium crystallinum | reverse complement strand
AAACCCAGAATCTGCCCGAGGAAACGCTTAAAGTAAAGAACCTTTGGAAAGAGCGGTACCATTCCATTTCGGATCTGGAAAAACATCTCTACCGAAATGGAACGCGAATCATTAAGTTTTTCTTGCATCTTTCAAAAGAAGAGCAGCGCAAGCGTTTTCTCGCGCGCATTGATGATCCGGATAAAAATTGGAAACTCAGCCTTGCCGATATTGAAGAAAGAAAATTCTGGAAAGATTACATGCAAGCCTACGAAGAATGCCTGGGCGCAACGAGCACGAAAGAAGCCCCCTGGTATGCGGTTCCGGCTGACGATAAGGAAAATGCCCGGCTGATTATTTCCTCTATCATTCTCGATACGCTAAAACAGCTTAAGATGAGTTATCCAAAAGCTGATAAGGCGCATCGAAAG
>PCVY01000014.1:4554-5715 GCA_002787155.1 Candidatus Abzuiibacterium crystallinum | reverse complement strand
AAAACCATTGAGTTAACGGGATCTTCTAAAAAAAGCTCGGATGAAGCGGTGCGATTTGCCTTGAGCAGGGCTGCTAAAACGATTCGGGGGATGCGCTGGTTTGAAGTGGTCGCAACAAGAGGCCACCTGGAAAACGGAAAAATTGTGCACTGGCAAGTTACGATCAAGATTGGTTTTGCTCTTAAAGATTAGTGAGAAGGAGATAAAATGAAAAATGCAGCAAGAGTGACGGGGCACTGCCCGTGATTGAGATGCCTCACGTCCAGGAATTCATGCAGACCGTGCTCGAATGGGTGGGGCGGAGCGGAGGTATGGCGCCCGTTTACTTTATCGCGGTTTTTGTGCTGGCCACTTTTTTCTTCATTCCGCTCGTTCTTCTGAGCACGGCCGGAGGTTTTTTATTCGGAGTTTTCCTGGGCATTTTTCTTGTGGTTTTGGGAGCGACCATTTCATCAGGCATCGCCTATTTGATCAGCCATTTTTTTCTGCGGAACTGGGTGCGCAGTGAAATACAAAAGCACCGGTTCTTACGGGTTATTGATCACGTGGTCAAAAATGGAAACTGGAAAGTGGTGATCCTGTCCCGCGTTGCCCCCATCTTTCCTTTCCTTCCCCTGAACCTCGCCTACGGCGTCAGTAAAATCCGGTACTGGAAATTTATCTTCGCCTTTTTTATCGGATTTCTTCCCGGCACATTTTTAGGTGCTTACCTGGGTTCCATTGCCGGAACTTTGATCGGAGCGCAGGAGCGTGCGCCTTTACCCGGAGAAAAGTTTTTTCTCGTCCTTAGCGTGACCGCAGCGATTTTCGCGACCCTTTACATGACGAAGCTAACCCGTCGAGCGCTGACAGCCAACCAGCCGTAGGGGAAAACAATTTGCAAAATCTATTTGCCAAAAAAATCTATGCGCTGTCTTAAAGGAAACGCCCACAAGCCGGAAACTGATGAAAACCTTACCTGCGGAATTTGACAAAGAGATTTTGCAAGGTAAGATGATGTGGTATGACAAATCAAGATTAGAACACAAAAAACCTTCAGGAGGCGAACATCATAAGCGATCATAAAAAAAGAATCTTGTTATTCGGGACGAGCAAGGTCGATAAAATTATTTCTGAAACGAAGGAAATTTATAATTACTTTTCTGGTCAGGAAACTATTTC
>PCVY01000014.1:1368-4544 GCA_002787155.1 Candidatus Abzuiibacterium crystallinum | reverse complement strand
TCAAAAAAGGCACTCAACTTCTAGCAATTTTCAGGCTGCAGAAATTATTTCCTGAAAAAGGACAACTGTTAAAGGGTTTTCAGTTTTTGTTTGATCCGGTCTTTTTGCTCGGGGGTGAGCTGAGGCTGGTTTCCTTTTGAAACTGTTTTGAGGTATCTTCGAAGAAGAATCTGCGCTGTCTTTTAGAGATTGATGCGTATTGGCTGAGGCTCAATAAAGAGCCCTTAATGTCGTGTATCACCGGCAAAAAATACCCAGTTCAAGGTCTTCGGGTTGTACCTGTAACTATCAGGAAAGATCAGGCGTTATGCCTGCAAATGATGATGGAAAACCAGGTAAAAAGCGGAGTGAACTTGGCCGGGAGCCTTCGAGTATTACCTTCAAACTTTATAAAACTATTTCGGGTCAAAATGTTAATTGCGAAAAGCCCATTTTTGCTCGCAGTGCACCGCGAATTTGAAGTTTCAACGCAGAAGCGTTCGATAAAATACTTGTATCTATTACTATAACTGAGTCAATCCCATTTTTAGTTGAAATTGAAGAAAAGCTCCGGTGTTTCATGCTGCTATTTTCTCCTGCTTCTGGATCCCAAGTTCACGTTGAATAGACTGACGCAGTTGGGGCAAATATTTCATACCGTTGACCTTGTTGAGCCGCAGCTCCAGGTCTAAAAGGGCAGCCGCCACCCAGCGCTGCTTTTGATCCGAATTTCTCCAGTAATCCACCTTGTCGGTGTATTGGCCGAGGCGGGCCTGGATGGACTCGATCACGTTGGTGGTTTTAAAGCTCCTGCCCAGTTTTTCAAACAATCCAAGCCGGTGAAGTGTGAGGGTCTCTTCAAAGCCTTCTTCCAAGCTTGCAGCCGCGGATCGGTTCAAGAGTGCAAGTTCTTTTTGAATCTTCCCCAGCGCTTCTTTGGCCTCGGTGTAAGTCGGCTTCTCATAAGCTTCCTGAAGTTTTCGGCGGAACTTCGTCTGCTCTCCCCTGGGAAGATAACCGACCACGTTTTCCCGCTTGTGCCACTGGCAGCGCTGAATCAGGACATACCCGTTGAAGACATTGCGGATGGCTTTGATCAGGCCCTTAGCGCCGTCCACGATACACAAAAGTCCTTCCCGATAATCCAGCCCCCTTTCGGCCAACCTCTCAAAGAATTCTCGAATGACGCTTTCCTTTTCCGAAGCCGCCTGAACGAATCCCAGGATCTTCTTCCTCCCTTCAATCGTCACCCCCACAACCAGGATGATCCCGTCTTCGGAGAAGCTCTTGCCGTCGATAAACAGGGCCGCAAAATCATCTTGGTTTAGAGGCCGGCTCATCAGATGCCCGAGCTTGCGGGCACTGGCGCGGATCGCACGCCTTGAAATCGTTGATCCACTTATCCCGAAGGCTTCCGGAATACTGCGGGCCGTCTCTTCATACCTCCCGCAGCTTAAACCCAGTAACACTTTCTTCATGACACCTTCATCAAGCTCACGGGGTCTTTGGAGCCGTGAATAACTCTCAAGCCCAAGCTCCGTGTTTCTTTCCGCATCCCGCACCCGGGGTACCTCGATCCTGAATTTCTCATCTCCCAGATAGATGGATCCCGCCTGCTTTCCCCACCGTGAGGGCCCACCTTCATGCTGGTAGCGCTCTCCGGCCAGCACCTGGACCTCTTCTTGAAGCTGCCGATTGACTGCCTCCAATCCCAATGGAATCAACATTTGTATCAGCTCCACTTTCCCCTCAATCGTCTTCGCTCCTTCCGGCATACTTTCCATCGCTTTTCTTGTGATGATTTTTACCTTCGATTTCTTCCTTCTTTGCCGTACAATCGTTTCCATGTTTCGGGCTCCTTGTGAGGCTGGGTTGATGCTTCATACATCAACAGTTTCCGTTTCTTAACGGCCGATCTTACTCGGAGCCTTGCTTCATTTCCAACTAAAGATAGCATTTAGTCCCATATTTCCCGCTCGTCATTTTTTGATTTTAAAGTCCAAGATGTCCAGGATCTGACGGAAAAAGAAATCAAGGATCAGCTTTGGCCGCTTCTCTCAAGGGAAAAGTGGCCGACCAAAACTGAAATGTTCAAGAAAACTCAGCCTTTATTACAAGAATTGCTTGATCTCAATTTGAATGAAAAGAAGTTTTTCGAAGAGTACTATCAGGGCGTTCCAAATTTCTCACTTTTATTTGATAACCCGGAACTTGTCCGCATTTGCCAGGAGCATCCCATGACTATCTGGAAACAGGCGCATTTAACCAGGAAGAAGGCTTAATTGCGAGCCATACCCCTAAAAACTTTAAGTGCCGCAAAATAAGAGGTTCTAGAACAAACGATTTTGCCCTATAATTCAGCCCATATATGACAATCACATCAACGACAGCAAAAATCTGGTACCTCAAGCAGGTCAATCTGTTCAAGTGGATGTCTAAAGAGGACATGGAGCAGATGGCTAAAATGGTGATTGAAAAATCCTTCCGCAAAAAGGAGAGGATCTACCTGCCGGGAGAGCCGGGACAAAGCATTTATTTACTCAAAAAGGGCGTTGTGAAGATTTCCAAAGTGACGCTGGATGGCAGGGAGTTGACGCTTGCTTTCTTAAAACCTGGAGAAATTTTTGGCGAGCTTGAAGTGATGGGCGAGACCGCTCGCGACACTCAAGCCGAAGCTCATAGCGATCTTCTCATTTGTGTTCTGCGCCGGGAAAATTTAATGCAGATAATGGAAATGAAGCCCAAGCTTGGAATACAGCTTAGTAAACTGATCGGATTCAGGAGAAAAGTCATTGAAAACCGTCTTGAAAATCTTATCTTCCGTTCGATTTCGCAGCGTCTCGCTTCCCTTCTTCTTGAGCTTGGCCGCGAGTTCGGCGAACCTAACGGGAATGGGGTCAAGATTAACCTTCCTTTGACCCATCAGGATTTGGCTAATCTCATCGGCGCTGCCCGGCAAACGGTCACGGAGACCTTGCATACTTTTAAATCTCATGGACTCATTGAAATGACTGGAAAGTGGATTACATTCAAAAATCCTGAAGGCCTAAAGAACCTAGCTTAAGCATCTCTCGAATAAAAATCCCTCGTTTTGTCGTCTGGCTGACATCTTTATCTTCTCCCAAGCCTTAAGCTTTGGCTCGGTGATCGATGCGGACGTCAGGCAAGGCCCCTAAAATCTTCTACTTTGCAATGTT
>PCVY01000014.1:0-1343 GCA_002787155.1 Candidatus Abzuiibacterium crystallinum | reverse complement strand
GCTCTTTGCCGTGTCCGAAATGTCCTTCAATCCGGTTTCTCTCTTTTTGTTTGCGCTTAAACCAGCGCGTCATTTTATCCCGGCTCGGCAGTCTCTTGCCCAATCGTACAAAGGAGCTGCGAATCTGTTTTTCTTCTTCGATCAACTCCCGGTTTTCCCGGCTCCCATAGGCTTTGTCGCCGGTAAATGACGGCGGTGCCTTTCCAAAGCGTTTCTCATAATTCTCAATCTGTTCGCCTACGATGCTCGTCTGCGCCTCTGAAAAATTATCGTGATGAATTTTGTCTAAAAATAAAAATCCATCAACGTGACTCATCGCGGCTTTGGCTCCAAACTCCACATCCTTGCCGCTCTTACCACGTTTAATCGGCCGGACCCAGGGCCGGTGAAAACTGACGATTCTATCCTCTACCCGATGAATCCCTTTCTTGTACATTTCCCACTGCTGCTCGAAAATCTTCTTGGCCGTAACAAGCTTTGCTCCGATCAGAAGGGTACGCCGGCTGCCTTTGCGGTAAGCCTCCCGAAGCGCCTCCTCGAGTTGTCTTAAATTCCTCCTCACAAATTGAAGCATCTGTCTCTTGGCCCGTTTGATCTGACGCTTTGTTTTGCGCTTGTTTTTGGCAAAGTTCAAATACACCTGCCGGGCCTTGCGGCAATACGTCCGGTACTTCCGCCCAATGTCTTCGCCGATTCCCTTGATATGCCCCACCACCCACTGCCGCACATCATTCAAGAGCCCCACATCATTGGGATACTTGATGTTTTCTGGAATCACTGTTCCATCGGCAAGCATTCCTTTGGCCCTCAAAATCTTCTTCTCAATCAACACCTGGTAGGTCGCCTCTTCCATCTCTCGAACATATTTCGGACCAAGCCTTTTTCTCAGCCGCGATAACGTGCTGGCTTCGATCATGCTGCCAGTTGCAAACGTTTCCAGTCCGCAAAAACTTTGCCAGTACGGATTCTCCAATAATTCCATCACCACTTCCTCATCGCTTTTGCCGCTCATGTGCTTCAACAAAAACAGCCCTGCCGCCAATCGCCCATCCGTCCCGGGCCGGCCTCGATCGGAAAAATACACCGCGTATTTTTTCTCCAAACTTTCCCATGGAATTAATCCCGCTATCTTCAGCCATCGATTCTCGGCGTCCAGTTTTCCCCCAAACGGAAATAACTCCTCAAAAAGGTGCATCGTCTGGCGATCTTGGCTTTTATACATCCTTTTCCTCCTGTCAAAACTGCACGGGTTTTGAAGCCTTTTTCTATGTTATCGTGCAATTTTAACATGCCTTTACCCGCTTTTTAAGCCCTATCTCCTTGATGTCAAAGAACTTAAATTT
>PCVY01000032.1 GCA_002787155.1 Candidatus Abzuiibacterium crystallinum | reverse complement strand
TTAATTAATTACCGATTTTGATTTTGAAATGGCCGAGAGCAACTGCACAATCGTTTTGTCCGGCTTTTTTCATTCCATTGTATTTGCCCGTAAAATTGTGTAAGATTTCCCTCAATTTAATCAGATCATCATCGGACGGGACGAAAAATGCTATTTAATTCTGCCGAGTTCATTCTTTTCTTCATCATTGTTTACACGGTCTATCTCTTTTGTTCCCACCGTTGGCAAAACCGCCTCCTTTTGGCCGCCAGTTATATTTTTTATGGTTCTTGGGATTGGCGATTCCTGTCTTTGATTTTCATCTCAACGGCTTTGGATTATATTTGCGGAATCAAAATTGAAGGAAGCAGCACTGCCAAAAAAAGAAAACTGTTTTTAGGACTCAGCATTGCCGGCAATTTAACCATTCTTGGCATTTTTAAATACTTTGATTTCTTTGCCCTCAGTTTACAGCAGCTCTTCGGTTGGTGGCACATTCCGCTTGAATTTCAATTGCTGCATGTCATCCTGCCCGTCGGGATTTCTTTCTACACGTTTCAAACCATGTCTTACACCATTGATATTTACCGCGGTGAAATCAAGCCCACCAAGGATTTACTGACCTTCGCTCTTTTTGTTGCTTATTTTCCTCAACTGGTCGCCGGACCTATCGAACGGGCCAAACATTTATTGCCCCAATTGTTATCGCCCCGGCACCTTACCTGGGAGAAGTTCAAAGAAGGCGTTTTCTTGTTTTTATGGGGATTTTTCTTGAAAGTTTTTGCGGCAGACAATTTATCGCAAATGGTCGATGCCGTCTTTGGTGCGGGGGCGCCTTACAACGGCCTGAACGTTTTAATCGCTGTTTACGCCTTTGCTTTTCAAATCTTTTGTGATTTTGCCGGTTACAGCAACATGGCAAGAGGCATCAGTCAATGCATGGGAATTGAAGTGATGGTAAATTTTAATTTACCCTACTTTGCCACGAACCCCAGTGATTTTTGGAAGCGATGGCACATCAGTCTTTCGCAATGGCTCAAAGATTACCTGTATATTCCCCTCGGCGGCAACCGAAAAGGCACCGTCCGCACTTTTTATAACATCATGATCGTGATGCTGTTGGGCGGGTTATGGCACGGGGCCGCTTGGACTTTTGTACTTTGGGGAGCCTATCATGGGTTATTGATTGTTTGCTATCGGTTGATATCGCCTGCCGCCGAACCGTTTACTTTTCCGCGTGATTCTTTTATGGATCATCTTTGGTTTGCTGTGAGGGTTGTTTTCTTTTTTCATCTCACTTCTCTGGGCTGGCTTTTTTTCAGAGCACAGGATTTTGGACAAATTCTTGCCATGATGTCGGCTTTGGCAGTTCATTTTCAACCCAACGGATCTCAATGGCTCCCGTTGATGCAGTTTTTATTCTTTGCAATGCCGGTGCTGCTCATTCAATGCTGGCAATGGGCGAGTCATGATTCGCGAGTCATCCTCAAACAGCATTGGCTTGTTCAACCTGCCCTTTATGCAGTGCTGGCTTATCTTTTAATGATGTATGGTGCCAATCGCCCGGAGACGTTTATTTATTTTCAATTTTAAAAAAACACACGCATATGATTAGAAATCTAAAGAAAATAATACTGCAAGTTTTTCTCTTCTTGTGCGTTTTGGAAGGACTGTTAAGGCTGGGCGGCGCCCTGAGTGTCCAGCTGCAAAAGTTTTTATCGGGCCCTATTCAATTAGACAGGTCTCATTTCAGAGTGCTGTGCGTTGGCGATTCAATCTCAACGGATCCTTATGTGAATAAACTCAAAGAGATTCTGGATCGCGGTTCCTATCCTTTTCAAATCGATGTCTTTAACCGGTCCTTTGCCGGCGCCACTTCCAAGTCAGCGCTTGAATTGATGAATAAGATTATGGATGAATACCAACCGCATTTGGTGGCGGCCATGGTAGGGCTCAATGATGAAAGCATGGTCAAAGAAGAAGTGGTTTTACCCGATTTTATGGTGAAAGAAGAACAGGCATTGCCTCAAAAAGAAGGGGTAGGTTTCGCGAATCTTCCAATCCAGAAAATTCGAGAATATCGCGACACGTTCCGATGGATGGAGCATCATGTTCATGTTTTCAAAATGATACAGGGTATGATTCAGCAATTGAGGATCATGGAACGGCCATGGATCATTGAAAACATGGTGACCGGCGTTCGGATGATCAAAGTTTATCTCAAACCGGAAGACCCCATGCAGCGGTTATTCTTGGGACTTAACTTGGCCAAACGGGGCATGTACGGACAAGCATTGACCACCTTGAAAGGCATTGTGCGATTTCCCAAAACATTGTATGAACGCGGCGACTTGATTGCAGATACTTTTATTCATCACGGCCAGATAGAGATGGCTTCAGAGTGGCTTGAATATGCACTCAAGCATCAGGAGAGAGCGTCTTTTTATTTGAGATTAGCGGAATGTTATAAGCGTCAGGGCAGGTCTGAGCGGCTGCCTGACATTTATCAAAAAGCTGTCAAGGCGGCCCGCACGGACGAAATTCTGCCCGTCCTGTTATGGTCAGATTACCTGATGTCACAAAAACAGTTCAAGGAAGCAGAAAAAGTTTTACTGGATTTGGTTGAGAAAGATCAGGTGGCCGGCAAGAAACAGGTGGGTGTTTACCAGTATTTACGCAAATGTTATTTAGCGGAAGGTGAACATGCCAAAGCCGAGCACATTACAAACGAATTAAAAGAAATCAATGTGGCCGGGCGACAATACAAAAGACAACTTTACGAACTAGTCAAAAGTCATGGGGCTGTGCTTTTTGCCATTCAATACCCCATGCTGGATGTGGATGAATTGGTTCGGGAATATGATTATGTCAATGATCAGATTGTCTACATTAATAATCAGCAGATATTTGAAGAGGCCATCGATCAAGCGGGCTACTATGAAATCTTTTACGATATGTCCGGACCCAAATTTGGTCATTTCACGGATGCCGGCGCAGCCGTTTTGGCTGCCAATGTCGCACAAGAAATTCAACCCTACTTAGCGGCTTATCGTCAGCAATTCTAAGAGGCTGAAAATTCCCGGGCGTATCCCGCTGTGTGCCACGGTTATTTTCATGTCATCCTGATCCCGCCTATGGCGGGAGACTCTTCGCCCTTCCGCCAAAAAACTTGGCGAAACTCGCCACGCTGTATGGCGGTCGGGCTCAGTTAAAATGAATAATTGCGTCCTCCTCGCCCCGAGGTAAACTCGGGGTGAGAGAAGTAAACTAAAGAGGAGGACTTAACCATGAT
>PCVY01000071.1 GCA_002787155.1 Candidatus Abzuiibacterium crystallinum | reverse complement strand
ATGAATCTCATGATTGAAGGCACGCTCAATCCCAATGCCGGCGGCCGTCTAGACCTGCGTCTTGGGTTTTATTTGTTTGATCCGGAGATTGAGCCAGATGGTAATCTGGGTATCAATGATGTGACATCTCTCAATAACTTTGGTTTCGCTGGTTTTAATGGCGGTGGTGCGACGCAAGATTTTGAAGTGGTTTCTGATACAGAAAGCCGATTAACTTACAATTTGGTCAATCAAAATGGATTTGTTGGGGTCTATCATGCTTATGATGATCCTGATACCCCGGGGTTTATTGAAACAATCAATCTGACTCACTTAGAACAATTGGTGATGGGCATATCCGCTCCGGCAGGTACAGTTTTAAAACTGGAAGTAAAAGATATAGGCAATGTGGTTGATTTTGTGTTTTTGGTAAGCCAGGATGGTTCGGAGAAATTTTATGGAATCGATCCGGCGCTTTTTGAATCTAGTGATATTTCACAAGTGAAAGAAATTAATTTAGTGATCGATGGAGATAATCCGCTAAACGGCATTTTAAATTTACGATTTGGTTTTTACGAATCTAATTTTGTGGTGATGCCCGATCCTACGAAAGGATTGGAAGATATTACGCTGTTAGATGTGCAGAATTTCGGCACCTTAGATAGCGACGGTCAAGAAAATGGGGTGACCGTTGTAATGGATCAACCATCATCCACGCAGCTTGATGTGACTTATCATGTGGGTGTTGAAAATGGTTTTGCAGGCATTTTTTCTACATATGCTGTCCCGCAAGATTTGAGCTTATTGGAGGATTTGATTTTTGGTTTAGGAGCGCCTGTTGATACCATTGTTCGCTTGGAACTGAAGGATCAGTCTAATGTCACGCAATCTGTTTCATTCGGTGGGTTTGATGGAATTGAAACAAAATATTACGCCAATTTCTTAGAACACTTTGACCAAGTTAATTTAACCGCTATTACTCATATTAATTGGGTTATCTTTGAAGCGGAAAATGACGTGATTGACGGTACGCTTTCGCTTCGTTTTGGCGTTTTTCCGTTTCAAGCAACCGAATTAGAACCTGATCCTAATAAAACAGGCGATGATTTGACCGTCTTGCCTGACGAACCTCGTGTGGATCGGACCGGGGGTTCTTATGAGGGGAACGATGTGCTGCAACTTTCAGACACACAGACAGACTTGGCTTACAATGAAATCACCGAACCAGGTCGATTTGGCGGCATCACCATTCATTACGATGATTTTTCAACTCCCCAAGAAATTGAAACGGGTGATCTGAGCGGTCTGGACGAAATTGTTTTTGGATTATCAGGGCTCGGCACCGAAAAGTTAAAAGTAGAAATCAGAGACGGCGACGACAAGCAAATCATTATTCCTGTTGGTCAAATTTCAGAAGATACACAGTATTATGTTATTGATACAAGTCGGTTCAATGGTTTAATTGATTTCTCAAAAATTGCTTTTATTAATTTTGTGGTTGATTCAGATCTTGTGACTGAGGAAGAGGGCTTACTGCATCTTCAGATCAAGGGATTGTTTTATGACGACCTATCGCTCACACCCGAACAAGAGCAGGTGAGAGAAAATTTGGTTGCAGTGCAATTGGCTTATTTTAAACCGGGTGTCGGATTGGATCCGGTGACCCATTTGCCCTATGACAATGTTGATGTTGATGGCGTACCGGCACCTATGACTCAACTTACTGCGATTGGTTTTTATTTGCAAATTCTGGGTGAAGCGGCTAAAGGCAATCTTGATTTGGACCTCACGCGCGAAGAAGTGCTGACAGAAGTCGTGATGGTGCTTGATCAATTACTGGCTTATCAAAATTCAATTGGCTGGGAGGATACGGGGTTTTTGCCGGCGTTCATCGATTTAAATACCGGCGAAGGCGGTGAATTTGTTTCTTTTGCGGACAACTCAAATTTATCTCTCAGTATAGCGGTTTTAACCGGTGCAGCAGAATCGCTCACCGGCCTTTCACAGCCTGAGGAACAATTGGTTAATGACATAGCGACAAAAGGCGAAGCCTTTCTGGATGCTCAGGGGGCAGGCTATCAAGCTTTCTTTGATCCGACATTTAATATTTTTCACTTGGGTTATAACACCACCACGCAGGGTTTTGAACATTACGTTGATCGTTTGGCAACCGAATACCGCGCGGGTGTTGCTTTTGTGGTCACAAAGTACAAAGATGTTTTACCCCAAAATGCGACGGACGCTTGGTTTAACTTGGTACCTGTTTATAAAACGTATGTCGATCAGTTTACGAATGATATCCCCAATCTGGTTCCTTATGACGGCGGTGCTTTTCAGAATTTGTGGCCGCTGTTATGGACGCAAGAAAATCGGATTGTCAACATATCATCCGCTATCCGTAATTTCTTTTACACCAATGCTGACTACGCTTATCGCTATCAGATTCCAGGGTTTATTTCTGCGGCCCAATTGCCGGAAGATACACAGTACATTGGTCCGCTGGGTATTCCCGAAGCAGCCGAGAAAAATTATCCGCCTTATGCTGATGTGTTTGACATCGGTTCGCTTTATGCATTGGCAAGCGCTTATCCGCTCAATCCGCCGATTGTGATTAATTGGTTAGATGCCGTCACCTCACAATTTCCTCACTTTTTTTCAAGCGCTGGCATTGTTGATTCTTTTCGTTCCGGAAGCGAGTATGCCAGGCGCCATATTGCGGTGGATCAAGCTTCGTTTGTATTAGGTTTAACCGGCGGCGGCGGAAGAGATTTGAATGCCTATCTGGACAATCGAAGCCTCTTGGAAGATTACAAATCGCTTTACGATCGTTTGCACTTGGCCATATCCACCACGAATCAAAAAGCCATCGAGCCGCCCGCTGTTTTTCCCGACGTGTCTTTGTCAGTCATGAATCACTTTGACTCCGAAGGCCCTATCGGCAACGCAGAACCCAGGACAACAAGTATTTTTGGAACTTCTGTTTTTTATGAAGATGAAGTTTCTGATTTTTCGGGACATTTTTGGAAATTATCGCAAGATTATGATGTGCGGGGCAATCAATTTATGTTTGTGTACACTTCTGTTGTCTCCCCGCAGTCATTCCGCATCGAATTGAAAGATGAATTTGGATCGGTTTTTCAGAGTTTTGATATTCAAGTGCCCGGCAACAACGAGCTGGTACGGCTTAAATTTGAATTGCCATCCGACCAAGTTTTTATGCATCTCAGAGAAATTGCGGTTGTGACGGAGCCGAATAGCACGGGCATTCATTCCGCTGAGTTTTTTATTCATCAAATTCATTTCCAGTTTGCCAACGAGTGTTTTCGTAATCCCGGTATTTGCGATGACGGCAATCTTTGTAACGGGACGGAAACCTGCGATGCTTTTTTGGGTTGTTTGCCGGGTGAGCCGCTTCAATGTGATGACGGTAATCTTTGTAACGGTACGGAAACATGCGATGAAATATCGGGCTGCGAGCAAGGAACCCCATTGGTTTGTGACGATAACAATGTTTGCAATGGCACGGAAACCTGCGATGAAGTATTGGGCTGCCAAACAGGCACCCCACTCTCGTGCAATGATGATAATGTGTGTAACGGGGAAGAGACTTGTGATGAAGTATTAGGCTGCCAAGCAGGCATACCGCTTGTTTGTGACGACAATAGTTTATGCACCAGTGATTCGTGCGACAGCAATAATGGCTGTGTTTTTGAAACCATTGTTTGCAATGACGACAATCTCTGTAATGGAACCGAAAGTTGCGATCCGTTTGTAGGTTGCGTGGCAGGCAATCCGCTTGTTTGTGATGATCAAAATGTCTGCAATGGCATTGAAATTTGCGATGCCATTCAGGGGTGCATTACCGGGACGCCGCTGGTTTGTAATGATAACAATCTTTGTAACGGAACCGAAAGTTGCGATGCTGTCTTGGGTTGCGAAGCAGGTACACCGCTTAATTGCCAAGATGGCGATATTTGCACCAATGATGTCTGTGATCCAAACGCAGGATGTGTGTTTAGTGCGGTTGATTGTAATGACGATAACGCCTGCACCTTGGATGCTTGTTTTCCTCAAATTGGTTGTCAAAATGCCGTGGTAGACAACGGAAGTGCCTGTACGGATAGCAATGTCTGCAATGGCACCGAACTATGCCAAGATGGCATCTGTGAGCCGGGTACGCCGCTCAATTGCGATGACGGCACTGCTTGTTCGGTTGATAGCTGCGATTCTGCGCTGGGCTGCCAGCACGATTTTTCTAATTGCATCACACCTCCCAATGACAGTCCGACGGATGCAGATGATGGCACGCCAACAGACACACCCACTTTTATTGGCGGCGGCGGTTTCAGCGGTACGATTGCGGTTGCAAATCAAAATAACCCCAATAGCCAGTTGACCGATTTATTAGAAACTATTTCTTCGCAAATCAATTCGATGGAGCCTCCGCAGAGAAAAACACCCGGTATTTTCTATGACCGAAACGGCGGCGTGAGCCCGGATGGCCGCTACACCGAAGCCCAGTACCAAAATGTTTTAAATGATTCCGCTCAAGACGGGTTTTTCCCCGTATCGACTGAACCCAATCGCTTGCCAACGGATGCGCTCCCGCAGCTACCGGTTCAAACCGCCTCTGAGACAGTGGCGGGTCATGATTATGCTGAAATGCCAGTGGCAGCCCCTCAGGAGTCAGAGAGCACCTTGCGCTCACCGGTTAAAAAGGAAGTGAATGTTTTGGCAATGCTGAAGAACCAGTTAAAATTGCTTTATGAGTGGTTATTGAAGCTTCTTTATACTTAAGATTTATCCCAGTTTCTTGATTAATTAGTTTGCCTTACATTGAAAAATTTGTTACTATCATAGCCTCTTAGTTTTTATCAACCAAGGGGTTAAAGTTCATGATTACAGAAATCGGTATTACAGCTGGTGAAATTTGGCATTATCTGGATAAACACGGAAGTGCTGATTTGGCAACGCTGGAAAACGGTATTAGTCGACCGAAAGAACTACTTCTGATGAGTTTGGGCTGGTTGGCCCGCGAAGGTCACATTAGCTTAGGCGATGAGAAAAGCGGATTTTCAGCTAAGCTAAATCCTCAAACAAAATAGTATTATGCCTCGCCTGAACAGGCAAAAAAACTCGCCTTATTTTATTATTTCAACTGCTTCGTCTAAAAAAGAAGCCCACCAATTAAGTCGCTTGCTGCTTCAAAGAAAATTAGCCGCTTGTGTTAATATTGTTTATCCTATCCAAAGCTTTTTTTGGTGGCGGCGTCGAATTAATCGGGCAAATGAAGCATTGCTCTTAATCAAGACTGTGAAATCGCAGGTTGTCGCGGTCGAGTCTTTATTGAAGAAACATCATTCTTACGATGTACCCGAAATCATTGGGTGGCCAATTCAAAAGATCAATCAAGCTTATTTTGATTGGTTAATGACATCGTTGCGTTAGTAATTAGAAGTAACTGCCAAGATTTTGGCTTGACGTGAAGAGGTATTGACGATTTGGTGCGGGGCAGAAGCATCAAAGTAAATTGAATCGTGGCTTTCCAAGTCGTAATGAGAATTTTCGAACTTTACTTGAATTGTTCCGTCCAAAACCCATAAAAATTTATCCGTCCCGCGTTCAGCCCTGTCCATTTGTGTTTTACCGTGCGCTTGCAAAGAAATCAGGGCAGGTACAATCTTCTTGCTGGTAATCTCAGAAATTAACAATTCACATTTGGCATGGTCGTTTTTAAAAACTACTTTTCGTTTGTCCGTTTCTTTCTGTATTTTAACGCTTTCAGAACGGCTGTCGATCCCTTCGTAAAAACGACTTAAAGAAACGCCTAGCGCTTCGGCAATGCGACGGTGGCTCTCAACCGTACCGAGCATTTGACCGTTTTCCATTCGGGAAAGTGTGGCTTGTGCCACGCCAGTTGATTGAGAGAGTTCAATGAGAGTAATTTTTTTCTCTTTGCGGATGTCTTTCATTTTTAAGCCGATTTTCCCGGCCAATGCGGATTCGGATACCGTGCTCATGCGCCCCCCCTTTCGAAGAATTATAAGCGTCATCACGTTTATATGCAATCAAAATATGATTAAAAATGAAAATTTACACCTTAAATATAATTAAAAATAAAATAAATATTGACATAAAATAATAATTATGATAGCTTTTCACCATTCAAGTCAATGAGGAGGAAGTTAATATGAAGAAAATAAATAAAATTAGCTGGCTTTTGCCGGTAATGTTGCTGGGTTTAATTTGTGTCCATCCGGCAGCTGGGCATGCCAAAAAGGCTGAAGCGGCTGTCAGCGGACCGTCAGAGATTGCCCAGATTAACATTAATCAAGCAAATCTGGAGCAGCTGGAATCAGTCCGTGGCATTGGTCCTGCCTTGGCCGAGCGGATTGTGGCTTACCGGGATGAAAATGGTAAGTTTGCGACCGTCGATGACTTAGTAAATGTCAGAGGTATCGGTCAGAGCAAGCTGGATCGGGTTAAAGATCAATTAACGGTCTCTTAATCTAGCACCGCCTGACGATTGATTTTATGGGAAGGCGGCAGGAGTGCTCACTTGAAATTGAAACTTAGGACTGCCAGTTTCAAGTGTTAAAGCACACTAGTTCGTGGGGGAGGGGATGGTGTTCTTGGTCATTTGTGATTGATGTTACCTGTGTCCCACATCAATCTAAATCATCACAGAACCCATCCCTCTTTTTGCTTAAAACCAGCAGCCTTCTTGATTTTCATTATTCCATCTGATACAATGCCGCCCAGTCTTATCTCTTTTAGGAAAAAGCACTTACGAAGAACAAGGACGATAAAACCCTCATGGCAAACAAGAAAAAGATTCCTACCTTTCAAGAGCTTATCATTCAGTTAAATACTTATTGGAGTGAGCGCGGCTGTCTCATCGTGCAGCCCTATGACCTTGAAGTAGGTGCCGGCACTTTTTCTCCGCATACTTTTCTTCGCGCCTTAGGGCCGGAACCTTGGAATGCTGCTTATGTCGAACCATGCCGCAGGCCGACCGACGGACGTTACGGTGAAAATCCGCATCGGCTGCAGCATTATTACCAGTATCAAGTTATTTTAAAACCAAGCCCTGCTGATGTCCAAGAACTCTATTTGGATAGTTTGCGATATGTCGGCATCCCGGTAGAGAAATATGATATCCGTTTTGTTGAAGACGATTGGGAATCGCCCACGTTGGGGGCGTGGGGTTTGGGCTGGGAAGTGAGATTGGATAGTCTCGAGATTACGCAATTTACTTATTTTCAGCAATGCGGGAGTATTGATTTGGAAATGACATCGTGTGAAATTACCTATGGACTGGAACGGATTGCCATGTTTTTGCAAGGTAAAGAATCTATCTTTGATATTCAGTGGAATGATAAGGTGACTTACGGCGATGTGCATTTACAAAGCGAAAAAGAATTTTCAGCTTTTAATTTTGAAGTGGCCGATATTCCCACACTATTGGATCAATTCGAAAAGCATGAAAAAGAATCCAATCGGTGTTTGGAAAATGCATTGGTTTTACCGGCTTACGATTATTGCTTAAAAGCTTCTCATACTTTTAATTTGCTGGATGCCAGGGGCGCGGTGAGTGTAACGGAACGTCCCCGTTATATTGGCCGTGTACGCACCTTGGCCCGAAAATGTGCCGAAGCTTATTTGGCATCGCGCGAAAAACTGGGATTTCCCTTGAAACGCTCTAAACATTTTGCGCGCCTCACACCATGACAACCGCTAAAATGAATCATCTTTTATACGAAATCGGCATCGAAGAAATCCCATCGGGCTATATCGAAAACGCTGTTCAATCAGCCTCGCAGACTTTCCAATCGCTTATGACGGCCTGTGGCTATCAAAGTGATTCAATTGAAGTGCATGCCACGCCGCGGCGGTTCGTGGTTTTTGCATCGAATCTTCAAAAATTGGGAAGTCAATTTGAAGAACGAGTCGGTTTGTCACGTGAACAAGCTTATCGTGACGGCAAACCAACACCGGCACTGGAAGGTTTCTTAAGAAGCGTCGGGAAAAAAGAAACGGATATTAATTGGAAAGAGACGCCCCGCGGTGTGCGTGCTTGTGTGGAAATTAGAAAAGAAGTGAAACCTTTAAAACATTTATTTGAGACACTTCCTAATTCGCTTGAATTTCCGAAACTCATGCGATGGGACGCCAGCCATCTGCGCTTTACGCGTCCGATCCGCTGGACGTTTGCGCTGGTAGGCCGGCAAGTGCAGAAATATAAAATTGGTTTGGTGGCTTCCGGTCATGACACTTACGGACACCGCTTTTTGAGCAATCGGAAAATTCGAGTACTCAGCGCCGACTTAACCGCATATGAAAAGTTATTACGGAGAAATCACGTTGTTTTGCGCCAAGAAGCCCGTATTGCTCAAATCAAAAAACTCATTCAATCGTCTCACAATCATGATCAAACTTTGATTGAAAAAGTCGCTAATTTGGTCGAAGAACCTTTTTTGGTCAAAGGGACTTTTGATCAAGCCTATCTTAAATTGCCGCATGAAGTGCTATCAACTGCTATGCGGCATCATCAACAGATTTTTGCTTGCTATGACAAACAAGGTAGATTACAGAATAAGTTTTTTGCCATTATCAACGGTAAGCGTCAAGCAACCCAAGTGATTGCCAAGAATTATGAGAATGTATTAGTATCACGGCTGGAAGATGCCCGGTTTTTTTATAAAGAAGATCTCAAAACAAAACTCGAAAAGAAGGTGGAGAAACTTAAGGAACTTATTTTCTTAGGAAAACTAGGTTCTTATCACGACAAAATGATTCGTGTTCGGAAATTAGCCGCTTTCTTGGCAGGGCATGCGGAGAAATCTGGTCTTTTAAAATCTCATCAAGTGAGTGAGAAAGAATTGATCCACCTCACAGACCGCACAGCACTTTTATCCAAAGCTGATTTAATGACCCATCTGGTGTATGAATTTCCGGAGCTCCAAGGTGTGGCGGGTGCTGAGTATGCCAAATACGATGGTGAGAAAAAAGAAGTCTATCAAGCGATCTCTCAGCATTATTTGCCGTTGAGTTTGTCTGAGAATTATGAAACGTTGAAGGCGCGCATGAATTTACCGGCCTTTTTTGTTTCTTTGAGCGATCGCTTTGATCTCTTGGCGGGAGCGCTTGGTATGGGCATCGAAATATCAGGCAGTCGTGATCCTTATGCGCTCAGACGTGCCAGTGGCGGCTTGGCTAAATTGATTCGCGCATTCAAACTGTCATTTTCTATTTCTGAAACCATTCGGTTTGCATTCAAACAATACGGACATCCTTTCAAAGTTCATGAAACGGAAATCCAGAAAAAAGTATCTGAATTGCTGAAAGAACGGACTGGCTTTGAGTTGCAGTTAAAATCAGGGACAAAATCTTACGAAATATTTCAGGCTGTTTATGCAAGCGCTTCTGATGATTTGGCAGATGTCTATGCCAGATATGAAGCGCTAAAATCGGCATACGAAAAGAACCAAGAGGAGTTTCTCAAAGCTTGCAAAGTGATTGAAAGAACAGGTAATATCTTGAAAGGTGTCGAAGGAACGGTAAAAGGACAGGTGAATCCAACTATTTTTGAGCATGAAGCCGAGAAAGCGCTTTATCAGTTGGTTTGCCACGAAGAGCCAGTTTTTTCGCAGCTCGTCAGTGCCAAACAATACGACACCATTACGACCCAATACAGCCGTAAATTTTATGCTCCGCTCCATCGGTTTTTTGATGAGGTTTTGGTAAATGTTGAAGACCACGAGATCCGCTCTAACCGCCAGGCGTTGGTTAAGAAAGTGAACGCCATTTTTACAGATAAAATGGCCGATCTTGCCTTGGTAACAAATCAATAGTTTTTTCCGCTAAGACAATGTATAATGCTCCGTTTTCTCAATGTCTTTATAAAACCTGACTAAGATAAAAAAATAAAGTGAATGACACCCGGCTGTCATGAGGAGAGAGAAGGATGGCAACGATGACCAAGTCAAAAACCAAAAAAGCAGCTAAATCATCTAAAAACAAGTTTGTGTACTTCTTTGGCGGTGGTAAGGCAGAAGGCAAAGCACAAATGAAAGGTCTGTTGGGCGGTAAAGGAGCTAACCTTGCTGAAATGACCAACTTGGGTGTTCCGGTCCCCCCCGGATTTACGATTACGACCGAAACATGCGCTCTTTTTTATGAAAACGCGAAAAAGTGGCCGGCTGGTTTAGCGGAACAAATGGATGCCAATTTAGAAAGATTAGAACAAGTGATGGGTGCCAAGCTGGGTGATCGCGATAATCCATTATTGGTTTCGGTCAGAAGCGGCGCTGCCGTTTCGATGCCTGGTATGATGGATACCGTTCTTAATTTGGGTTTAAACTCTGAAGTGGTGCAGGGTTTGATCATCAAAACAGAGAATGAGCGTTTTGCATGGGATTCATACCGTCGGTTCATTCAAATGTTCGGTAACGTTGTGATGGGTGTGACGCATGAGAATTTTGAACATATTCTGGAAGCCAAAAAGAAACATGCCGGTGTCAAGCTTGATACGGAATTAACACCCAACGATTTAAAAGAAATTGTGAGGCAATACAAAAAGTTATATTTGGATAAGACCGGCGAAGAATTTCCAAATGACCCCAAAGAACAACTCGCCAAAGCCATTAATGCTGTTTTTAATTCTTGGAACAATCCCCGCGCGATTCGTTACCGCGAATTAAATGAAATACGCGGTTTGCTTGGCACAGCAGTTAACGTGCAATCCATGGTGTTCGGTAATATGGGTGATAATTCGGGTACAGGCGTTTGCTTTACGCGTGATCCCTCTACCGGTGAGAATAAATTCTACGGTGAATATCTGATCAATGCGCAGGGCGAAGACGTGGTGACCGGTATCCGCACACCTGAACCGCTTGACCGCCTGAAGCATGCAAAACCTGTGATTTACAAACAGCTTTGCCAATTCAGAGATAAGTTAGAGCATCACTATCGTGATATGCAGGATATCGAGTTCACCATTCAAGAAGATAAGCTTTACATCTTGCAGACACGAAGCGGTAAACGAACGGCTCATGCGGCTGTTCGCACTGCGGTGGAAATGGTCAAAGAAAAAATGATTGACCAAAAAACTGCCATTCTTCGCGTGAAACCAAGTCAATTAGACCAATTGTTACATCCTACTTTCGATGACAGAGAGAAAAAACACGTCATCGCAAAAGGTTTGCCGGCTTCTCCGGGAGCGGCAACCGGGAAAGTGGTTTTTGATGCGGATGATGCAGAAGAGCGGCACCAAGCAGGTGAAGCCGTTATTTTGGTTCGCATTGAAACATCGCCGGAAGATATTGGTGGTATGCATGCGGCGCAAGGCATTTTAACCGCTCGTGGCGGCATGACATCTCATGCAGCCGTTGTGGCGCGCGGCATGGGCAAATGTTGTGTGGCTGGATGCGGTGATATTGTCATCGATTATGATGAAAAACAATTCACGGCCGGTAAAGTTAAAGTAAAAGAGGGTGATTTTATTTCCCTGAACGGCAGCACTGGTGAGGTTTATCTCGGTAAAGTAGCAACCCAGACGCCGGAGTTGAGCGGTGATTTTGGCAAGCTCATGAAATGGGCGGATCAAGTCCGTAAACTCAATGTCCGAACCAATGCTGATACGCCCCATGATGCAAAAGTGGCGCGCAAATTTGGTGCCGAAGGCATTGGGCTCTGCCGTACCGAACATATGTTTTTCCAAGAAGACCGTATTATGGCGATGCGCGAAATGATTCTGGCTGATGACGTTGAAAGCCGCGAAAAGGCTCTCAGTAAACTCTTACCGTTTCAGCGGAAGGATTTTGAGGGCATTTTTGAAGCCATGGACGGTTTGCCGGTAACCATTCGTTTACTCGATCCGCCTTTGCATGAGTTTGTGCCTCATACCGAGGAATCGCAGCAAGAAATGTCAAAGGTGGTCGGTATACCGCCCAGCATTATCAAGCAAAAAGTAGCGGCTTTGCATGAATTTAATCCCATGTTGGGTCATCGCGGTTGCCGCTTAGGGATTACTTACCCTGAGATTTACAACATGCAAACGCGGGCAATCATAGAAGCTGCTTGTCATGTCAAGAAGAAAGGAATCAAAGTTTTTCCGGAAATCATGATTCCTCTGATCGGCACCGCTTCCGAACTTAGTTTTCTCAAAAAAGAAATGCTTCAAGTGATTGAAGATGTTTTTGGAGAGAAGAAGATAAAAGTAGCTTACAAGATCGGTACCATGATTGAAATTCCTCGCGCGGCCATTGTGGCTGATACCGTGGCAGAAATTGCCGAGTTCTTTTCATTTGGAACCAATGATTTAACCCAAATGACCTTTGGATATTCCAGGGATGACGCCGGGATGTTCCTGAAGTATTACATCGAAAAAGGTATTCTGGAAACGGATCCTTTTCAAACCATTGATCGTGACGGCGTAGGAGTGCTTATTAAATGGGCAATCGAACGTGGCCGAAAGATAAGAAAAGACCTGAAGATTGGTATTTGTGGTGAACATGGGGGAGATCCTGAAACGGTTCACTTTTGTCATGAAATCGGTATGAACTATGTTAGTTGCTCACCGTTTCGAGTTCCGATTGCACGGTTAGCAGCAGCGCAAGCAGCGATTAGTAAGCGTTAATCGAAACTTAAAACGAGTTCGATGAATGCCAAAGAAGAAAAAAAAGGCATCTAAGCACCGTACGAAGCGGAAGCTTCTCAGGCAGGCCAAGAAAAAAAGTAAAAAGCGCCGGAAGCAAAAGCGCAAAAAGAAGTTACTGCGTGTACGCAAGCATTCCGTTCCTACCAAGGCAGTGAAAAAGAAATTATCTGCCGGCGAACCTCTCAAAGGGTTACAGGAAAAATCCAAAAAAGAAAAGAAGAAAAAGAAATACTCGCTCAAAGATGAAGACCAACATCTGGGCGAGGATATGACGCTTGATAAGACGCCCATGCGGATTTATCTTCAGCAAATCGAAGATATTCCGCTCTTGACCCCTGAAGAAGAATATGATCTGGCGCATAAAATTTATCATGGCGGTGTCGAATCGAAAGATGCCCGGACACGCATGATTCGCTCGAATTTGAGGCTTGTGATCAGCATTGCGAAACGATATGCCAACATCGGCCTGCCATTCTCGGACCTCGTGGAAGAAGGCAACATTGGTTTGATGCGTGCCGTTGATAAATTTAATTACAAACGGGGTTACCGGTTTTCAACGTACGCTTCTTGGTGGATTAAACAAGCCATCATGCGGGCACTCTCTAATCAAGGCAAAACCATCCGAGTGCCGGTTTACATGTATGACATTCTTTCTAAATGGCGTAAAGTGACTGACGGCCTCACGCAGAAATTAGGCCGTACACCGACGCGCAAAGAAGTGTCGGATGCGATGAGTATTTCGATTCGTAAAGTCAAAGAAGTCGAACGCATTGCCTCACAGCCAAGTTCCCTCAATGCACCCGTCAGCTTAGACGGCGCTGCCGAATTAATTGATTTGGTAGAAGATAAGAATGCGGTGAGTGCGGATGTAAATGTGCACGAGTTGTTTACTTCAGAACGTGTGGATAAATTGCTCGAGCAAGTAGACGAACGTGCGCGCGAGATTTTGGTTTTAAGATTTGGGCTGAAAGGCGGAGAACCTCAAACTCTGGAAGAAACGGCAAAGCGGTTTAACATTACCCGTGAACGTGTGCGGCAAATTGAGAGTTCATCTCTTAAGAAAATCAGGGCTTATTTAAAAGATCAAGAAGAGCATCTCCAAGATTACATCAAACCATAAAAGGGGTATTTGTGTTGGCTAAAACAAGTATTAAGACAACCGATCAACTCAAATCTTTCATCCGGGATATTCCCAATTTTCCTAAACCTGGTATTGTTTTTAAAGATATCACGCCTTTACTAAAAGACGGCCAAGCTTTCAATGCAGCTTGTCAAGCAATTGCAGAACCCTTTCTAAACGGCAAAATTGATCACGTGATCGGGATCGAATCTCGCGGCTTTATTCTAAGCCCTTTGGTCGCTTATCAATTAAAAGCGGGTTTTATTCCAGTCAGGAAAAAAGGAAAATTACCCGCCCGTGTTGAACGAATATCATATGCACTTGAATATGGCGAAGACCATTTAGAGATACATACCGATGCGGTTGGGAAGGGCCACCGAATTTTAATTGTGGATGATGTTTTGGCAACCGGCGGGACGGCTGAGGCAGTCGTTAAGTTAGTTAAGAAACTGGGCGGTGAAGTAGTGGGGGTGGCATTTTTGATCGAACTTTCCTTTCTAAAGGGACGTGAAAAACTTAAGTCGATGGACGTCCATTCAGTCATTCAATACTAATTAGTCCCAATCAGACAAGTTTCCACCTTATTTTACTGCCAGATAGCGATTTTAATTCCCACCAAAAAAAGGTAAACTATTACCCAATTTTGAGCGCCTGCCCCGCTTAAAGCATGTCCGCCGGAGGACGGATCCGTCCAACGTTGTGTGGCGGACGGGGCTGGCACAAGCAATTTATTAATGTTAGTTTTATGATTTGTCGGTAGCTTGCGCCCGTAGCTCGTCACGGGACACGAGGCGGCCTGCCGAGTGCCGTGACGCCCCATTTCGAATGGAAATGGGGCAATTGGATAGTCGCGCCTTGCGCCTGCCCCGCAAAAAAACATGCGGGGCTGGCACAAGCAATTTATTAATGTTAGTTTTATGATTTGTCGGTAGCTTGCGCCTGTAGCTCAATTGGATAGAGCTGCTCCGTCCTAAGGAGAAGGTTGCTGGTTCAATTCCGGCCAGGCGCATGGTTTTTTGAAAACTCAATTTCCGCCAAAAAGCACGGCGGACTCGTCCCAAAGCGTTGACGAGAGTGCTTTTTGGACGGACTCGCCGACGTTTTGTGGCGAGGGATAGAGCTGCTCCGTCCTAAGGAGAAGGTTGTTGGTTTAATTCCGGCCGGGTGCAGTTAGCCTTGCTTAAGTTCAAAGACGAATACAATGAATATGAATCAAGAAAAAGAAAAAATTAGAGCCAAGATGCGTGAAAAATTGCGCTTGCAGTCGCCCAAAGCACGTCAAATGAAAAGCGAACAAATTGCCGCCAAACTTTTAAAGGACAAATATTTTAAGAAAGCAAGATCGATTGTTTTTTATTCGTCACTTGAAGAAGAAGTTCAAACTGGGAAATTAATTTCAGAATGCCTTGCGCAGGGCAAACAAGTGCTTTTGCCTTACGTTGACGGAGAAGATTTGAGGTTGACACCGATT
>PCVY01000058.1:73482-75003 GCA_002787155.1 Candidatus Abzuiibacterium crystallinum | reverse complement strand
CTATTCTAACCCCGCTTCCTGCCCGAACCAAGCCTCTCAATCCCTAAACTCCTAAAACCCCTCCCGTGTCTACGTTTAGCTGAAGCTCAACAGCGGCATGTTATTCAGTCCCGATAGGATTACATTAGGCTTTACGTATTATCTTTCCATCTATTATTTATTATTTGCACTGGTTTCGTTTGCCTTGATTAAATTTTCACACCATATTATCAAAAAGCGATAAAAACAAACGAAGTCTCAGAGGCCTTGTGGAGTACAAGTAGTACCTTCTATGAAAAAACGATCCTCACTTATCTTCATGTTTTAGGTGAATGACACCAAACCGTCTATTCGTGCTTTATTCGCACAAGATGTAATTCAGCGCTGGATGTCCCAATCGGTTCCACGGTCATGAATGATCCAAGGTACCAGCACGGGCATATCCGGCAAAAAT
The DNA here is from genome assembly GCA_002787155.1 of Candidatus Abzuiibacterium crystallinum. GTDB lineage: Bacteria > Omnitrophota > Omnitrophia > Omnitrophales > Abzuiibacteriaceae > Abzuiibacterium > Abzuiibacterium crystallinum. The sequence continues at coordinate 74,570 of PCVY01000058.1, read as the reverse complement.
GGTTTTACACTTTCTCTTTTAAAACGTAATAAATCTGTATTAAGAGCTTTCTGGCTGTTGCGACAATAGCCTTGCCATGACCTTTCTTGTCCTTTAAGCGCAGATAGAAGTCTCTTAACACACCTGGTTTTCGGATGTGGTGTTGGGCAATCTCACAAAGAATCCATCTTAAGAATTTATTGCCTTGATGGGTAATGCCCCTTGAATGAGACGTCTTGCCGCTTTCATAAAGTCCCGGGGCAATACCAGCATAACCTACCAGTTTCTTTGGTGAAGGAAACCGGTTGATTTCACCAATCTCTGCAATCAGCATAGCAGCACTTAAAGGACCAATGCCCGGGATCTCCATTAACCGCCTTGCTTCCTGGAATTTAGCAAGTTCCTGTGAGATCTTTTGGTCTGTTTTAAGAATCAGTTGATTATAGTATTCAATTTGATCTAAGAGCTGATGCTTTTGAAAATCAAAGATATCAGGCATTTCGGTTTTTCTGATCCAAGCACGTCCCTTAAGTCCAAAAGCATCTGACCAGCATTCCGAAGGATGCAGATTAAGCTTGTCGAGCAAAGCATGGCATTGATTCTTGATGCGTGTTCTGATTTGAACTAACCGGATATGCTGGCGGGTGATTTCTCTTAAAGCGCGGATTTTGCTTGTCGGAATATAACTTTGAGGAATCAAATTAGCGCGGGAAAGGTCACAAAGCATGGCGGCATCAATGCGGTCATTTTTGACCTTGGCATCTGCAATCGCTCTGGTTTTAAGAGGATGGGCTAAGATGACACGGCAGCCTAAGCGTGAGAGTTCTTGATACATCCAATAATAGTTGCAACAAGCTTCGATGACTGCTAAAGGCTTCGAAGGTGTAAAGCGTTTCACCATTTTCTCAATTGATGGCCTGTGATTTATCACCTTCATTCTTTCTTGAAGTTTTCCGGAAGCATCTTTAACGACAAAATAACTTGATTGCCTGCCCAAATCGACACCGATATAATAGGTCTCATCTTTCATGGCTATCCTCCTCCTTACACTTGTGGGATGAAAGTTGCTTCTTTCAAGCCCGATTATAAGTGATGATGTAGTGAGGATA
>PCVY01000058.1:67057-73467 GCA_002787155.1 Candidatus Abzuiibacterium crystallinum | reverse complement strand
AGCTACAATGATCATGTGGGTGTTAGAACCATTAAACTGGAGGTGACCGCATGAGTCGAATGAATTTAATGAAACCATTTATTATTCTGCCGATTCTAGCCGTGGCGTTTCAAATACCGCCTGTTTTTGCAAAAATGGAAGCATCGCGCGTTTCTTATTGGGCAACGGAGGGAGAAAACCTGGTTGAGCAGGAGCAGGAAATTGCCTTCATCGAGCGCCGCGAGTTGTTTGATTTACTGAAAAGCAAGCAGCCCGTTATTTTTGTCGATACGCGGGAAGCAAAAGAATATCAAGTCTCACATTTACCGAATGCCCTTAACATGCCTTTTTCCAAGCGTCATGAGTTTATCGCCTCCCTCACCGATGAACAAAAAGAGGCCATGATCGTTCCTTACTGCAATTGGGACTTCAGGGCTTACGTTTCGGCGCTTGAACTCAAAAAAGCAGGCATTCAAAATCTCCACATGATGTATCCGCACGGACTCAGGGGCTGGGAAGCGGCAGGACTGCCTTTGGCGGGGGAATCAATCGGTCAAAATGATGCCCAGGCTTCCGCTAAACTTGATCAACTCCTAAAAGACAATCAATTTGTAAGTGATGTCATTACCAAAAGCACGGCAAGCCAACGCCCGGCCGATGCCCCGCCGCCTGAAACCCGCACCATTGAAATGCGCATTCTCAAAACCAAAGTGGAGCCGCGCCACATCAAAGCCTCAGTAGGCGAGCGTCTGATCCTCAACCTACACGCCGAAGAAGAAGATCATCACTTTGTCATTCCCGATTTCGGAATCAATGTCGATTTGGAACCCGGCGAAAGTAAAACCATCGAGCTGGAATTGAAACGATCCGGTTATTTCCCCTACGGCTGCCTCAAGTGCTGCTCGCGTTACCAGTGCCAGGTGAAACAAGCCATCCTGGTTGACCTTGTGATGCCGCCCTCGTTTTATGGGGAATGATAAAGTTTAATCAGACTGATTCTCCGTTCCCAAATCCTTTGGTTTGCGATAAAATACTTAATCATGCAGATTGTGAGAGAGACGCTTCCTATTAGTGAACTGAAAACTATGGCGCAAATCTTTTTGGCGATTTGGTAAAAGGCGTGGTAAAGGATCAGCCGATGACCGTTCAGCATCAAGGACTTGCCGCAGGCCGCAGGCCGCTGGCAGCAATTGACACTGGCGGAACAAATGGCCAACATTGGGAGCGAAGTAGAACGTGCGCTTAATTGGCGTGAAAAGAAAAACATGCCTTTTAGCCAGCGCGCATTTGAACGGGCGCTTGAATTGATTGACTTAACCCTCGCCGATAAGCGTCACCGCCGTCGTTTCAATGAAATTACCCGTATGCGTGAAAGTATGGTTGATTTTTTTTATGGAGAAAATGAGCTGCAATCAACAGCAGCCGGTTGGCAAAAATATTTCCTTCAATTTGCCCATGCTGCGCGCCGTCACCTATAGTCAATCAGTTTTGATTGGAAGCAGGTTATGAATCGAATAATTACCATGATCTTCTTCTTGGGCATTGTGACTTACGCCCCTTGCGTCCATGCGGATACGTTTGAAACACGCCTGGGTAAGACTTATGAAGGCACCCTCCTGGATGAGGATTCCGTGAACCTCTATATTGACAGCCCTTCGGGAAGTGTTTTTACCGTGCGAAAAATGGACGTCGCAACGATTAACGGAGAACCTTACCACTATATGGGGCGCGGTACAGCGCCTGTCAAAGCTGATCCGGATGAAGAATTGCCTTACTTAGGCCGGATGAGCGATGATGAGCGCGAGCTTTCCAATTTACCGAAGCCGGGCGAAAATGTGGCCGTTCAATTTGGGAGCGATACAAATGCGCCCGTTCAACAGGTTCAAACTAAAAGCGGGGCAGCAGACCGCGTGATTCACTCAAGCGGTGTTACCGAAGGACAACTTGAAGATTATTACAATTCGCACCGTGAAGAATTCCGCATGCCGGTCCAGATTCGTTTTAAGTTCCTGGGCCCGAATAACATCAAAGGTTCTGCCGAATCAATTGCCCGCCATCCGGAAAGTGCTGCGGGATGGCAGGATACCGGCTGGCGCAAACAAGGGGACACTTTCAACGCGCCTTTCACGGCTGAGGGCTATCAGAAGATATTTGGTATTAAAAAAGGAGAAGCCCGGACCGTTCAAGACGGCATGGGCGGACAATATATTTTTTGGGCGACAGAACGTAAAGAAAGTTACATTCTGCCTTACCGTGAAGCCCGCCCCAAAGTTCTTACCAAGATACTTCAGAATTAGCGCTCAGTGATCAGCAGTTACCTGACGGTCATTGACGAGATAGCTTCCCGTGAGGTGTCTCTTTAGCTTTCTAAAAGGAAGTGTTCTATCTCCGCCAACAGGGACGTCTATGCCGCAAGAAGAACCGTCCCTCTACAACTAAAATTGAACTTCAAGACGCTCAATAGACACCTTGCGAACGTAACGGCAAGAATTTGAAAACAATCAATTTGACAAAATGTATTAAATATGATACATTTTGTTATTATGACGACAGGCGAGGCTATCCGCCGGTGGCGCCTTTACCGGCATTTCACGCAGGCCGCTTTAGCAGAGCGCTCAGGGCTTTCACGGCCCAATCTCTCTGCCATTGAAAACGGCGGGCGGGATTTAATGCTGGGAACTTTAAGGCGCCTGGCTGATGCGCTCGAAATTCAACCGGGTGTTTTAGCCGATGGTGGATTGCCTGCCGATTTACAGGCGCCTCCTTTAAGCCGTGAGTCACTTGAAAAAACGGCGCGCGCGCTTGCAGGTGAAAAAGGAGCGCTTTCCAAGCGCGAACAAAGCCTAGCCCGAGACTTTCGCTTGTTGATTCGCCGCCAATCCAAAGCAAAAGATTTTGGCAAATACCTGCCGCGCACGAGCCGCAAGGAACAGGCGGCATGGTCTCGATTAAAATCATTATTAACCCGTGAGGATTTTCTGAATTTACTTGCCAGAATTGAGAAAGCCCGGCAAAGGCAGGGAAAGACTATATGAATCAAGCTCAAATCCGCCGGTTTTTCAAGCAGCTCTCACGCCGTTATCCGCATGGCTGCCGCATCATCCTCACCGGCGCGGCAGGAGGCGCTCTCTTGGGACGGGTACGCGCAACCATGGATATTGATTTTGCCGTCCGTTTGAGAACAAAAAAAAGCAAACACCGCCAGTGGCAAGTTTTTGAGAGGGCAGTCCGTCAAGCGGCGCTTCAAACCGGTATTGCTGCTCAATATGCCGAAGACATCGACCGGTGGTCGATGATTCATTTTTTAGATTATGACCGGCACACCATCCCTTTTGAAAAATTCGGCAAAATAGAAGTCCATATTTTAGACCCTATTTACTGGGCCATTGGGAAACTGGCGCGTTATCTTGATCCGGATATTCGGGACCTTGTCCAAGTGCTCAAGAAAAAACAGCCGTTGTGGCGCAAAGCAGTCCGGATTTGGGGAAAAGCGCTCCGGAAAAGCCCAAAATCAACCGCCTGTTATTTATTCCGCCGGCACGTGGAAGATTTTCTAACAGCTTACGGGCCGGTGATCTGGCGCCGGGCATTTGACGGCAAACTTGCCGTTCAGATGTTCCGCCGAAGTGCAGGTATCCGTGTTTGAATCAACGGTTAGCGGCCGGCATGTTAAAAAATAATTCCATTTCTAACGAGATCACGTTACACTTGGTATTCCGATGAATACGCCTTTTTTGAATCCCGATCCTAATCAAAAAAATCTCGCTGTCGGGCAAAGCGCTCGCCGCACGGGATGGCGTTACCTCTTTCTTCTTTTTTTCATTCTGGCAGCAGGCAGTGCAGGCACGCTTTATGTTCAGTTTCGTGCCGGCTCGCCCCAGCAAGTCACGCAAGAGTCAAAGACGCTTGAATCCGGCCATGAAGCCCAGTCTCATCGAATCGGCTTTGACACAACGGATGAACTGAGTGAGTGGGTGATTCATCATTTTAAAGAAGGGGCGCAGGCCAAACTCATGCGGGATGAATCGAATGACATCATTATGGATGTGGTGTCAAGTGATGATGCCAGCCTTATTTTAACGAAAGCACCCACCGCCATCTCGCAGCACCCGCGTTTTAAGTGGGATTGGCGCGTTTTGGAATTTCCCAAAGGCAAGGACAATAAAAAATTTGGTGCGTGGCATGAAAGCGATTACGGCGCGCGCGTTTATGTGGTGTTTGAAGGTCTGACGGATGCCACTTCCGAAACCATTGTTTACATTTGGGACGAACATTTTCCGCCGGGTACTTTTACCGGAATGCCTTTTTTCCCGCATATTAAATTGTTTGTCATTCAGAATGCTCCGGCAGGCGAGTGGCACCGTGAGGTGCGTGAGGTGTATGCCGATTACGAAACACTTTTTGGCAAAAAACCCAAGAAGAACATCCGGGCTGTCGGTATGATGACTGATACGAACGATACCCACACGACGGCCCATGCGCAGTATAAGCATTTGTCCATCGTAATTTCCCAATCGGCTTCGGAAGAAAACAAAAATGAAAAACCATCCAAATGGAAAATCCTCGGCTGGACGGAAGGTTTTAAAACCGGGTGGGCCAAATCAGCCGAATGGGTTGCAGCCTCCGGTGAGGCACTCCTTAAGAAACTCAAAATAAAGCGTTAAAAAGCACCCGGCGGATGGTTCATAGTTGTTGTTTACAACCGATAATATGACTGCAGGTCAGTTACCCAAAACCATTGGAAAGGCGAAGTCACCATGATTGACCATTTACTACTCGGGCTTTTGCGTGCTACCGAAGCGGCTGCGATTGCCGCATCAAAATGGGTGGGAACGGGCGATAAGTTAAGCGCCGATCAAGCGGCATCCGAGGCCATGCGGGCGCGGCTCAACCAAATCCATTTTGCCGCAACCATTAAAATTGGTGAAGGGAAGAAAGACCACAGCGCAGGGCTTTTTCGGGACGAACGTTTTGGCATGCTTTCAGACAAATCTCAGGTGATGCAGCATGATCTCGCGGTAGATCCCATTGACGGCACTACACCCACCGTCACGTCCGGTCCCGAAGCCATGAGTGTCCTCGCGGTTGCCGAAGAAGGCGCTCTTTTTTCCACGGAAGCTTTTTACATGCAAAAGATTGCCTACGGACCCCAAGTTGCCAGAGAAACCGAACTCACCTTTGAGGACTCGCTCGAAACAGTCATTCAAAAAATTTGCACCGCAACCCGTAAAGACCCGCCCAAAGTGATGGTTTGCATTTTGGACCGCCCGCGCCATGAAACAATTATCAAAACGTTAAGGAGTCTCGGGGTGCGCATTAAACTCATTCGTGATTGCGATATTTCGGGTGCCATTGCCACTTGTCTTCCGGACAGCGGCATCGATCTTTTATACGGCATTGGCGGCGCTCCGGAAGCGGTGCTCACGGCTTGCGCCATGCGGTGCTTGCAAGGCGGATTTAAAGCACGTCTCGTGGATCCTTCGGGCAAGATTTTGGACAAAAAAATATATGATATGGAAGACTTGGCCAAAGGTCCTTGCGCTTTTGCGGCCACCGGTGTGACAGACGGCAGCCTTTTACAAGGCGTACGCTTTACAGACCGCGGGCCTGTCACGAATAGTGTTCTCATGCGTTCAGAAAGCGGCACCATCCGCTGGGTGACTGCTCATCATGGTCCTTATCAATAGCGGCTGGTCTTTCGGTTTCATTCGGGATGGTTTTTCGGCAAAAATTTATGGCAGCGAGTCAAAGTCGAACCATGGCTAACCCGGTTTTCTCATCAAATCGATGAGAAATTCGGGCTAAAGGCTCGCGATTAGTGTAAGATAGTCATCCTGAAGGAGCAATGGTCATGAAGCAAATTGATAACCGGCAAAAGCAAGTTCAGCAGTTAAAAGCCCAGAAAGGACATTTACTTCCTTTCAGGGATAAATCGCATATTCATTCAGAAGACCAGCACTCGTCTTCTCCCGGTTCTAAAAAAGAATCCGCTCAATCAGACGCAACACCGCACAGCCCCGAAGTGCACACAGAACCCAAAGTCGGACGGAATGATCCGTGTCCGTGCGGCAGCGGCAAGAAATACAAAAAGTGTTGTTTAGGAACTGAAACGCAACAAAAAACAAATGAGTGAGCCTGTGGTCCGTCACGGTACTTTTGTGATGAATACGAAAGAAGAAATTGATCAAGCCTTATATGAACTCGAAATGGGGACGTTTACGGCAACTTAAAATGATTTTCTTTTGGCATCACCACAGCCGAAAGGATGTAAAAGCAAATCACCACAGCAAAAAGCATATGGTAACCAACGGCCAAAGACAAGTTCTCAAGTAAAGCCCCCAGCACGACCCCTGCAATATTACTGCCAAAATCGCGATGAGGATTTTTACTTTTCGCAAATGACACGGCAAAGATAATACTCGCGAAGAAAA
>PCVY01000058.1:57986-67017 GCA_002787155.1 Candidatus Abzuiibacterium crystallinum | reverse complement strand
GCCGCGTAGTAAGGCTTGAGGCTGCCGGGCTTGTAGTGCAGCACAAAAAAGTTTCCCAGCAAAATCATCACCAGCACGGCGCTAAAAACAATCGAACTGATTACCCAGGTTGAGCCAAATAAAATCGAAAGCCGAGTTAAGTTCATGGTTTCAATCAACATAAAACCCGCACCCAAGCAGCAGAAATGAGTATTGAGTCCCTTCGCTTCCTGCGGTCTAAATAAAAAATAAAAAAGGCCTGAGAAAAATGCCATGATCAGCATGCCGATCAAATTGTGTTTTGGGATGCGCCTATCTTTCAGGTAAAGAAACGGCCAATTATCCGATACGGTTTCAACTGCCGAACTCATATGAACGGTGCTAGGGGCAACCATAAAAAGAAGATTTTTATCCTTTTTACCGCTGCTCAGAAAACCATTGGGGTGTTCTAAGCGGACGGCTTCATCCGGCGTGGCCATAAAAGCTGCCGGATCAATCTGAAAATAGCTATGCCGTACAAAGGCTTCCTTGAGCGGTGCAATGTTTCCGGCTAAAAGAAGTGACATGCGGTTATCCGTCGGATCATGGTGGTGAATCATTTCTTTGGCCGGTAATGAAACGGCAATGGGTTGTTCGCCAAACACTTTAGCCAACGTTTGATACATCCGTACCACAATCCAGGGTTGGCGGTAGTAATTATAAATCGCAAATATGCCGTTTGGGCTCAAATGGCGTTTGACAGCCTTAAAAGCTTCTTCGGTATAAAGAAAGTTTTCAAGCCGCACACTGGTGTAACTTGAATGCAGTGTCAGCGAATCCACCAAACCATAAGCAATGAGATCGTATTGTTTGTTCGTATTTTCCAAAAATGAGCGGCCGTCATCCAAATGGCGGGTGACGCGGGTGTCATCATAGGGATGATTGGGATGATCGCGTTTTCCGATTCGCATAAACCAAGGGTCAATTTCGACGGCGTCAATCGTATCGGCACCATGCCAGAGCGCATGTGCCGTATCGTTTCCAGAACCGGCACCAATAATCAAGACATTCTTAATGTCGGGCATGCCGGCATATTGAGCTAACAAATAGGTGACAGAGTAAGCTGGATTGAACTTTCGGTTTCGAATAGCTTGATGACCCAAACCGTTGACCGTCAGCTGGCCTTCTGAAGGAAAGTATTCCAAGTGGTAGTAAGGTGTCCAAATACTTTTCATAGCGGCACTGCTTCTATCTAACCAAACGACACCCGTCAAAATCAATCCGGCACACGTGAGAAACAATGCCAATTTTTGTTTTGTAGAGTTTGACATGAGTAAGCCTAAACCCCCCAAACCTAATAGGAACCACCATATCGGAGATAAAGAAAGGTAAGAAATGACGGCGAAGACAGCTATGCCAACCAAACTGCCTGCAATGTTAATGGTGTAAGCTTTTAGGCGGTTCGTCAGTCGATCCAATAATTCCCCAAGCCGTTGGCCAAGTCCGATAAATAGCAGGACAATCAATGTATAGATAAGGCTAAGTAACACCTCAACGGGAACAGCCAGTTGGGTTAAGTTTTGACGCCCCCATTCGGCTCCAAAGAAAACCCGTTCCGGTGAATCCGTATTTGCCACACTGACATGAATATTGCCCAATTGAACGATGTAGTGAATCGCTATGATAACGGCGATGACCAAACACAAAAGGTAGGGGATATGGTTTTTGAGGGAACGTAAAGAGCGGACTGTCAAACAACCGATCGACATGCCCACAAAAGAGCCGATTAAAACAAAGTTCGAAAAAAAAGTGACGAAAGGCACATACGCCGCAATCCATCGGATGAAGACGAGCTCAAAATAGAGAATGAGGAAGCTAACTAAAAAAAGCTGTAAATTGGCAATTGAATCCGAAGTCAATTTGGCAGTTATTGACATGTCAAGATTATACCAGTGCCGGTAAAAATAAAAAATCAAAAGGTTTTTAAGACATTATTGTAGAAGCGCGTGATTTTCATTTGCGGCCGGATGAACACTATGGCTTCACTCACACCACACACCCATCAGACAGCCGTTACAACATCTTAGCTCGGCTGCGGCGTGAGGCGTAAGTAAGGTTTTTGTTTTGTATATCCTTTTGGAAACCGTTTCTTGAGTTCTGCTTCATCTGTGAGAGACGGTGCAATCACAACATCTTCTCCTTGTTTCCAATCAACAGGCGTTGCGATCATAAACTTATCTGTTAACTGTAAGGAGTCAACTACCCTTAAAATCTCATCGAAATTTCGTCCCGTGGAAGGCGGATATGTAATCATGGCCCGAATCTTTTTTTTGTCATCGATGATATAAACAGTGCGAACAGTCATTTTATCTGTCGATTGGGGATGAATCATGTCATACAGACTGGACACACGGTAATCACTGTCGGCTATGATCGGAAAATTCACGGAACAATTTTGGGTTTCATTGATATCAGGAATCCACTCGTCGTGCACTTCTTTGCTGTCAACTGAAAGTGCCAGCATTTTGACACCTCTTTTATCAAATTCAGGTTTTAATTTGGCAGCACGTCCAAGCTCGGTTGTGCACACGGGTGTGAAATCAGCGGGGTGTGAAAACAAAATTATCCAGCTTCCTTCGATGTAAGAGTAAAACTCAATTTCTCCCTGACTCGACGATTGTGAAAAATTGGGAGCCACGCTTCCTAGTCTGAGACCCATGATGACCTCCTTTTTGGTTTAGCGTTAAAAATGTAATTTGATTTGCGGAATGTATGAATCGTCTTCCTTAAAAACAGGTTCAATCTTTTGAATTCCGATTGGTTTAAGCGCCTCCGCATCGTGTTGATTTTCTTTTTGGTTAGGGCGTTCGACCATCAAACGACTGGCTTCTAGTCGGCCGGAATTCTGGTTGCGAAACACTTCAGCTGTTACCCAATCTCCCACTTCAATTTCGTTTGACGAAAGCACCCCTTCATATTGAGTGTGTGGCGCTAAATTGATGTCGATATATTCCATTTCTCCGACTAGCGAATTTCTGCTTTCAATACTCAAATGCTGATTATTTGGGGTCATTGTAAAAACCATACCTTGAATCATTTCGCCGGAAGCATGGCATGGACCTATCAGCATTATGCTCATTCCTATGATCAATAAGCCTGTCATTTTTTTCTTCATGATGTACCTTCTTTCCGGAACTCAATGTTTAACCTCATTTGTTAAACCATCAAATCTTATGCCATTCTGAGTCACTACAATTTAAAAACCTGTGACATGGCAATGAACGATCTTAGCAGATGTCAGCATTTGTCAGATTTTTGAATCAACTCGTCCTAAAAATAGGGCTGTTTTTGAAGCAAATTTTCGACAATAACTTCCGCTTATCCTAAAAACCACATGGCACATAAATTGAAAGTAGAAAAAAGGAGATGAAAAAAACGCATTAAAATGAAGTTGTGTTTTGCATTTGCATGAGGAGGATAAACCCATGAAGATCAGGAACAGATGGTTCAGCATGATGGCTTTAGCAGCCTTTCTTATCTATCTGGCAGGATGCGCTTCTCCCTCCAACCCGGGCGGTTTAACAGAGCGGGAAGTGGGCGGGTTGACTGGGGCCGGGTTTGGCGCCGGCACCGGAGCTATTATTGGCAGTGCCACTGGAAATGCAGCAGCCGGAACGGCAATCGGTTTACCGATTGGTTTAGCGGCAGGGGCTTTGATCGGTGAGGGCATGCGTCAGACGCGAGAAGAGGCTAGGCAAGCAGCTCGCGAAGAAGTCATGGCGCAATTGTATGGTTCTTCAACCCCCAGTGTCAGATATGTCCAGACTGATATGGAAAAGAACTTTACTAAATACAACCCAAAAACAGGTCAAAGATTTCCGGATCAATATATGCTGGATCCCATGACGGGCGATAAGCTGGAGTTTATTAAATAGTCAATGCAGTTAAACGCCGCCTGTTTTATTAACTGTCTACTGATACGGCTAAAAAAAGCCAGCCGTCAGTAGACAGAGATGGGGTGAAACCAATGGCGAGCAAGAGAATAACAATGTCATCCGGGTTGTGCGTGTGGTTGATATTATCAATGCTTTACACGGGTTGTACGGTTCTCGTGATTGGTGCAGCAGGATCTGCAGGTGTATATGCTGTTACGGCGGATGGGATTGAGGGTGTCGCGGATGAATCATACAAAGAGGTGTGGGAGAATGCCGAGCAAGTTTTAAAACGTGAGGGTACTTTAGAAGAAATAGACAAAGCGAAAGGCAAGATGGTAGCGAAGCAAGGGCACATCACAATCAAATTTAAAGCTGAACAAGCTACGCCCAAAAGTGTCATGGTTCGTGTTCAAGCTCGCAGGGTTTGGGGGCTTTTCCCGAACCTGACATTGGCGAAACGGATTTATCATATGATTATTCATGTATCGCCTTGTTGTTAAAAATGAGCCAGCAACAGTAAGTTATACCTAGCCAGAGGAGGAAAGAAAAATGAATCACAAAACAAGATCACACAAAATCCAACAGCGCCGCGTGAGTCATCAAGCGGGTGCGAGCGGTAAACATATGAAACATACACCTTACGCTGAGAATATGCCGCATTTAGACGGGTTTTACCATGTGCGGCGCGGTGTCATCCAATTGGAAAGAGAAAAAACACCTTTAGATACAGATTATCAAGAAGATTTACCTAATATTTACACCGCCTTATAGTTGAGCAATCATGGTGTCATAGAATCAAGGTGTGAGATGATGTGCGTCGAAAGCGAAAGGATAGGGGGGCTGCATAAACGCAATTTGATTTTTTATTGACACAAGGCATTCTTTCCTATAGATTTCATATAATTGCACTTTATTGCACTATTTGACACTCACGCCATGAAACCTTTATTAACTATCCAAGATATTCAAAAAATTTTTAAAATATCACGGCGAACCGTTTATCACTGGATTAACAAAGCTATTCTGGCACCAATCCATATCGGCGGGGTTTTGCGCTTTAAGCCGGAAGACATTGAAACACTGGTAGAAAAGGTTCATACGCCTGATTCTAAGAAGAAGATTCTAGTCATTGATGATGATTTTCTGGTTCTACACTCACTCAAACAACTTCTTCAGAAAAATGGTTTTGAAGTTTTAGCAGTTTCTTCCGGCGAAGAAGCCATTCAAGCGGTTCAGCAACAATCATTTGATTTGGTTATTTCTGATTTTCGTATGCCCCAAATGGATGGCGTGCAGGCTTTGGCGCGCATTCAGCAAGAAGCACTTCTGATTTATCAGAAATCAATGCCGCGTATTATGTTAAGCGCTTACGTTGATTCGCCTCTGCAAGCGAAAGCCGAAACCATCGGTGTTCAGACTGTGATTGCCAAACCTTTTTGTTTGGATGAATTTTTAGCAACCGTTCACACCAACCTTAACTAACTCTCATCTCACAGGAGAAGATCAGAGTGTCAGGCGCTTGGTTGAAGGTCAGAGAAGATTGCATTCGTTAGACATCAAACCTAAAACTTACACGTTCCGAATCAATTGCAATCAGCATGAGAAATTCACCGTGGATGAAGAATCTCACTGCAATTTTTTTGATGGCCATTGTTTATGCTGTTGCAGCTAAAATTGGCCTACGCCTCGCCTTTGTTCATCCCAGTGCGACCGCTATTTGGGCGCCTACCGGCATTGCTTTAGCCGCTTGTCTCATATTCGGTAATCATATGTGGTTCGGTATTTTCCTGGCGGCTTTCTTAGTCAACCTCACCACAGCCGGTACAGCCATCACTTCGCTTGGTATCGCGGCCGGGAACACCCTGGAAGCGCTGAGCGGTGCTTTTCTGATCCGCCGTTTTGCTCACGGAAGGAATGTTTTTGATCGCGCCCAAGATATTTTTAAATTTGTTGTCTTGGCCGGCATGTTGAGTACCGCTGTGAGTGCGACATTCGGCGTTAGCAGTTTATTATTCACCGGTTTTGCCACATGGCAGCATGGGGGAGCTGTTTGGCTGACTTGGTGGCTGGGTAATTTAGCAGGCAATTTGGTAGTGGCCCCGTTTTTGATTTTATGGGCTAATGACCATCACCTTCATTTCAATCATGTGCAGATCGTTGAACTGATTTTGTCGTTAATTTTACTGATTGCCATCGGTATCATTATTTTCGGCGGCGGCTTATTTGCCAATTTCAACACATATCCTGTTGCGTTCCTTTGCATTCCTATTTTGGTATGGTTTTCCTATCAATTTAGCCAGCGGGAAACGGCTACTGCTGTTCTCTTGTTGTCTGCGATTGCGCTGGTCGGGACGGTGTTTGGTCATGGCCCGTTTATTACTTTCTCGGAAAACAAATCTTTTCTTTTGTTACAAGGGTTTATGACGGTTGTAAGTGCCATGTCGCTCACCTTATCCGCTGTTGCAACGGAAAACAAGCGTGTTTTTGAAGGGTTAAAAATGCGCGTTCGAGAACAGACAAAAGAATTGCGCGAATTCATTGACAGCATGTCAACTTTAACGGCTCAAGTGAACGTGAAAGGAGAAATCATATTGGCAAACAGAATCGCGCGCATCGCATCCGGTATGCGTTATCAAAAGTTAATCGAAACCAATTTTCTGGAAGGGCCTTGGTGGAGTTTTGACCCGGCAGTTCAGGCAAGAGTTCGACAGGCATTTCAGAAAGCTGTTTTTGGCAATACGGTTAATTATGATGAAAAGCTTATGCTGGGAACCGGCGAAATTATCACGGTTAATTTTAGTTTGGTGCCGGTGTACCATGAGAATGGGAAAATCAAATATATTTTGGCTGAAGGTCGTAATATTTCTTCCCAAAAACAAGCGGAAGAAGCGCTCAGGCAAAGTGAAAAACGGGCGCGCTTGGTTATTGAAACAGCCAGGGACGCTTTTATTAGTATGGATGATCATGGATTGATTACGGATTGGAATCATCAAGCAGAGATCACGTTTGGCTGGTTATGGGAAGAAGTGATAGGGAAAAAGTTGAGCAAATTGGTTATCCCGGCGCGTTTCCGACAAGCGCACGAAAAAGGTTTACAGCAATTCTTAACATCTGGTCAAAGTAAAATCTTGAATAGACGGATTGAATTCAACGCACTTCATCGTGATGGTCATGAATTTCCCGTCGAATTAACAGTATGGCCGATACAGGTTGATCATACTTACCATTTTAACGCTTTTATACACGACATCAGTGAACGCCGGCAAGCAGAGGAAAAATTCAAGGCTTTGTTGGAATCAGCTCCGGATGCGATGGTCATTGTTGATCAAGCGGGTGCCATCACCCTCGTTAACAGCCAAACGGAAGTATTATTTGGCTATAATCGCGGTGAAATATTAAATAAACCAATTGAAATGTTAATTCCTGAACGATTTCATCGTCAACACATTAGCCACAGGGCAAATTTCTTCTCTGACCCACGCGTTCGTCCGATGGGGGCAGGTCTGGAATTGATGGGAAAACGTAAAGATGGCAATGAGTTTTATGTTGAAATTAGTTTAAGTCCGCTCCAAACGAAGGAAGGCACGTTGGTAACAGCTGCCATTCGAGACATCAGCAAGCGCAAAAAAGCCGAAGAAGCCATTGCCGGGTTAAATTATCAGCGTCAACTTATCTTGAATTCAGCAGCCGAAGGCATTTACGGTTTAGACCGCGAAGGGAAGATTACTTTTATGAATGAAGCCGCGCTTCAAATGACGGGTTGGTCGTTGGAAGATTTAGTGGGTAAAAGAATGCACGAGACTTGTCATCATACCAGAGCAAATAACGACCCTTATGAATGGCAGGCATGCCCCGAGTACCGTGTTTTAAAAAATGGCGCGGTGCAAGAGGTGGCAGATGAGATTTTCTGGCGAAAGGACGGCACTTCTTTTCCGGTAGAATTTAAAAGCGCTCCTCTCAAAGAAGGTAATGATATTGTCGGAGCTGTTGTTGTTTTTAGAAACATGACGGAACGCCGGTTAAAAGCGCAGTTAGATTTAAAGTCTCAATTTATTTCCATGGTTTCTCATGAATTAAGAACACCGCTCACGGTCATTAAAGATAGTGTGAGTGTTGTCTTAGATGAATCTGCAGGCGAAATCAATACCGATCAGCGGGATTTCTTAGTCATGGCTAAAAGTAATGTTGATCGGTTATCACGCCTGATTAACAACGTTTTGGATTTCCAAAAATTAGATGCGGGGCAAATGGAATTTAATAAGAAAGAAAATGACATCAATGAGATTATTACAGAAGTTAAGCAAACTATCACCTCCTTGTTAAAATCGAAAGAACTGGTGTTGAAAGTTGAATTAGCGCCGGATTTGCCTTTGTTGCTCATAGATAAAGACAAAATTATTCAGGTATTAGTTAATTTAGTGAGTAATGCCGTCAAGTTTTGTGATGAAGGACACGTTGCAATCACAACAGAGCGTTTGGATAATGCAGTCCGAGTCACTGTCAAAGATACGGGCATTGGAATTCTGGAGGAAGACTTGCCTAAACTTTTCAAAAGTTTCAGCCAGTTAACCAGTCATATGACCCGTAAAACCAGCGGCACAGGACTGGGTTTGGCAATATCGAAGAAGATCATCGAAGAGCATGGTGGTCAAATTTGGGTAGAGTCTGTCTTCAGGAAAGGAAGCACTTTTTATTTTATTTTGCCGGTTTTGGAACGGAGAAAAGAAACAATGAAAATGACGCCTGATTAAACGGACGCCGTTTCTTGATTGCGCAATCGAGGACTGGCTTTTTTGACACGGCCGGTTTGAATACAGGCGGCACAAACCCAAATGCGCCTGATCTGGCCGCTCGGTAATTCTGCTTTAACTCTTTGGAGATTGGGAAAATAACGACGGCGAGTAATGCCTGTGATTTTCTTACCAACCCCGCCCTTTTTCTTGGCTAAACCGCGGCGGGCAATGGAGTTGCCTAATCTCGGTTTTTTTCCGCAAGTATGACAAATCTGCATGTCTTCCTCTCTTTAAATAAAACAGGCTGCATTATAGCGGTTTCTCTTCGGAGTTCAAGAGGTTTTTGTCCTAGTATCTTGGGTACTATCTTGTCTTGGGTACTATCTTGGGTACCAGTTCTAAAAG
>PCVY01000058.1:5836-57945 GCA_002787155.1 Candidatus Abzuiibacterium crystallinum | reverse complement strand
TTCTAATACACAAGGACTTATCCTGATGGAAATCGTATTTATTACAGCTGAAATGGAGCCCTTCGCCAAGACGGGCGGATTGGCTGATGTGTGCGGTTCGCTGCCGCAGGAAATTGTTGCTTTGGGCCACCGGGTGTCGGTTTTTCTGCCTAAATACAGGTCTGTTTCGGAACATAAATATTCCCTCGAACTGCTGCTTGACCCCATTGATATTCCGGTGGGTACCGAAGTGGAAACCGGCCGTTTGTACGGCGGGCGTTGGGGCGATGTGAACGTTTTCTTTATCGATCAACCTTATTTATATGACCGCGATGCGTTATACGGCACGCCAATGGGAGATTATCCGGACAATGACATCCGTTTCATTTTCTTTCAGCGGGCGGTGATTGAGAGTTTAAAAAAATTGAAACTCAAGCCTGATATCATTCATTGCCATGACTGGCAGGGCGGGTTGATTCCGGTTTATCTCAAAACCATTTATCGAAAAGACCCTTTTTACAAAGACACGAAAACCATTTTTACCATTCACAATTTGGCATATCAAGGCAATTTTCCGCCCGACTCGATTTCGACCACCGGACTTTCGTGGGATGAATTTCGTTATGACCGGCTCGAGTTTTACGGAAAAATTAGTTTCCTAAAAGGCGGTTTGGTGTATTCGGACCTGCTCACAACGGTGAGCAAACGTTATGCGGAAGAAATTCAAACCAGTGATTTTGGCTGCGGCATGGAATCTGTTTTAAGCGACCGCAAAGACGAACTCGTCGGCATTTTAAACGGCATTGATTTAAAAGAATGGAATCCGGCGCATGACCCTGATATCCCGAAAAATTACACCGCAAAAACAATTGAGCGAAAAACGGAGTGTAAACTTGCACTCCAAAAAGAAAACAAACTGAAAGTAGACCCAGACGTCCCTTTGTTTGGTTTTATCGGGCGCCTTAGTTCTCAAAAAGGGATTGATCTTTTAGAACCCATTATAGAAAACATCAAAAAAGCCGGGTGGCAGCTTATTTTGTTGGGAACGGGCGATGACCAATACCAGCAACGCTTCAGAGAGGCGGCGCGCAAATTCCCGCAGCATTTTAGTGCACACATTACCTTTGACGGGGCCATGGCAAAGCGCATTTATGCGGGCGTGGATCTTTTTCTGATGATTTCGCAGTATGAGCCCTGCGGGCTGGGTCAAATGTATGCCTTGCGTTATGGCACGGTACCGCTTGTTCGCGAAGTAGGCGGGTTGGTCGATACGGTAACACCCTATAAGGCCAGAAGCCATAAGGGTACGGGCTTTCGGTTTTTGGATTATACGCCTCAAACGCTCTTTAAAACCATGAAGAAAGCTGTGCAGGTTTTTCAAGATAAAGAGGCCTGGCGCAAGTTGATTTTGCGGGGAATGGAGTGCGATTTCTCCTGGCAGGCCAGTGCTCGTCAATATGTAGACGTGTATGAGCGGGCAGAAAAAAAGACCATTTCCGATAGTTCTGGTTTATAATTTAAAAACAGGTACCGGTTCTAAAAGTGCCAGGTTTAGGATCGGTACAGAAAAAATAGGAAAGAAAACCCGGCACTTTTAGAACCGGTACCAGTATATGTTAAAAATAGGTAAATACGAATTTAAATCGCGGCTCATTACGGGGACAGGCAAGTACCGTAGTTTTGAAGACATGGTACGGGCTTTGGATGCCTCAGGCTGTGAAATGGTGACTGTTGCCATCGGACGGGTGAACCTTAACAGTCCGCAAGAAAAGACTTTAATTGATTACATTGACCGGAATCAATATACGATTCTTCCCAACACAGCCGGTGCTTATGACATTGAAAACGCTCTCCGCATTGCGCGTTTGGGCCGTGCGGCGGGGATGGGTGATTTGGTGAAGCTCGAAGTAATCGGCGATCCAAAAACTTTATTGCCCGATTGCAGTGCTCTTTTGGAAGCAACCAAAATCCTGGTCAAAGAAGGTTTTATCGTCATGCCTTATATGACGGATGATCCGGTGTTGGCAAAAAAGTTGGAAGAGGCGGGGGCGGCTTGTGTGATGCCCCTTGCGGCACCGATCGGATCTGGCCGCGGCATTCAAAACCCGATCAACATTAAATTTATCAAAGAAGCTGTCCGTATCCCCGTCATCGTTGATGCCGGTGTCGGAACAGCCTCGGATGCTGCTGTTTGTATGGAGTTGGGTGCCGATGGCGTGCTCATGAATACGGCCATTGCTTGTGCGGATAACCCCGTGCTCATGGCAAGTGCGATGCGTGAGGCAGTTTCTGCCGGACGCAAAGCATTTTTAGCCGGACGGATTCCGATCAAAGAATACGGCAGCGCCTCCAGT
The DNA here is from genome assembly GCA_002787155.1 of Candidatus Abzuiibacterium crystallinum. Taxonomy (GTDB): domain Bacteria; phylum Omnitrophota; class Omnitrophia; order Omnitrophales; family Abzuiibacteriaceae; genus Abzuiibacterium; species Abzuiibacterium crystallinum. The sequence continues at coordinate 55,612 of PCVY01000058.1, read as the reverse complement.
CCTCAAGAAGGACTGACGGGTAAGCAAACCCAAGCAGGTACCACGACTGTTTAGAACCGGTATCAAGAAATACCAAGATAAAGATTAAATCCATCCTTGTTTTAAAATAAACATAGGTAAGCAAGATGTATAAAATATTAACATTGCCCGGTGATGGCATCGGACCCGAAGTCGTTCAAGTCGCCGCTCAGGTCTTAAAACATGTGGCCAAAACGTTTCATTTGGTTTTTGAAACCGAAGAAGCTTTGATTGGCGGTGCCTCGATTGATCAGTATGGGAAGCCGCTCGTCGATGAGGTGATCCAGAAAGCCAAACAAGCCGATGCGGTTCTCTTAGGTGCCGTCGGCGGTCCAAAATGGGAAAACCTGAGTCATCATTTAAAGCCTGAAGCCGGGCTTTTAGGTATTCGAGAAGCTTTGGGGCTTTATGCCAACCTCAGGCCTGCCATGGTCTATGACAGTTTGGTAGACGCTTCCAGTTTAAAAAAAGAAATTGTGAGCGGTACAAATATCCTGGTGGTACGCGAACTCACAGGCGGCATTTATTTTGGCAAGCCCAAAGGCATTCAAAAAAACGAAGACGGCACGGAACGCGGTTTTAATACAGAGGTTTACTCCACCCCCGAGATCGAACGCATTGCCCAGAAAGCTTTTCAATTAGCGCGTAAGCGCAAACGCCAAGTCTGTTCGGTGGACAAATCGAATGTTTTAGAATCGAGTGTCCTATGGCGCCAAGTGGTGACGCAAGTGGCCAAACGTTTTCCGGACGTCCAGCTTTCGCACATGTATGTAGATAATTGCGCCATGCAGCTTATTCGTCAGCCCAAACAGTTTGACGTGATTGTGACTTCTAATTTGTTTGGTGACATTTTAAGCGATGAGGCTGCCATGCTAACCGGCTCCATTGGCATGCTGCCCTCTGCCAGTATGGGAGAGCGCCTCGCGCTTTATGAACCGGTACACGGTTCGGCGCCTGATATTGCAGGCCAAGACAAAGCCAATCCTCTGGCAACGATTTTATCGTGTGCGATGATGCTTAAGTATTCATTTGATTTATTGGATGTTTCGATAAGTGTGGAAAATGCCGTCAAGAAAGTTTTAGAGGATGGCTTTCGCACGCAGGATTTGTCGCATGACGGCTCATGTCAAATGGTGGGTTGCCGAGAGATGGGCCGGTTGGTCTGCGAGCGGATTAATTAATTAAGTTAAGGTACCAGATCATGAAAAAAGTAGCGATTGTAGGCGCGCGCGGGGCTGTTGGCTCTGAGATGCGCCGTATTTTGGAAAAATGCGAATGGGCAAGCGGTGAACTCCGTCTTTTTGGCTCCAGCCGTTCGAAGGGCCAATCTGTTTCTTTTCGGGGAAAAACCCTTCAAGTAGAAGAGTTGGCGTTTGATCCAAAGCAGTTTGACGGCGTTGACATTGTGCTTTCAAGCCCGGGCGCATCGGTGAGTCAAAAATTTGTCAGGCCGCTTATCGCGCACAACAAAAAGATTGTCGTGATCGACAACACCAGCGCTTTTCGGATGGATGCGGATGTGCCTTTGGTGGTGCCCGAAGTAAACGGCAATGATATTAAAAAACACAAAGGCATCATCGCCAATCCCAATTGTTCCGCCATTGTAATGCTGATTGCGATTGCGCCGCTTCACAGGGCAAACCGCATTAAACGCGTCATTGTCTCCACTTATCAATCGGCGAGCGGCGCCGGCGCCGGCGCGATGCGTGAACTGTATGCCCAAACGCAGGAATTTATCGGCCGTATCGAAAAACGCGGCGGGGATGCTTTAGAAGCCATTCGCTTAGAGACCGAGAATATCCAAAAAGGAAAAGCACTTCAAATGGAAGTCTTTCCGCACCAAATTGCTTTTAATCTTTTCTCGCACAATTCAAACGTTGCCGAAAATGGTTACACGGGCGAAGAAAATAAAATGATCGCTGAAACAAAGAAAATCTTGGGTGATCCGGATATTCAAATTTGTCCGACCGCCGTACGTGTTCCGGTATTTCAATCACATGCGGAGTCCGTACTGCTTGAGTTTGAAAAACCCATGAGCGTTGAAGCGGCACGCCAAATTTTATCCAAGGCCAAAGGGGTGACTTTGGTCGATGACAGAGCCAAAAACCGTTTCCCCATGCCTTTTACCGATGCCAGTGGACGGGATGATGTTTATGTCGGCCGAATTCGTGAAGACTTATCATCCAAAACCGGCTTAGCACTTTTTGTGGCGGGCGATCAATTGCGCAAGGGGGCTGCGCTGAACGCGGTCCAAATTGCCGAATTGTTGATCTAAACAGGTACCCCCAGAACTGGTTTCATAAGTTACCTTATTCACGTCATTGCGAGGAGCTCCGAAGGAGCGACGTGGCAATCCCTCTTTAAAACCTGAGATTGCTTCTCCGCCTAAGGCGGCTCGCAATGACATGTCTTTATTAGGTTTACGAGGACTTATGAAACCAGTTCCCAGTAGTTCTTTAATTGCGATGAAACAGAAAAAGAAACCCGTCACTTCGGCAAAACAGCCCATGCGGGGTTGGAACCGATGCCAATACAAGCTTACCATTGAATATGACGGAGAATATTTCTTTGGATTTCAGCGCCAAACCCGTAAACGCACTGTCCAAGCCGAACTCGAAAAAGCTCTCAAAAGGCTCTTCCGCCAAAAACTTAAAATTGCCTCAGCCAGCGGACGAACCGATGCCGGCGTTCATGCAGCCAAACAAGTGGTCGGCCTTAAAGTTGATTCCCGAATTCCGCCTCATAAAATGCTGCTTGGGTTAAACACATATCTGCCCGAAGACATCGCGGTGATTCAGCTTGAAAAGGCGCCCGCCGGCTTTCATGCCCGTTTTTGGGCAAAAAGAAAAACTTATCAATATCGTGTTTGGAACAACCGTATTCGCTCGCCCTTAAGGCGCCGGAAGACTTTTCATTATCCTTTTGATGTTAACTTAGCACTGATACAGCAGGCCGCTCGATACTTACTCGGCCGGCATGATTTTAAATCGTTTCAATCCGGCGAATCGCGTGCTCACACAGTCCGGACGCTCTGCGCGCTTGCCATTCGAAGGAAAGGAAGCGAAATTATTTTTACGGTGACGGGGGATGGGTTTCTGCAGCATATGGTGCGTAATTTGGTGGGTGCTTTATTAATGGTAGGGCGGGGAAGAATCACGCCGGATGAGCTCAAAAAAATTCTCCGCGGGCGGGATCGGCGGCATTTGGGGCCCACGGTACCGGCGCATGCGCTTACCTTAGTACGGGTCTGGTATCCTGAATTATTTGAAAAAAAGTGAAAAAAAGTACTTCAGCCCGGTCAGAAACTGGTCGTTTATGCCCAGACTGACAAACATCATCTTTCGCATAAAATAAGGTGATTTTAAGGTGTGGGAAGTGAAAAACTCACCTGGTCAATAAGCGGTTGAATTATTTACTGATTTTTTTCAGGAAATAGCTTGACTCCTTATTTTCGTTTGCATATAATCTTCGAACTTTTTGATAGGGGCAGACTGTCCCTTAATTTCATCCATTTAGTTTTAAGTAATGATCATATTTTATTTTGACAGCAGTACGGCTAAAAAAAAGTTGGTGCTGCCATTGAGCACCTTAAAAACAAAAGAGGGTCGTTGATCGCAGTCTCAATGACTGCACCAACTTCCTAATTGATAATACTGATCAATAAGGAAAGTTGGTGCTGCTGTAGCTCAGTTGGTAGAGCACGTCCTTGGTAAGGACGAGGTCATCGGTTCGATCCCGATCAGCAGCTGAGTTGCTTGAGTAAAAAGTTATTTGGAAGTTGCATGATGAAATGAAACGTTCTCTCGAAGTGATGATCTAGCATCTTAAGCGACATCAGAGAGGCTTCATCACATTACCTGTAGATGAGAGAGCCCTACCGTTAATCATCAGCGCTTAAAAAGGTAAAAAGTAAATTTTTTTCTAAATTCGGAATTAATGTATGCGTGAAATTATTACTTTAGCTTGCACAGAATGCAAGAGCCGCAATTATACGACGGAAAAAAATAAAAAGAAGACAACGGCCCGTTTGGAATTAAACAAATTCTGCCGGCCTTGCGGTAAGCACGTCATCCATCGTGAAATTAAGTAAGATCTTTGTAAGGAAAGGCAGTTCCGTTTTTTGTCATGCGAAGGAGCGTCGGTTAATTGGTAAACCACCGGTCTCCAAAACCGGGACTGCAGGTTCGATTCCTGCCGCTCCTGTTCTCAAATGAACAGAGCAGGAATCGATAATTAAAAATTATGGCAAACAAATTTACATCTTTTTTTAGTGAGTCAAAGCAAGAACTCAAACGGGTCAGCTGGCCGACACGCGATGAGTTAGTGCAGTCAACGATTTTAGTAATCGTCGTTACCTTAATAATGGCTGTTTTTATCGGTATTTTAGACGCCATTTTTTCTTTTTTGATTCGTTTACTGGTAGGCTAAATATGGCTCTTTCTTGGTATGTGGTACATACACAAACAGGTGCGGAAGTAAAGGCAAAGACCAATTTAGAGTCTCGCGCCAAGGACGCCGGTTTGACGCAGCTCATACACGAAGTTTTGATCCCGACTGAGAAGGTCAGCGAAGTCAAGGGCGGGAAGAAAAAGATTACGGAACGCAAGTTTTTCCCCGGTTACATCTTGGTCAATATGGAAATGACCGATGAAAGCTGGTATTTGGTTAAAAATACCCCGGGCGTTTCCGGATTTGTCGGTTCCGGCAAGCGGCCGTTGCCGTTAGCAGCATCGGAAGTTTCAGACATCCTTCAGCAGCAAGAAGAAAAGATGTCGAAACCAAAACCCAAAGTTGAATTTGAACCGGGTGAAAGCGTTCGGGTGAAAGAAGGTGCTTTTGCAAATTTTAACGGCACCGTGGAAGAATTAAATCCGAACCGAGGCAAATTAAAAGTCATGGTCAGTATTTTTGGCCGGGCCACCCCGATTGAATTAGAATATTGGCAGGTGGAAAAAATTTGAAAACAGCTTCAAATTTTTTCCATCCTGAACGCAGTGAAGGATCTGGAAAAACAAATCCTCCGTTGCTACGCAACTCAGGATGACAAGTTATGGCAAAAAAAGTTAAAACACTCATTAAATTGCAAGTCACAGGCGGAGGGGCCAATCCCGCACCGCCCATCGGTCCTGCTTTGGGTCAGCATGGTGTTAACATCATGGACTTTTGTAAGCAATTCAATGAGAAGACCAAAGACAAGCAAGGCCAAGTGGTTCCGGTTGTTATCACTGTTTACGAAGATCGCACTTTTACTTTTATTATGAAGACAGCACCGGTCGCAGCCATGCTCAAAAAAGCGGCAGGCCTTGCCAAAGCGAGTGGTGAGCCGAACAAGTTGAAAATCGGCAAAGTAAGCCCGGCAGATGTCGAGCAAATTGCCAAAGAGAAAATGCCCGATTTGAACACCAATAATATTGAAAGCGCGAAGCGGATTGTCGCAGGGACTGCCCGCAGCATGGGTATCGAAATCAAATGAAAACAGCCAGTAAGCGCCATCAGGCAAACGTGAAAACAAAAGAAATCGGAAAAGTTTATTCGATTGCCGAAGCCGTCAAATTGCTCAAGCAGCAGCAAAACCGCAAGTTTGATGAAACCGTCGAACTTCATTTTCAGCTTGGTCTTAAGTTGGATGGTTCGGAAGCAGGCGTTCGCAGTTCAGTTGGTTTGCCGCATGGGACAGGTAAGAAAGTTCGTGTGATTTGTTTTTGTAAAGGCGAAGGCGCCCGCGGTGCTCAAGCAGCCGGTGCCGATGAAGTGGGCGGCGAAGAATTGGTAGAGAAAGTTTTAAAAGGTTGGATGGAGTTTGACAGTGTGGTGGCTCATCCCGAGATGATGCGGGAAGTCAGTAAATTAGGCCGCGTACTTGGTCCCCGGGGTTTGATGCCGACTCCCAAAACAGGAACCGTGACCATGAATGTGGCGCAAGCCATCAAAGAAATCAAAGCGGGAAGAGCTGAGTTTAAAAGCGATAAAACAGGCGGTATTCATGTGGCATGCGGTAAGCTGTCGTTTGCCGAACCTGCCTTGGTTGAAAATGCCACGACGGTTTTACAAGCCATCGTCAAAGCCAAACCGGCTTCGGCTAAAGGCGATTATGTGAGACGCGTTTTTATGTCTTCGACACAAGGCCTGGGACTCCCCATTGAAGTGAGTTCATTTCTGCGGACGGAAACGGAAGAATAATCATGACCAAAGACGACAAAATTACACAAGAAAAAGAGTTGGTTTTTAATCACGTCATGCAGCTGATGGACGGCAAGGATTATGTTTTCTTTGCCAAGTTTTCGGGGATTGGTGCAAATGACATGAACAATTTGCGCCGCAAACTAGAAAAAGCGGCCGACGCTTCGGTCGTTGTGAAACATTCAATTGCCCGCTTGATTCTGGAGCGCATGAATATGAAAGATGCGCAAGCTTTTCTGGACGGCAGCGTCCTCCTCACCACCGGTCATCGTGATCCCCAAGTTGTTTCTAAAGTACTCGTTGAATTCGCAAAAGAAAAAGAAAATTTTGAACTCAAAGGCATCTTCATCAATAAAAATGTTTTTCAAAAGCAGTACATCCAAGATCTAGCCAAACTCCCTTCTCGTCAAGAGTTGCTTGCTTCTGTGGTAGGCGGTATGCAAGCCCCTATCGCCGGTTTTGTCAACGGATTAGGCCAGGTGCTGCGTTCATTCGTGAACGTCTTGGATCAAATTCAGAAGCAAAAGAGTTAAACGGAATAAATAATATAGAAGGAGAATAGCCATGTCAGCAGAAGTTAAAGAAGAAACAAAGCAAGAAACAACTGAAAAGAAGGAAGAAGGCGTTAAGCTTCCTGAAAAGTTAGCCAAAATCCTCAAGGCTGTGGAAGAACTCTCAGTCATTGAATTGGCTGAACTTGTAAAAGGTCTTGAAAAGAGATTCGGCGTTTCCGCAGCAGCCGCAGTTGCAGTGGCCGCTCCAGCAGGCGGTGCTGCTCAAGGTGGCGGAGCCGCTGCTGAAGAGAAAACCTCTTTTCAGGTGATTTTAGCCAGTGCCGGCGACAAGAAAATCCAGGTCATCAAAGAGATCAGAGCTTTGACGAATCTCGGTTTGAAAGAAGCCAAAGATCTGGTTGAAAGCGCCCCCAAGCCCATTAAAGACGGTGTTTCAAAAGAAGATGCTGCCAAAATTAAAGCAGCGGTTGAAGCACAGGGCGGAAAAGTTGAAATTAAGTAACAGGTTGAAATTTTTTAACCTGTTATCCTGAGGGGTGATAACCCCGAAGGATGACCCTTCCGAGAAAATAGGGTCACTGAAACATATAGCACACAACTGCTCAGAATCGTTTGAGCGAGAAGGAGAGAAACGGATGCCGTCATTACCTGAACGGAAGTCGTTTTCCAAAATACAAGACGCAATGGAATTGCCGAATTTGGTGGAAATCCAGATTCGTTCATATGAAGAGTTCCTGCAAGTCGATTTTAGGCGCCGCCGTAAAAAGCAGGGTCTGGAAGCCGTCTTTCAGGAATCTTTTCCCATCGAAAGTTTTGATGGCAGCTGCCGGTTGGAGTATTTAGGGTACAACATCGGTAAACCGAAGTACTCTGTCTCTGAATGTCACAAACGCAGCATGACATTCGCAGCGCCCCTCAAAATTAAATTGCGTATTGTCAGACGCGGTGTCGCAAAAGAACAAGAGGTTTACATCGGCGAAATTCCGCTGATGACAGAAACCGGTACTTTCGTGATCAATGGCGCCGAACGCGTTGTGGTTTCACAGCTTCACCGTTCTCCCGGCATTTCACTTGAGCAATCGATTCATCCGAGCGGTAAAAGAGTTTATAGCGTCCGCATTATCCCTTATCGGGGTGCCTGGGTTGAGTTTGAAGGCGATATCAATGATATTTTGTACGCCTATGTTGACCGCCGCCGCAAAATCCTGGCAACAACGTTACTTCGCGCCATTGGCTATTCCGCGAATGCCGACATTTTGAAGGCGCTTTTTCCGATTGAAAAGGTGAAAGATCTTTCCCGTGGTAATTTAAAGAAGTTTGAAAACACTATTTTAGCAAAAGATGTTGCCAATCCGAACGGCAAAGAACCCATTGCGGTTGCAGGCTGCAAGCTCACCAAAGAAGTGCTTCAGAATATTTATGATCACAATGTGACGACGCTTGAAGTTGTTCGTCCGATCGGTGAAGATTATGCCATTTGCAAAACTTTCGAACGCGATCCTTACAACAGCCAAGAAGATGCGCAAATTGCGATTTACCGCCGCTCACGTCCGGGAGATCCGCCAACACCGGAAAGTGCCAAGGATTTAATTTTTAAACTTTTCTTCGATCCGCAGCGTTACAATTTAGGCCAAGTGGGCCGTTTCATGTTGAATCGCAAGTTAGGCGAAGAGACATCGCTTGAACAAACCGTTCTTCAGCCGGATGACATCTTAAAAGCTGTCCAAGCGCTTTTGAAATTACGGAGCGGCGAACTTAAAGTGGATGATATCGATCACTTAGGCAACCGCCGCGTTCGTTCGGTGGGTGAGTTGCTGCAAAATCAATTTCGAGTCGGTTTGGCTCGCATGAAACGTTCCGCGCTCGAGCGGATGTCGATTTATGATTTAGATGCCGCGATGCCGCACAATTTGATTAATCCCAAGTTGATTTCAGCTGCCATTAAAGACTTCTTCGGCCGAAGCCAATTGTCCCAATTCATGGATCAAACAAACCCGCTTTCAGAATTAACGCACAAAAGACGCCTCTCAGCCTTAGGGCCGGGCGGTTTGTCGCGTGAACGCGCCGGTTTTGAAGTCCGCGACGTTCATGCGTCTCATTACGGACGTATTTGTCCGATTGAAACGCCGGAAGGTCCGAACATCGGTCTCATTGCTTCGCTCAGCACTTTTGCCCGCGTGAATGAGATCGGGTTTATCGAAACCCCTTACCGCCGCGTCGAAAAAGGCCGTGTGACCGGCAAAATTGATTATTTGTCAGCCGACCTGGAAGATAAATATGTTATTGCTCAGGCCAATGCACCGATTGACAGTAAAGGCAATTACTTAAACCCTGTGGTCGCCACTCGTTTTCGCGGCGATTTCCCGCTGAAGAAACCGACTGAAATTGATTACATGGACGTTTCACCGAAACAATTGGTCAGCGTGGCCGCTTCCTTGATCCCATTTTTGGAACATGATGACGCTAACCGCGCTCTCATGGGTTCGAACATGCAGCGTCAAGCAGTTCCGCTCATGGAAACAGAGTCGCCTTTGGTTGGCACCGGCATGGAAGGTCATGTGGCGATTGACTCAGGCGCCGTTTTATCTGCCAAAGCGCGCGGTACCGTTAAAGAAATTTCACAAGGCCAAATTGTCATTGACGATCTTGTTTACAAACTCAAAAAATTTGAACGTTCTAACGCGGGCACTTGTATTAACCAACGCCCGCTTGTCACCGTTGGTGATAAAGTGAAGCGCGGTGAACCGATTGCGGATGGCGCTGCTACCGATAAAGGCGAGCTCGCCCTTGGCCGCAACGTGCTGGTTGCTTTCATGCCGTGGCGTGGATACAACTTTGAAGACGCGATTATCATCAGCGAACGTTTGGTAAAAGAAGATACCTACACATCGCTTCATATTGAGGAGTTCGAAATTGAAGCCCGCGATACCAAACTCGGTAACGAGGAAATCACGCGCGACATTCCCAATGTGAGCGAAGAGGCTCTGAAAGATTTGGACGAAGAAGGCGTGATTCGGATTGGTGCCGAAGTGAAACCGGGCGATATTTTGGTCGGTAAAATTACGCCAAAATCAGAAACCGAACTCTCACCCGAAGAAAAATTGCTTCGTGCGATTTTTGGTGAAAAGGCCGGCGATGTGCGCGATGCTTCACTCACCGTTCCGCCCGGTGTTGAAGGTGTGGTGGTGGATGTACGTGTGTTTGCCCGCAAAGAATCCAAAGCCCGCACGCGTGAAGAAAGACGCCAGGAATCAAATGAAATCGAAGAAATTAAAGAGCGTTACCAGAGCCGGATTGATTCGCTCAAACAGGAACGCATCCAAAAAATTTCTTCGATGGTTGTCGGTAAAAAACTCTCCGATGATTTAGTGGATGACGTGCTGGGAGAGGTGATTATCCGCTCCGGCCGTACCATTGAGAAAAAAGATTTGAAAAAATTGGAAGACTGCGATTGGGAATCTATTCGCATCGACGACGAACCCGAACTAGAAGAAAGTGTTCGTAAAATTGCCCGTGTTTGGGGTGATGAAATCGATGAACTCATCGAAGAACGCGCTCGTGAAATCGATCGCGTGAAAAAAGGCGATGAGTTGCCGCCCGGCGTATTAAAACGCGTGGTGGCTTATGTTTGTTCAAAACGCAAGATTGCAATCGGTGACAAAATGGCCGGCCGTCACGGTAACAAAGGTGTGATTGCCAAGATTTTACCCGAAGAAGACATGCCGTTTATGCCGGATGGAACTGCGGTGGAAATTGTTTTGAATCCGCTTGGTGTGCCGTCTCGTATGAACGTCGGTCAAATCCTTGAAACCCATCTCGGATGGGCTGCCAAAGTCCTTGGCGTGAAGGTAGAAACACCGGTTTTTTCAGGTGTCACTGAAAATGAAATTAAACAAATGCTCCGTCAAGCAAAGTTGCCCGAAGACGGCAAAATAACATTATATGACGGCCGTACAGGACTGGCATTCGATGAAAAGATTACCGTTGGTTTCATCTATATGATGAAGCTCAACCATTTAGCAGATGACAAGATTCATGCCCGCTCCATTGGCCCTTATTCGCTGGTCACACAACAGCCTCTGGGCGGTAAAGCGCAGTTCGGCGGTCAACGTTTCGGTGAAATGGAAGTGTGGGCACTCGAAGCTTATGGCGCGGCTTTTACACTGCAGGAACTTTTAACGGTGAAGAGCGATGACGTCACAGGCCGTACGAAAGTGTATGAAGCAATTGTGAAAGGCGAACCTGCATTGCATTCGGGAACGCCGGAATCGTTTAACGTTTTGGTGAAAGAATTGCAAAGCTTGGGTCTTGATATTGTGCCGGAGAAGAAGGCGCATGCCAATCGGCCGCGCGATTTAAAAGCAGCTGTCCAAGCCAAAAAATCGGAAGACCGAAAAGAAAAAGCTAAGGAAAAGCTCGGGATTTCATAAGCTGAACCCAATTGGGAGACCATCTCTATGGCAGTTAATTATGATGAAATAAACGTGTTTGATTCGGTTAGCATCAAAGTGGCTTCACCCGAAGTGATTCATTCTTGGTCACATGGGGAAGTCAAGAAGCCGGAGACGATCAATTACCGGACACTGAAACCGGAAAAAAACGGTCTTTTCTGTGAAAAGATTTTTGGACCGGTTCGTGACTGGGAGTGTGCCTGCGGTAAATATAAACGCATCAAACACAAAGGCATTGTTTGCGACCGCTGCGGCGTGGAAGTGACGTTGGCCCGCGTTCGCCGTGAACGGATGGGTCACATTAATTTGGTGACGTCCGTTTCACATATTTGGTTTTTTAAATCCATGCCTTCCCGAATCGGCAACCTGTTGGACTTAACCGCCCGCGCCCTCGAAAAAGTTTTATATTATGAAGAATACATTGTCATCAATCCCAAAGAAACACCTCTCAAAGAAAAACAGTTACTCTCGGAAGAAGAATTCAACAAAGCAAGCGATCAGTACGGTGCCGGTAGTTTTGATGCCAAAATGGGCGCTGAAGCAGTCAAAGAAATGCTCGCCAATTTAGATTTAGACAAATTGGCCCAAAAATACCATCGGCAATTAAACACTTCAAAATCGAAGCAAGCCCGTGCACGTGCCGTTAAGATTTTGCGTATTGTGGATGCTTTCCGTAAATCAGGCAACCGTCCCGAATGGATGGTTTTAGACGTTATTCCCGTTATTCCGCCGGACCTTCGTCCTTTGGTGGCATTAGACGGCGGCCGTTTCGCGACCAGTGATTTGAATGATCTTTACCGCCGTGTCATCAATCGTAATAACCGTTTAAAGAAATTAATGGAGCTCAAAGCTCCGAACATCATTATTCGAAACGAAAAGCGCATGCTGCAAGAAGCGGTGGATGCTCTTTTTGACAATGGTCGTCATGGCCGCCCGGTCCTAGGGGCAGGCAACCGTCCGTTAAAGTCTTTGAGCGACATGCTCAAGGGTAAACAAGGTCGTTTCCGCCAGAATTTGCTCGGTAAACGCGTCGACTATTCCGGCCGTTCGGTGATTGTGATCGGTCCTGAGCTTAAATTGCACCAATGCGGTTTGCCTAAAAAGATGGCGCTGGAACTTTTTGAACCGTTTATCATTCGTAAATTAAAAGAACGCGGCCATGTTCACACCATCAAATCAGCGAAACGCATGGTCGAACGCGTCAAACCCGAAGTGTGGGATATTTTAGAAGAAGTGATTCACGAACATCCCGTGCTCCTGAACCGCGCACCAACGCTTCACCGATTGGGTATTCAAGCTTTTGAACCGGTGTTGATCGAGGGAAAAGCCATCCGGATTCATCCGCTCGTTTGTACCGCCTTTAATGCGGACTTCGACGGTGACCAAATGGCCGTTCACATTCCGCTTTCCATGGAAGCTCAAATGGAAGCGCGCATTTTAATGTTGTCTTCGAGCAATATCTTTTCACCCGCCAACGGCCAACCGATTACCTCACCTTCACAGGACATTGTATTAGGAATTTATTACCTCACCAAAGAAAAACCGGGTTCCAAGGGAGAAGGCATGATGTTTGCTGATCGTGCGGATGCCATTACGGCTTACCAGGACGATCAAATTGAACAGCACGCCAAATGCAAATTCCGGTTGGAAAGCAGTGAGATCATCGAGACCACCATGGGCCGCATTTTATTTAATGAAGCGCTGCCCAAAGGTTTTGAGTTTGTGAATGAAGTGATTCCAAAAGGCAAACTCTCCAAGATTATTTACAATTGTTACAGACGCTTCGGACACAAAGAAGTCGTTGAGCTGTTGGATCGCTTAAAAGCGTTGGGATTTGAAGAAGCCACCAAAGCGGGACTTTCGATTTCCATTGACGACATTCAGATTCCGAAGAGCAAACAGAAGATTTTACAAGAATCCAAAAAACATGTGGATGCCATTGAAACGCAGTACCGTAACGGTCTTATTACCGATGGTGAGCGTTACAACAAAGTCATCGATATTTGGACGCACACCACCGATGAAATTGCAGACCGCATGTTTAATGATTTGGGTATTTTTAACTCCATTTTTATGATGGTCGATTCCGGTGCCCGCGGTTCGAAACAACAGATCCGCCAATTAGCCGGTATGCGCGGTTTGATGGCAAAACCGTCAGGTGAAATTATCGAAACGCCGATTATGGCCAATTTCCGCGAAGGTTTGACTGTGTTGGAGTACTTTATTTCAACACACGGTGCGCGTAAAGGTTTGGCAGATACGGCGCTTAAAACGGCCGACTCAGGCTACTTAACTCGACGTTTAGTGGATGTGGCGCAAGATGTCATTATTACTGAAGAAGACTGCGGCACCTTAAACGGTATCTTTATTGAACCTGTTTATTCCGGCGAAGAAATTGTGGTTCCTCTCAAGGACCGCATCATCGGCCGCGTTGCACTTGACAACGTTGCCGATATCGTGACGGATCAAGCTCTCATTAAATCGAGCGAAGAAATTACCGAAGCAGTGGCCGAAAAATTGGAAGAAGTAGGCATTGAAAAAATCCGCATTCGTTCGGTTTTGACTTGTGAAACCAAGCGAGGCGTCTGTGCCAAATGCTATGGCCGTGATTTAGGCACGAACCGCATGGTTGAAATCGGAACTGCAGTCGGTGTCATTGCAGCGCAGTCCATCGGCGAACCGGGCACGCAGCTCACCATGAGAACTTTCCACATTGGCGGTACGGCTTCTCGTGTGGTTGAACAATCCTATTTTAAAGCGCGTAACGGCGGTCAGTTGAAATATCATAACTTAAAGACAGTCACCACCAAAACAGGTGAAATTGTTGTCTTGAATCGAAACGGCCAAACGACTTTGCATGACAAAACAGGCCGTGAACTTGAACGTTACACCATTCCGTCAGGCGCTTTCATGAGTTTTAAAGACGGCGAACAAGTTCAGAAAAATGAAGTTTTCGTGAAATGGGATCCTTATACGGTTCCGATTTTAACTGAAGTCAGCGGTAAAGTTCGCTACGAGGATATTAAACCTGGTATTACCGTGTCGGAAGAAATGGATGCGACAACAGGATTGATTGAGCGCGTCGTTACCGAGCACAAAGAAGATTTTCATCCGCAATTGATCATGGAAGGCGATAAGGGCGAGGTGTTGGCTTTTTATCCCATTCCGACAGGCGCTCATATCGTCGTGAAGGAAGGACAATCAGTCGACAGCGGTACTTTGATTGCCAAAACGCCCCGCAAAGTGGCTAAAACCAGGGATATTACGGGAGGTCTTCCGCGTGTGGCAGAACTTTTTGAAGCACGGAAACCGAAAAACCCCTCCATTATTTCTGAAATCGACGGTATTGTCGAATTTGGCGAAGTGGTTAAGGGTCAACGTAAAATTATCGTGAAAAGCTCTGCCAGCATGGTTAAAGAGTATTTGATTCCGCACGGCAAGCACTTAAACGTTTACAAAGGCGACCGCGTGCAAGCCGGTACGCAGTTGGTAGACGGCCCCGTGGTTCCTCAAGATATTTTGCGTGTCAGCGGTGAACGGGCACTGCAAGAATACTTGGTGCAGGAAGTCCAGGAAGTTTACCGTCTGCAAGGCGTCAAAATTAACGATAAACACGTGGAAGTCATTGTCAGACAAATGCTTCGTAAAGTTCGCATTGAAGATGCGGGTGACAGTGAATTCTTAGTCGGTTCTCAAGTGGATCGCTTGCGTTTTAAAGATGAAAATGAAAAGCTGGCGAAGAAGGGCAAGAAGGCGGCCAAAGGTGTTCCGGTTTTACTCGGAATTACGAAGGCTTCTCTGACCACAGACAGCTTTATTTCAGCGGCAAGTTTCCAAGAAACAACCCGCGTTCTAACAGACGCAGCAGCCAGCGGTAAGCGGGATGACTTGCTGGGCCTTAAAGAAAACGTCATCATGGGTCATTTGGTTCCGGCTGGTACCGGTAACCCGATGTATGCACACGTCAAGATGTTCAAAGAAGCCGCGGACGCAGGGGCAACGGTGTTAACTGATAATAAACCTGAAATAACGACGGAAGAATCAGCTGAGTAAAATATGCCAACGATTAATCAATTAATTAGAAAAGGTAGAAAAGCTTTTAAGACACGCGGGAAATCTCCGGCGCTGGAAGGGAACTGTTTTAAACGCGGTGTGTGCTTGTCGGTCAGGACCCAGACACCCAAGAAACCAAATTCAGCTTTACGGAAGATTGCTCGTGTCAGGTTAACGAATGGCCAGGAAGTGACAGCTTACATCCCCGGTGTCGGACACAATTTGCAAGAGCATTCCATTGTGCTGGTACGCGGTGGACGTGTCAAAGACTTGCCGGGCGTTCGTTATCACATTGTTCGTGGCAAATTAGATACCGCCGGTGTCCAAGATAGGCACCGTTCGCGGTCCAAATATGGAGCAAAGGTACCTAAGAAATGAGACGACGAAGAGCACCCAAAAGACTGATATTGCCGGATCCTAAGTTTAACGATTTGACCGTGGCCAAGATGATCAATATCATCATGGAACGCGGTAAGAAGTCACTTGCAGAACGGATTTTATACGGCTCATTTGGCATTATTAAGAACAAAACAGGCAAAGAACCATTAGAGATATTCAAAAAAGCAGTAGACAATGCAAGGCCGCTTTTAGAAACCAAATCACGCCGGGTCGGTGGCGCTACTTATCAGGTGCCGGTCAGTGTCAAGCCGGATCGAGGCACAGGTTTGGCGCTTAGGTGGTTTAAAACTTTTGCACACGAGCGCAAAGGCAAACCTATGAGTGAAAAGTTGGCCGATGAAATTATCAATGCATTTAATAAAACGGGTTCTTCGATAAAGAAAAGAGAAGATGTGCATAAGATGGCGGAATCAAACCAAGCTTTTGCACATTATAAATGGTAAGCGTGATGGCAGAAACAGCAGCGAAAAAATATACTTTGGATAAGATTCGGAACATCGGAATTGCTGCGCATATTGACGCCGGCAAAACGACGACCACCGAACGCATTCTCTACTACACCGGTAAAACCCATAAAATCGGTGAAGTGCATGAGGGAACTGCAACCATGGACTGGATGGAGCAAGAGCAGGAAAGAGGGATTACGATCACCTCGGCTGCGACGACTTGTTTTTGGCAGGATTGCCGCATCAACATCATTGATACGCCCGGGCACGTTGATTTTACGATCGAAGTGGAACGTTCACTCCGCGTCTTAGACGGTTGTGTGGCGCTCTTTGGAGCCGTCGAGGGTGTGGAGCCGCAATCTGAAACCGTTTGGCGCCAAGCGGATCGTTATCATGTGCCGCGCATTGCATTCATTAACAAGATGGATCGTGTGGGCGCTCAGTTTGAAGAGGACGTTCAGCAAATGCGTGAACGCTTAAATGCACACGCCGTACCGCTTCAACTCCCGCTCGGCAAAGAAGACAATTTTAAGGGTGTGATTGATCTGGTTAAAATGAAAGCCTACGAATTCCACAGTGAAGATTTAGGGGCCAAATTTGATGAAGTTGAAATTCCGGAAGAATACAAAGAAAAAGCCAAAAAAGCGCGCGAATACATGATTGAAAAAGTGGCCGAACACGATGATGCCTTGATGCATAAATTTATTGAAGGCGAAGAACCGACGATGGACGAAATTAAAGCGGGCATTCGCAAAGCGACCTTAGGCATTAAGATTACACCCGTTCTTTGCGGGTCTTCTTACAAAAATAAAGGCGTTCAGCAATTACTGGATGCCGTGATTGATTATTTACCTTCGCCAAAAGAAGTGCCGGCTATTAAAGGTAAAAGACCAAACTCAGACGAAGAAGTAGAGCGTCATGCCAATGAAAGCGAACCTTTTTCCGGTCTAGTTTATAAATTAGCCGCTGATAAGTTTGCGGGCGGCGGCGGTAACTTAGCTTATGTGCGGATTTATTCAGGCGTGTTAACGCAAGGTTCTTATGTGATTAATTCAACCCGCGGAACCAAAGAACGTATCGGACGTCTTTATTTGATGCATTCTAATAAAAGAGAAGAAGTGGCTGAAGTGGGTGCCGGTAATATTGTGGCGGTGATTGGTCTAAAAGATATGCGGACGGGGGATACGCTTTGCGATGAAAAAGATCCCGTTGTATTGGAATCCTTATTTATTCCCGAACCTGTTATTTCACTTGCCATTGAACCTAAAACCAAATCTGACCGTGACAAATTATCCATGACCTTGCAGCGGCTGACTCAGGAAGATCCGACGTTTCGTGTGAAATCGAACGAAGAAACGGGTCAAACCATTATTTCAGGAATGGGAGAGCTTCACTTGGAGATTATTGTTGACCGCATGATGCGGGAGTTTGGCGTACAGGCCAGCGTCGGAAAACCACAAGTTGCTTACAAAGAAACAATTCGGACAGGGTCAAAAGCAGAAGGTAAATACATTAAGCAAACCGGCGGCCGCGGTCAATACGGACATGTTTATTTGGAAGTCGAACCGCTTGAACGCGGAAAAGGGGTCGAGTTTGTTAATAAAATTGTAGGCGGTTCTATTCCAAAAGAATATGTACCAGCCGTGGAAGACGGTGTCATGGGTGCGTGTCAGACGGGTGTGTTGGCAGGATATCCTGTGACCGACATTCGGATTACGCTTTATGATGGTTCTTTTCATGAAGTAGACAGTTCCGAGATTGCATTTCAAATGGCGGGCTCCATTGGTTTTAAAGAAGCTTTTAAGAAAGCCAAACCCATGCTGCTTGAACCGATTATGAAATTAGAAGTGACTATGCCGGAAGAATCGATGGGCGCCATTGTAGGCGATTTAAATTCACGTCGATGTCAAATTGATGAAATGGCACAAAGAGGCAACTTAAAAGTGATTAAAGGAACGGTGCCTTTGAGTGAAATGTTTGGTTATGCGACTGCCATTCGTTCTTTGTCGCAAGGCCGAGCAGTCCCCAGTCCTTTAGAACTACACGGTTATAAAGAGGTGCCTAAGCAATTGGCTGAAAAAATTATTCAATCTTAGGGTTGGCTTTATCATAATTTTAGATATACTGTGTAGCATTTTGAGTTGGGGTATTAGAAATAGATAGATATTTAAATATAAAGAAAAGGAATTAAGGAGGCAGAAATGGCAAAAGGAAAATTTGAACGGACAAAACCACACGTCAATATCGGCACGATCGGTCACGTTGACCACGGTAAAACCACATTGACAGCTGCAATTACCCGCGTACTTTCAAAAGAGGGTAAGGCGGAGTTTAAAGAATACTCACAGATTGCAAAAGGCGGAACCGTCCGTGACGAGACCAAAATTGTTACCATTGCAGTTGCACACGTCGAGTACGAATCAGACACGCGCCATTATGCGCACGTCGACTGTCCTGGTCACGCCGATTATATTAAGAACATGATTACCGGTGCCGCTCAGATGGACGGCGCGATTCTCGTGGTTTCAGCCGTTGACGGTCCGATGCCCCAAACCCGGGAGCACATCCTCTTGGCTCGCCAAGTGAACGTGCCTGCCATTGTTGTCTTCTTAAATAAAGTGGACGCAGTGGATGATCCCGAATTGGTTGATCTCGTTGAATTAGAAGTTCGCGAGCTCTTAAAGAAATACGACTTTCCGGGAGATGATATTCCGATTGTTCGTGGTTCAGGTTTGAATGCGCTTAATCATCCTGAAGATCCCAAGGCCAGTGAGTGTATTAAACAACTCATTAAAGCTGTGGATGAACACGTACCGACACCGATACGTGATACGGATAAACCGTTCTTAATGCCGGTCGAAGACGTTTTCTCAATTTCCGGCCGCGGCACAGTGGGAACAGGCCGTGTCGAACGCGGTAAAGTGAGGCTCAACGAAGAGCTTGAAATTGTCGGGTTGCGTGAAAAATCAGCCAAGACAACCGTTACCGGCGTTGAAATGTTCCGCAAAGAACTGGATGAGGCACAGGCCGGTGATAACGTGGGTCTTTTGCTTCGCGGTGTGGATAAGAACAACTTGGAACGCGGTATGGTCCTGGCAAAGCCGGGTACTGTTACGCCGCACACCAAGTTCAAAGCACAGATTTACATTCTAAGCAAAGAAGAGGGTGGTCGTCATACCCCATTTTTCACCGGGTACCGCCCGCAATTTTATTTCAGAACGACAGACGTTACAGGTGTCGTCACGTTGCCGCAAGGCACCGAGATGGTCATGCCCGGTGATAACGTTGCCGTAGAAGCACAGCTCATTACACCCGTTGCGATGGAAAAAGAACTGCGTTTCGCGATTCGCGAAGGCGGTCATACCGTCGGTGCCGGTGTGGTCACTGAAGTGTTGCAGTAACAATTAGAAAGGTCTTTGAGCGCACATGAATAAGGAAAAGATTCGAATTAAATTGCGTGCCTATGATCATCGGTTGTTGGATCAAAGTGTCCAAGAAATCGTTGATACGGTTAAAAAAACAGGCGCACGCGTGATTGGTCCTGTTCCGCTGCCCACAGAAATGTGGCGGACGACGGTGCTCAAAGGGCCTCATATTGATAAAAAGTCGAGAGAGCAATTTGAGATGCGAACCCATAAACGGTTGCTGGATATTGTGGAACCAACCGCACGAACCGTGGATTCGCTGATGAAATTGGATTTACCTGCAGGTGTTGATGTTGAAGTCAAACTGTAAAGTTTGATTTCCTTACCCAGGAAGTTTTAAATCGACCCGCTTTAAAAAAACGAGGGGAAAAACTTACTCTCTCAAGACGGAAGAAGACATGATTGGATTATTAGGAAAAAAAATTGGAATGACCCAGATTTTCGACAAAGCCGGCCAAAGCAAGGCTGTGACGGTGCTGGAAGTGGGCCCCTGCACGGTTCTTCAAGTTAAACAAAAAGACGGCAAGGATGGCTACCAGGCCGTTCAGTTGGGTTTCTTGGACAAGAAGTTAAAAAGGACTTCGAAAAGCGAAGCGGGACATGCCAAAAAAAGCAACGCAACCCCAAAGCGGTTTGTTAAAGAAATCAGAACGGACTCGCTGGAAGGTTTGCAGCCCGGCGCAGAACTAAGGGTGAATAATTTTGCCATTGGTGATTGGATAGATGTCATTGGCACCTCGATTGGCCGGGGCTATCAAGGTGTCGTGAAACGACATCACTTTAAGGGGGCTCAAACCAAGTCACATGGAACCAAACATGGCCGCGAACCTGGTTCAATCGGCCAATCAGCATTTCCGTCACGCGTGCTGAAGGGCACCAAAATGCCGGGTCACATGGGTAACGAACGCGTCACATTGCAAAATTTGAAAGTGGTGAATATCGATTTAGAAAATAACATCATGGCAGTCAGTGGTGCGGTACCTGGTCCTAAAGACGGCTACCTTATTATTCGGGAAGCCATTAAAAAGCGAAGGCCCCGGGCTTGGCGCGCACCCGATCAACCTGTTGAAGAATTGCAGGAAAAAGTAGTTCAGCAAGTCACTAAGAAAGCGAAGGCAGCCGCAAAACCGGCCGCTAAAAAATAATCATGGCAACGATTAAAACACCTATTTATAAATTAGACGGATCGCAGGGTTCAGAAATAGAACTCAATCCTGAAGTTTTTGGGGTTCCTGTCAATCACGAGCTGCTTCATTTGGCGCTCAAATCTTATGCCGGCAATCAACGGCGCGGCACCCATGACACCAAAGAGAGAAAAGAAGTGTCAGGCGGCGGTAAAAAGCCGTGGCGCCAAAAAGGTACCGGACGCGCACGTCATGGTTCATCGCGTTCACCCATCTGGCGCGGAGGCGGTACGACTTTTGGTCCGACGCCGCGGGATTATGATACCCGGATGTCACAGGAATTGAGGCGCCAAGCTCTTTTAAGCGCGCTTAGCTTTAGATGCGAAACCGGCCAGTTAAAAATTGTCGACGATTTAAATCTGGCTCAGCCTAAAACCAAAGAATTGATCCAAGTCATTAAAGCCTTAGGCATTCATTCGGTACGCTCTATTTTTGTGACCGCCGGGGAAAAGCAAAATCTCAAGAAAGCATCGGCAAATTTAAAAGAAATTTTTGCCACCAAACGGGTTCAGGAATTAAATGCTTACCATGTGTTGCGGCGTAAGCAACTCGTTATTGAAAAATCTGCCGTAGCTTTGCTGGAAAAACGGTTGTTAGGCGGTTTAGAAGCCAGTGAGAAAGAATTGGTGGCAGCATGAGTCTTCATTTATACGAAATTATTCAACAGCCTTGGATCACGGAAAAAGGAAGCAGTATGCAAGCTAAACAAAATAAGTTCCAATTCCGCGTTCACCCAAAGGCGAACAAGAACCAAATCAAGCGTGCCGTGGAAGAAATTTTTAACGTCAAAGTACTTCGCGTGCATACGGCTCAATACGGCGGTAAATGGAAACGGGTACGGCTTGAACCCGGTAAAACCAATGACTGGAAGAAAGCAATCGTGACACTTAAAGCAGGTCAAACAATCGAGTTATCATAATGGCACTGATTAAATTTAAACCCACAACTCCGACAAGACGATTTGGCAGCGGATACGATTTCTCAGAAATCACGACGCAGCGGCCCACCAAGTCGCTGACGATGATCAAAAAGAAAACCGGCGGCCGAAACCAGCAAGGGCATATCACAGCCCGTTACATTGGCGGCGGTCACAAGCAACGCATTCGTTTGGTAGATTTTAAGCGCCGCAAACACGATGTTGAGGCGGTTGTTAAAACCATCGAGTATGATCCAATGCGCACTTGTCGCATTGCACTCATTGAGTATAAAGATGGTGAGAAAAGTTACATTTTGGCTCCGGACGGTCTCAAAATAGGTACCAAAGTTATGAATGGGCCTAATGCGGAAGCCAAGGTGGGCAATCATCTGCCGATGCGTCATATTCCTGAAGGGACGATGGTGCACAACATCGAGTTAGAACCTGGCCGCGGCGGGAAACTGGTCCGCGCAGCAGGTGGTGTTGCGCAAATTTTGGCGAAAGAACACGATTACACACATATTAAACTGCCGTCAGGTGAAATGCGTAAGGTTAAAATTGATGCCAGCGCGACTGTCGGTCAATGTTCTAACGTTGAACACGAGAACATCAGTTACGGCAAAGCCGGCCGTATACGTTGGATGGGGAAGCGCCCGCGCGTTCGCGGTGTGGCCATGAACCCGGTTGACCATCCGCACGGCGGCGGTGAAGGTAAAACCAGCGGCGGCAGACACCCTGTGTCACCGTGGGGATTGCCGACCAAAGGTTATAAAACGCGCCGTAAAAGCAAACTGACCAATAAATTTATTGTGAAAGACCGGAGGAAATAATTCATGGCACGTTCAGCTCAAAAAGGTGCTTTTGTTGATGAGAAGTTGCTCATGAAGGTTCAGCGTGCGCAACAAACACGCGACCGCGCACCCATTAAGACATGGTCAAGACGTTCCACCATTACCCCGGAGTTTGTCGGCGTCAATTTTCTGGTCCACAACGGCAAGTCGTTTCAAGCAGTTTATATTACTGAAAATATGGTCGGTCATAAATTGGGTGAGTTTTCACCCACCAGAACTTTTAGGAAACACAGCGCAGCACAAGATAAGGCAAAGGCCTTATCGGCAGGGGCAACCACGTGAGACAAGACGTTAAAGTACACAATTTAAGAGATGAAAAATTGGCACGCGCCGTCACGCGGTATGTGCGTATTGCACCCCGTAAGGTCCGTGTGATTTTGGGCGCTATTCGCCGTCAATCGGTTGGTTCCGCTTTTTCCATTTTAGATAATATGCCTAAGAAAGCGGCTCGGATTGTGAACAAAACATTAAAGAGTGCAGTTGCCAATGCCAAACACAAGAAGATGGATGAAAGCCGTTTAATCGTGCGTTATGCCTTTGCGGACGGCGGACCGACGCTGAAACGTTTTAGGCCGCGTTCCATGGGTCGCGCTGATTCAATTTTAAAGCGGACATCGCATGTCACGGTTGTCGTGGAGGAAGGTATTCGTCAGTTTTCAAAACCAAATGCGCCCGATCAAGGAAAAGCGGGTGCTCAGAAATCAACGAAAAAGGAATCGAAGAAGAAACTAGCGGGCACTGCTAGTTAATCGAGAAAACTCATGGGTCAAAAATCACATCCTTATGGTTTGAGGTTAGGATACATCAAAAATTGGAAGAGCCGTTGGTATTTCAAAAAAGGCTATCGTGAGGCATTGCATGAAGATTTAAAACTTCGCCAATTCCTCGAAAAAGAATTAGCGGCCGCGGGTGTTTCTTCTATTGAAATTGAACGCAAGAGCGGAAAAGTCCGCATTCAAATTTTTACAGCAAGACCCGGTATCATTATTGGACGGCGCGGTCAAGAAATTGACCGGGTGAAAACCAAATTAACCAAATTGACGAACGACCAGGTGGTTTTAGATATTAAAGAAGTGAAAGTGCCGCAAACAGATGCTCAGTTAGTGGCCGAAAACATTGCCATGCAGCTTGAAAAACGCGTTGCTTTTCGTAAAGCCATGAAAAAAGCGGTTACCACGGCCATGTCCAAAGGAGCCGGCGGTATTAAGGTGATGTGCAAAGGCCGTTTGGGCGGTTCTGAAATTGCCCGCACCGAAGGTTATCGGGTTGGCAAAGTTCCGCTTGGGACATTCCGGGCGAATGTGGATTATGGTTTTAAACAAGCGTTTACGACTTACGGCACGATCGGTGTCAAAATATGGATTTATCACGGTGATATTTTAGTTAAAAAAGAACAAGCAGAACGCCAGAAGGAAAGAGAACGCAGGCGCATGGGTGAGGCGGAACAACAAGCTGAAAGTACACCCGCCGCTCGGGAAGCGCATCCTGAAGTCGCAGCAGCTTCAGGGCATCAAGAAGAGAAAGCGGAGTAAGGGTTATGCCATTAATGCCGAGTCGAGTTAAATTCAGAAAAAACCATCGCGGTAAAATGCGTGGAAATGCCGAGAACGGCAATCGCCTGGCATTTGGCGACTTTGGTTTGAAGGCGCTTGATCGCGGATGGTTTACCGCCATTCAAATCGAAGCGGCCCGTGTGAGTTTGGCGCGGCACATCAAACGTGGCGGTAAAATTTGGCTGCGCGCATTTCCGGATAAGCCGTTTACCAAAAAGCCTGCTGAAACACGAATGGGAAAAGGCAAAGGTGCTCCTGAGTATTACGTGGCAGTCGTGAAACCCGGTAAAATCTTATTTGAAATGGGCGGCATTCCCGAAACGCTGGCGCGTTCGGCGATGCGTGTCTGCGCACATAAATTGCCTTTCCGGACTAAATTTGTGAAACGCGAAGGAACGCATTAATCGAGGTTCGTATGCCGCAGACAAAATATAAAGAACTTGAATCATTATCGTTGAGTGAGCTCGAAGAAAAATATGAATCACTTAAAAAGGAACTGTTTAATCTCAGATTACAGCTGAAGTTGCAGAAATTAACTGACACATCACGGATTTGGAAAACAAAGAAGTTAATTGCCAAAGTATCAACGGCTCGTCACAAGCTAGAAGGACAAAAGCAAAATGGCTAATACAGAAAAACACTCAACCCGCGAACGCGGTATTCGTCGGGAAAAAGTCGGTCAAGTGATTCGTGCTAAAGCTGCCAAAACCATCGTGGTGGAAATTGAACGGCTGACACAGCACCCGCTTTATCGTAAGGTGATTAGAAAAAGAAGGCGGTTTTTGGTTCATGACGAAAAAAGTGCCGCGAAACTAGGCGACAAAGTCCGTATTGTGGAGTCAAAGCCTATTTCTAAACTAAAAAGCTGGCAATTGGTTGAAGTTTTAAAACATTAATTTAATTCTGAAAGAATAGAAAAATGATCCAGATACGTTCCATCTTAGAGATTGCGGACAACACAGGCGCCAAACGCGCTGCCATGATTGGCGTGATCGGGCGCCGTTCAAAGCGTACGGCTACCATCGGTGATGTGATTACCGCTTCCATTAAAGAGGCATTACCGGACGGCATGGTTAAAGCCGGTGAAGTAGTCAAGGCCGTTGTGGTGCGGACGCGCAGTCCGATCAGGCGAGCGGATGGATCGCGGTTACGTTTTAACTCGAATGCCATTGTGATTATTGACAATCAAAAGAATCCGCGGGGTACCCGCATTTTTGGACCTGTGGCACGTGAATTGCGTGAAAAAGAGTTTACCAAGATTATCTCGTTAGCGCCGGAAGTGGTGTAAAAATGAAACTGAAAAAAAATGATATGGTGCTGGTAACAGCCGGCAAAGACAAAGGAAAGAAGGGAAAGGTTTTAAAAACGTTTCCTACTTCTCAACAAGTGATTGTAGAAGGTGTGAACTATTCTTCAAAAGCAGTTCGCCCCAACCAACAGAATCCGCAGGGTGGTTTTGCGAAAATTGAATCTCGGATTCATGTCTCAAACGTACAGTTGATTTGCCCGAAAACAGGCAAACCGACACGCATTGGATACCAAGTTTTGGCCAATGGCGAAAAGGAAAGAATTTCTAAGAAATCGCAGGAAATTATATGAGCCAGAAAAACGGTCATTACATCCCTCGGTTATTGAAAAAATACCGAGAAGAAATTGTCGTTGGGATGAAAAAACAGTTCGGGTATGAGAACGTGATGCAGGTTCCGCATCTCGAAAAAGTTGTCATCAACATGGGTGTTAAAGAAGGCGCCCAGGACATTAAGATATTGGATCAAATTGCGCTCGAACTTTCGCAGATTGTCGGTCAGAAGCCGGTGGTGACGCGCGCCAAAAAGTCCATTTCAAGTTTTCATTTAAGAGAAGGGGCGCCCATTGGCTTGAAAGTGACGTTACGCAAAAGCCGAATGTACGAGTTCATCGATCGCTTGTTTAACGTAGCCATGCCCCGTATCCGTGACTTTCGCGGTTACTCAAATCAAAGTTTTGATTCAAACGGTAATTACACGTTAGGTATTCAAGAGCAGATTATTTTTCCTGAAATACAGTTTGATAAGATTAAAAAAGTTCAAGGGATGGATGTGACGTTTGTGACTTCCACCAATCATACAGAAGAAGCCAAACAACTTTTGCAAATGTTGGGGCTTCCGTTTAAAAAGTAAAACAAGTATTTAAAAAGGAAAATTTGACTTATGGCAAAAACATGTTTGGTCGTGAAAGCAAATCGAAAACCAAAGTTTCCGGTACGGAAATATTACCGTTGTGTGGGCTGCGGCCGTCCGCGGGGTTTGATTCGAAAATTTCATTTATGCCGTATTTGTTTTCGTGAATTAGCAGTCCGGGGACAGATTCCGGGCGTTGTTAAATCGAGCTGGTGAAAGGGACATCATGGGTGCGCAGACAGATCCAATTGCAGATTTTTTAACCGTCATTCGAAATGGGATTCATGCCCATAAAGAACGGGTAACCACACGTGTTTCAAACGTGACGCTCAAAATTGCCGAAATTTTAAAAACAGAAGGTTATATAGACAATTTTAAAGTAACTGAAGAAGGCGGTAAGCGTTTTATCCGCTTACACCTGCGTTATGTCGATAGCAAGCCCGCCATTCGCGGTTTAAAGCGGATTTCAAAGCCGGGTATTCGCTACTACAAGAGCGTCCAAAAGCTGCCTGTGGTGATGGGCGGGCTGGGCTGCGCTATTGTGACAACGCCAAAAGGGGTTTTGACAGATCGTCAAGCACGTCAGCAAAAAGTTGGCGGCGAAATCATCTGTCATGTGTGGTGATTTAAATGTCGCGCGTCGGTTATAAACCAATACAAATTCCTTCGGGAGTCAAAATTCAAGTAAGCGGACCTGCGGTCACCGTAGAAGGTCCAAAGGGTAAACTAACGCAAAAAACCAGTCCGCTGATTAAAATTCAGGTTGAAAAAGACCAGATTAGTTTTAAGCGATCGGGTGAAGACAATCGCAATAAAGCACTTCATGGCCTCACACGAAGTTTGGTTCAAAACATGATTCATGGTGTGGTCAATGAATTTACGCGTCAATTACAAATTGAAGGCGTCGGCTTTAAGGCGCAGGTGAACGGACAAAACTTACAGTTGTCGTTGGGTTATTCACATCAAATTAATTACGTGATTCCGAGCGGTGTCAAAGTGACGGCTGCCAAGCCGACGCAAATCAGCGTGAGCGGAATTGATGCAACGCTGGTCGGCCAAGTAGCGGCGGAAATCAGAAGTTTTTATAAGCCGGAACCTTACAAAGGCAAAGGCGTACGTTACGCTGACGAGCATGTTCGTCGTAAGAAAGGGAAAGCGGTAGCTTAATGGCATTTTTACGTGCAATTCAAAGGAAAAAAAGGCATGAGCGGCTTCGTAAGAAGCTTGTCGGAACAACGGAAAGACCGCGACTGTCCGTTTACCGTTCCAATTTAAACCTTTCTGCACAAATTGTGGATGATTATGAGGGTAAAACACTTTTGTCGGGATCAACTTTAGAGTCTGCGTTTCGCTCGAAAGAGAAAACAGGCGCTAATCTTGAAGCAGCCAAGCGTTTTGGTCATTTTTTAGCAGAGAAATTACAAAAAAAAGGCGTCAAAAAAATCGTATTTGATCGCGGCGGTTACGCCTATCACGGCCGCATTAAGGCATTTGCTGATTCGCTCAGAGAAAAAGGAATCGAGTTCTAAACATGGCAGAATCTAAGACCGGTCAAGAAGCGCAAGAACAAACAAACGAAAAAGCAGCTGAATTGAGCGCGGTAACGCCAAAGACTTCCGAGCACGGATCAGGCAAACCCTCGGGCCGTAAGGGCGGTAAAACCCCTCGGCGCCGTGAACCAAACAAACAGCGTACAGAAGGCGAATTCATTGAGAAAGTTATTCAAATTAACCGCGTATCAAAAGTAGTGAAAGGCGGCAAACGGTTTCACTTTAGTGCTTTGGTGATTGTAGGTAACGGAAAGGGCGAGATAGGATTTGCTCTTGGAAAAGCTAACGAAGTGGCAGATGCTATTCGAAAGGGATTAGTTCACGCTAAGAAAAGTTTTAAAAAGTTAACGCTGGACGGCACAACGATTCCGCATGATATTGTCGGCCGATATGGGGCCGCTAAAGTGGTGATGCGCCGCGGCGTTCCCGGAACAGGTATTATTGCCGGCGGCGCGGTCCGTGCGGTTTGTGAATGTGCGGGTGTGCGTGACATTTTAGCCAAAAGTTTAGGCAGCAGTAATGCCATCAACGTATTGAAAGCAACCCTGAATGGTTTTGAATTAATGATTCAGAAAAATAGTAAACAGACAACAGAAAGTGCAGTCAATGAAAGCGCGCAAGCCGTATCATAAACGGGCAAAAAGAATTGGCAGGGGCAGCGGTTCCGGCCACGGTAAAACTGCCACCAAGGGCATGAAAGGCCAAAGATCGCGGTCTGGTTTTCATCAGCGAGCTGGATTTGAAGGCGGACAAAACCCTTTTTATCGCCGAGTACCAAAACGCGGTTTTAATCAAGCCGAACGCAACAGTTTCGCTATTATTAATCTTGATCAGCTGGCTCAGTTAGAAGCGAATGAAGTGACGCCTGAAATCTTATTACAGCACGGCATGGTTAAGCATTTGCTGAACGGGCTTAAAGTGTTAGGACGCGGACAACTAAATCGAGCGGTCACAGTGAAGGCGCATCGTTTTAGCGCATCTGCCAAAACAGCCATTGAAAAAGCGGGCGGTAAGGCAGTTTTGATCGAACAGGCCGCTCGTCGTCAAACACAAAATTGACGACTTTCACATTTGAATTGAGAATTGAATTGCCATGTGGCGATCGTTAGGCAATATTTTTAAAATTCCTGATCTTCGAAAGAAGGTCTTGTTTACGCTCTTTATCATTGCCATTTATCGTGTCGGCGCACACATTCCGACACCGGGCATCGATGGGAATGCGCTTAATCAATTTTTCCAACGCATTAGCGGAACGACCGGCGGCAACTTGTTTGGCATCATGGGCTTGTTTTCAGGCGGTGCTTTACAACGCGCTACTATTTTTGCCTTAGGCATTATGCCGTACATCTCGTCATCGATCATTATGCAGCTTTTGACGGTGGTGATCCCGCATTTCGAAAAGTTGGCTAAAGACGGCGGAGAAGAGGGGCGTAAGGAATTAATTCAATACACACGTTACGGAACGATTATTTTAGCGCTCATCCAGACCTTTTTTATTTCGCTCTGGCTTGAGAATCCAAACGCGTTTCAAGGAACGGTTATCGTGCCCAATCCGGGCTGGTCGTTTCGGTTAATGACCATTTTGACGCTCACAACCGGAACTGCTTTTATCATGTGGCTGGCAGAACAAATTGATGAGGCCGGCATTGGTAACGGGATGTCTATTTTGATTACAGCCGGTATCATTGAAGCAATTCCGACGGCGCTCTTTCAAACGTATATTTTGGTATCACCTTTTGATCCGTCACATCAGCAGTTAGCTTATTGGAAGCTGGGTTTGATGGCGATTTTGTTTGTCGTAACCGTGGTCGGCGTTATCTTGGTCATTCAAGGCCAACGCAAGATTCCGGTACAATACGCCAAACAAATCCGGGGACACCGGGTTTATGGCGGACAAAGTACTTATTTGCCGCTTAAAGTTAACCAAGCGGGCGTGATCCCGATTATCTTTGCGCAATCGATTATTTTGTTTCCGGCCACCATCGCCGGGTTTTTTCCAAAACAAGGTGCGATGCGTTCGATGGCGACTTGGCTTTCGCCCGGATCAGTACCTTATGAGTCGATTTATTTTCTATTGATTATATTTTTTACGTTCTTTTATACGGCGATTACATTTAATCCCATTGAAGTGTCGAAGAACTTGCAAAAATATGGCGGATTTATTCCGGGTGTTCGGCCGGGCAAGAATACGGCGGAACATCTTGATTACATGATGACTCGCATCGCGTTTAGCGGGGCTATTTTCCTGGGTTTGTTGGCGATTTTCCCAAGCATTGTGAGTTCGCCTAAAATTTTGAATATCCCATTCTTAGTTGCCAGTTTTATGGGGGGCACAGGTCTTTTGATTATTGTCGGTGTTGTTTTGGATACCATGAAGACCATCGAATCACAATTGTTAATGCGGCACTACGAGGGTTTTGTCCGTAAAGGTAAACTGCGTGCACGCGTCAGGTAAACAAGGTGTCCGGTGAGAATCGTTTTAATGGGGCCGCCCGGTGCGGGCAAAGGGACACATGCCAAGATCATGAGCGAACGATACGGCGTCGTTCATTTGGCAACCGGTGATTTGCTAAGGGCTAACGTCAAAGCGGGTAATGAATTGGGCCGCCAAGCGAAAGCCATCATGGAAAAAGGCGAGTTAGTGCCGGACGTGCTTGTGATTCAAATGATTCGCGAACGCTTGGCAGAAAAAGATGCCAAAGCAGGTTTTATTTTAGATGGTTTTCCGCGAACGGTTGCTCAGGCTGAAGCGCTTAAAAAAATGCTTCAAGATCTTCAATTGAAGTTGGACGCAGTGCTTGATTTTAAGGTGTCGGAAAAAGTAGTGCTGGATCGTTTGTCGGGCAGGCGTGTCTGCCCGGAATGTAACGCAAATTACCATATTCGTAACATTCCTCCTCAGAAGGAGGGAATTTGCGACCAATGCGGTACCCGGTTGATTCAACGTAAAGACGATAAGCCGGAAACGGTGTTGGAGCGTTTGAAAGTTTATGAAGCTAAAACGGCACCCTTGATTGATTTTTATAAGAAAAGCGGCCTTTTACGGACTTTGAATGGTGATTTAGACGTCGAGCCGCTTCAAGCAGAACTTGGTCAATTATCTTAATAACTCGCGCACGGCTCAATTTGGCCAATTGAAATGAGGCGTCAGTGATTTCAATCAAATCAAAACGCGAGCTTGGTCTGATGCGGGAAGCAGGGAAAAAGCTTCGCGACGTGTTCTTTGAATTAGAAAAATTAGTACGGCCGGGCATGAGCACGCTTGACATTGATGCGCAAGCCGAGAAACTGATTCGTGCTCAGGGCGCCGTACCGGCATTTAAAGGCTATAGGGGTTTTCCATGCTCGGTATGTCTGTCGCTCAATGAGCAAGTGGTGCACGGGATTCCTTCGAAGCAGAAGATCAAAGAAGGCGATCTTTTGAGCGTTGATATGGGGCTGGTTTGGAAGGATTTTTACAGTGATTCAGCCCGTACTTGGCCCGTGGGCAGGGTAATTCCCGTTGCGGAGAAATTAATCCGCGCAGCCAAAGATTCGCTGAATGCGGGAATTGAGCAGATGCAAGCCGGTCATCACGTCGGCGATATCTCATCAGCCGTTCAAAAAGTGATTGAGTCTTATCAGTTTTCGGTTGTTCGAGACTTTGTCGGACATGGTATTGGCCGAGCATTGCATGAAGATCCACAAGTGCCTAATTTTGGTAAATCGGGTAAAGGCCCAAGGCTTGAAGTAGGTATGGTGCTCGCTATTGAGCCCATGGTCAACGAAGGAACGCACGAAGTCAGCATTCTTTCAGACGGATGGACCGTGGTGACCGGTGACGGAAAACTGTCGTCACACTATGAAGATACAATTGCTTTAACCGAAAACGGACCTGAAATTTTGACACGTTGAGAATTGAAAAATAGATGCCAAAAGAAGATGCGATTGAAGTAGAAGGAAAGGTGTTGGAACCGTTGCCCAATGCCATGTTTCGCGTGGAATTGGATAACGGACACAAAGTTTTAGCGCATATTTCTGGGAAAATGCGCATGCATTATATACGAATTTTACCGGGCGATCGCGTGAAAGTAGAATTGTCGCCTTATGATTTAACCAGAGGAAGAATTACTTATCGTTCAAAGTGAGAATAAATTATGAAAGTAAGAGCATCAGTCAGAAGAATTTGTCAGGATTGCAAAATCGTTAAAAGGCGCGGTGTCGTCTATGTGATTTGTAAATCCGAACCCCGGCATAAACAAAAACAAGGTTAAACCGGGTTGATGACGTTGAAAGGAGAAAATCAGTGCCTCGTATCTTAGGAGTTGATATACCCAATGCAAAGCGCATTGAAATTGCGCTGACATATTTATATGGCATCGGCCGGTCGCAGTCTAAGCGAATTCTGGCGAATGTCAAAATTGATGTGAACAAACGCGCCAAAGATTTGACGGACACCGAGATTTCAAGTATTACGAATGAAATCCAAAAGGGTGGTTTAAAAGTAGAGGGCGATTTGCGGCGTGAAGTTCAGCAAAACATTAAGCGTTTAATTGATATTCGGGCTTTCCGCGGCCTCCGTCATGCGAAAGGATTGCCGGTGAGGGGGCAACGGACTCATACCAACGCTCGAACACGTAAAGGTCCGCGTAAAACGATCGGCGGTCTCAATAAAGGCGCGCCATCACCCGGTTAATGTTAAGAGAGGATAAAAAAATTCTATGGCAAAGAAAAAACTAAAACACATTCCGAAAGGGGTCGCTCATATTTTGGCTTCCTTTAATAATACAACAGTAACGATTACCGATTTAAAAGGAAATGCCATTTGCTGGTCTAGCAGCGGCAATGCTGGTTTCAAAGGGTCAAAGAAATCGACGCCATTTGCAGCTCAAGTTGCTTCGCAAAAAGCAGCCAAAGTCGCACTTGAAAACGGCATGAAAGAAGTTGAAGTGCGCGTGGCAGGCCCCGGTTCAGGTCGTGAATCTGCCATTAGAGGTTTACAAGCAGCAGGATTGCAAATAACGCAAATCAAGGATGTGACGCCCCTGCCTCACAATGGTTGCCGTCCGCCAAAGAGGAGGAGGGTTTAATCATGGGTAGATACACAGGTCCTGTCATTCGTCTTCACCGCCGCGAAGGTACCAATTTGGGTTTAAAAGGCCGCCGTGCTACCGATGAGAAATATGATGAGCGCCTGACTCAGCCGCCCGGTATGCATGGCCGCGGGCACCAGAAGTTATCAAATTACGGGCTTCAGCTGCGCGAAAAGCAGAAGCTGAAACGCATTTATGGCATGATGGAAAATCAATTCCGCGTTTTCTTTCGCCGCGCCGCTAAGAAAAAAGGTGTGACCGGTGAGACGCTGATTCAGTTACTTGAAAGTCGCTTAGATAACGTTGTCTACAGACTGCTTTTCTCCACGACACGTCGTGAAGCGAGACAGATGGTGAATCATGGGTTGATCACTGTCAATGGTAAGCCGGTAGACATCCCGTCTTATTCGATACAGGTTGGGGATGTAATTGGTGTGAGACAAAAAGAAAAAACAATCAAGCGTGTGGAAGCAAGTCTTGAGAAGTGGCAGGATTTACAAGTTCCGGAATGGCTGGAACTGGATCGAAAGAAATTAGTCGGCAAAGTATTGCGTGAGCCGACCAAAGCAGATGCGCAGCTTCCTGTGGAAGAGTCGCAAATCGTTGAATTGTTCTCAAAGTAAAAGTGAGAATCTCTAGGAGGAATTAAAATGGGAATCCGTTGGAAAACATTTGAAGTACCAAAGCGTTTAGAAGTTGACAAAGAAACACTCACGCCGACATTCGGCAAGTTTGTCGCCGAACCGTTTGAGCGTGGTTACGGGGCTACCATTGGCAATGCCATGAGGCGCGTCCTCATTTCATCCATTGACGGCGCCGCCGTCACATGCATCCGCATGAACGGCGTTTTGCACGAATTCTCTGCCATTGACGGCGTTTTAGAAGACGTTGCACAAATTGTGCTCAATGTGAAAAAATTGGTATTGCGTTATCACGGCAAAGAAACCAAGACCATCACGATTGACATCAAAAAAGAAGGTGTCGTGACCGCTCGGGATATTATGGCCGATGAAACCATTGAAATCATTAATCCCGATCACAAAATTTGCACGCTCACCAAAGAAATGCCGTTCCGCATGGAAATGGATGTGGCGCGCGGTCGTGGTTATGTTCCGGCCGAACGAAACAAGAAAGAAGGATCGCCCATTGGTTCGGTTGCGGTTGATTCTATCTTTTCACCGGTCATTCGCGTCAATTTTGCTGTGGAAGAAACACGCGTGGGTCAAACAACCGATTATGACCGCTTACTCTTAGAAGTCACGACGAACGGTGCCATGTCACCTGAAGAGGCTATGCTGTACGCTTCCAATATCTTACAGCGTCACCTGGATATTTTTGTCAATTACGGTGAACTGCCTGAAGAAGAGGAAGAAGAGGAAGAAGAGGATAAGGAATTTTTGGATGTCATTAATAAACCAATCACCGAACTTGAGCTTTCCGTGCGCAGCGCTAATTGTTTGGAAGCCGCTAATATCAAGACGATCGGTGAGTTAATTCAGAAAACGGAAGCGCAGATGTTAAAGTACAAAAACTTTGGCAAAAAATCGCTTCAAGAAATTAGCAGCATCCTGACGGGTATGAATTTACACTTAGGGATGGATCTCCAAGCTAAACTCAAGAAAAAAGAAGCGGTTAGCTAACGATTCGAATTCAGGAAGTAGAGGAAATTAATCATGTGGCATCGAAAACACCGCGGTAGATTATCATTAGAAACTGAGCATCGGGTTTCATTGCTTCGCAACTTAGCGAAGGAATTGGTTGCGCATCAGCGAGTGGTGACAACACACTTGCGCGCCAAAGAAGCATCTCGGTTTGCGGATAAATTGGTGACGATTGCAAAGAAGAACACCTTGCATGCCAGGCGCCAGCTGATTTCTGAGTTAGGTTCCGGAACAGAAGCCGTGGCAAAACGCCTGATCGATGTGGTAGCGCCTAAGTTTTCGAATCGACAAGGCGGTTATACGCGTGTTTTACAGTACAAAGTTCGTAAGGGGGACGGTGCACAACTCGCTCTCTTAGAGTGGTCAACAACGGTTGAGGAAATCACCAAAAAACCGCGGAAAGAGAAAAAGAAAAAAACCGAAAAACCTGCGGCCAAAGAAACGCCCAAGAAAGCAGCCGAGAAGAAACAAGAAAGCCCGGCAGCTGAAAAGGAAACGGAATCCGGTAAAGAGACAGCTAAAAAAGGCGGGTTCTTAAGCGGGTTGCGTAAATTCTTAACTGGCAAAGAAGAATAATCAATTTTGCAATGAGTCAAACGACGACCATGCGTCTTGCCAACCGTATCCAAAAAGTCCAGCCGTCACTCACGCTTGCCATTGCGGCGAAAGCCAAGCAAATGAAACAGCAGGGGATAGACTTGGTCTCTTTTTCGGCAGGCGAACCCGATTTTGACACCCCTGAACCGATTAAGCAAAAAGCGATTGAGTCACTGAAAAGCGGCTTTACCAAATACACACCGGCTTCCGGTACCCCTGAACTTAAAGCTGCGATTGCCCAGAAACTTGCCCAAGAAAACGGTTTGAATTATCAACCGGAACAAATCATTGTTTCCTGCGGCGCCAAACACTCGATCTATAATGTTTTGCAGGTTTTGGTCAACGAAGGCGATGAGGTTATTTTCGGTAGTCCTTACTGGTTGAGTTACCCTGAAATGGTTACCTTGGCCGGCGGTCGCTCGGTCGTAATCGAAACGCCGCTTGAAAGCGGATATAAAATAAAACCGGAACAACTTGAATCAGCCATCACGCCCAAAACCAAACTTATCATTCTCAATTCACCTTCAAATCCGACTGGTGCCGTTTACAACCGGGATGAACTAAAAGCTTTGGCAGCCATTGCGGTCAAAAAGAATGTTTGTGTTCTCAGTGATGAAATCTATGAAAAGTTGATTTTTGACGGCGCCGACCATGTTTCCATCGGAGCTTTAATGCCCGAGATGAAAGATTTAGCCATCACGGTTAACGGCGCGAGTAAAGCATATTCGATGACAGGCTGGCGGTTGGGTTATGCCGCATGTCCCGCCGATATTGCCAAAGCAGTCTCTTCACTTCAGAGCCATTCGACGTCAAATCCAACTTCTTTTGCGCAGGTTGGATTTTTAGAAGCCATTCAACACGGAGAATCAGCCGTTCAGAAGATGAAAGCTGAGTTTGAAAAACGGCGTAATTTGATGGTTGAGTTGTTTTCTCAAATCAAAGGTGTTAAATATTTCAAGCCGGCAGGAGCTTTTTATTTATTTTTGGATATTTCCGAGTTCAAATTAACCTCCGTTGAATTCGCCGATAAATTGTTGGATGAAGCCAAAGTAGCCTTGGTCCCGGGCATCGCTTTCGGTGATGATCATGCCGTCAGGCTGAGTTTCGCCGCCTCAGAAAAGAATATCCGCGAAGGCATTCGGCGTATTGGCGAATGGCTTAAGAGCCGCGCTTAAATCCCTCCTCCGCCTGTTTTACCTACTTTCTTCCTTTTTAATCCCTGATACAATATTCACCTATGGAAAAGCTGTATAAGGTGGTCCAGGGCCAAACCATCGAAAAAGACGCCTTTCTGGCTCAATTACAGGCATTAAAGTACCAAGAGGAAAGATCTGTCGAAGCGCCCGGGGAATTTGCGCACCGGGGCGCCATTGTGGACATCTATCCCATTTCTTATCGCGCACCAATCCGTATTCATTTTCACTTCAATACCATTGAATCTATCCGTGATTTTTCGCCAACCGACGGCAAAAGCTTGACCGCTTTCGAAGAACTTTTCTTATTACCGGTAACAGGGCCTTTTCTCAAACGCTCGCATCGCCTGCGGGATCAATTTGAAACTTTTGAGCCGTTAACGGAATTGCACGATATTCGCCGCGGGGACTATGTGGTTCATTTTGATTACGGGGTAGGCAAATTTCTTGGTTCCAAAATGATTGAAGTAACCGGGACACCAAAGCGCCACTTGGCCATCGAATATGCCGACAAGGAAATTCTTTACATCCCGGCGGATGCCGCCGTTTCGCTTGAACGCTATATCGGTGTCGGCGGACGGTCTCCCAAACTCTCCAAATTGAACGGTAAAGAATGGAAGAGAATCAAAGAAAAAACCCGTTTGGCTTTGGAAGGTATTGCCCGCGACATGCTAAAACTTCAGGCCAAACGTCATTCAAAAGTCGGGATTATTTTCAAACCAAATGCCGAGTGGGAAAAAGAATTTGCCGAAACTTTTCCGTTTGAAGAAACGCCCGATCAATTGAAAGCATTTCAGGATGTTGCTAAGGACATGGAAGGCGCCAAACCAATGGATCGCTTAATCTGCGGTGATGTCGGCTTTGGCAAAACCGAAGTAGCCATCCGAGCTGCTTTTAAAGCTGTCATTAACGGAAAACAGGTGGCTTTTCTGGCACCCACAACGATTTTAGCCGAGCAGCATTATGTGGTACTTAAGCGACGGATGAAAGCATTTGCGGTTCGTGTCGAACTATTATCGCGCTTTCGTTCGGCCAAAGCACAAAAAACAGTAGTCGCACAAGCCAGAACAGGCGCGATAGACATCGTGGTGGGGACGCACCGGCTGTTGTCAAAAGACGTGGCTTTTAAAGATTTGGGATTGGTGGTAGTGGATGAAGAGCAGCGTTTTGGAGTGAAGCATAAAGAAAAAATCAAATATTTCCGGGAAATGGTAGATGTCTTAACGCTTACGGCAACGCCGATTCCGCGCACGCTTTACATTTCGCTGATGGGCGTTCGCGATATGTCTATTATTAACACGCCGCCTAAACAGAGATTGCCGGTCTCAACGGAAATATTGGAGTATGACGATCACCGTGTCAAACAAGCCATTGAAACTGAATTGAAACGCAAGGGACAAGTTTATTTTGTGCACAACCGCGTTCAATCAATCGAGCGAGTTTACCATCATTTAAAAAAACTCCTTCCCGACGTCACTTTTGGCGTGGCGCACGGCCAAATGGATCCTCTGCAGCTTGAAAAAGTGATGACTAAATTTATTGACAGTAAAATAGATTGCCTGATTTCAACCAACATCATTGAATCAGGGCTTGATATCCCGAATGTCAATACGATTCTAGTCAATCGGGCAGATGCCTTTGGGTTGTCCGACTTGTACCAATTGAGAGGCCGTGTCGGGCGGTTTCAAACCGAACGCCAAGCCTATGCCTATTTTTTTGTCCCAAAGAATTGGGTGATGACACAGGATGCAAAAAAGCGGTTCGCTGCTATCGAACGCTTCAGCGAATTAGGATCCGGCTTCAAAATTGCCATGGAAGACTTAGAAATCAGGGGAGCCGGCAACATTTTGGGAGCTGAGCAAAGCGGATTTATTTATGAAGTCGGGTTTGATCTTTATTGCCGCATGTTGAGGAAGGTGGTGCGTGAGCAAAAAGCAGGCATGGGAGCGGCTGCCGCTTGATAGAGTTTGCAAATTTGTCATGATAACTGTCAGAGCTTAGATATATCCCGGACATGAGACCCATTGAATCGTTGTTTGAAAGTGCTATACTAAAGGCTTATGAAATTGACCAAATTTGTTTCTCAGTCTAGCCTTGATTGGATAATTGTTTTAGCAGGCGGTTTGTGCCTCTTGTGCATTGCTTTTCCGTTGCGTTTGACTCATGCCGGAGAACAATTGCTCGATCGAGTCGTGGCAGTCGTGAATCAAGAACCGATCACGCAAAGCGAAGTAGAAACAATGATGCGGCCGATCGAAACTCAATTAAGCCAAGCTTATCAAGGGCAGGAATTGGCCGTTCAGATTGAAAAAACCCGCCAACAATTATTAAGCCAAATCATCG
Organism: Candidatus Abzuiibacterium crystallinum; assembly: GCA_002787155.1. GTDB lineage: Bacteria > Omnitrophota > Omnitrophia > Omnitrophales > Abzuiibacteriaceae > Abzuiibacterium > Abzuiibacterium crystallinum. Next base: position 17,046 of record PCVY01000058.1, on the reverse strand, counting down.
AAGACAAGCTGGTGCTGCAAGAAGCGAAGCGTTTAGGAGTTGAGGTCTCGGAAGCGGAAGTGGATGGCAAATTGAAAGAGTTCCAAAGACAATTCGGCAGCGAAGCCAATTTTAATCGCATGTTGGAAGAACAAGGTGCAGATATTAAACTTATTCGGAAACGCTTGCGCGAACAACTCATGATGCAAAAATTGCATTATATTCAAGTGCAAAGGCGTGTGGTCGTGTCCCCGGTTGAAATTACATCGTTTTACGAAGAACACCCGGATTTATTTAATGAAAAAGAAAAAGTTAAGGTGTGGGTGGTTACGCTTTCTAAGAGTGATGAAGCGGCCCGTAAAGGCATTATGGACGAAGCGGCGAAAGGCAAAGCCTATCAGGCTCTCAAGCGGCTTCAAGCGGGAGAAGATTTTGAGATGGTCGCAAAACAAATGTCGCAGGATTCTCACGCTGAAAAGGGCGGCTTAATCGGTTATGTGGCGAAGGGAGACATGATCGGGACGATTGATGACGTTATTTTCTCGCTTCCCAATGGGACCGTCACCGATATATTGCAAACGGAGCGCGGTTATCATATTTTCAAAGTGGATGACCGTCGGCCGCCCAAAACACTCGCTTTGGATGAAGCGCGCGATAAAATACACGACATTTTATACGAGAAAAAGGCAAATGTCCGTTTTGAAGAGTGGATGGAAGAATTGAAAAAATCCGCCTTTATTTCTCTCCGCTAATGGTTCGACTCCGTTGAAATTGGCGGTTACCAATTTCAATGTCGTTCACTATAGCGCTGAGTCCATTCGGCTTGGCTCAGGACTCAGTCATGAGTATCATCGAAGGGCTGAGCGGAGCGGGCACAATCAATGAGCCGAAGCACAAATCATCAGCGCGTACAAACCGACTGACTTATGAAATCACGTCCCGTTATTGCCATTACCATGGGAGACCCGGGCGGTATTGGGCCCGAGATTATCCTAAAATCTCTCAGAAAGAAGCCTCAAAACCCCTGTTTGGTGATTGGGTCAAAACAAGCCTTTGACTTGGCGGCAAAACGTTCCCGCCAATCGGTTCCTTTCACAATGATCACCCGATTTGATCCATCGGTATTCAAACAAGGCAAAACTTATTTACTTGATATTACAAAACTTGCCAAAAAAAAGTTCCCGCAAATTATTTTCAGATCTTTTCAAATTGGCAAAATATCTGCCGCCAATGGAGCGCTGGCTTTAACGGCGCTGACGGTTGCCGCCGATTTAGCGCAAAAAGGTTTTGCCAGAGCGCTTGTCACGGCGCCACTTCATAAGCTGGCCGTTCAAAAAGTGCGGCCGGGATTTGCCGGCCATACGGAGTTTCTGGCAAATCAGTCCAAAACCAAACGATTTGCGATGTTTTTCTACAGTCCTTTTTTTTGCGTTACTTTGGTGACCATTCACATGTCTTTGAAGGAAGTATCAAATCGAATTACGCGACAGGAAATTCAAACAAAAATTGAACTGACACACGAATTCTTAAAGCAAAAACTTCGAATCAAACACCCCCGCCTTGCCGTTGCCGCGCTCAATCCGCACGGCAGGGAATTCGGCAATGAAGAAGACCGTTTGATTACACCTGCCATTCAGCGCGCTAAACACAAAGGGATCAATGCGGAAGGGCCTTTACCGGGAGATCAGGTGTTTTATGACGCTAAAAAGGGCCTTTTTCATGCTGTGGTGGCGATGTATCACGATCAAGGTCTTGCCCCGTTCAAAATGCTGGCTTTTGACACCGGTGTGAATGTAACACTGGGATTGCCTTTTGTGCGCACTTCGCCTGACCACGGCACTGCGTTTGATATTGCTTATCAAAATAAGGCGAATGCCGCCTCATTTCAATCGGCACTGAAGCTTGCCGTCAAACTCGCCGGCAATTAGCATTTTCTCAAAAAAAGAATATTATTGAAGACTGAGCGATTGGCACAGCCGCTCATAATCGGTGAGGGCGAGCATTTCAGCCCGCTTCTTCGTGTCTAAATTGATAGCATCAAACACTTTCTCCAAGTGTTCTTTAGAAAAACGGCCCTTTAATTCTCCCGAGAGCGAATTGAGAACATTTTTACGGCGATGCGCAAAAGCCCCCTTGATAATGGCAAGGAGCAATGATTCATCTAAATCGGGCTTGGTTGTTTTGAATTCAAGTTTGATGACGGAAGATTCCACGCGGGGTTTTGGCGTAAAACAGAAGCGTGAGACGTTGAAAAGACGCGTTAAATTTGCAAAGTAAGCCGTCGAAACAGACAAGCGGCCATAATGTTTACTGCCGGGCGGCGCTACCAGACGTTCGGCAATTTCTTTTTGAACCATTAAAACGGCTTCTGAAATTACATGGCGGTACTGAATTAAATGAAAAATAACGGGGCTTGTAATGTAATAAGGTAAATTGCCGATGACTTTTAGCTTCACGTTAGCCGGAGCCAATTCGTCCAAGGCAAGTTTCAAAATGTCTGCGTGCTTTAATTGTAAATGAGGGTGCTGGGGCTGCAACTCTTTGGACAGGATTTCAACAAAACGTCTATCGGAATCAATCGCAATCACTGACGTGCCTTCGGCAGCCAAACCTTCGGTCAAAGCTCCTAAACCGGGTCCAATCTCAATAAGGGTATCTTTCGGTTGAATGGAGAGAGATTCTATCAGCTTGCGCTGAATATTAGGGTCAATCAGGAAATGCTGACCCCTTACGCCCCGTACCCGGATGTCATATTTCTTAAGAAGTTCAAGTTGATGCTGCACAGTGATTATTATAATGGGGACAATGCCCTTTTTGCAGTGTTTTACCGAAAAAAGGAAGTTATCCCCATTCAGGCGCTTTGACAAGCGGGTTGAACTATGCTACTATCCCCTTATTTTCTAAGGACTTAGAGCAAATATAGGTTACGCATGAGCGAGAAGTTTAACATTGATTCATTGGCTGATTTAGCCAGAATTCGCCTTAAAAAGGAAGAGAAGGCAAAGCTCACAAACGATCTGAGTAAAATACTCGGCTACGTGGAGGCTTTAGGCCAGCTTAATCTGGAAGGCATTGAACCTACCACGCATGTGGCTAAGCTCGAAAATGTCTTTAGAGCTGATGAAGTCAAACCCGCCTTAGTTCGCGAAGAAGTTCTCAAACATTCTCCCCATCGGGAAGGTAATTTTTTTAAAGTACCCAAAGTGATTGACCAAGCCTAAAATGACTAATCCCGAACCGCTCACCATTCAAGCAGCTGCCCGTTTTATCCAAGGAAGCAGCGAAAAGGCCCGGACAGTTGCCGAAGCGCTGAAAAAACGGGTGGACCAGCTGGACAAGTCCATCAATGCTTACATTCAATTTCAATTGCCGAAAACTTTTGAGATCAAGCAAGGGCCTTTGGCCGGCGTTCCGATTTCTGTCAAAGATAATTTGTGCACGCATGGCTGGGAGACAACTTGCGGCTCCAAAGTGCTGAAAGGTTTCATTCCGCCTTACGATGCTACGGTCATTCGTAAACTGAAAGAAGCGGGAGCGGTGATTGTCGGTAAATGCAACATGGATGAATTCGCTTTTGGTTCCTCTAACGAGTCATCTGCCTTCGGCCCCGTCAAAAATCCGTGGGATTTGACGCGAGTGCCTGGGGGATCGAGCGGCGGTTCTGCTGCGGCGGTGAGTTCCGGAGAAGCCATTGCGGCATTGGGATCTGATACAGGCGGATCTATCAGACAGCCGGCCAGTTTTTGTAGCGTGGTGGGTTTGAAACCGACTTATGGGCGAGTGTCACGTTACGGGCTAGTTGCTTTTGGATCAAGTTTAGATCAAATCGGCCCCATTACCAAAACAGTCGAAGATGCAGCGCTTTTACTTCAAGTGATGGCAGGCCATGATCCGCTTGATTCCACTTCCGCACAAGAACCCGTTCCGCATTACACTGAAAAACTTTCCAAACAGGTTAATGGTCTTAAAATCGGGCTGGCCAAAGAACATTTTGCGGCTGGTTTAGATCCGGATGTTGAGAAAGCAATCCGGCAGGCGGCTAAAACGTACCAAGACTTGGGTGCAAAGATTGTTGATATCAGTTTGCCGCATTCTCGTTTCGCTGTTCATGTGTACTACATTGTAGCCACGGCTGAGGCGAGCTCTAACTTAGGACGTTATGACGGCGTGCGTTATGGGCTTCGAGTGCCTTCCTCTAACTTAACGGAGATGTACATTGATACACGCGATCAAGGTTTTGGCGCAGAAGCCAAAAGGCGTATTTTGCTTGGCACTTTCGTGCTTTCCGCAGGTTATTATGATGCTTATTATCTCAGAGGGCTGAAAGCACGCACTTTCTTCAGGAGAGATTTTGAAGAAGCTTTTAAACAAGTCGATGTCATTTTAACGCCGACTGCCCCGACACCGCCTTTTAAACTGGGTGAGAAAACGGGTGATCCGCTTGCCATGTACTTGTCGGATTTGTATACCATTCCGGCTAATTTGGCAGGAAATCCTGCCATCTCCATTCCGGGCGGGTTTACCAATCGGGATTTACCGATTGGTATTCAGTTGATTGGTAAACCTTTTGATGAAGCCACGCTTTTAAGCACGGCTTATGCCTTTGAACAAGCCACGGATTTTCATAAGAAAAAACCAAGGATATAAGACCGGGAATATGTCATCCTACTATGAATAATTATTGACGCAATTATTCATAGTAGGATGACAAGCGAAGCGGCCTCAGAATGACATAACTATGAACACATACGAACCCGTGATCGGCCTTGAAGTGCACGTGCAGCTGGCGACCAAAAGTAAAATCTTTTGTGCTTGCTCCACGAAATTCGGATCGGAGCCAAATGCGAACACTTGTCCCATTTGCATGGGTTTGCCCGGTACTTTGCCTGTTTTAAACGAACAGGCGCTGCGTTTGGCCATGAAAGTAGGGTTGGCGCTTAATACGACGATTGCCAAGCGAATTAAATTTGACCGTAAAAATTATTTTTACCCTGATCTGCCGAAAGCTTATCAAATTTCTCAATATGACATGCCGGTTTGCGCACACGGCGGTTTAACAATTCAACCGGAATCAAGCGGCGGCATAACCAAACAAATCGGGATTACCCGCGCTCACTTGGAAGAAGATGCCGGCAAGTTGCTGCATGAAGGTGTGAAAGACGGCAGTTGGGTGGATTACAATCGGGCAGGGATCCCCTTGCTTGAAATTGTTTCTGAACCCGATATCCGCTCGCCCGAGGAAGCTTATGATTACCTGACGCGGCTGAAAGCCGTTTTACTCTATTTAGAAGTGAGTGATTGCAACATGGAAGAAGGGAGTCTTCGCTGCGATGCTAATGTTTCGCTGCGCCCAAAGGGTGAATCACAATTTGGCACCAAGGTAGAAATTAAAAACCTCAATTCTTTCAAAGCTGTCCAGAAAGCTTTGCAATATGAAATTGAACGTCAAACCGAAGCGCTTGAGCAAGGCGAGAAAATTGCGCAGGAAACACGGCTTTGGAATGATATGCAAGGCAAAACCATTTCCATGCGCTCCAAAGAGCATGCGCATGATTACCGTTATTTCCCGGAACCTGACCTCGTGCCTTTTACTGTAACGGAAAAGGAAATTGAAGCAGTCCGGCGCGCTTTGCCTGAGCTGCCTCAGGCACGCAAAGAACGTTTCGTCAAAAACTTCGGCCTTTCGGATTATGATGCTTCTGTTTTAGTCAATGACAAGGTGTTGGGTGAATATTTTGAGAATTGTGTTAAAGAGGGCGCTAACGCCAAATTGGCCTGCAACTGGATTCAAACGGATCTATTAGGCGCCTTAAATGAGCGCTGTTTGTCATTTGATCAGAATCCGATCACCCCTAAGCATTTAGCTGGCATGTTGGCCTTGATTGAAAATAATACGATCAGCGGAAAGATTGGTAAAGATGTGCTGCCGCTCATGATCGATGAAAAGAAGACGGCCGATCAAATTGTGAAAGAAAAGAATTTGGTTCAGGTCACAGACACCAAACTCTTAGAAGACATCGCCGAGCGGGTGATTGCGGCTAATCCCAATCCGGTTGAACAGTATAAAAGCGGTAAAACACAAGCGATCGGATTTTTGGTTGGCCAAATCATGAAAGAAACGAAAGGCAAAGCCAATCCTAAAATTGTGAACGAAATTTTACAAAAGAAATTATCCTAAGCATGGCCAAATCTCAAAAGAAAAAGGGCGGGGAGACATTTGACCGGCAAACGCTCTATCTGATTATCATTGTTTTTGTTGTCGGTATTTTCGTTGGTTTTTTATTTGGTAAACGCGCACAGCAAACAGCCGAATCTTATCCGGCGCCGGTTGAAAGAGAGCGGCCTGCCGAACGTCAAAAAAAACCCCGGCCGAAACCTTCTAAAGTTAAAACACCCGCCCGGCCCCAAATTGCCATTGTGATCGATGATATCGGGTACGATCATCATTTAGAAGACTTGCTTTTTTCTTTGCCTGCCAAGGTAACTTTGGCCGTTATTCCTGGCCTCACGTATTCAGAGCGCTTTGCCAAAGTAGCTGAGAAAGAAGGGTTTGAAGTGATTATTCATCAACCGATGGAAGCGCAGCATGAACAGAATGGTACTTACCAGGGGATGATCGAAACGAAAATGGACAACCGCGCCATTGAAAGTGCTGTGAAGATGAATTTAAAATCAATTCCACAGGCAGTCGGCATGAGTAACCACATGGGTTCCTATGCGACACAAGACAGACGTGTGATGGATACCGTTTTCTCAGTCCTGAAAGACCGTCACCTTTTCTTTTTAGACAGCATGACCACTTCTTTATCGGTCGGAAAAGGCGAAGCGAAGAAAGTAGGCGTTTCCTATCTTCAAAGAGACATTTTCTTGGATAACAATGACGATGCCGATTACATTCGCTCACGGCTTCATGACGTGAAATCCATTGCCGGAAAAACAGGAACAGCCATTGGCATTGGGCATTACAAATGGTCAACGCTCAGCGTTTTAAAAGAAGAGCTGCCGAAGTTAGAAGAAGAAGGTTTTGAGATTGTTCCGCTTAAGAAATTGTTATGATCACCTTAGGTATTGAGACCAGCTGTGATGAAACTTCCTGTGCACTCCTTGAAAATGGACGGCACTTACGTGCTAACATTATTTCTTCCAGTCTCAAGAAACACAAACCATTCGGCGGTGTTGTGCCCGAGATCGCTTCCCGCCATTGTTTAGAAGCCATTCATGTGGTTTATCGAGAAGCCTTAAAAAAAGCGCGCCTCAAGGCGCGGCAGATCGATTTAATCGCCGTGACCAAAGGACCCGGCCTGGTTGGCTCACTCTTAGTGGGTGTTTCTTTTGCCAAATCGTTGGCATTTGCTTTGGAAAAGCCGCTGGTAGGGGTGAATCATCTCGAAGCGCATGTGGCGGCTAATTTTATCGACAATCCCACGCCCAAGGGTTCTTATTTGGGTGTTGTCGTATCAGGCGGTCACACGAGTTTGCTTAAGATCAAGCGGTGGCATTTTAAGGAAATTGGCTGCACGGTGGATGATGCCATCGGAGAAGCTTATGACAAAACAGCCAAGATTTTAGGTTTGGGATATCCGGGCGGTCCTGCGATTGACCGGTTGGCACAAAAAGGTAACCCGCGGGCTTATACGTTCACGCAACCGAAAGTTGCCGGACGTTATCAATTTAGTTTTAGCGGTATCAAGACAGCAGTTTTACATCATGTGCATGGTAAGAACGGCCGCTACAGGCCCGGCGTACGTTGGCAGGGCCGGAAACTTTATGATTTATGCGCCAGTTTTCAGCAAGCTGTTACCGATTGGGTGATTAAGAAGGCGATTCTTGCCTGCCAGGAAAATAAGTTAAAGCAAATCGTTGTCGGAGGAGGCGTGAGCGCTAACTCGCGCCTACGGAACGAATTAAGCAAGGCTTGCCAGTTGCATGGTATCAAATTACTCATACCGCCGCTTGCTCTCACTTTAGACAATGCGGGGATGATTGCGAAACTGGGTTATGAGCGTTATCGCTTGGGTATGCGTTCCGGGCTTGATTTAACACCCAATCCCAGTCTTGATTTTGAATAGCGATACGCTTTTCTTGACACCCTCTCTTTTCAGTGATAACTTAGAACTGCTTTACCACCCATTTGGATTAAAGGAGGCTTTCTATGGCCAAACGAAACGCCGACGAGAAGATTTTAGATGTTGATGCGAGTATGCAGGGAACCATTTCCTTTAAGGACCCTGTTAATCTAAGAATTAACGGTAGTTTTGAAGGTAAATTGGACACGCGCGGCAACCTGACCATTGGTGAAAATGCCAATGTGAAAGCTGATATTCAAGGCGACCGCTTAATTATTGCCGGCAAAGTAACAGGTGATATTATTGCTTTTGAAAGTTTAACGGCGATTGCGCCGGCTTATATACAAGGAAATATTAGAACCCCCAAACTCAGCGTTGCGGAAGGGTCTATTATCGAAGGTCAGTTGATCATGACCAATATTACCGGTCCTACCGCTGAAACATTGTCCTTGCGCGAAGTTGCACAGTACCTGGAACTCGAAGCCAAGGTAGTACAGGAATGGGCTGAGAAGAAAAAGATTCCGGCTCGGATGGAAAAAGGCGAATGGCGTTTCAGCCGTACCGTGATTGATAAATGGGTTCAGGACGAAAAAGTTAAGTCATAATTAGTTCGAAGTTCATCAGCGGAAGTCACTGACTGCAACTCGAAGTCCCGATATCAAAATTCTATTTACAAATTATTTTTTTTAATTGAAGGGTACCATTGTGGCTTTTTTGACAGAAGAAGAAGTTCAGCATTACCTTGGGAAAACGCCTGCCGACATTCAAAAACTGATGAAAAGAGGCAAACTAACCGCTTTTCGTGTGGGCGGGTCATACATTCGTTTCAAAAAAGAAGAAGTGGTGGCACTCAAGAGCGGTAAAAAGTTTATCGCACCGGAAGAACTGGGCCGCTCTCAGTTAGAGCGATTTCGGGATTTTTGGAAATTCTACAGCTTTTACGTCATTACGTCAGTCTGTCTCCTGGTGTTTATTATCCTCTTTTTTCAGTTATAGCTTATGTCAATTCCCTTTGAGGTGGGTGTCGATATCGTCAGCGTTTCCCGAATGAGGTTGGCCATTGAACGACAAGGCCAACGGTTTTTGGATCGTGTGTTTACGACGGACGAGCAAATCTATTGTGAAGCCAAGCGGAATAAATATGAAAACTATGCCGCCCGCTTTGCAGCCAAAGAAGCATTGATTAAAGCCAAAGGCGGCGGTCCCGGCCGCTATGCTTTTAGTGCCATCGAGGTCAAACGGGGTCAATACGGTAAACCCTACCTTTTTCTCTCGCCCCGCGCACGGAAGCAGCTTGCCGTGCCGGCACAGGCCGAATTTCGATTGACCATGGCGCATGAACGTGATTTTGCCATTGCGACCGTCATGATGGCGGTATGAAAGTACTTTTCGTTAATGCGGATGATTTCAATTTAACCCCGGGTGTTTCAAAAGGTATTTTCCGCTGTTTTGACTGCGGCATCGTATCCAGCACAAGTATTTTTATTAATTTACCGCTGTCCCGCGAGCAATTTTTAGGCCTTAGAAAACGGAAACATCTCGGCCAAGGCCTCCATCTCAATATGACTTACGGTCAGCCTGTTCAGCATACCAAACGAGTGAAAAGCCTGGTAGATCAAACAGGTTCATTCAAGCGTTTTCATCAACGGCCCAACCTGAGAGAAATTGCAGGGGAATATCGCGCACAACTGAATCGCTTTTTCGAAGTGTTTGGCAAAATGCCGGATCACTTAGACACCCATCACCATATTCATGCCGATCCAAGCATCTTTGCAATCGTTCAAAAACTTAGCCGTCAGCATGCCATTCCGATGAGACGCGTCTGCGGTTTAGGGCCTCAGACATTAACCACCGATTATTTCTTTGGCAGTATTGGATATGACCGCCATTGGACTCTGAGAAGTCTCACAACCATTCTCAAAAACTTGCCGGACGGCGCCAGTGAACTCATGTGTCATCCGGGTTATTGTGACGGATATTTGCGGAAAATCAGTTCATTCAATCAAGGGAGAGCTGTTGAGCTTTCGCTTTTCTCAAACCCAAAGCTAAAGCAGCTGCTCAAAAAAGAGAAAATTGTGTTAAGTGTGCGGACACGAAAGTCGGATCATGAATATTTTACTCACCAACGATGACGGGATCCATGCGCCTGGTTTAATGGCTGTTTTGGATGTCTTAAAATCAAAGGCGAAATGTGTCGTTGTAGCACCCAACCGCGAGCGTTCCGCCACAAGTCACGCCATTTCTCTTTATCATCAAATCCATGTGCAAAAGCATCCCATCAACGAGAGCATTGAAGGCTATGCGGTTGACGGAACCGCCGCTGACTGTGTCAAATTCGGTATTTTTGAATTAGGACAAAAAAACAAATTCGATTTGGTAATCTCAGGCATTAATCCCGGACTCAATACGGGCATTAGTGTTTATTATTCAGGTACCATTGGTGCTGCCCGGGAAGGATTGATCAATGGTGTTCCCGCTATGGCGGTTTCGCAAGATAGGGCGTTGGGAAATGATTTTTCATATGGTGCCGGACTGGTTTTGAATTTATTTGAAGGGTATTTATCCGGACAGTTGCCAAAAGACGTGTTATTGAACGTCAATATCCCGGCCCTTGACGGCACTAAGATCAAGGGGATTAAATCAACCAACCAAGCGCCTTCACGATTTGCGGAATGGTATGAGTTGCAAGCCGAAGATCAAGCCAAACAAATTAAATCTTACGCGCTGAAAGGGGATATCCATCTCACAGCACCCGACGGCACGAGCGACGAGGAAGCGTTGCGGGAAGGATTTGTTTCAATTACGCCGCTCGGTCTTGACACGACTTGCCATAAGAAAAAGATTGAACTCAAGACGTGGTTGGGGTTCAATAACGGCAGGAAGCGATAAAGCCAAGTTACTTTGCGAGCGTTCCGTCGAGGGTTTCAAACACAATCGTCACAAGATTGTGGCATTTCGGGCATTTGATTTGCTTAAATGCTTGAATGTTCTCATGTTTGGGGCGGTACATAATACTTAGAATCTTAGTAGAGAACTTTGATTCTTCACCTGACCAATGGCATGTCGAACAAACATATGATTCTTTCACAATTGATTCTCCCTGCTTTTTTGGCTCGAAATGTTTCGTAAAGAGTGTATCGGCAGGGGTATAGTGAACTTGAGAAA
>PCVY01000058.1:0-5830 GCA_002787155.1 Candidatus Abzuiibacterium crystallinum | reverse complement strand
TTGTGTTAAGAAAAGAGCGGAACCCATCTAATCGCATCTTCGGTCAATAAATTAAGTTGCATATTTTCTGGGCGTATATATAATAACCGGTAGTTTATCAATAATAAGTGGTAAAAACGCTTTATTGAAACCGGCAATTTCGAATAGAACAAAATAAAAACCACCTTCATCATTTAAAGAATTTCTTAACTTAACGTGGTGTTTCAATGAAAACATGGATGAGAAAAAATGCTGTTATCGGTTTTCTATTGATTGGTTTTGTTTTCTCATTTGTTTTTATTGAATCAGTTACGCCTGCCTTAGCCAAAGAACCTCAGAGCACTCATCAAGACGGCACATTTCCCAACGGAAAACTTGGGAAAACTTTTACTCATTTTATTTTCGATTTGTACAATGGACTCATTCGGCAAGGATACCTCAACGAACCGCTCTTGGAGTATCCTCACCAAATTTGGAGCCGAGAGTTTGAATCGATCCAAAACGCACTTGCTTTGTATGACGCTGAGCGGGGCGGGTATGTGACGCACCAGCATCTTTATCTTCCCGATCAAACGGCAACCGTCACGGTTGAAGCGAATGACCAGCTGTTTCTTAATCTCACAGCACCGCCGGCACATCTTTTACTGGGTGAGCGCCGCGGTATTTTAGATTTTGAATTAGATCCGGTTGGTCCGAATGAACCGGACTTGGCTCAAAAAATCGGTCACAATGTTCAAAGATTGTATGCGCAATACTTAAGAGATCTGTATCGCGGTTTAAATGATCCCGACATTTTATTTAATTACGACTTCATTAACACCTCAGGTGTAGAAGCCTATTTAAAGAATTATTTGAACGGTTTGGTCAATTCGGGTTTGGTTGAAAGTTACCACGTCGATATGGATGAAGCCAGCGTGGGAATCAAAGTTTTTCAAGGTGCAGGGGGCCTTCCATTTAATGCGGTTATCATCACAGGTGATTTGGTCAATACTTTTACGGCCAATGAAGAGGCGAATGTTTTGGCCGCCCTTTACAATGATGTGATTAAAGATTCATTTGTTTATATTAATCCCGAACTTCAACACGACAAATTTATTTTTCTGAGAGCCAATTTGCTGGTTGCTCTTCAAGCGGTTGTTGATTTGGGCATAGAGGCATCGCCTTCAAAAAAACGGCGAGCGTTTCTCGCGATGTATGGCTTGGGAGATCGTTTGGTCAGCACCAGCCAGCGGGATGGCGGTGACATTGAGTATCCCGCAGGAATTGTGACGCCTGCCAATGACAAAGTGGCGTATGTGCAAGGCGTTGATTGGAATGGTGCTTTTGCGCACGGTTCCGGATTTTTTCCGCTGACCAATGCTTTCCCGCAATATGGCTATACGGTTGAATCACACGTTTATCCGTTTGATGATTTTCCAGCTGCGCTACAAGCATTAAAGAAAGCCCAAACCATTATTTTTGATGTTCATGGCAAAAGCGGCGGGGGGCTTACTCTCCAGTGTTATCCGGATGTTCCTTTCGGTGTGGAGTGTTGTTACAAGACAAAAGAAGCGGCAGCCGAACTGGGCATCGATGTTTCTGCCATGGATTGTGATAATTGGCCAGACTATATTATTGGTTATTATGATCCGACGCATAGTGTCATTGGTCTGAGCACCGGTGATAAAACCTGTCCGGGCGGCGGCGAAACCGACCGTTGTCATATCGATTTGGGAACGGCGATCTATGATAATTTGGGCACCAAAGCCGCGGTGATCACTTCGCAATGTTACGGCGGTGCCTGTTCCGGTAGTTTTGGGCATGTCACCAATGTGATGGATTATTACTCGGAAGGGCCGGGGGAAATTAATTGGACTTCTATTTCAAGATACGATGTAAACATCTTAAGTGAGGATGTCATCAATCATCATCGTAAACACCTGGATTGCCTTTTTGACGAACTCACCGGTGATGAAACAACGCCGTCTTGCCGTAAACCGCCTGAGGATATGGTATATGGTTTGTGGCGGACGATTCAGCACAGTGTTTATCTTCGGAAAGTAAGCGGTAAGGTTGACCGGAATGCCTCGTTCGTTTATTGTGAACCCGCTTATACATTCCAATGGCCTGATCTATCGGGCATTAAGCAATATTGTGCAGCCCATGTGGCGGGCGAAGAGCTCACATCTGTTGAATTTGCCCCTACTTTCAATCAAGTCATCTATACTCCCCAAGACGGCATATTTACTGCGTATACAACCAGCGAAATTAAAGATGGCGTTGGTAATATTGAAGTGGATGATAGCGCCTGCCCGACTCGATTGTCGAATGACGGTGACTACGATACAGCATTACGTTCAGGTAGTGCCAGTGTTTCTTTAAGCGGTTATCCGCTTGCAAGCGAAGCATTCTGGGAAAAGGATCCGGATGAACTTCAAGCGCGTTATGGTCAAGATCAATCCAACTGGCCATGGCTAATTAAAATTAAAGTAAGCGGTGCAGAAGCACCCAACGGGATCGCATTGGATGGCAATGATGACGCATACCGCAAGTGGGTTTGGACTTTACCGGGTAAAGGCGCAGCGCCTTGGCGTGATGTGATGGGCAGACAGCCGGCGGGGGATGATGCCGAATTTTGGCTGCCTTGCGTGCCGCCAATCGCGTGCTGTTATCCCAATCTCGAACCGGAACCGACCAATGGCGGCGAAGATTGTATCTATGTACAAAATGGCTGTACTTGCGGCTCTGCCAGTTCCATGGGCACGGATCCCGACTCGGATCCTTATGCCCGCTGTTATGTGCGCGCACCTCATGAAGACAATGATCATCCGGAATGCTTGAATTCGGGAGAAGTTTTTCCGGGTGAACCGCATCTGGTACATGAATGTTGCAACGGCGATGTTTGCGAAGCTTATACGATTAAAGAAAAGCCATGTCCGCAAACAAATGGCCGGCCTAATGAGAATACAAAAAAATGGAAAACCTACCATTACCGTGAATGGTCTATGGACTTGAATGAGAACAAAAACTGCGAACCTATTGTAGAAGAATGTCCGGGTATATTTGGCTAATACCCTTTAATCATAATACCAATTTCTAACCAATCCGTTTACATCAGATTGCCAGTAATGGTTAAACGATTTCAAACGATAGCATTTCCTTTACTTCTCGGTGTGATGGTTTTTCAAACCGTCTCTCTGGCCGCACCGCCTCCAACAACCAAAGCGGCTCATCTGAGAGAATCTGATGCCAGTCAGCTTCTTCAGCAATTTCTTTTTGATCTTTATAACGGTTTGATTGGCAAGGGATTTTTAGATGAGGTACCTCTAACCAAGCCTGCGGAAATCTGGAAACGGGATTTCGATACTTTTAAAACAGCGCTTAAGGATTACCACCCCAGTTTAGGCAGTGTGGTAACCGCCAAGCATCTTTATTATCCGACGCTTGAGATTGTGGTAACGGCAGATGAGACAAACCTTTTTGCAGAGATTCGTGATATTCATCACAATCAGGATCCCCCCGAGTTTTTAACATTGGCTCCGCGTACCGGGTTGTTGTCGTGCGAAGTCAAGCCGGTTGATCAAAATACCAAAGACCTGGCTTTTGTGGTTGGCGGAAATGCACAGTGCTTATTTGCGCAATATTTGAGTCAACAGTACAAGAGCGATCCTGACCCCGACAAGATTTTTGGCTGGGATTACGTTCTCAATTCGAATGTGGATGTTGTCTTAAATGATTATTTGTTTTCCCTCAAACAGCGTTTATTATTGGATGACTATGAGATTAATCTTGAAAACGGCCATGTGTTCATTGATGTGATTGAAAATACCCGCGGTCTGCAAACAGTGCCTGTTCAATTGTCGCTGGGTCTGGTTAGTATCTACGAACCAGAAGAAGAAGCTCAAGCGGTACAGAATTTTCTTCAAAATGCCATTCAGGATAGTTTTGTTTATTTAGGTCCTCGGGAAGATCGTTTTCCATCGACGTTTTCGCGAGACATTTTGTCACTGGCTATTCAGGAGGTGATTCAGGCGGGTGCGGATGCTTTTCCTTGGCAAAAAAAAGATGCTTTCCTTTCGATTTATGGATTGCAACCCATTATTCAATCTCTGACACCTCAAGATACGCCGCATTATCCTTGGGGAACCGTCACACCTCTCAATGCCGAGATTCTGTATATTAAAGGTTCTGATCACAACGGTGCTTTTTCGAAATATACCATCGAGCCTTTTTTGCAGCGTCTCGCTGGGGGTTACGGTTACCATCTCACGTCGTTCAAATATCCGAAACGCGGCGATTTAGTAGAGATCGCAAAAAAATTAAAAAGCGCACAGACGATTGGGTGGGACGCGCATGGCAAAGCGGACGGCAGTGAAACGCTTGCTTGCTTGGATATTCCGTATGGACGTGAGTGCTGCGAAGCGGTGAAAGAGATGGCTCAAGAATTGGGGTTAGATACTTCGCCGCTTATATGTAACGATGTTCTCCCGGCTCAATACAGTGATCGAGATGGAATTATTTTCGGTCTAGCGACGGGAGATGAAACATGTCCTGGCGGAACGGAAACCAATCGTTGCCTCATTCTCTTAGCTCCTAAACTTTATGACAAGTTGGGTGAGAAAGGCGCTGTTTTTACTTCTCAGTGTTACGGCGGTGCCTGCGCCAACCAAGGTAATGTGATGGATTTTTTTTCGGAAAGTACGAATGAACTCAATTATAGCCGGATTTCCAGCTACGACACTCAAATTCTAGGGGATGACTTGCTTGGCAAAACCAAAGAACGTTTAATTTGCACGGAACGTATGAATCAAAAAGCCAAGAGCCCCGAATGTCAAGCCCCGCCGCCGGATATGATGTACGGTTGGTTCAGAACCGTCCAAGCCAGTGTTGAATTCCGAGGTACCAGTGATCGGGTTACTAAGAACGAAGTTTGCCAAGACAAATATGTGTGTCAGTGGGGCGTTTGCGGTGTGAAACAATATTGTAAAGCAAATGTAGGAGGCGTAGAAGATACCCTAGTAGAATTTGCGCCAACGGTGACCCATCTTTCTTACGGTCGCGGGAATTATTTTACCATTAATTTTTCCAGTCCGGTCAAACCGGGTGTTGGTTCGGTTGATTGGGATGATTCTGCCTGCCAGCCGCGTTTAGCTGGCGAAGCTTGGATGACTTCAGATATTCAAGATCGCAGTATTAATATTGAATTTCAAGGATATCCGATGATGGAACGACTTAACTGGCTGCAAACTGATCCGGAAATTTTCCGGCTGCGTTATGGGCATGACCAAAACGATTGGCCATGGATGATCAAAGTGAAAGTCAATGGCGTTAAAGCGTCGAACGGAATTCCTTTGGATGGTAACAGCGCCGCCGCGCTTAAATGGGTTTTCCCAATGCTGAATTCAAGTGTAGAGCCCTGGCAGGATATTATGGGCGCCGCGCCGGCCGGTGATACGGCCGAATTTTGGCTGCCTTGTTTGCCGCCGATAGCTTGCTGCCTGCCCAATGTTGAGCAGGATGAAAATACTCAAAATTGGTATCAAAACGGGTGTTCATGCACCGGTGCGCGGTCTATTGATACGAACCCTTCCAATCCTGAGGCAACTTGTTACGTTGAAACGCCTGACCATCAGATTTTTGAGGGCGAAACTTTTTTATGGCATGAATGCTGCGACAAGAATCCGGAAGATCCCAATGGCGAAGGGGTTTGCAATGCTTACACGAAAGACGTGCTTGAATGGTGCGATGAAAATCAAACCATGTGGAAGATAGCAGATTTTACTTACCACCACCGCGAATATTCAATGGATCGGCATGAAGATGAAGATTGCGAGACCATCCGCCGCGAAGGCGTTTGCCCGCAAAACGGTCC
>PCVY01000030.1 GCA_002787155.1 Candidatus Abzuiibacterium crystallinum | reverse complement strand
ACCGGTGTGCCGTGTTCATAAGTGGCTTGGTCAGGCACTTTTTGGACAGAACCGTTTTGGGCTTGGATATCAAGTGTGTAGGTGTTGACAGAGAAGTTCGCAGTCACCGCATAATGGTCAAGCATGGTCACTTCTGTGTCAGAAGAAAATGGATCGGCGACATTTTCAAGATCCCCGGTCCATTCGGTGAAATGATAGCCATTCGGGATATTGGCACCGATAGGAACTACCGTCCCTTCATCGTAAGTGCCGCTGCCGGTACCATGATTCACGATTAAGTCGTAACGATTAGCCTGTATCTCCACAACGATTTCAACCGCACCGGAAAATCCGGTTCCGCTTCCGCCTTCTTGCGACGGACGTGTCCAAGCTTGAACACGTGCATAGTAAGTACCTTCTTGTTCAATGACAAAGGGCTCGAAAAGACCTGTCGGCCATCTTTCGTCCACATTGGTTTGAAAACTAGGATCTGGCGACAACTGAACTTGATAAAGACTTGCACTCGGTATTTGGTTCCATTCCAAATTAAAATGACCTTGATTGGGCGAAGGCGGATTGACCGTCACAATAGGCGGCTCTCTGTCTTGAATGTGTAACTCAATTTGATGTTGGTCGGAAAGCGCGGAATCGCTCGCGGTCAGATCTAACAAATAAGTGCCGGATTGATTAAACTCCGGTGTCCATGAAAAAGTGTAAACGGCAGGATTGGCGGGTGTTCCTTGAAAAAGCGCGCCGTTTGGTAATGGGTTAAGTTCTTGTTCGACAACATTTTGACGATTGAGATCATCCGCGCGCACCAAAAATGAAAGGGGTTCTCCTTCTGTTACGTTATCAATAACAACCGGATTAGGCAACCCGTCACTAACATCGACGCCTGCAATTTCTTCGATGATAGGCGCTACGTTAGGCTCCGGATGAATGGTGACTTGCACGATGTCTGGTTCCGAATGCGCCCCTTGATCATCAACAACGGTTAAATCAAATTGATAAACACCTTCGCCGAGTGTTACAGCGGGTTGTGCAACATCATCAGGATCAGGCGTGCCATGCCAAATATAAGCTTCGACTGTCCCATCAGGATCGGAAGAACTGCTTCCGTCCAAGGTGACATTGATTTCCGATTGCCCGATATCAAGCGTATGTTCTTGATCGACACCGGCGTTGGCAACTGGCGGTTCATTGTCCAATTGTATTTGAGAAAAAATAGCGTGAATGGTGTGACCCCGACTCACTTCATGAAACACCCAACTGGAGACAGCGCCCTGAGATTCTCCGTCAACCAAAACTTCCGTAACTTGAAAACCTTCATCCGGTGTGATCGCGAAACTTTGATCTTCGCCTTCCCTGACCTCGACATCGCCTGCCGGGTCAATATGACCGTGCTCGCTGGCGCTGGCTTGAATGATATAAATATTTTGAGGTAAAAGCGTGATAGTTACTTCATCGGAATCTTGTAATTCACTATCATCGGCAGTTAATTTGAGACCATATGTTCCTTCGGATGAAAAAGTCACGTTGGTGTCAATCAAATTGGGGTTTTCAAAACTAACGTTTCCGGGACCGGATACTTTTGACCATCGAATCGTGAGACTAGCCGGCGGATCAGGGTTGCCGTCATCCTGCACGACAGCATTTAAAAAAGTGTGACGTGCCGGCCAAGGCAGTGCTTGATCATCCCCGGCATCGACTTGAGGTGCTTGGTTTGGACCGGGCCGATTGTTGTTGCCGTTGTCTCCGCCGCCGTTGGATAACCCATTGTCTTGCGTGTTCGAGTTATTACCTCCCGAAGGAACTGTGTAATACCCGCCGCCCGGCGCTAAGAAATACTGTCCGTTGGTGTTGCCGGAGGCTTGAGATCCGCCTGTTTGCGATCTATCAAAACTTTGAAATTGTCCCGATTTGGCTTGGTCGGTATCTTGCGATTGATTAACCGCATCACCATGAAGGCCCTCTAAGCCCTGATTTTCCATGACAAAGAGTTCGACTTCTTTGGTAATTTGATTTGGAGGATCATTATTGTCTGAGGCGATCAATGTTAAATGATAGGCTGCTTCGCGCGCGACAGGTTTTTCCCATTTAACATCCGCTTCTTGGTTTTGCTGACCTAAAATATTAAAACTCAAATCGGGAATATCCGTATCCAAAACCTCAAATTTAATGACCGCCGCATCGATATTCGAAACAACAGACGCACTTAATTGCCACGGCTCCCCGGCTCTGATACGCGTGGGACCTGTCACGGTGACATCTAATGCATTGGGCAGCGCTTGGTCTTCTAAGTGTGCCGGCGCATTTGAACGTGAGGAAGAATCGCTGCCCGGCACAATACTCACCAAAGCAAGGGGAGTTTCATATTCACCGTCATTCACCTTAAAAGTAAAACTATCGTAGCCGTTAAAACCGGCTTTCGGGTGATAAACAACGGCAGGCGGTTTTCCCTCAAGCGATCCGTGAAGCGGGGAATGAATCATCACATACTCTAAATAGTCGTTCTCTGGATCATGAGCACCCAATTGAATCGGCATGCTGCGTCCGTCAGAAGAAGTAATCATGTCATGTGCGATGGGCGGATCATTAACAGGCACCACATAAATCAACACAGACCTCTGGTCTGCCTCATTATTTTCTTCTTGATAACGATAGGTAAACAAATCTTCGCCTGAATAATCTTCGAACGGCGTATAAATATATTCATCCGGTTGGGTGCCCGGCACTAAAATCCCGTGATTGGGATATTGAATAAAAGAAGGCGTTTGATTTGTTTCGAAATAAATTAAAAGAGGCACATCTTCATCTGTCGTGACATTTTTTGATTTAGCAAAAGCAACGGTTTCTGCCGAATAGGCCGTTGAACCGGCAAACACCAAACTAATGCCCAAACAAAGCATGGTGAATGCGCTTTGCAATTTGTTTGTCTTAACAGATTGTTTGATTTGCCAAATTGTTGTCATGATTAGATTAAATGTTTTTTAAATCCTTTTAGTTTAAAGCCAAAAAAAATGCCGAATTGCTAAATGATTTCTCATTCGGCAACTCGGCCATCTTTACTGCAGGAATCAGGGGTCAGGGGTTAGGATCAAAAAATATTTTCTGATCCCTGTTCCCTGCAACCTGACACCTGCTTTTCAAGATCCGTAGCTTTGCGTCCCCGAATTACTTCGGGTTTGCCCACTTTATAACTTCAAAATAAAGGTCTGCTAGTTAAGCAGATTTTTCGTGATAATTGATCTCAAGTCCTACTGTTAAAATATTACCTAATGTCACCTATATTATCTAGGTCTACTAGGCACTCATTTGACTTTTTAAAGTACTAAGCGGTTAAATAAACTTGATAAAAGGCAGTGTAATTGCAGAATGAGTTCACGAGTTCAATAAGCAAATGCACCACTCTGATATGATTAAACAGGAAACGGAGTGGTTATGGAGAGAAAATATGCTCGGTTAACGATTG
>PCVY01000036.1 GCA_002787155.1 Candidatus Abzuiibacterium crystallinum | reverse complement strand
CAAGGCTATAAAACATGCCGGTATCCTGAGGAAGAGCCTGTTTTTCCGACACGGTTTCGCGGAAAGCCGGTGATTAAAAACCCACAGGCGGGCCAAGCCGGAGGAGACCGGGTTCAGGGCTCAAAGGATGCCACTCATGCGCTGTCTTGCGAAAATGGGCTCACGGTCGATATGGGAAGACTGTTATTTAATGAGGACGTCAAACAAACTCTGCCTCCCGGTTCATTGGAATATTCAACCGATTACCGAATGGCGGTGTCCAAGCGTGAAGACCTTGTTCTGAAAGGAAGTGAGATCAAGCTTGCCGCTTTTCTCCAACAAAGGATGAAAAAATTATTCGGGCGATCTCTTAAATTAAGAGAGGTGTGTGCCGGAAGCTGCAACGGCTGTGACTCCGAAATCCAGGCGCTCGGAAACGTCGTTTTTGATTTATCGCGGTTTGGCATCCAGTTTGTGGCGTCCCCGCGGCACGCGGATGGGCTCATGATCACGGGGCCTGTCACGAAGAACATGGAAGCTGCTTTAAAGAAAACTTACGAGGCCGTGCCTGAACCCAAAATTGTGATTGCGGTCGGGGCTTGCGCCATTAGCGGCGGCCCTTTTGCGGGCAGTCCCGAAGTGAAAAATGGGGTGGATGGTTTGATCCCGGTGGATTTGTATATTCCTGGCTGCCCTCCGCATCCCTTTACGATTCTTGACGGTCTGCTCCGATTGTTGGGACGACTGGAAGATAGAAACGCCGGAAAGGAGAAGTCAAAATGACGGAAGCGTATCTTACTCCTGAAAGATTCGAAGCTTTTGTGAAAGAATATCGTGCGAGCAAATCTCAATGCTGGACGTGCGATCAGATTGTAAGAAAGATTGAACAGAAAATAATCATCGGTGACAGCGACCGCGATCACATGGTCATCTGCCGGCCGAAACTTCAATCAACAAAAAATCCAGAACCTAAGAAAGAGGTGAGAATATGAGTACGCCAGTCCCAGATGCACCCAAGGACCCGACGGCTAAAAAGAAACCGCAAGCCAAGTCGCCCGCGCCGGCTCAGAATCAGCCAGCCCAGTCGCAGACGCCCAAGCCCCAGGTTCCCGCGCAGCCGCCAAAGCCGCAAGATCCTCAAAACACAGATCGTAAATAAAAAGCAGGCCCACGGGGCTTGCTTTTCCCGTGGGCTTTCTTCTACAGGAGGAGAAAATGCAAAGCGATAAATTTCAATCAAAAAACGCAAATATTAATGTGGCAACAACGAAAAAGGAAAAACCGGGGCAAAGTTTGGTTGGGAAAGCTGTGGAGTTTCACGCCTTTCTTCCCCAGGCCAGACAGGTGAATGTTGCCGGAGACTTCAACAACTGGAATGTCAAGGAATACGCTCTGAGAAAGGACCACCGGGGAAATTGGAATGGATATGTGACCTTGAAGCCGGGCCGTTATCAATACCGGTTTTATGTGGATGGGAATTGGGTGGATGATCCGCAGGCCCGCGAGACAGTTTCCAATGGTCTTGGATCGAGAAACGCGATTCTTGAAGTGAAATAAAAAGAGGGCCCACCCTCTGTCTCAAGGAGTGAACGAGCAACTTGGACGAAATAGAAAATGATACAAATACTGGCAGGAATGAGGGCCCGCCTACGTTTTCTGATGAGGGAAAAGGGGAAGCTTTTTTAATGAATCTCCTGGAAGCTGCGATGAAGAATATGCATCAGGGAAAATGGGCGGAAGCCCGGGCCGACTTGTTGAAAATTGAAGCTCTGAATCCTGAAGGGATGTATGCGAGTGTTGCCTCCGAATATCTGCAACAGATCATCGATCAGGAACAGGAGAAGGCGGGCCCTGCATGAGTCTTATTTGAAACCGATCGGAGAATGAGTGGATTTCCGCGATGCGATGAAACATAAAGGAGTCGATTTCTTCGAAGTGGCCGGGCCATTTCTAATGGGGACACTGCATAAATATGAAGAAGTGATGAGGGTGGTGGCAGAAAAGCCAAAGATAAGAATTGTGAGTTTTGGAAAAGTCCCTTTTTTTGACCCGTCCGATTTGCACCTTTTGCAGGCTTTCCATGAGAAATGCCAGCGTGACAAAATCTCCCTGATTTTACTCGGAATGCAAGCCCAGCCTTTCAAAATGATCAAGGAGAAGGGCTTGTATGATTCGATCGGCCCAAAAAATTTTGTCGGCAACACGGAGGAAGCGGAGAAACGCGTCCTTCAGATCTTATCGAAATGAGGATATGCGAGTTTAGTGATTTACGCGCATGAAGAAAAATGAGACGAGTCAAAATTGTTGCAACCGTGGGACCGGCCTGTTCAGACACCAAAATATTGGCTGCTTTATTACGCGAAGGCGCAGATGTTCTGCGGATCAATGCTTCCCATACAACTCCAGAAGGATTACGGGAATGGATCCATAAGATCCGGGAGGCCGCGGAAATTGTGCAGAAGAATATTTCCATCCTCGTTGATTTGCAAGGCCCCAGGGTAAGGACCGGAAGGATCAAAAAAGGAAGGATCGTCTTGAAACCGAAGACTCAAATTAATATCCGTATTGGCCCTGACATAGGTTCCAATTCCGAGATTGTAACACCCTGCCGTGAGTTTTCACGGATGATTCGGGCCGGGGATAGGGTGCTTTTAGACAACGGAGTCATGGAACTCGAAGCGCAGTTTGTGGAACCGGAGTGTGTCCAATGCCGCGTCATCACCGGCGGCGTCCTGGGTGAGAATAAAGGGATCAATCTTCCGAATGCGCCTGTAACATTGCCCGCTTTAACTACAAAAGATTTAGCGGATCTCAAAATTGCGGAAGAATTAAACGTGGATTATGTTGCCCTGTCTTTTGTCCGCAGTGAAGAAGACGTTTTAACGATTAAGCAGTGGCTTGAAAAAGCGGGAAAAAATATTCCTGTGATTGCCAAGATTGAAAAGCCAAGGGCCGTGAACCGGATCCAGCAGATTTTAGAGCATACGGATGCCGTGATGATCGCGCGAGGGGATTTGGGGATCGAAATGGGGGTCGAAAAAATTCCGGCCATTCAAAAGAGGCTCATTAAGTTTGCAAATGATCGGAAAGTTCCCATCATCACGGCGACGCAAATGCTGGAATCCATGATGCATTGCCCCCGGCCTACGCGGGCTGAGGCCTCGGATGTTGCCAATGCGGTTTTCGACGGAACCGATGCGGTGATGTTGTCGGGGGAAACCGCGATAGGAAAGTATCCGGTCGAAGCGGTTAGAACCATGTCTCGAATCATTCTTGAAGCAGAAAGCCATGTGAAGGAATCCCCGGAGAATGGCCAGCAGGCTACAAAAGGTTCTGAGCTTGATGCGATAGTTCGTGCCGCAAAGGATGCTGCCCATTATCTGAAGGCAGAGGCCATTGTTGTTTTTACCGTGTCCGGGAAAACAGCCGTGCATATTTCAAAACTTGGTTCTGATCTGCCAATCATTGTGCTCACTCCGTCCAAAGAAGTTCAAGCCCGGCTGGCCCTGC
>PCVY01000020.1:16016-32260 GCA_002787155.1 Candidatus Abzuiibacterium crystallinum | reverse complement strand
CATCACGTCACAGTGTTAACGAATATTTTTAAAACAAGGCTCTCGGTTTGTTGTTGACAGAGGGCTTTTCATGGGAGGTTGATATGAGTATTAAGAGTATCGTGACAGTTGTGGTTGTTGTGATGTTGATTTTTCTGGCTGTGAGGCTATATAATAACAGCTCTCATCGGACTGGCTTAGGCCGAAGCCTTGACAAGGCGACTGACAATATTCAAGAGGGCGTTAAAGACGCCAAGCGGAGTGTTCAAGACGCGCTCGATTAAATACTACGCCGCAGTATTCACCAAGGAGAGAAGCATGAAAAACACGGCACTTAAAACATCAGGCGTAATTTTTCTTTTACTAGCGAGCGCACAATTAGCGCGTTTTATCTTAAATGTTCAAGTGACGGCGGGTACGTTTTTGGTTCCCGTTTGGTTGAGTGCGGTGGTAGCCGTGGCGTTGTTTGCGCTTGCGTTTTGGATGTTTCAATCCACTGCCAAATAGGAAAACCGGAAGACAACCCCTTTATTCTCTAGGTAAAAGAATTTCTTCGATCAGCGATTGAATGTTAGTGCGTAATTGTTCCGTGATTTGGTGTGAGACTGCGGATGGGTCTTCTTTGAACGGTTGAATGTAGTCACTAAGCTCGATGGGAGTGCCGATCCGCATAAAGACGTTGCGATTGCCCAGGGGACGGGGCCTTTTTTCTTCGAACACTTCACGCTCCAGCTTCATCACGGTTTCAGCTAAGCGTTCTTCGGAAGGATTTAAGCTGGTGTAATGAGGTTGCCAGCCTGCCATTCGAATGCTTAGCTTCAGCTCATCGATATCCTTTCGAAGCTGTAACCGGGTCTCGGAACTGAAAAGTTTTTTGCGTCGCAATTGCTCCCGAAGAAAGAAAATCATTTTTTGTGCACGATCAATGAGCTCAGTTTTTGGGTCAAACGGCATTTGCCGGTATTTTTCCGCCACCTTTGAGAGCATCACAGTGCGGACCTCACAGACTTGCTCTTTCAATCGGGACAGTTGCAGAGAAGCGATTTGGACGTGGGAAAGTTGTTCGCGGCGGTTCAAAAGTTCTGCCATGATGTAAGCAAGCCGTTCTTGAAATGACAGGTAACTGGTGCGTCTAAAAAGGTATTGCTCCATCCTGCGTATTTTTTGGTTCAAAATAGATTCAATTGTTTTACGGTAACGATATTTAATCGCGACCGGCAATATAAATACCCTCCGATCAGGTTGTGTTTCCCGCATCTCGGTGATTGCCTGCATCCCGATATAGGCAACTCCTCTTTTAAAAGGTTGTATCAGGTCATTTAAGTAGAAGATTTCTCCTTCCGGGCAGATCACCAGAGCTTCACGGGCGCCTTTAACCACATCGACCGCGTATTGTTTTGCCGTTTGATCCGATCCGGCTCTTTCAATGGAGAAGCAACCTAAACACTGAAGGCACCATCCCGCAAAGCCATGCCATTCTTCAAAGGACTCAGCGTTCATCATAAAAGTGAATCGGCGGCGGGAACGGCGGGAAAGTTCCATGAATATCTTAATATCCATCTCGTCCGCATGATTGGTGACTAAAATCAAACCCGCATTTTTCGGAATTGACTTCAGAATTTCAAGGTTAGACGGTTCAAGGCATAGGCGATTATGCCAGGTGAGATCGAAGGCATTGATCCACTGAGCTATCCAGAGGATCCACGCACAATGTTTGGCAGAATGAAATGTATTATCCATGATAAGCCATTTTAGAACGAAGTGCCCAGTTTATCTATTGGGGTAATCACCCCATAGTACTTTTAAGTGGTTTTCGGCTAGGATAATCATGGAAAACTAAAATAAAAATTAAGAGAAGCTGACTTGAAGGTGCTTCTTCAGCGCGAAGGATGGCAACATGAGACAAAAAAAGTTATATCGTTTACTTGTCATCGCCGCCTGTTTTTGGATATTAGCCGGGTGTGCTCATGTCCGCCATGCGGTACCGGAAAATCTGGTTGGGAAGACCGGTGTGATTGGTATGTCGGGAATCCGCTACTATAGCGGCAAGCCTGATTCATACGCTCAAGCACAGCAAAGCCTGGCAGATTCGTTTCAAAATGAAGGCAGGACGAATTATCTCGTTGAAGGAGTCAAGATTTATCCCGTGCTCATTATCGGAGGCGGTGTATCCAACAGCGCTTATGGGATTGGCTTATTAAAAGGGTGGTCCGAGGCGGGTGCTCGGCCGGCATTTAAAATAGTCACGGGTTACTCCAGCGGATCGATCCTTGCCACGGCCGCGTTTGCGGGAAAAGACTATGAGGACAAACTCTCAGAGTTATTTACCTCATTATCGACCGCGGATGTTGTGAAGGAGAAAAGCAATTTTAGCCGGTTGTTCGGAAGCTCTGTCTATAGCTCAGCGCCCTTTACGAAAAAAATCAATACCATGGTGGACGAGGCCTTATTGGCCAGAATTGCTCAAGAGCACAAGAAGGGACGCAGGCTCTATGTGGGCACCACGGATCTTGACGCCCAGGGGTTTGTGATATGGGACATGGGCGCACTTGCATCTAAAGGAGGCCCCGAGGCGCTGAAGTTGTTCCGCAAAATAATTTTGGCCTCATGTTCGTTTCCGGCCATGCTCCCGCCGGTTTTTTTTCAAGTTGAAGTGGGCGGCAAGCGTTATGACGAAATGCATGCCGACGGCGGGGTGGCAGGCGGTGTTTTTTATATTTACCAGTTACTGGAAGGCGAGGCCTCTGCGGCTAGGTTTTCCGAAATCAATCTTAAAGGATCCAGAACTCGGCTTTATGTTCTCAATTTGTGTTATATGTCACCGCACTCCAAACAGATCGAAGACAATCTGGTGGCGATCACCTCGCGCTTGATTGAAACCAATGGGGCATCAAAAATGATCGGAGACACTTACAGGCTTTACGCCTACGCCAAGGAAAAAGGGTGGGATTACAATTTAGCGTACATTCCGGAAGATTTTAAGCCTAACCAAAAAGAGATGTTTGACAAGCGGGAAATGCGGCGGCTCTTTCAGCGCGGCTATGACGACGCACGAGCAGGGTATCATTGGCACAAGGCACCACCCGGGCTTGTGGCAGACGGTAAATAACCGATTTCACTAAAGGAATGATTTTGTAGGAAGTTAATATGACAAAGAGAAAAGAGATGACACGGTTTTTAATCGGGGGCGCTATTGTCAATGGTACAGACTTTAGCATTTATTATATTTTATTTCATTTTCTCCCCTTCAGTGTATCCAAAGCTATTTCCTTTACGTGCGCGGGGATTGCCGGATTTTTATTAATGAAATATTGGATATTTAAACACAACGAGAAATCATATGCCGAAATTGGCCGTTATGTATTCATTAATTTCTTAGCCTTAGGCATTAATGTTTTAACCAATCAAGGGACGCTCGCCCTTTGGCCCGGCGCTATTTTTCCGGCTTTAATTAACGCCACCGTTTTAACAGGCATCTTTACTTATATTTGCTTTAAATGGTGGGTCTTTAGGGCTCCGTTGAAAGATGGCGTCTATTTTATGTGGTGGAAATGGTTGCCGTGGGGATTTTTAGTCAGAGCAGTTGCGCGAAAAAAAGGTTTTTTAGGTCCCGTCAACATTGTTTCTCAATTAAAAAATTTCGCACAGCCATCAGAGGTAGCGTTTCCGATGGAACTATTGCGTTTAGGTGCTAACTTGCACGCGCGTGGTTTAATCAATAGTTTAGCCATCCAGCATAACCTTGATTGGATCTGGCCTTATTGGGTGGAATGTCAGTACAATCCTCACTCTGAGTCATTCATCCC
Organism: Candidatus Abzuiibacterium crystallinum; assembly: GCA_002787155.1. Taxonomy (GTDB): domain Bacteria; phylum Omnitrophota; class Omnitrophia; order Omnitrophales; family Abzuiibacteriaceae; genus Abzuiibacterium; species Abzuiibacterium crystallinum. The sequence goes on along the minus strand of PCVY01000020.1, from coordinate 28,475 downwards.
ACGGTCTTTTTCGCTCACGCAGATCAACCTCACCCACCGGAATTGGACGGCTTTGGGTGTGCCCGGTGGCACCGAATTTTCTCTTGTCGATCCTCGCGGTCTCCTGACACCGCATTACGACAGCTGGTCGATTGATGTTTGGGTCGTTCCCGAAGAGGGAGAGCCATTAATCCTCTCGCGTCGCCCGAGCGTTTCGCAAACGTTGGAATTGGATCACAACCTTTGTGTGGTGACAAAATCACGCCTGGGTCAAATGGAGCTTCAATTAAAAGCCCAAGTCATCGGACCCGCTCAGGCATCGATTTGCCGGATCAAAGTTTCGGTGGCTGCCGGCATCAAAGCACAGTTAGTGATTTCGCTCAGGCCGTTTAATCCCGAAGGCGTGAGTTTCATCAATCACGTGACGCTTCTGGAAGATTCACCGGGCTGTCGGGTTAACAAAAAAATCTTTGTTTATTTTGACAAACCGCCGGCTCAATGGGTATTTTCAAATTATCACCAAGGGGACGTCTATAACCGCTTGTCCATGAAAGAGAAGGAAAAAGAAGTGTCATGTCAAGCGGGTATGGCGAGTGCCGCTGCGCTGTATGGATTGGAGGCAGGAGAATTGAAGGAAGTGACTGTTTCAGTCCCATTGACAGAAAATAAAATCAAACGAGCCGCTGACGCCGAATATCAGGAAACAGCCCAACAGGCGTGGCAGAAAAGTCTTCAAGGCGTGTGCGAATTACAAATTCCTGACGAAAGTTTCAAGCGTCTCTACGAGACAGCGATTTACACCTTGATTTTACATTCGCCCAAGGAAGTGTATCCCGGGCCTTATATTTACAAAAGGTTTTGGTTTCGCGACGCCGCTTTTATTCTTTATGCCATGTTGAGCGTCGGATTGAAGGATCGTGCCCGGCGTGCCTTAGATTGTTTCCGACTCCGTCAGACCGCCCAAGGTTATTTCTTCTCTCAGGAAGGGGAATGGGATTCCAACGGCCAGGCTTTGTGGATCATGCGTCAGTATTGTGAGATGACGGGAAATCTACCGCCGAAAGAATGGGAAGAATCGATCCGTCAAGGCGGTCAATGGATTTGTGAAAAGCGTTTGCCTAATGATTTACCGTCGCCTCATGCGGGTTTACTGCCGTCGGGATTTAGCGCCGAACATTTAGGACCGAATGATTTTTATTACTGGGATGATTTTTGGTCTGTGGCGGGATTAAAAGCAACAGCATTTTTATCTACGGCGTATCAGGATAATGATCGCGCTCATTTATTTGAATCAGAGTCAAACGCATTACTCGCGAGCATTCATCAAAGCTTAAAGCAGGCGGAGGAGCGCTTAAAAAAAATGGTGATACCGGCTTCGCCTTACCGCCGTTTAGATTCAGGCGCAATTGGGTCTTTGGTTGCCGGCTATCCGCTTCGTATTTTTGAACCGAAGAACCCGCGGATTTTAGGTACCGCTAATTTTTTAATGGGAAATTGTTTGGTCCACGGAGGTTTTTTTCATGACATGACCCATTCCGGGATTAATTCTTACCTCACGTTACACTTGGCGCAAGTATTCTTGCGCGCAGGCGACCCCAGATATTTTGGTTTAATGCAAGTGGTGGCTAAACTGGCTTCACCGACAGGGCAATGGCCTGAGTCCATCCACCCGCGCACCGGCGGCGGATGCATGGGTGACGGACAGCATGTTTGGGCCGCAGCGGAATGGATTATGATCGTCCGGAATTGTTTTGTGCGGGAAGAAGGCAACGGGTTAATTTTATGTTCGGGAATCCCGTGCCTCTGGCTTGAGAAAAAACAAACGATGACGTTTGGGCCTGCGCCCACGAGTTTCGGGGATATCCAAATTTCCGTCAAACCCCAAAAGCAAGGTGTTGTGGTTGAATGGCAGGGACGCTGGTTTGCGGCAGAACCACCGATTGATATTCAATTTCCCGGTTCGCCAAACATCCGAGTGACACCCGGCACCCATTCGGTGACGTGTCAGATGGAGATGAGTCAATGATCAATGATCTGGTCGCCAAAGTTAAAGATTTTATCACCGTCAATTTTGAAGCCAAAATTGACCCGTTAGAGATTGAAAAGTTTTACACCGAGTCGGCTCTTATCAAAGAGATGTGTGTCATGACAGTTCCCGGTGTCGGAGATGCAAAGGATTCAAAAGTGCTTTGGGCTGTTGTTCAGCCGGATCTGAATGATTTCAGGAAATTTGCCTCGGTCAATCTGTATTTAGCCATCAAAGAGAGTTTTGATAATGCCTCGCCCTCACTTCCTTTTTATAAAAGGCTTTCAGGCTTTACCATTACGCTTTCGGATCTGCCGCATACCCTCTTTGGCACCCTCGACCGGCAGGCGGTCAAAGAAATATATGAACCGAGAGTAATCGCAGGCATCGTCGGGTCTCTTCCGGCTTTAACGGAGCTCACGGCCGCGGATCACCTGTTGATCGAATCCGTCATCGGCGTAAAAATTTTAGAATGCCTCAAGGAGCAAAGCGGCATTGAACGCCCCATCAATCTCGAGGATTCATTGGAATTGGATCTTGGTATCGATTCGTTGGGGAGGATCGAACTCGCTGTGCGCCTTGAGAGAGCTTTTAACGCCGATATCAAAGATGAAGCCATCTCGCGGGCCTTTACCGTTAAGGATCTTATGTTAAGAGTCACCAATGCCTTAAAGGAGGCAAAGGCGAGCGCTTCGGAAAAAAAGAAGGTCTCTTTAGGGCCGGATTTTTGGAAAAAAAATCTACAGGTGCTGCCGAAAGAGGAACATCTGGGCGCGCTTGAATTTGGTACCGGCTTTTTTGCCTGGCTGCTTCGGTTTAGCATCACCGCCATCGATTATTGGATTTTTAGATTGTTTTTTCACATTAAGGCAGAAGGCACAGAGAACGTGCCCAAAGAAGGCGCTTACATTTTATATCCTAACCACACGAGCGTTCTAGACGGGCCGGCCATTAATGCTTGTTTGCCGCGCCGGCCGGTGTTTCAGCTTTTTTATTTCATTGTCATCCCATATTTTTTCAGGCCATTTGTTAAATCGCTTCTTCTCAGGAATGTCGTCAAGATGGTCAGGCTGATTCCTTTTGATTATTCAACGCATTTTCTAGAGTCACTCCGGAGCGCTCATTTGGTGTTGCAACGTGAAAAAGGTTTGTGCTTTTTCCCGGAGGGGTTACGCAGTACCACGGGCAAAGTCGGGAAATTTAAAAAAGGGTTTGGCATCTTAGCCAAGGAAACGGGTGCCAAGCTTGTGCCCGTGGCCATTGAAGGTGCTTTTGAATCATGGCCAAGCACCACCAAGCACCTGAAATGTCACCCGATTCGAGTCAGATTCGGCAAACCGCTTCTTCCCGAAGATCTGGAAAAGCAAGGGTTAGCCATGGGCGCGCAAAATGGTTACGACGCGATCTGTGTGGCGGCGAGAGAAGCACTCGTGGAGCTCAAGGACCGAAAATGAATATTATCATGATGACGAATACTTATTTCCCGATTGTGGGAGGCTTAGAGCAATCCATTTATTCTTTCAGCGAACAACTGAGAGGTTTGGGGCATGAAGTTTTGATTGTCACGCCCGCTTTCGAGGGGATGCCGACAGAAGAGCCGGGCGTCATCCGCATTCCTGCCATACAAAAATTCGGCGGTACTATTTTTTCCCTCAACTTTCCGATCTCCGGACTTTTAAAGCGATACATGAAAACATTCTCGCCGGACATCGTGCACAGTCATTGTCCGTTTTTTATGGGAGATTTTGCGTTACGTCTGAGCAGGCAGCACGCCTTACCGCTGGTGTTTACTTATCACACGATGTTCGAGCAGTACGTGCATTATTGGCCGGTTCAAAATGAGGGCGTGAAACGCTTCATGGTGAAGCTGGCAGCCGGATATGGCAATTTAGCGGATCAATTAATTGTCCCGAGTGAAAGCGTGCGGGAGATATTGCTTAACAGAGGGGTTAAGACCCCGATGGCGGTCATTCCAACCGGGGTGGATCTGGCGCGTTTTTCAAAAGGCGACGGAGGCGCTTTTCGCAAGCTCAATCAAATCCCTCCCGAAGCCAAAGTGATTGGTCATGCGGGGCGGTTGTCGTCGGAAAAGAATCTGGAATTTCTGGTTAATTGCCTGGTGGCATTCTTAAAAAAAGACCCCGAGGCTCATGCACTGATTGTGGGGCTGGGCCCGTCGGAAGCGATGATCAAGAACGCCTTTGAGAAAGCCGGACTTTCAGCCAGATTGCATTTAACCGGCGTCTTGCATTATCAGCATCTCGTTGATGCTTATTTTGCCATGGATGTTTTTGTTTTTGCTTCCTTAAGCGAAACGCAGGGCATTGTACTCGTGGAAGCCATGGCAGCAGGGCTTCCGGTGGTGGCTTTGGATGCGCCTGGCGTCAGGGAAGTGGTGGAAGATCATCGTAACGGCAGATTGCTCAAAGAAATGGATCAGCAAAGCTTTGTTGAGGCGCTTGGTTGGGTTTTATCCCAAACGCCCGTAGCGCTTGAGGCCATCAAACAGGCTGCCAGAATGACGGCGCAGCAATTTCCGATTCATTCTGCGACTGATCAAACATTAAAGATTTACGAAAAAGTCAGGTCAAGAAGGTCTGTTGCTTTGGGAAAGAGGAACAGTTCGCAGTATCTTTTCCTGTGGCGCATGAAAGGCGAGTGGGATCTTTACAGAAATTATATTCAATCTTTCACCACATCCGTGTTTAAAGGCAATTTTCAAGAAACGGAACCCGCCAAGATTAAAGATACGACTCCATTTCGGCCCACGCCCTCGAAAAAATAGGGGGTTTCACCGAGAGCCGAAGGGGGGGCGTACACAGGCAGGTAGCAGGTAAAAGAAAGAAGGGGTAGCGTATATGAAATTAACATCATTTACATCACTTACATTAATTACTCTGGGACTGGTCTTTTGTCTTTCTCGGGTCACCTTGGCCAAATCCTTTGATGCCATTGTGACGAATGTGACGAACGGCGGTTCAGAACTGAGGGCAACGATCACAGACGAATACGGCCACACAGAAGATGACGTCACATTTCAACTCTTACCCAATGTTGATTTATCCGATTATAAATCGATGGACAGAATAAAAGAGGGTAACCGCGTCAAGATTGAGGCAGAAAAAAACACGGACAACCATTGGCAAATCTCAAGGTTGGTACCTTATGAGGAAAGTTGACGCATTGCTTCTTATTTATAAAGTTGACGCATTGCTTCTTATTTATATAGAAGAAGATCAACCATTAGGTTAACACCCCATAGCATCGAAGCGATTCCTTGTCCATCATATGAACAGATAATCAAAAAGGAGTTTCTCGATGTTTCACACCAAAAAGCCGTCACTCACTTTACCCCCGCTTCCTTACAAACGGCATGCTTTAGAACCATACATTTCTGCCCGGACGCTTGATTTCCATTACGGCAAACATCACCAGGGCTATGCAGACAAGTTTAACAAACTTGTTTCAGGGAGTGATTTGACAGAGTTAACGCTTGAAGAAGTGATGCTTAAAACTACCGGAGATGACTACCGGGAAGCCATTCTAAATAACGCGGCACAAGTTTGGAACCACACCTTCTATTGGAATAGCTTGTCGCCTGAGGGAGGCGGGAAACCGTCCGGAGAGTTAGGCAAAAAAATTGAAATGAGCTTCAGTGGTTACGAAAACTTGATCAAGCAATTTTGTGAAGCCGGTACCGCTCGATTCGGAAGCGGTTGGGTGTGGCTGATTAAAGAAAATGGCACCCTCAAAATCATGAACACATTGAACGCGGAAAATCCTATTTTGCTCAGGCGGGGAACACCGCTCTTAACGCTCGATGTGTGGGAACACGCCTATTACCTGGATTATCAAAACCGGCGGAATGATTACCTCACCACCCTTCTGGATAAATTAATTAATTGGGAGTTTGCTGCCAAGAATTTTAACCAAGCATAAAAACAAGGAGTTGACGTCATGGGAACAAAAGGCAGGGAAATTTTAGAGGAACGCGGAATTGATATTTTGCAGCTCATTAAAATGTTGAATCAAATATTTGCGGATGAGTGGCTGGCTTACTATCAATATTGGTTAGGCGCTAAAGTAGCGGTCGGCATGCCCAAAGAAGCTGTGGTGGCGGAACTGATGCAGCACGCCGGCGATGAATTACGTCATGCGGGACTGGTCGCGGATAGGATTATTCAACTTGGTGGCGTTCCTCTCCTTGATCCGAAAGCCTGGTTTGATTTCGCCAATTGTGACTATGACAAACCTGAAGACCCCAATGTCAGAGTCTTGGTGGATCAAAATATCAAAGGCGAACAGTGTGCGATTGACGTTTACAAGAAATTAATGGATTACACCCGGGACAAGGATCCGGTGACTTACGACTTAGCTTTACAGATTCTGACAGATGAACTTGCGCACGAAGAGGATTTAGAAGCGATTAAGGCGGACATTCAAATGACGCTCTGCGGTCAATCGTAAAATGGACATACCACTCCTGTGGGTAACACCCCATATCATCGGAATCATTGTCTGCTTATGATCGTGGATGAAGGGTAGTGCAATCTGCAATCCACTAAAACAGGAGAACGAAGATGAAGCTAAAGCAAATGTTTAGAATAACAATGGTTTTGTTCGGCGTGGGCGGCTTGACCGTGGCGATGGGCTGCACCATGAATAAGTATTACGAAATGGTTGGACCGCCTGGAGCTCAAGGTCCTGCGGGTTATGCGGGTGAACAAGGCTTTACCGGTTCTACCGGTGCCGTTGGTACGGCCTTAAGAGGTACGCCCGGTGAAAGAGGCCTCATGGGCCCCGTAGGTGAACAAGGCTTTACCGGCCAAAGAGGTCCTGCCGGTGATCTCGGCAGAGGTCCTGCAGGAGCAGTCGGACCAATGGGATTTCAAGGTGAACAAGGTACATTTGGACCAAGAGGTGAACAAGGAAACAGCTTGCCCGGTTATGCGGGTCCTCAAGGTGTTGTGGGGCAACAAGGCGCACGAGGTGCTGTGGGTGATGTAGGCGCTAAGGGTCCGACGACGTATGGTCCAGCCGGTCCTCAGGGTCAAGCAGGTCCAGCCGGAGCACAGGGAATTATTGGAGAAGAAGGTCTTAAAGGTCAAACCGCAGCGGGTATCGCCGGCTTTGCCGGTCCTCCTGGAAACGCGGGAGTGGCAGGTGCAAAGGGTGCAACCGGAGCGCAAGGTTTGCCGGGCCAGGTTGGTTACTGGGCTTCTTGGAAGGAATTTAATTTCTCTTCCAATAATGCCAATATGACCGATCAAGATATGCAAAAGGTCTATGAAATTGCGGATTATGTGAAAGCTAATCCGTCTTTGATCATTGGCATAGATGGCACCGCTAAGAAATCGCGCGATCAAAGTTTGAATGATCAGCGTATCAACGCCATTCGTTCGGCATTGATTGATGTAGGTGTATCACCTACGAAGATTACAACGGGTGCTATGGACAACAAAGATCTTAGGCGTGATGGACGAATCGCTGTGCTTTTTACCACAGCCTAATCACGATTAGGATTGATGTTTTGCTGTCAAACGAAGCTGTCATTGTACCTCCCTTGCAATGACTGCGGCTTACCTGCCGGTACCGCCGGCAGGTAAGCTTCTTCGGGTCTTGCTAGGGTATGAGCCCCATAGCGTTTGCGGGTGGGTTTGTCTTATGATTGAAGTAGCGGAGAGAATGATGATGACAAAAAAATATAAGAGAAAACATGACAGATCAGAGGTTCGTCTAAAAGACATGCGTGAGTTGGCTTGCCAATTAGATTCGAACATAAAAGGCGCCGTGAGTTTGCATCAACAATCAGACGAAGCTCTGAAGTGCAATCAAGTTGCTCGGTTGTCGAGCCAAGCGTTTCTTGAGAAGTGGCTCACGACTTAAATGCTCAAGATTGATTCCGCAAGATTGATTCCGACAGGAGGATTTTAAAATGAAAAGAACATTGTGTTTGTTGGTTATGATGGCCTTGGTGTTTGCTGCTGTGCCAACGCAAGCTTTTGCCGTGAACACGGCGACGCACGGAGACATCACGGGGAAAACAGTTGTTTCTGGCCTTGTCTCGCTTTTGATTTGGCCCGGGATTGGACAATACATGAATGACAATCAAACCAAAAAGAACTGGACGCATGCGATTATCGGGCTTTTTCCGCCCTTTCGACTTTGGTCCGGTTGGGATGGTTTAATTGACCGGCAAGGCGGACGTTGGGACGGAAAAATCTAAATGGTAATTAAACAAAATCTGCCTTAACCGGCAGGCAAGGAGAACAAACAATGGATACACAACATAAAGGAATTGCTGACACCATTAAAGATGAAATTGTGAGCGCGATGAAAGGGACCGGTGAGGTTCTGAGCGCCGCCGTGAGTGCCGTAAGCGGTGTTGTGACAAACACCATTAAAAATGCCGGCAAAATAGGCACCTTGGCAATCGAAGCGACTTCGGATGTGGTCCGGGGAACAATTCAAGGTGTTAAGGAAGTGGGCGGGGATTTAGGTGCCGCTGCAAAAGGCATTGTCCTTGGGGTGATTAGGGGTATTGGACAGATCGGTTCGCAAACTCTTGATGCCATTGGACAGACTGCAGGCAATATCGTGAAACATACCGTGGAAGTGGTAGGCGATGTGGGCTCTGCGGCAAAAGGCGCGGTCGAAGGCGCCGTTGATGGGGCCAAAGAGATCGGCTTAAACGTCGAAGAGGCCGCTTCTGCCGCTGCAACAGGGGCTGTTAAAGCTGCCTACAAAATTAGTTCTGAGGTCGGTACCAAAGTCGAAAAGGCTGTGACGGGTACCATTGCAGGCGTTAAGGTCGTCGTCAAAGAACCTTTTAGGAAATTAAAAAAATAACAAAAAAAATAACAGAAGAATAGGTTGGGTTGCGATTGCACAATGGCAAACAATCCGGAAGAAGGTGCACGGTGGTTACAAAAATTGGGCTTATTTCGGGGGAAATTCTGAATCTGTTGGACGAGTTGAAAGAACCGGTTCATATCAAAAGTGTGCAGTGCCGCATCAAAGCGCCGGCGGACGTTGTGCTAATGAGTTTGGGTTGGCTGGTCAGAGAAAATTATGTTTATTTGATCCCTCGAGCAACGGGTGTCGAAATAAAGCTCAATGGAAAACACTAACCGTACGTTCCGGGAAATTGGTTAAACGGAAAACTTTACCATCATTAAAATAATTGAAGGAAGAAAAATTGAAGGAAGAAAAATATGAAAAAATTAACAGGGATTAAACATTACTTATTTTGGATGGCGTTGGTGAGCATCACCGGTTCGGGCGTTATCACGACCGTGAGTTGTGCGGGAAGAACCAGCACCTCAATGACCACGACGCAGACAACGCAGGGCGAATTAGGAAGCAGCCGTTCTGTCACCACCGAAAAAGAGGTTGTGACTGACGCGCACCCGCGGGGTGTGATCGGCGGTATTTTCTATACGATCGGACAGGTGATTTTATTTCCGTTCAAACTCATCGGAAGCCTTTTCTCATGAATGATGAGCACGGTTGGCAACCGCGACGGTTGCGGATCGTGACGTAGAGGAGTTATTTCATGAAAAAAGTCATCTGGTTGAGTGTGGGATTGATTTTGGCCGGGGCAGCGGTGGTCTTGTTTGCCCACGATTGGATTTTAAAGACCGGTATGGCAAACGCAGTTACCCGCATCACCGGCTTTCAAACAAAAGTGCACACTTTGAAATATGATTTTCCCTCGACGATCCGTATCCAAGATATGGAAATGTTGAATCCGCCGGGCTTTAACGAGAAAGTTTTCACGCGGATTCCTGAAATGTATGCCACCTTTTTTATCGGAGAATTTATCCGAGGCAAAGGGGTACACTTCGGAGAAATCCGGCTGGATATTCAGGAAGTCCACATTGAAAAGAATGCCAAAGGCGTTTTGAACGTGGCTTTATTAACACCGGTTGAGGAAGCCGGTGACCGGAGAAAACCCGTGCAACCCGGAAAGCTAACATCTTTCTTACTGGAGTCATTCGAATTCAGCCTCCGCGATGTCAGTTATCAAAACCAATCCGGTATCTATGGCTCTTCGGGGCTGCCGAATAAACTTTCGGTAGATATGAATATCCAAAATCGTATTTATAAGGATATCCACGATCCCCAGGTCCTGGTCAATTTGATTTTGGCCGAAATCATCCGGAAGGAGACATTTGGCCGGCTGCTTGGCCTTAACCTCAAAGATCTGTTAGGCGAGAATCTTTACGGCGTACTTAATTCCGGGCAAGTGTTCATAGGGGAGCAGGCAGGTGCCATTACACATCAGGTTGGATCGCTTTTAAATGACTCGGTTCACGGTACCGGCGGCATTCTAAACGGTGCGGGATCTGCGGCCGGGGAAACAGTTTCCGGATTGTGGGGAAAGTTGAAATCCTTGATGCCCGGCGAAAAAACCCCAGCCGCTTAAGGAGGAGATTGTGATAAATCAAATCTACGGTTTTTTTTATTTAGCCGGTAAGGGTGTGCTGCTGATCATCGTGATAGGCGTGGTGTTATTTGTGCTCACAAAAACAATGAGCGGGTTTAAAAAGAAACAAACGGGCAATCCTTAAATCGTTCCCGCTCTCCATGTGACAGCTAAAATTCCTTCGGCGCGTTTGTGTCGTGTCTGGCCATATGGGGTAAATACCCCACAGAAGCGGCATGAGTAACTGTTATACGATCTTCTTCAAATGAAAGGATCTAACCATGTCACGGTCAAATCGGAGTGAACAAAAAGAAATCGGTAGAAGATTAAAAGAAATGCGCGCATTCGCCCATCAGTTGGATTCAATCATAGAGGGCGCAGTCCATTCACAGGAGAAAACCGGCGCGATTCTCACGGAAAATAAACTGGTTCTATTAACCAGTCAAATGTTTCTGTCAAAGTGTAATTCATTTTAAGTGAAACAGAAAAAAATTAACCCACCCACCCAAAAGGAGCATTCACTGCCATGAAAAAGTCAGCAGCCAAATCGTTCGAAAAGAGCGAAGGCATTTTGTGGGCCGGCGTCTTGCTTTTGGTCGGCACATTGAATTTGGCATGGCCCGCTTATGATCAGGTATTACTGACAATCATGAAGGCGTTTTATTTTTCGCATCCCGTCGCCTCACCGCTGCCGGTGTGGGGCTGGTTTTAACGGGTCTGGCGCCCAAAGATTCCCACCGTTCTCTCTCTATTGAAAAACTACCCCGGATAATCCGGTCCCATAACCAAAATGTTATACTTTTAGAAGTCTTTTGGTTAACTCAAAGGTGGCATATGGGATCCATGGTTGGTGTTTTGAGAGAGGAATGTGCAAGGCTTAGTTCATTGGAGAAAAGATATCTCCGTGAGGTCAAAAAACTTCCGAAAGGCAGCATTCAAATCAAGCGCATCAAGGGCATTGCGTATCCTTATTTGGTATTTCGCAAAGGGGAGAAGGTTATTTCCAAGTACCTCGGCCGGTGTTCGGAAAACGAGCTTAGAAAATTGAAAAAGACAATCGAACAAAGAAAACAATATGAAAAACACCTCAAACAGGTGGAGCACAACCTCAAGCGTGTTTCGAAGATGATTCATGGAAAAAACGGATAAACAGTTCAAGATTCTGCACGAGATATTGTGTACAAGATATTGGAGAAGTTTCAAGCAGCCGGCGTGTTAGGCGACATGATGTTGATCGGCAGCTGGTGTCTTTATTTTAGCAAATGCAGTACCAGCTCTTACAGGGACGGGTATTGTTCAAATCTGTCCCTCAGAGAACCGGTACCAAAGGTTTTCACTTGCGCATTGAACGCAAGTGCAATCCGGGTGTAAAATCTGAACCTGGCTATTCGCGACGAGGTTGACCATTTACCTCGCGCGATGGTGTTTGTGCCGATACGCAAACGCACTTTTGGAAATGTTCTGTGAACTGATCGTGCCACTGGTAATACTGATTTTGATGAATCTGGTACTTTTGACAAAGCTTTGAAATTTCAATTTGACCGGAGAGGCCTTCAAGTATAATCTTGAGCTTCTCCTGGCTTGACCATTGACGTCGTTTCATGCTGACTCCTTTTTTTGGAGCCAATACTAACTTAAAAACCCCTTCTTGTTAATGGGGAGCAGGATACTAACAACGGAAGCGTATATGAAAGACGTTATCCAACAAAGATACATCGAACAAAGGATATTTTTAATGCGCGGTTAAAAGGTGATGATTGATCGCGATCTGGCCGAATTGTACGGTGTTGAAACCAAACATTTAAACACGCAGGTTAAGCGTAACCGAGGTCGATTCCCGGAACGTTTTATGTTCCGGTTGACTGCCAAGGAATGTGATGAACTGGTAACAAAATGTTACCGGTTCGAGACCTTAAAACATTCCACCACACTTCCCAGGGCTTTCAGCGAGCATGGTGTCGCTATGTTGGCAAGTGTTCTAAAAAGCAAGCGTGCAGTTAAAATCAGCATCCATATCATTGATGCT
>PCVY01000020.1:15226-16005 GCA_002787155.1 Candidatus Abzuiibacterium crystallinum | reverse complement strand
AAGAAATCCAAGCCATCTTCAAAGCAATTCGTCAATTAATGGTACCGCCGCCAGAAAAACCTAAACGTCAAATTGGTTTTCATCCCGCGTAAATGCAAAATCAGTTCCGGTTCTCTGCATTTGAAACTGATGTTTCAAATACTTTTGGCGGTGACTTGAGGTCACCGTCCTCAAGCGGGACAGGTATCAACGAAGCCCGTCCCTGTTGACCGGACGCCGTCCGGTAAACGGTAAACTGTGCGTTGCTCAGCGTGATATAATAGTAAGCACAATTTAACAGTGTCCTCATCCCCCAAGGACGTCACCTTCTTGGGGGATTTTTTTGTTTACGACGGGAATCTCCTTGAAGACAAAGGAGGAAAAATGAAGGATAAAAAAATATCAAGACCGTTTATTGAGCAGAAGATTTTTCTCATTCAAGGTCAAAAAGTGATGATTGATCGGGATCTAGCAAATTTGTACGGTGTCTCGACCAAAGCGCTACTTCAAGCGGTCAGAAGAAATAAAAAGAGATTTCCAACTGATTTTGCTTATCAACTGACAGAGCAAGAGTTTAACAACTTGAGGTCACAATTTGTGACTTCAAGTTGGGGTGGTCGGCGATATCTTCCCTACGCTTTTACGGAGCAGGGAATTGCCATGCTCTCTAGTGTTTTGAGAAGTGAACGTGCTGTTTTGGTGAATATCGCGATCATGCGTGCTTTTGTGAAATTGAGAGAAGCCATGGTTGCTCACAAGGAGCTGGCAAGTCAGTTAAAAGTCCTCGAGCGGAAAGTGGG
>PCVY01000020.1:0-15217 GCA_002787155.1 Candidatus Abzuiibacterium crystallinum | reverse complement strand
AAGAAATCCAAGCCATCTTCAAAGCAATTCGTCAATTAATGGTACCGCCGCCAGAAAAACCTAAACGTCAAATTGGTTTTCATCCCGCGTAAATGGGTGTAAACTTCTGCTTATTCACATCAGGGACGCCAAAATACCCGTAAACGGTAAACGGTAAATTTAATGACTAAAGCACCAACCAAGCAATGAAAGGTAAAGCACGATGAAAGTGTTAGATCGATTTAACCAAACGCGTATTTATTTTAAAATTTTTTTAATGGGTTTTATTTGTTTTTTGAGTGCCGTGGGTGCTCAAGGTTTTGCAGCGGCCGATTATACGGCAGGAGGCATTTCTTTTGACGTTCCCGCCTCGTGGCAGAAAGTCGAGCCGTCTTCTAAGATGCGGCTTTATCAATTTCAAGTGACAAGCGAAGGGGTGAGTGATCCGGCAGAGCTCAGTGTTTTTTATTTTGGTGCGGGGCAGGGCGGTGATGTGCAGGGTAATCTTGAGCGGTGGAAAGCTCAGTTTCATCCGATGGATCACACCATTGAACCCGAAATTAATGAGCAAACGGTCGGCGATATGAAAGTGACCACGATTTATTTGGAAGGCACTTACCAAAGCGGCATGATGGCCATGGGTGATTCGGTGCCGAAAGAAAATTACGGCCTCTTGGGCGCTATCGGCGAAGGTCCCGAAGGTCCCGTGTTCTTTAAAATGACGGGCCCACGCGAGGTGATTCGTGCCAACAAAGCCGCGTTTGCCGAATTAACAGGTAGTTTTAAAAACGTGTCATTGAGCCAGTGACGGGTGCCAATAAACAGGCGGCGCGGGTACCGCGGTGAAAATGAAACGCGCGAAACCAAAGAAACAGTTTTCCCACACGTGGGTCTTTGAAAGTTTCGGGGCCGACCCCACGTTTTTTCAAAAACGCATGTTCGGCGGGTTGGCGGCTTACTGTCGTGACCGGCTGGTGATGGTGCTGGTTGAAAATCCGGGTGAGCAAGACTATCGGGGAAAGTGCTACGGTTTTGACATTTGGGACGGCATCTTGCTTCCGACCGAAAAAAACCATCACGCCTCGCTCATGAAAGAATTTCCGGATTTAAAACCGCACCCGGTGCTTGGCAAGTGGCTTTACCTGCCGGCAGCAGCGGAAGACTTTGAAACAACGGCCAGAACGCTGGCTGAGAGCATCGCGCAAGACGATCCCAGGCTCGGCGTTTATCCTGCCATAACGGGCGCTTGACTTTTCAACAACCGCGTGATAATTTGACTTTCCCCGCGAGGAAAGCGAGATAAATGATAATGACTTCGCAAGAAAACCGCATTCCGAATGAACGGGAATTCAAAGTAATCCTGGAAGATATCCATAGCCAATTCCGCGCCTTTGGCGAAGAGTTGATTAGCGTTAACCGACGCCTAGACCGGATGGAAGGCGATATCCACGAATTAAAATCAGACGTCAGTCTACTCAAATCTGACATAATTGTGGTTAAAATGGTGCTGAAGACCGTTGCGACCAAGGATGATTTACTCGTGATCAACCGCCGCTTAACAGCGCTGGAAAACAATTAGATCCCGCCATGACATGAGCACTTCATCACCTTGTTTCTGACGGTTGACGGCCCGCTAAACCGTCAAACGGGCGGTGTGTGATAAACGGTGTGCGATAAATAAATAAGGTAAAAAACCATGCTGAAAGCCGGATACGACCCGACGTACAATGTCATCACGATTGAATTTGAAGGCAGGGTTGATGCCCAAGAGGCGGAACAATTTTTCTCCGAACTTCAAAAAAAACGTTTCCAAAGCTGGGAAAGGTTTTAAGGTTTTAACCGATTTTACACTGCTTGACGAAATCGATAGCGGCGTGATGGACTATATTAAGAAAAACATGGATTTTTTAAATCAACATGGCGTCCGTGAAATTTTGCGGGTGATTCCGACGGATGAGCAGGATTTGGGATTTAATATCTTGTCCGCTTTTCATTATTCCAAAGAAGTGGTATTCTTGACGCTTCCAACCAGAGAAGAAGCCTATGAGTACTTGCGGGATGAACAGTCAAGGCAAGGCGATGAACCGGTCCGATCATAAACAATTCATGCAGGCAGCGATAGCAGAAGCACGGATGGGGCTTCAAGAAGGCGGCATCCCCATTGGCTCCGTCTTGGTGAAAGGCGGCCAAATCATTGGCCGCGGGCACAACCGGCGCGTCCAGAAAAAATCGGCCGTTCTGCATGCCGAAATGGATTGTTTGGAGAACGCCGGCCGTTTGAGCGCCAAAGACTATGCGGTCTGCACGTTGTATTCCACACTTTCTCCTTGCGACATGTGTACGGGTACCGCACTCCTTTACAAAATTCCCGTGATGGTGATCGGCGAAAACGAAACTTTTCAAGGGCCGGAAGCGTATTCTAAAAGCCGCGGGGTTCAGCTCATTAACCTCAATCTGGACGAATGCAAACAGCTCATGCGTAACTTTATCCGCCAACACCCCGAACTTTGGGACGAGGATATCGGGGTTTCATCAACCTAAGGAGCAAACCATGGCACATTACGTCATTTTGGCAAATTTTACAGCGCAAGGCATTAAAGGTATTAAAGACACAGGTAAACGCGCCCAAGGGTTTCGCGACCTGGCGCAAAAGGCAGGCGTTACCATTAAAGACATTTTTTGGACGATGGGTAAATATGATGTGGTTGTCACGATGGAAGGACCGAATGATGAAACCGTGACAGCACTTATGATGAAAATGGGCGCGCTGGGTAATTTAAAATCCCAAACCCTGCGTGCTTTTAGCGAGAGCGAAATTACCGGGTTAACGGCAAAAATCTAAAAGCAGGGGTCAGGGATCATGGGTCGGGGAACAGGGTATGAAGCAAAATATTGACTCCAAAGGAAGGGCGGTGCGAACCGTCATTGGGCTTTTGGTTTTGGCTGCAAGCGTTTATTACCGCAATTGGTGGGGCGGTGCCCTTGGTCTTTTTATGGCGGCCGAAGGCATTTTGGGCTGGTGTGCGGTGAAGCAATTCATGAGAAAATAGCGGTCAGTGCTTGACTTTTGAAAAGCCGCGTGATAATTTTACTTTCCCCGCGAGGAAAGAGAGATAAATGATAATGACTTCGCAAGAAAACCGCATTCCGAATGAACGGGAATTCAAAGTAATCCTGGAAGATATCTATAGCCAGTTCCGTATCTTTGGGGAAGGCTTGACAGGCGTTAACGGACGGCTAGACGGGATGGAACAACGCCTAGACCGGATGGAGGTACGCCTAGACCGGATGGAGGTACGCCTAGACCGGATGGAGGTACGCCTAGACCGGATGGAAGGCCGTTTAGACAGGGTAGAAGGCGATCTTCAAGTTTTAAAATCCGATATGTCTTTTGTTAAGATTGTGCTTAAAACAGTCGCAACCAAAGACGACCTGCTCGTCATTGACCGCCGCTTGACCGCTCTTGAAAACCGCTAAACGAATTAAATAGAGGGACAATCTTGAAACACAATCAGTTGGGCCGCTCAGGGCTTTCGGTGTCAGATTTGTGTTTTGGCTGCATGACCTTTGGGAACAACCAATGGGGCGCCGGGAACCTGAATGAAAAAGAATCAACCGAGCTTGTTTCGATTGCACTTGACGGCGGCATTAATTTTTTTGATACGGCTGATGCGTATGCTTTTGGCGAATCAGAAACATTTTTGGGTAAAGCGCTTCAAAAAAGGCGCGACAAAGCGGTGATTGCCACCAAAGTCCGGATTGCGATGTCCGATGACCCTAATGACGGCGGACTTTCAAGGCGGCACATCCTGAAAAGCTGCGAGGCGAGTCTCAAGCGCTTGGGAACAGACCGGATCGACCTGTATCAAATACACGGCTGGGATTACCAAACACCTTTCGAAGAAACCCTGGCCGCACTCGATCAACTGGTCAAACAGGGAAAAGTCATTTACATCGGCGCTTCAAACTTAGCGGCCTGGCAGCTTGCCAAAGGGCTTGGTCTGCAGCGCGAAAACATTTGGGCGCGGTTCGTGTCCCTCCAGCCCTATTATTCGCTGGCGTGCCGAGATATTGAACACGAACTCGTGCCTTTATGCTTAGATTCAGGTGTCGGCATTTTGCCGTGGTCGCCATTGGCTGGCGGGCTTCTTTCAGGAAAATACCGGCATGGGGGAACGGGCAGGAAAACAGGGCCTTTAAGCAGCTTTCCGCCCGTCGACATGAAGCAAGCCGATCAAATTCTGGATGTCTTGGAACAAATGGCAGAAGCCCGGCATGCGGGATGTGCAGAAATAGCACTTGCCTGGACACGGATGCAGCCCGGGATTTCATCGGTCATCATCGGCGCACGCACACCCGAGCAATTGAAGGCCAATTTAAAAGCTTCAGCAATCGAACTTACCCAAGCAGAACTTGAGGCGCTTGATCGAGCGAGTCGTCTGCGCGAACCATATCCACAGTGGATGATCCGGCACCAAAACAGCCGATAGAATTCTCGTTTTCTCTCGCCAAGCCTAAAACAGGTTTATTTCTCGGATGAAACGGCCGACATGATAATACAGCGTTCATCAGTTCTAACCAGTTCTGGGATTACTTAGGATGCTCACTTTTTCGGCCGAGACTTCTGGTGAGCGGCTTTATTTTCTTGAAAATCTTTGTTCACAAAAGTCCAAACACTGCATAGAATAGGCAAGATTTAAAACCGGTTTTGTTTTTCACGTAGTACCGCACCAGATCTATGAAACCATTTGCCAGCAAACAAATAGCAGTTTTTTCGTGCGCGACAGTCTTAATCGGTTTCATTTTCATTCCCATGGCCAACTCGGCCAATGAATCATACGATCGTTATAGCACTCAGTATCCCGAAATCGCCGAAGAGCCCGCCTGGAAAGAAATCGTCAATCACGCCCTCGTTTATCCTTTTGAAATACTGAGGGGGATTGCAGACGGAGGGCTCTACTTGGTGGAAAATTACCAGTTGGATCAAAAAGCCAAGTGGATTTACGGCAAGATTCAAGATCAAGGTATCACACCTTTTGGCAGTGTGTTGTCGTTTACGAATCTGGGCGGCGGCGCCGAAACCGATCTCGTCAAGCTGGCTCACCTGAGGGCGCATTTTCCAAGTTTAATTGTGACGCACACCCTTTTATGGAACCACCGCACGATTTTCGAGACTTCAGCCAAAATAGGTGCCGAACGATTGTTCATGGATGGTGTACACGCCTACGGCAATTTCAAATATGAAAGCAGGCCGGAAGAACATTTTAACGGCATCGGGCATTTATCCACTGCCGGTAACGGCACGTCTTATAAAATGGAAGTCACTACCTTGGGTGCCACGGCCGGCTACAGTCCCACGCCGCTTTCTTCAATCGATTTTGATTTTACTTATCAAAATATCAACATCACAGACGGTGAAGACGGCGGACGCGGTATCATTGACACCACGTTTCCCGCCAATGCCATTCCCGGTTTGGCCGGAGACGATTTAATAACGGTTGGCCTTACTTTTGATCACGATACGCGTCATCACGCCGAAGCGTCCACACAGGGCGGGCAGGAAAAATTGAGCGTGGCGTTTGTGAACGGCATCGCAGGCTCTAACGCACGCTACTTCAAATCCAAACTTGAAATCAGCCGCTACCTTCGCTTAGGCTCAGATCGGCGTGTCTTGGCATTCCATTTTTATGGTGAACAAAATAATAGTTTCTCGGCCCACAGCGTACCGTTTCATCAAATGGCGCGCCTCGGCGGTTATGGGGATTATCCCAACCTGAGCCAGACGCTGCGCGGGTTTGATAACAACCGGTTTTACGACAAAAGCGCGGCGCTTTTTAATTTGGAATATCGTTATACCGTTTGGGAGCACCGGGAATTCAAGCTGGATACGGTCGTATTCTTGGATGAAGGCCAAGTGTTTAACAAATATTTTCGGTTTAAATTAAAAAACTTCCGCGAGTCTTACGGAATCGGCACGCGGCTTTCTTTTGCAAATAATACTATTTTTTCCGTTGAAGTTGCTCATGGCGACGAAGGAACCAACTTTTATGTCAAAAGCAGAGCGCCTTTTTAATTTTCGTTACCTGGTGATTGCCGCGGTTCTTCTGACCTGGCTGCCGCTGTCTGCCCGCGCCAGCGAAATGCAGGAGTTCAAGGGAAATGCGAGCGGCACCTACCGCGACATTTTTGACCAGAATATTTTCTACGAGGGTACCAAGTACTTAAATTTTGACAGGCTCTTTCGCGCGATTCGCCGCCAGCCGGTCCGCGCCAAAGATATCAACGTATTCGATGAAGTGCCGGACAATGCTTATTTTACCAACCGCCACGCCCGCAAAAAACTTTCGGCGCAGGCATTGGAAAAAGGCTATTCCGAAACAGAGGGGCCCGATACCAAAGGCCCGCTCACTGTCCTGAAGGCCAAGTTTTTTGATTCATTGGCGTCGCTTTTGGTCCGCGATTCACGCGGCGATGAATATGTGCTCAAGTTTGATCCCTATAGCCATCTCGCATTAGCCACTTCAAGCGAAGTGATTGCCAGCCGTTTTTACTACGCCATCGGGTATAACGTGCCTCAGTATTCCATTGTGAAGATTCGGACGGATCAGCTGGTCATCGGACCCAACGCGCTCTTGTTTGATGATTCCGGGTTTCAGAAAAAACTCACACAGGAAAAACTGCAGGAAAGATTCCTGTTTTTGCCGGTTGATACGGAAGGAAACTTCCGCGCTTCGGCAGGAAAAATTTTGCCCGGAACCTATTTAGGCACTTTTCAATTCAAGGGACGCGGCAAACATAACCCCGGCGATTCTTTGAAGGCTGAAGAACGGCGCAGCATCCGGGCGCTTCAAGTGTTTGCTTCCTGGCTGAATGATTACCGGATGAGCCGGATTTCAACGCTGGCTGTCGCATTTGAGTCGAATGGCAAGCGTGAAATGAAATACTATTTGACTGACTTCGAAGATACGTTGGGAGCTGTGTTGGACAGGGAGAAGGCCCCCATGTTTACGCACGAATATTTATTTGATTACGGTGAAACCATTAAGTCATTTGTGTCGCTCGGCGGTTATGTGAAACCGTGGCAGAAACGCTGGAAAGAAGCGGATGAGAAGAGCGCGTCACCTGCGGTAGGTTATTTTGATAACCGTTACTTTGACCCGGGCCGTTTTAAAACTCAATTACCGCATGATGCGTTTAAAGATCTTACCCCTGCAGACGCTTTTTGGGCTGCTAAAACCGTCATGTCTTTCTCAGATGATGAGATTGCGGCCATGGTCAAAGCAGGACGGCTTAGCCGGCGGGAAGATGAGGATCATTTAACAAAGACACTGGCTGAAAGGCGCGATCTCATCGGCCGCTACTGGTTTGAGAGGGCATGTCCCTTGGATGATTTTAAGTTTTCGGGTACGCTTTTATCATTTACCAATTTGGCCGTCCAAGCAGGTTTTCAAGATCAAGGCGCAGGGTATCAGGTCGACATTGATCAAATGGACGGGAAGAAACGTCAACCGGTTGCTTCTTTTACAATTCGTGAAAACTCGATTGATTTAGGCCGGTGGTTAGGGCATTCTCAAAACCTGTGGGTCGGCATTTCGCCTGCTTCTGATGAAAAAAATCAAAAGCAGCCCCATGTATTTATACAACTAGGATCGAGCGGCATTTTAAGTATCGAACATGAAGACTAAGTGTGATGCGGGTCATCGCGATCGATGGCACAGGACGTTAACGGGATTGATGATTTTCGGGTTGTTGATGGCCTCACAACCGCTTTTTGCGCTGACCGAAGCAGAACTGACCGAAGTTCAACTGGCGCCTATGGAAACCAGCGCCGCTTATCAACAGTTCATGAGACGTCCCACGACCGAACTTTCAAAGCTCATTTATTTGATTGACCGTTTTAGGCCTGCCAAACTCGAGATTCTTTATGGTACCCAGTACTACGACACTTCTTTTGCAGCGCCGTTCGTCAGGGCGTTTTTAGCCACGCATTATAAAAATGAAACGGCACAGTATTGGGTTTTGCACTGGTGCAGTACCGCCATTCCGTTTGGCAATACGATTTGGGTCAGATTTCCTAATGGTGAAAATTACGAAGCTCGCAAAATCCTCTTGGATGAATTGGCCGCGTTGGAAGAATCCTTAAAGACGGTTCGCTCAAAATCCTCACACCGTCAAACCATTCCGTCGCTTTAATCAAATTAACCCGATCAAAATCAAATTTTTACAGACAGGGACGCGGAAAGTGTGAATTCGTAAGCGCCCATATCGATTCCGGATCCTGCGGGGCGTCTGTTGCCCTCTAAATCATCTTCAGGAGCACCATCCGAAGTTCCGGTATTGATGCAGAGACTTCCTTTCCTCAAATGAAAATTACTAAGACCAGGGTTAACAAATTTGGGGTCTTGATCAATGTTGCCTTCACCGGCATAACCGCCTTCGATATTTGAATACGAAACGCTTACCGAATCACTGCCACTGACGATCTCTCGGTCAGATCCGCGGGCAATAGAATTGACCATGGTGATGGCGGGGCTTTGTGTGTTATAAACAGCACTTCCATCCAGTGCCTGGTTGGCATAGAACGTGTTATTCATCAGCAAGCTGACAGGGCTGTATTGATAAAAAATGCCGCCGCCTTTACTCCCGGATGCGTTGGATTCAAATAGGCAGTTCGTGAATGTGGCATTTAGCCGTACGCCGCCTGATAAGAAAACGGCACCTCCGTCCAAGGAAGCTTGGTTATTTTTGAAGACGACTCGTGAGACGGATAAAGGGGCTGAACCGCTATATTGGGTAAACCAGAGTGCACCGCCTGCACCGTTTGTGGCTTCATTCATTTCAAATTGGCTGTCTTCAATCACAGGAAAGCTGTCTGTTCCCGTGTTGGCCATGGCGCCGCCTTTGGGGGCTTTGTTCGATATAAAAAGAGAGTTTTGAACAAGCGGCATGCCCGCATTGGTGAATAACGCACCGCCGCCTTGACTGTAGATAGTTTCATTGTTGCTGAAAACACAATTTGAAATTGTCGGAGCGCCGCCACTCACATAAAGAGCAGCGCCCGGACTTGAAGTGGTTCTATTTTGATTAAACCAAACGCGCGAAATGGTGCCGCGGCTTGCGCTCAAATACATTCCGCCGCCTGTAATAGTGAACCCGTCCATCACGGCATCGTAATCATCCAAATACACACAGCGGACATCTTTCGGGCAGCTAATAATAGCAGGATAGGCTTCGGGATCTGATTGTTGGCTGCCAACCATGGGGTAGCCGCCCTTGAAATCTACCTTTTTACTGCGCAAGTCAGCGACCGTGTTTTGAGCGAAATAGGTGCCTTGCACTACGCGGATTTCATCCAAATCGCCTGCTGCATCAATGGCTTCTTGGATCGTTTGGTAAGTACCGCCAACACCGCGGGTGTCTACCCAAAGAACTTCAGGAATTTCAGCACGGTATTGCTTCATGTCCGTATGAATGGCAGAACCGCGCTGAACAGTGAGGCGTAAAGTAACGGCAATTTCCTCTGGTTCTTCTTGAAAAACAAAATGAACCAACCCGTCCTCGCCGGGCTGCGGGACGCCTTCGTCTAAAGTGATCCAATTGGGGCCGCCCTCTTTTTGCTGCTCAAGTAAATAATAATCGCCATGTGCTAAGAATTGGATATCAATTGGTTCTTTAACATTAATAATGGCATGATCACCGGGAAAGGCAATTTCTCCAAGAGGAAAAGAAGTATTACCCCGGTTAAGCGCTGTTTCCGAATTGAC
Organism: Candidatus Abzuiibacterium crystallinum; assembly: GCA_002787155.1. Classification (GTDB taxonomy): domain Bacteria; phylum Omnitrophota; class Omnitrophia; order Omnitrophales; family Abzuiibacteriaceae; genus Abzuiibacterium; species Abzuiibacterium crystallinum. Next base: position 5,474 of record PCVY01000020.1, on the reverse strand, counting down.
GCGCCCAGTTCCGATATCGTAACCCGTATTGAGTTCATCGGCCGTATTTTCTAAGACGGCTCGAATTTCAATGTTGCTCAGTTGTGGAAAATGTGAAAGGATGAGGGCTGCCACACCGCTCACATAGGGAGCGGCCTCGGAAGTACCGCTTGAAGTTCCGTAAGTATTGTTTAAATCAGTGGTCAAAATGTTGGTCCCGGGCGCAGCCATATCTACCCACCGGCCGTAATTGGAAAAAAATGAGCGATTATCCGATTGATCGGTAGAAGCTACTGCGATCACATTATAAAGTGCTGCCGGCCATTTGAGGCAATCGCAGCTACTGTTGCCAGCAGCAGCAATCAAAAGTACATTTTCGCGGTAAGCTGCATCCAGGGCTTCTTTAACAAGGCCATCCCCGTATTTAGCAGGCACATCGTTCCCAAAGCTCATGTTGATAATTTGAGCGCCGTTCATGCGGGCATAGTCAATGGCTGGCGCTGTACTTGCTGACGTGGGGGCTACTTGCAAAGCCATGACTTTTGAATGCCAACTGACGCCCGCAACACCTTCACCATTGTTACCCTCTGCTGCTACCACGCCTGCAACACCTGTTTCATGTGCGCTGGATGATCTGGGATCATTGTTGTTGTTCAGAAAATCCCAACCGTAAACGTCATCCACGTAACCGTTCTCATCGTCATCAATACCATTGTCAGGTATTTCACCGGTGTTCATCCAAATGTTGTTAAGAAGATCGACATGGTCAATATCGACACCGGTACCAATCACGGCCACGACGACATTTGCGCTACCAACCTCTTGATCCCAAGCCTGTTCCGTACGTGTGATACGATGAGCGTATTGTTGACTGTAAAGGGGATCGTTAGGTATCGTGAATGACTCGTAAATGTAATTAGGCTGCGCGCTTTCAACTTCGTCACGGGCAAGTAAAGTTTCAATGGCGGTCTTAATGTGTTTAGCAGGCTTGGGTTTTAAATGAATCAAATAATAACCATCGAGTCCGATTTGCGAAACCGATTGATGGCCGGGACGGAATAGGTGAGGATCATTTTTAAAAATAGGTTCAACGGTTTGAATGCTCGGATCAGCCGTTAAACCAGAAGCTTCGAAACCGGCTTTGAGTTTCACGATGATTTGATTGGGCATGTATCGATGTGTTGATTGGGTATTCTCAAGCGCGAAGCTCTCAGTGCCAATGGTGAGGAAACTGATCGTGCAAACAAACAAGAAAATCACATGCCTTTTGATCGGCTGACTCATTTTTAGTTCTCGCTTCCTTTTGAATGAATTGGCAAGTCAGGCATGCAGGAATTTGGATCGGATAATCTGCTGCCTAATAAAGTATAATATCAGTTTAAAAAGAGGTCAAATGAGGTCAATTTACACCTAATTTTAGGTGTCAGGCCGCCGCGTTTTTCAGGTAGGAATGTCTGTTGTAAGACAGCTTTTTCAAAGCTTCGCGGAAACGATTGTGAATCAAGCGATAAGCGTCGTTGGAGAGGACTTCCGTGAGTTGCCGTTCGAGTTCCTGGGACGTGTGCTTGCCGAGCTCGCCCAATTCACGGATGGTATTAAAAGAAAATTTTTTCCATTTCTCAGGGAGTGTGGTTCGAACAAGTGAAGCGACCAACGTTTCATTTTTGGAATGAATCAAACCATGGGTGATGCACTCAACGGCTTGCCCGAGCGTAAAACCGGCACGCCTCAACTCATCGGCCGGATCACATTTTACCTGCGCTTTAGCCCGATGGATGGCAGAAGCTACTTCTAAAACCGAAAGGTCTGGAATCGGCAGCGCTCCCACGAGCCGGCGGTAAAGCTCAATGTAATTGCGCGCATTTGACAGCCAACGATTATCTTGAATCAAGGCATGATAGCGCATTTCATGGTCAACGTGAGGTTGATATTTAAATGAGTGGTAATGAGTCAAGAGTGATGTCAACCAGCCGACGGGATTGAAAGGTGCAAAACCTTCAGCCAGATGTTGATTAATGATTTCTTTGTCGCGTAAGCCGTCACGCCGCGACAGGTGGCGGATGACCCCGTACGCGGCAGCTTCTTGATTGCTGATGCCGCCCGGCTCAAACCAAGAAGGCATCCCAAATCGAGTGGCGCCGGAATAAATGAGTTCGTAAAGCGGGTGATTGGGTCTGATGAATTCGTTTAAGAACCGCACTTGTTCTGGAAAGCGCTCGGCAATGTCTTGAAAACCGTCTCCAAAGACACCCTCGGCTTTTCCTGCCAGCACAAATTGCATTTTCGGGATTAAGATTAAAGCAATTTCAAGCGCGCGCAAGGCATGCCGATTGGTACGGGAAACATAAGCGGTCAACTTTGAAATGTTTTCACATGACAGCGTTTCGCGCAACGTCATATCTTCGAACCATTGACCCGGCAGTGTTTCCAAAAGATGAGGCCTGTCGCGTGTCCAAATTTCTGCCAGAAGCAGTTGATGGCCCTTTTGTTCGATGATGCGGTGCATCATGGTGTAGATAAAATAATCTTTCCCAGTCCGCAGATTGAGTGAACGTTGAAGCTTTTTTTTCTGAACAGGCTGGATGTATTCCAAAACCAGCCTTGCAAGCAGCCGGCGTTTTTCTTCGCGGCCGATTTCTTGAAAACTCATGGCAACTGATTCAGGCCGTTCATAAGCAGCTGCCAGCATTTGATGCAAATCGGGTGAGAGTGATTCGCTTTCTAACTCACGGGAAATGCGAAAGCGGATAGGGTTGCTTTCGATGCCGCATTCATTGGGCTGACTTTTTAACATTGAGGTCATAAAGTTTTTCTGACGGTAAGCTAAATCGGTGCCATTGAGGACGCCGTCATAAGCGCCTAAGCCGTGTTTCCAGCGGAAAAGGCCACCCAGGCCGCCAAACTCATCGTCATAAAGGGGGTTCAAGCTGCGCGCATGATAACCGGCGCTTACAGTCCGAAAGTGATCGGCTGTGCGGCATGCAGTAAAGGTCGGGTTAATGGTATCCCATTCGCCTTCACGCACCAGAATATCCCAATCACGCGCCGGATCAAAACCCAGGTCGTGGCGGATCATTTCATCACGATGAAAAGTATGCGGCTGCCACACGCGCCCTTGGTAATGGCGGTGGAGATTATGGCCTACCGACAGGATTTTCGTCTTCTTAAATAACAGGTCTAAATCCAAGTCCATTGCATTTGAATCGATCCGCTCGCGTCCTTCCAAATAAGCCTTGACGTAAGCCGTTGTCCAATCGTTGGTGTGGATAACGCTCGGGCGGATTTTCATTTCACGCAGCGCCAGTAGAGTTCCGAGCGAAAGCTGGCGTGCAAACCGCAATCGGAATGCATCCGAGCCGCCGTAAGCTTGCTGAAGTGAAGTAAAGTAAGCAGGTTCTTCTAAATACAAAATGCGCACGCCTTCCTGAGTGGTTTCCCAGATGCGAATCGTATGTGATTCATTTCCCAAAACACCGAACCTCACATTAAAAGATCTGCCCGTGTCGCGGGGTGAAAATGATTCCAGGATATGTTCAGCCTGATCTGAAAAGAAAGGCGTGACAACAGTGGCGGGAATGCCCATCTCAGCCAGTGACTTTGATAATTCGCTCACATAAACCCCCAGCCCGCCGCTTCCCGCACTCCACTTGGATTCGGGTGATGTTAAAACCACTTCGCCGATATCCATCGAACGTAAAACATTCAAAGCGTTTTCCGATGTGCTTCGGGGGCCGCCTTTTTCTTTGACGGCAATTTCAACCAATGCTTTTTCGATCTCCCCCCGGTGCTCGGGGTGTTCGCTAATCCATTCATGAAAAATACGGGTCATGTGATAGTGGCTGACGTCGGTTTCATGAGCAAGGATTTCGGAGAGCATGCGAAAAAGAACGGAAAAACTATTTTTACCTTCCTCGCTATTTTGAATGGTCCGAAGAATTTCTTGCGCCACAAAACTCTTGGAAGCGCGTATCTCCGGGTCCGAATTCGGATAATGCTTCACGGAATCGCGCAGGAGTTTCTCATGGAGACTTTGACCGGGTTTGGGAAGATGGGCGGCGATTTGCGTCAGACGATAAATTTGGATGCCGGCCGGCGGAATCGGACCCGAAGGGCCAATGCCGAAACGATTAATGGTATCGCCCGTGACATAATAATGATCCACTTTGGGTGCAAACCCATTGATGGAACTGTGATTATTATAGATTTCAATCATCATAAAAACGTGATTCGAATTGAAACGGCTAGAGAAGGGGGATTGATGCCGGACAGCAGCCAGTCGCAGGGATGTAATTGATCGCGTGTTGCGTCCGCGGTAGAAAAAACCGATGAGATATTCCCCCTCACGCATGGTACGTGCAAATGCTAAGACAGGCTCAGAACCGGCGCTGCTTTTAAAAAGGGTGCAAAGCTCCGGATCTTGAAAAGCTTGGCAAACATTCTTACCGCAAGCGCCTAGACCAAAGCAATAGAAAGCAGGTTCCAGACGAAAATATTTCTTGCGGATTGACGGAGCGGCCGCTTTCTGAAATGGATACTTACGATTTAGCTCAAGGCATGGTGGGCAGGTGTTTGCAGAGACGGTATTCGGTTTGGCCGTATCAATTTTCTTTGCGTTCATGATGGGCTAATAGTTATGATAAATTCAAAAAGAACCCTGTCCACCCGAACGTTTGCAACATTTCTTTTGTTTAACTATTACTTTATATATCGGCTTTTCAAAAAGAGATTATAGCCGTTTGTCTCAGAAGCTTGATTTCAAAGAAGGGAAAGGCAATAACATAGAATAAACAGCCAGACGACGACTGTGACCTAAGTCACGTACCTTAAAAGCAGGTGCGCTGAACAAATTATTTCGCGGGTTTGCGATATGAAGGAATTAAATCTTTGAGCAACCTTTTAAAACGGATCCCTTAAAATGATACAGGTATATTTGCAAGAAATGAACATGCTTTCAAATTGTTTTGTCTCGCCCGCAAGAATTGACGCGGATTGACGGGAGACAAGGGCTTTGTGTCCGCGCAGCACATCCGGTTCTTCAAGGGTGATTTAGCGAGCCGCACGTCGCTTGATTATATGATTCTTTAAGTCCTTATGCCCTTGTTTGACCATTTCCTTACGTTCAACGGGCGTTGCATCTTTCCAAGCAGCTCGGTCTGTTTTATATTCGTTGGTTTGTTTAATTTTCTGCTTGGCATTTTCGCGTTGTTCTTTGGTGGTGTTTTTGACGTATTCACGCGCTTGCTCAGTTTGACGGCGCCACTGGGGATTCTCAGCCACTAACTTGGTGATCTTAGGGTTATTTTCAAAGAAGCGGCGGGCATTGTCATGTTTGACCAAATCGTTGTAAACGCCGGGATGATCGACTAAGAATTTATCCACACCCGGATTCTGTGCCAAATATTCGGCTGCTTTCGGAAACTGAGCCAGTTCTCTCGCTCCCTTTTCATGATTTTTCAGAATTTCCCGCGCATCAGTTAAAATGAATAATTGCGTCC
>PCVY01000052.1 GCA_002787155.1 Candidatus Abzuiibacterium crystallinum | reverse complement strand
TTCTAACCCCGCTTCCTGCCCGAACCAAGCCTCTCAATCCCTAAACTCCTAAAACCCCTCCCGTGTCTACGTTTAGCTGAAGCTCAACACATCATACAGCAACCTCAAATTGTTTATCAATGAGTTGTTCGTAAGGTCTTTCCGTCAAAATATAATTCCGGTAATTGGCCTGTCGCTCTTTTGCCGTTCGTCCTAAATCTAAATAAATCCCGTGGGTCTCTACAATGGGATTGCCTTCACCAAAAGCATGCTCTCGATAACTGGACCATGACCAATCAGCAGGATTCCTAACCAGCCTTGCTCTCACAGGGTTTCTTTCAATGTAGCGCCCACAATCCAATAGGTAAGAATCTTTTTCAATCAGAAAGCTTTTATATCGCCCTTGCCAGAGATGGCCGAAATGTTTGTAAGTGCGCTTGTAATAATGTGAGTAGGTCTGATTAACGCCTTGCATGAACCTTTTTAATCCCTCTCCCGCACTTACTTTCACCAATAAGTGAATGTGATTAGACATCAAACAATAGTGATAAATCAAAACACCGAATTCATACTTGTATTTCAATAAAGCCCGAAGATACATACGAAAATCATCTTCGGCACAGAAAACCTGCATACGATTATTACCACGGGTCACAATGTGATGACCTTCCCCAATTTAGTGGACAGGTTGTTTAGGCAGGATTGCCTGCCTTTCGTAATCAAACGGACTTAGGAATCTTAATGTTGAATGAGCCCGTTTGCGATTGTAATACATCTCCACGTATTCAAAGATTTTTATTTTCGCTTCGTCCCGTGTTTTGAATTTCATCCGGTGAATCAATTCCACTTTAAGCGTGTGAATGAAGCTCTCGGCGACCGCATTGTCCCAGCAATCGCCTTTTTTACTCATGCTGCCCACAAACTCGTTTTGAGCGAGTAACGCTTTAAAGTTATTGCCGGCGTACTGGCTGCCGCGGTCTGAGTGAAGAATGAGCCCCTTTGCCGGATTGCGACGGAAGATTGCCTGCTTCATGGCTTGCAGCACTAGCGTCTCGGCAATGGTTTTATCCATCGCAAGGCCAACCACGCCCCGCGAGAACAAATCAAGCACAGCGGCCAGATAGAGCCATCCTTCAAACGTCCAGATGTAGGTGATATCCGAGACCCACACCGCATTCGGGCGCTCGATTGTAAAATTCCGGCAAAGAACATTCGGCCAAACCGGATAATCATGCTTTGAGTCCGTCGTGACACGGAACTTGCGCTTCTGAATGGCAACAATGCCATCGGCCCGCATGATCCGTGCCACACGGTTCTCGGAGCAGCGAATACACTCGACGTTGTTCAGCTGGTTCCAGATCCTGGGACTGCCGTAATTCTTGTTGTTCTCCCAGTAAACCCGCCTGATCTCAATGAGCAGTTTTTCATTCTCTATCCGATACTGGCTCTTCGGCCGCTTCTTAAACGCGTAGTAGCCGCTCCTTGAGACTTCGAGCGCCCGGCACATCTTCTTGAGCGGAAAGACCGTACGGTGGTCATCTATGAACTCAAACCGTTGCCGGTCGGTTTTGAAAATATGCCGACTGCTTTTTTTAGGATGTCGCGCTCCGTCTCGACTTCCCGCAGCTGGCGGCGCAGGGCCGCAAGTTCCGTCAAATGGCCTTTACCGGGAAAAGCTCTCTCACCGTTATCGCTGAACTTGTGCTTCCAGCTGTAAAGCTGGTTGGGATCAATCCCCAGACTTCTTGCCACTTCAGAAGCTTTATGGCCGCCTTCGGTGACCATCTTGACCGCCGAGATCTTAAAATCCCGGTCGAACCTCCGTTTTTTGACATTTTCCCCTGACATCGGACACCTCCCGGTTTTGAGCTGGTAATCATGCTAAAACCAACTCTTCGTTGTGTCCACTTTTTCGGGGGAAGATCATGATAAGTGCAATTATCTCCTATTTTGTCTCTTGCGTTAGGACTCATGATTTTATTTTATTCTAGGGTGCCCTTCTGTAGGACGCCTACTTTTTTTATGTGTTCCTGAAATCAGAGCGGGATATACTACGGGGTAGTTCTTGACCGGCACCCACCCGCTCCGACCAAGGGCAACTGTGGCATGACACAAGAAGAACAAACCGGAAAACAATAATAGACGTTTGACCATGACGTTAGAAATTTGAAACATTTCTAATTGTACCGGGTTCAATTTAAACCTGACACTTTTTCATAGATGTTCTGAATGTTCTGAATTTTCTGAATTACTGAATTATGTTACTGTTTTTGAAGCATATGGTTCTTGTTTGAATAGCCCAAGGGATTTGAACCACGACCATATTCTTCGTATTTCACAAGTTTACTATCTTCGAAAGTTAATCTGGAACGGTCATCAAAGGATCCAGTCAAAATTGAAATAATATATTGATTCTTTCTATGGTCAGCAATGAAAGGCCGATTTGTTTGAATCTCATTATCTTTTTTAGTGAAAAGTCTTACAAAATCTGGCTCCGACATACCGATATATAGGATATTATAGATGTAATCTCGATATACTGTATTTCGCTGCATATCCATATCGTATTCTTTTCGTGACATTCCAAGCTGTGCCAACTCCCAATCTGCTTCACTCATGCTGATGGGTCGTTTACAAGATGTCAGAATTAGAAGCAGCACCACCAAGCTTCCAGATAATAAAAAAATATTCATCGATTTCAAATGGTTATTCCCTATGACGATTTACAACACCTTCATAAATACCAGAAACACCATATCTTCCGTTAACACCATAAGCAGAAGACGAAAGATAAAATGACCAGCCGCCATGTGTCGTAGCTTGCCCCAATGCCCCAATTCCGGAAACACCAGAACCGATTAACTCATTAAAAGCAGCTTGATGAGAAACTCCTGTCCATGGGGATCCGTATATTCTGGGAAATGCATTTAAGTTGATTTGTGCCGAATCATGAAACATACCATTAGCCACCTGTCTTGTGAAAGCAAAATGTCTAACATCCAATGCCTTGAATGCTTTACCAACCCCAGGTACATCCTTAAAAGCAATGTCAGAGGCCACAAGGCCTTGTTCGATAAAATCGGATTTTGCTGTTCCATTACCTACCCGCTGTTTCATTTCAGCTGCTGTGCCACCACCTTGTTGTTTTCCAATTTCATTAGCATTTTCTGTCAACAAGTTCTTGTTTGCATCTTGTGTAAAATCTGTCCCTGCTGAACCCTGCCTTGAAAGAAGTGTTGTTGCCCCCACATAATAGGCTGATGAAACGATGGTGTGTGAAACAAGACCTGCGACAAAAGAAGCGACTCTAGGTGACATCCCTAAGACGTCTACGAATACTTCTTTGGCAAGCTTGCGTTGTATTTTTCTTCCCGTTCCCGTATCAAGCGTGAGCGTCGCACCTGCGGCGGCTGTAGCAGCCAGATATGTTTGAGCTGTCAAAGCAGCAGCCGGCTGCCCGCCAGGCAGTGCAAATAAAACAGCAGTCGCGATAACTAGAAAGGCAGAAATGATAGCTTTGAGTGCTTTCTTAAAGAATTTCTTAATACCCTTCCAAAGTTTACTGAACCATCCGAAACCTGAAGGATCAATAAACCTGACGGGGTTGTTGCGCGCATAGGCGTAACGATTGAGATCTTGCGGGTCACTCGGCCGCTGGACGGTCGGGTC
>PCVY01000005.1 GCA_002787155.1 Candidatus Abzuiibacterium crystallinum | reverse complement strand
AGCCGAAATACTGGAATGATTTGCGATAAGCAAATCATGGAAGTGATAATGAAGGCGAAGGCGTCAAGTCCCGTCACTCACCCCATTTCTCATCGCGAACACCTTTGTAGAAACCTACTTCCCTTTGCTTTTTAATGATCGCAAATGAGCGGCCTCAAAGGTGTTCGCGACGAGATACATATCCCCTTCGTGTGAAGGGGCTTGAACATTATTCTTTTGGCGGGCGTTTATCCCTAAGCGAATCGGCCAGAATTTCCCCTACCGTCTCAATCAACTCCCGCATTCGCTCATCTTCCGACATCTCCGTTAAAGGATTGGTCGGATTGACCTTAAAATCCGGATAATCCTTCGCATCTGCTATTTGAATCTTAAAACGCCAATTTTTTTACTGTGCTTTTTCATATACCCTCCTTAGGAGTTTAAGAAGAAGCATACTATTGAATACGAAGTCTCCGTGGGAAATATATTCGAGTCCAGATGAGCTCCCCGGTCTAGATGAGTTTCGAAACTTTCTATACACTTGGGAAGCCTCATTCATGGCTAAACAAATTCAAGAATTACTTGCTTAGGACACTAATCTTGTTTCTTTCTATCTCGAAGCAGATACAAGAAGAATCCACCTATGCTAATTACTGGTATCAGGTACAAAATCGCCTTGCCAACACTCGGGGAATAACTGTTGAGCTTTATTCGCCACTAGATAGGCGCCCCACAATTTTTGCTTTAATCGCGGCAGATTTCCAAGCTCTAACAAAAGCGCACTATTTGAATCAAGATAATCTCTAAATACCTTGGTATCCTTGTTTTTAAATTTTTTATCTATCTTCTCAAAGGATTTCACCAAATCAGGGTCGTTTAATATGTTGTCTTTTTCCTTTTGTATAGCCCGCTCAAGCTCCTTTTCCGTCTTAATCTCTTTCTTGCCCTCTGCGGTATTTATATTAACCGTATGGTCTGCCTTGAAATAGCCATTATCCTTTAGACTCTTAACTATATCAGCAGCATTCGCATGATTTAGGACACCTCTTTTAAAAAAAGTAGACTCCTGTATCAAGGACTCATATATCTTCATGTATTCTTGCAAATTATCTTTTACTTCCTTTGTATCTAGCAAGGCTTCAACTTTTTCATTAAAAACGCTTTCATAAGCAATCTTTTGAAATTCTGCATAACGACCATCCTGCACTTCGCTTTTTAATCGTAAAAGGGCAGTAAAAAAATCTTTCGGATCTTGCGCAATATCCATAGCAAACATCTCTTCCAAGCCCTTCTTTATCCCCGACGCCTTTTGTAGCCCTTCCAAAAGGATACCTTTCTTTTCGTTAATCGCTGCATATATTGATTCGTATTCTTTTCTTAAGCTTTCGTTAACCAAAAGTGTAGAGATTTTTGCAGACTCATATTTCTCATCAAGAGACTGGATAACAAACACTTTTTCTTTATTTAATAGGTCGCCAGTAGCAACATTAACAACCTCACACTCACTAATACGTGACTTATAGACGCGATCAGACGGCTTTTCACCAATGCTGTAATCTCGCATCGATTCAGCAAATGATGTCTTCATCGTTCCATTCGGCGCATAGACAACAAACATTTTTTCTGCGGCAAGGTCGAATTCTATATTTAAATCTTTAATGCCATAACAATGCTTAAGGGATATCCTAACTTTATCCATTACTATTCCTCTTTATCGTTTTTGCTTTCGTCAGCCACTTCTTCTTGTGCAATCATCGGGTTTTGTTCGATTGGCTCAAGGTCTTTGAGTTTCTTGTCTCCCGCAGCACCAAATTCTTGAAACTTCTTAACGCTAACCAACACTCTTCTTTCGAGTGACATGATAGTTTTATTAAAAGCTACAACAGCTTTAGATAAATGTCCGCCTGTGGTATTCATATGATCGATGAACGGATGAAAGCGATCGTAAAGCTCTTTTGCGAGCTTCGCTATTTCTTGGGCGTGTTGTGTTATCTGCTCTTGCCGCCACCCGTAGGCAATCGCTCTTAGAAGGGCGATAAGTGTGGTAGGGGTTGCGATAATAACGCTATTTTCCATACCGTCTTCAATCAGCTTGGGATCATTTTCAACCGCCGCGCTTAAAAACGATTCGCCAGGAATGAACATGACGACATATTCAGGCGCCTTCTCAAATTGGTTCCAATAGTTTTTCGCTGATAGAGCTTTCATATGATTGCGAAACTGCTGACAATGTCTAAGCATGCATTTCTTACGGTCATTATCCTCATCACATGCTATGGCATCCAAATAAGCGTCTGTAGCCACCTTGCTATCTACAACGATTTCACGGCCAGAGGGCAGTCTCACTATCATATCGGGACGCAAACGACCTTCATCTGACTGCACATTAACCTGCTCCTGATAGTCCACATAGGCCGTCATGCCCGCCAACTCCACAACCCGCCTTAATGCAAGCTCACCCCATCGACCACGAACCTCGGGCCGCCGCAAAGCCGAAACTAAATTCCCTGTTTCCTTCTGCAAAGCTTGTTGTGATTCAACTAGCGAAGAAATTTGAGTTTTTATATTACCGTAAGCCTCCGCTCTGGTTTTCTCTAATTCCTGAACATTCCTTTCATATCTCGAAAGAGAATCTTCCAACGGTTTCACGATTGTTTTAAGCGCGTCTGTCTTCTGCCCAAATTCGCCCTTAGCCTCTTCCATAACCGTGTTGAGGCTCTGCTTGGCTAAATCCAAAAATGCTTGGTTATTACTTCTCAGGGCATCGTTAGACAGCGCCTTAAATGTGTCTTGGAGTTTTTGTTCAGCTTCTTTTAAAAGCTGCTTCTGCTCTGCGATATTCTTTTGGGATTCTTCGAGGCGCGTAAGGGCTGCTACCTTTTCTTGACCAAGCTGATCCAGGCGGGTTTGCAAGCTCTTTTCTTCTGCTTCTGTTTTGGAAAGAGTTTCTTTGAGAGAGGTAATTTGGCTTTCAGCAACTTGAATTTTTGAGCGAAGCTCTTCTGAGGCCTTTGAATACTTACCCTTTGTTACAAGAAAGGTAACAAGACAAGCAAGTATAAGAATTATTCCAAAAATTAAATATTCCAATCGAGGTCTCCAAGTGAAACGTCATTATACGCCCCTTTAGGCAGACCCTCAACCTTACAATCCTTGAGACCTAACCACCAGAAGTAATATTACTAATGGTTATTTCCGCACAGACTTTACGAAAGCAGTGGATTTGAGCGGCTACCGGCAAGCGGACAATTTCAAGAAGCCGACGAAGATGAAAATGTTTCACGACTGCCGGGTTCTGGTTTTCGAGAAGAAAGCGTTTTATCGGTTCGAGCAGCTTGAGGATTTTGAGAAGCTTGGCAATGTACGACCAATCTTCTCCGGTGATCTCGGATAAGGCCCGCACGCTGTGTAAACTCGTACTCTCCTTGAGTCTTTGATAATAGGCTGCCTTCTTGAGCGGAAAGGATTCCAGGCGGGCTAAATAAGCGCGATGCTTCGTGAGGATTTTTTGGTCAATCGTTTCAGCATCGGCGAATTCGGCGGGCCGTTCTCCGGCCAAAATTCGCTTCTTCCCCTGCTGAAAAATGCTATAGAATGTTTGCTTATAAATGAATGTGCGCGGGAAATGGGTGTTCGCACCGAGGTCATTGTGTGACCCTTCTACTCCGCTCCGTCCTTGAAGGCGTAGCTTCGTAGCAAGCGGATGGAGCGGAGTAGAAGGAAGCGTTGGGGCTTG
>PCVY01000040.1:15585-72335 GCA_002787155.1 Candidatus Abzuiibacterium crystallinum | reverse complement strand
TTAAAATGGTTTGATGAAGCTTTGGGGCTGCGTCAAAAATTTATCAATGTTATTTTGTTATTTCAAAGTATTTTGACGCTGGCGTAGCTCAGGGGTAGAGCAGCTGTTTTGTAAACAGCATGTCGGGGGTTCAAATCCCTCCGCCAGCTCCATGACCGCACGAGGCCAAACGGGCCGAGTGGGGAATGGCACCGAAACCGACCGTTTCGGTGAGGCGAATCAAATTCATGGCACTTGAGACCGATGTCTCAAGTGCGTTCGGCGACGACATGAGATAGTCGTCGTCCTCACGGGGAGTTACCCAAGTGGACAAAGGGGACAGACTGTAAATCTGTTGGCTTAGGCCTTCGAAGGTTCGAATCCTTCACTCCCCATTCTTCTTCGCTCCGCGCTTAACGCGGGAGTTTCGAAGAACAAGTTCTGCCCTAGAACGAAGAACGCCTGCGAAGCTGTGCGTGTAAACGGTACAACGCAGCAAAGTTTAACCATCGATACTTATTGGCAAAACTTGCATGGAACTGGAATTAAACTTCATGAACCCTTCTGATAATTTTCATATCATACTGGCTCGCGCAGAAAACCCGGCTAACATCGGGCAAATTGCCCGCGTGATGAAGAATTTTGGCTTTAACCGCTTAAGTTTGGTTAACTGCGGTCCCCATCAAAGCCAAGAGGCGTACACTTTGGGCTGGCATGCGAAAGAAATATTGGATGAAGCAGAAGTGTCAGAATCTCTTCAGGGAACTATTCGCGGCGCTGCCTTGACGGTTGGTTTTACACGAAGGCAGGGAAGATGGCGCGGGGAGCCGAGGTCCATTCATCATGCCATTGCAAGAATCTGCGAGGTTGCTCATGAGCAAAAAGTGGCTCTCATTTTTGGAAATGAAAAAAACGGTCTCTCAAACGAAGAACTAAGTTTTTGTCACGAGTTGGTGACTATCCCGACTAGTGAAACGTACTCATCTCTCAATCTTTCACATGCGGTGGCCGTTACGCTTTTTGCCATTGTTACCCATCTTGGGTCTCTTCAATTTCAATCGAGAAAGCCCGAAAGATTTTATGCGACCCCTGAAGAATTTGATGATTTGATCCGGCTTTTTTCGGTTTCACTCATTCAATTAGGTTACGGAACTTCTCCGAGAGCAGATTTACTCAGACGCACAGAAGTCAATATTGCCAACTTTATTCGTAGAGCTGGTCTGGAAAAGCGGGAATACCATATGTTTAAAGCCTTATTGCTTCGTCTTATTAACCTTAAAGAAAATGGCGATAATATCGATAACATAACAAGGTGTATCAACAGGTAAAAGAGGATCAATGAGTTCGTGTCGTACTTGTGCAGCACAAATTGAAGCGGGTGCAACCAAGTGCAGTCAATGCGGAACACCAATTGCACCCGAAAATCAAATTAAACTTCAGCCAACGGAAAATAGTTCAGGCGCCGGGTTAAAGACTTTTTTTTGTTTCGCAACAGATCAGGCTGGGAAGAAATACGCGGGTGAAATATCCGCCAAAGATAAAGCAGAAGCCGAAGGAATGCTGAAGGCAGAAAGTTACGTGATCCAAACGCTATATGAAAAACATTCTAAAGAAGATCCGGTGGTCAGGAAAAAAGTTCAGGAATCGGAAGTTGTTCTTTTTTATGTCACCATTGCCGCCATCATTGGGATAGGGATTGCGATTTATTTCTTAGTTAAATGATGGGTCGGGGAGTTTCCCCGATGGCTCAGTTAAATAAAGTACAGCTAAAGGCAGGTTAAATCTATGAAAGGGTGTATTTTTAGTGTGGTGATTGCCCTCATTATCGTGATGATAGGGTTTTATTTTATCAATAAAGCCAGTGTCACAGCCCATCAACAGTATGAAAAACAAACGACAGCAAAAGAACAAAAAAAATAATAGATCTTTTGTCAATTTTACGCATCACGTAAATGACTCGATTTTATTTGATGGGAGAGTTTAAATGCATAGCGGAAGTTCAAGTTTTGGTACCGTCTTTATTTTAATTGGTATCTCACTTTCGATTATTATTCCGATATTGATCCACTTGTATCCTCGCCTCCCTTTAATTCCCAATTCGCGGAAGTGGGAAAAATTACCGGAAGAAATGCAATTGGAAGCCATTAAGGGTCTGAGGCGGTTATCGATTAGGTTGTACATTCTAGGGGGTATTATTTTTATTCTGATGGGTGCTTATACGATTAAGCACGAACTAAAGTATGAGGAAATTAATACTGCCAAGCACGTCAAAAAATCTGCAGAAGGCAAGAAGATGATCCCTAAAGTACCCGGCGCCAAAGGTCTATTCGATTGGTTTGTCGAAGGCCAGCGTCAGTAATTTTTCATCCGTCTTTGAATTTCCCGCAAGGTTTAGCAATGGTTTCCTTCGCGGAGGCTTTAGACTTAATTTCCACTCGGCCATCGCTAGACATGGCGTTTTCTAAGCGCTATACTGATTAATATGGAACACCAGCATGCTTCCCATTTCTTTTTTCACCCCATGCTGGTTCATTTTCCGATCGCATTGTATTGTTTTGAATTTCTCTTGTTATCAATTTGGTTATTTAAAAAAGACGGATACTTTTCTCGTTTCGCTTATCTCACTTTTAAATGCGCTTTTATCATGACACCCGTTGCCATGATTGCCGGTTATATTGACGCCGGCGGTATTACAAGCATTGTGAGAAATCATTTTTTCTCAGCCGTTGCTGTTCTAGCGATTAATTCAATACGGTTCTTTGTTTGGCGATACACCATTCAACGGGAATCGGCTCGCCCAGTTTGGTTGTGGGGAAGCGGCCTTTTGAGTTTAGTCATGGTAGCGGTGACGGCGGATTTGGGCGGCGATTTGGTTTACCACTTTTAATGTTTGCCGGCCAACACGCCTTTAATTCGCTTGCATGTCAAAAACAGTTCGTATAAAGTACGCACCATGCTAAAACTGATTGGTCAAGAACTTAAAAATCACGCCCCTTTTACGCTCTTGGGTGCTGCAAGCGGCATTGCCATAGCGGCTTTTTTGTACCGCATTCCCAAGGAAGTTTCTTACTTCGCTTTTTATGTGCTCCATCCGGGCCATGTGCTTTTGAGCGCGATGGTGACGGCTTCTATGTATCAATTACACACCTGCGCGGCCAATCGCCATCAGTGCAATCGAATAGCGCTGGTCTTAGTCGGATATTTTGGCTCTATTGGAATTGCCACCTTAAGTGATTCTGTAATTCCCTATATCGGTGAACGGTGGCTTGCATTGCCGCACACCCATCTCCACATTGGATTTCTAGAAGCTTGGTGGTTAGTGAATCCTTTGGCTTTATTAGGCATTGCCATTGCTTATCGTTGGCCGCAAACCAAAGTACCTCATGCCGGGCACGTGCTTTTGAGTACAGGCGCCTCACTTTTCCATATGCTGATGGCGTTAGAAAGCGGGCTCACCTGGTCAATCGCCTTCGCGTTAACGATATTTCTCTTCATAGCTGTTTGGTTGCCTTGCTGCTTAAGTGACATTGCTTTCCCTATTCTATTTGTGGGAAAATCAAATCCGGATAATCAGCATTTTCCCCACTCTCACCATCATTAAAGTTCCTTTTTGGTGCTCGGAATAATTTCTTGCCATTCGGCCAAAAGTCATTATGATATGCAACTTGATTCGCTGCTCGGGGCACGTCAAGAGGGCAATTTAAGGTGTGGAATGGGTATTTCTCAGAGCCAGACTTGCGTCATATTGTATAATACGCCTTTCTTAAAAAGGCCTGATCAAGCAACCGAATAGGTAGAAAATGATTTTTGGAACACGCGGCAGTAAGACACAAATAGAAGAAGGGACTGATTTTAGTCCCAAGTTTGACCAGGAGGGCCTGATTCCCGTTGTGACATCAGATTACGCGTCCGGGACGATTTTGATGCAGGCTTATATGAACCAAGAGGCTTTAGCAAAGTCGATCGAGATGGGTGAAGCCGTTTATTACAGCCGGAGCCGCAAGAAGCTGTGGCATAAGGGTGAGGAAAGCGGTCACATTCAAAAAATTCGCGAGATATTGATCGATTGTGACCAAGACTGTATTTGGTTACGCGTTGATCAAATAGGCGATGCCAGTTGTCATGTGGGTTATCGTTCCTGTTTTTATCGAGTGGTACCGACGGGCTCATTCGGCCGGTCAAAACAACCTATTCAATTGAAAATAAACAGTCAAAAAGTGTTTGATCCAAAAGAAGTATACAAGCAGTCTAAAGACACAGAAAAATCATAAGTCGTAGCCATTATGCGTTTTTTTGTGCTAATATTTTAGGAAGGAAGGGGTTAGTCAATATGCCAAGACCTAAGAAAACCAAACAGAGATTTTCAGCGAAAGATCTTGAATACTATAAGGGTCTTTTGCTTACTTTACGTGAGAGAATTCGAACCGGTCTCCAGCACATCGAGGAAGATTCGTTAAACAAGAGCCAAAAAGACGGCTCCGGCGATCTTTCCGGTTACAGCTTTCACATGGCCGATATGGCAACCGACAGCTTCGATACGGAATTTCGTTTAGGCATTGCGTCTAGTGAACAAGACCTGTTATATGAAATCGACCATGCGCTCAAGAAAATCGAAGATGGAACTTACGGCTTGTGCGAGAAATACGAGATACCCATTTCCAAGGCTCGTCTGAAAGCGATGCCATTTGCACGTTACAGCCTCAAGGCACAGCAGGAAGAAGAGAAGAATAATCCCGGGAGCCGCGGGTGATTGACGCAGCATTGTTAAAGATTTTAGCTTGTCCGGAAAGTAAAGAACCCTTGGAAATGGCCTCCTCAGATCTCATTCAGAAAATTAATCAGCAAATCCAGCAAGGTAACATTGAAAACCGAGGCCGCCAAAAAGTAACGCAGCCGATTGACGGTGGTTTGGTCAGGCGGCGCGATCGGCAGTATTTGTACCCTATTCGAAACGATATCCCTGTCCTATTGATTGAGGAAGCTATTCCGCTCAAGGGAATTTAAGCGGTCAGAGCAAGTACTGGCAAGCGTTCTTTCTAACTGACTTAATTTTTTAACCGCCGACAAAAACCCGCAGTTTCATAATCTATTAGTGGCCATGACTGACTTAAAACAAGCTTCAAATTTACTTTGGATTGACCTTGAAATGACGGGACTTAATCCCGACAAGGACCATATTCTTGAAATTGCCTCCATTGTCACCGACGCTCATCTCAACATCATTGCCGAAGGGCCTGATTTGGTGATTCATCAAAGCACCAAAATCTTAAATCACATGGACCCTTGGAGCCAAAAGCAGCACGAAAAATCAGGTTTGGTGGATTCGATCAAAGCGTCTAAAATTTCTCTGGCTGAAGCTGAACGAAGAACTTTAGAATTTGTGAAGCAGTATTGTGTGGCGGGTGATACCACTTTGTGCGGAAATGCGGTTCATCACGACCGACGATTTATCATTAAATACATGCCCACGCTGAATGAATTCTTGCATTACCGGTTGGTTGATGTCAGCAGCATCAAAGTACTGGTCAATCGTTGGTATCCGCCTGATAAAAACAAGCCGCAAAAGGGAAATGCGCATAGAGCGTTGATGGATATACGGGAATCTATCGATGAATTGCGCTATTATAGGGAACATTATTTTCGCCCTGTCGAACCATGATGATGACTCACTTTTTAATTTTGGTGAACGGATTCCGGTTTTATTGAAATCCTGTCATCACGAATCAATCGGTAATACGGTAAAAATAAACGTTAAGATTTTCTTGAAATAACATTCATTGATTGCGCACGATGTCTGTTTTCGAAAAACCCGAAGTTGTCTTCGCTATTCAAGCCGTCCGCCAAGGGGCGTTGCTTGCTCAACAGGTCCAACGCCATATTGGCCATGCTTCCGTTGCCAAACACGACCGAACGCCTGTTACTGTCGCCGATTTTGCCGTCCAAGCTTTGATTTCAGAGCGGCTGCACAAAACTTTTCCCGATGTTCCGCTGGTAGGTGAAGAAAGTGCGGCTTTATTAAAGCAAAAAGCATCGGAAACCGTTTTGGCCGACGTGATCCGTTTTCTTAAGCCCGCTTTTGGCGACATTGCCGCGAAAGATGTTTATCAATGGATTGATCATGGCCAAGGCGAGCCATGCAAGCGGTTTTGGACATTAGATCCGATTGACGGCACACGCGGGTTTTTAAGAGGGGGCCATTATGCCGTTGCTCTGGCACTCATTGAAGACGGAGAAGTAACTGTCGCAGCTTTGGGATGTCCCACCATTGCAAAGGGGCGTCACTTTGATTATGAAGGTCCCGGCTCTCTGATATTTGCCGTTAAAAAAGAAGGTGCTTGGGTGAATCAAATCCAATTTGTTAAAGAATGGGAACGTTTGCATGCTTCAGAGCGTTCTTCGATTGAAGAGGGTGTTTTGGTGCGTTCTTATGAGGGTAAGCACACGGATCACCTTAAAACCGATCGAATGATGCGCTCGTTGGGAATGAAGCAAAAACCGATCGGGATGGATAGCTTGGCCAAATATGCCTTGGTGGCGTCAGGAGAAGCCGATATTTTAATGCGCGTCCCCGCACCCGACCACCGTGATTACAGGGAAAATATATGGGATCAAGCGTCCGGTGCTCTGATTGTTGAAGAAGCGGGAGGCAAGATTACCGATTTAGATGGTAAGCATCTTGATTTTTCGTGCGGTAAAAAGTTATTAAAAAACACAGGCATTCTTGCAACCAATGGCTTGTTGCATGATCAGATGTTAAAAACCATTCAACAAGTTTTAAATGGTTCGCAGGGGTGAGAGCTATTGCACGGGCAACCTGCCTCAGAGCTCACTTCTTATGTCTTAGACGATGCTGTCCAATTCATCATCTAATCCCGTGCAATAGCCATCACAAAAGGGATTTGGTTTTTGCCATTGGGAATGGGAAGTAAGTGCACCAAGTAGTTCCGGCCCTGTAAGCACTCCTCAAACGTTTCTTCAGTTCCCTTAAAAGCATTGGCAAGCAATGTTTCCACTTTTGCGCGTTGTTTCAGAGTCAGAAAATCAAAAACGGATTTGCCTTCAAAAAAACTAGGCGTGACGGCGAAAGTTTTAAACGCATTACCTTCTACGGTGGTAAATTGCCCATCCCGGTTGATGACGAAGACCGCCGTGTTTGGTGTGTGTTGGACCAAAAGACGATACAGCTTGTCTTTGATGACGATTTTTTCGTTTAAGCGGGCGTCATCGGTGACATCGTGACTACACACCAAAGCACCGATCGGTCTACCTTCAACCGTTACCATGCGGCTCAAATTGCATGACAAAATTCGTTCATTACCGTCTGAATCATGAACCGTGGTTCGTCTGTGGGTGATTAAATTTCCGGACATCACTTGTTCGATCCCTTCCGAAAAGCGGCTCTGTTCTTCGCTGGGCACAAATAACTTTGAAAAGTCGCGTCCCAACACGTCTTCTTTGTGTGTCCGGAAAATCGTTTCAGCTTCATGATTAAACTCTAAAATGCGGTGAGACGAGGATAAGCACACGACCGAAACAGCCGCAGTTTCCAGAAAGCGTTTAAATCGGTCTTCACTGGCACGTAAGAGATCGCCGTACCGTTTGCGCTCAATGGCATAGCGCATGATGCGGGGGAGCGTTTTACCATTCGCATCCCCTTTGATTAAATAATCTTGCGCGCCCTTGTGAAGGGCTTCCAAAGCAATTTTCTCATCATCCAGGCCCGTCAGAACAACTACGGGGGCTTGGGGCATATGACTCATTACCCGTGATAAGGTGTCGATTCCTTTGCTTTCAGGTAAATTTAAATCAAGCAAGATCACATCGAAATGTTTGGTAGGATCCGACATCAGCCGAAAACCGTCTTCTAAGCAGGGCGCCCATTCGATGGTAAATTTAATGTGTTTGACTAGGGAAAGGATGACGCTGGTAAACTCAACGTCTTCGGGTCTATCTTCAATCAGCAAAACATGAATGTGATCTTCAACATGGTTCATACGGCCCGCCTATGGTTTTAAAAGCCTGTTAAATTACTTCAATTCTGGACAGAAACTTTTTTCTCTGAGGCGATCCTGCTTCAAATGTAGCATGCCCATGCACATATTTCAAATTTTTCAAGAAAAAATTAATTTAAAATAAAGTCATAAATTTACTTTTAAAGAAAGTGAAAGTACTGACAGAATAAAGACTTGGAGTTATTGAACTTTTAAAAGAAGTCAGCGTTTGAGGGGGAAAAAGACGCTGTGGTTACTTATCACAGCGTCTTTTTGTGTTGAAAATACAGGGCGGAAGAGGTCTTTGGGGTCAAAATGAAACTGCAAAATCCAACATAAAATAAAACTCATCTTCCGGATTGATGTCACTGGATCCGTCAGTTACCTGATAATTTAAACTCGGCGTAATGGAAACATTGCCCGGTAAAGCAATGGAAGTTGAAATGCTTTGAGTCCAATAGTGAAATCCGGCGTTAAAATTCAATTGGCCGTCGTAGAAACCAAATACATGATTATAGCTAAGAGCCATACCTTCGCTTTGATAAGGTATTTTCTCGGAGCCGGGTATCGGAATTTCAATGCCTGCGTTTACTTCCTGATACCAGCCGTTATCAATGCCGCCTTTATCGGGACTTTTATTGCCAAATGCATAAGCGGCTTTGTAGCCCAAACTTAATGGAATCTTATTGCCTACCAAAGGCAAATCCGTGCCTTCCGGCAGCGGAATTTCGGAGATTGAGCCGTAAAACTGAAATTCATTAATGTCGCCGTCACTTGAATTATTGAAAAAGTCATAATAAGTATAACCCCATCCAAAATTGAAAATGCCGAAGTCTTTATCCATACTGAACCAAAAATCTTCTTCATCTAGATCTTCAAAGCCGCTTTTCAACGCAAAAGACCCCCAATAGCCAAAAGCCATATTGGTATCAAAAGGGTGAAAAGTGAGTGTGACATAAGGCTGCATGCCGCCTTGATCGTTAAAAGTGTCAACGCCGCGAAAAACATACTTAGTTACATAGGTGTTGCCGAGATCCAGATCGATGGTTTGGTCACCCGCTTCGAACGCAGGAGCGTTGGACGTTAATATGAACAGGCTCAATAATAGAGCCGGAATAAACTTTATCTTACTCATAATGAATTATCTCCCTCTTCTTTCTTGTAGTCTTTACAATGTTCAATGTGCGCTCCTGATCGCTTATCATTGATTGCTAACGTAATCAAACACCATGCCAAAATATATTTTTGGCTTAAATATTCGGATGATTAGGTTATTTTATTATTCCGTGATAAAATGCTTTTTAATTCTGCAGTTTACTAATGACAAGATTGTTGGACTTATCAACAAATATGTCAATTGATCGTGGTTTTCGTGCCTGCTTAAATAAACATAACAAAATCCGAGTATCGATTTTACAATCAACAGATTACCTTTAACGAAAGGCCTTGTGATGAATTTAAAAATGAAAATGAATGCCCTTTATTTTTTGGCAGCCATGATTGTGCTGATGCCTTTGGGTTTGGCTGATCAAGTTTTTCTAACCAACGAAGATCGATTAACAGGGTCAATTGTCAATACAGACGCAAAAACCTATCAGTTACAGACGCCGGGCATGGGGGTAATCAATATACCGAAATCATTGGTGGATCATGTCATCACAGATGCGGATATTAAGAAAGCCGAAGCAGAAGCTGCTGCCAAAAAAGCAAAAAAATGGTCCGGTGAATTAGAAACAGGCTTTAACCGTGAGCGAGGCAATGTGAATAATACAGAATTGAAGGGAGCTTTTAAATTAAAGCGTAAAACAGATAAGAATGAATTTGATTTGCAGGGAGATACTTACTATTCGGAAGAAGACCGCAAAATGAATTCGCAAAAACATCATGGCATGATTCGTTATGCGTATAGTTTCGGTCAGACAAAGAAATGGTTCCATTTTTTCAAAACAGAGGGTGATCATGACCGTTTCGCCAATATTGATGCGCGTGTAATTCCGACAACAGGTCTGGGTTATTGGTTTTCGGATTCGGACGATTTTAAATTCATGACTGAAATAGGGGCTGGTCTTACCTACACGGCATTTCATGATGATACCAAAGAAAGAACGGATTTGACTGTGACGCCTCATTTGTTCATCGAAAAGAAACTTTTTTGGAATTCTTCGGTCAGTGAAGATCTGTTTTTGTATCCCACACTCTCAGGCGGTGAATTCCGCTTTAAATCCGAGACCAAGTTTGACAACCCCATTACCGATCAACTGAAACTTCGTTTCAGTTTAATTAATCATTACAATTCAGACCCCGGTGAAGAGGTTAAGAAAAACGATCTTAGCTTGGTTTCTTCTCTCGTTTATACCTATTAATCCCTTAAAAGTGATCCGGTTTTGTTAGTCAAAACCGGCTCTCGCTGTCTTTCTATTGTGCTTGGAGTCTGGTACAATACGCCCCTATGAAATCACTTGAACAGATACTGAAAGAACGGGTCCTCGTCTTGGACGGTGCCATGGGCACCATGATCCAAAGTTACCGGTTAGATGAAGCCGGTTACCGCGGTAAGCAGTTTAAGGATCACCCTGCCAGTTTGAAGGGGAATAACGATCTGCTCTCCATGACGCAGCCGAAAATCATTCTTGATATTCATCGGGCTTATCTCGAAGCGGGTGCTGATATCATTGAAACCAATACGTTTAATTCAACTCGTGTGGCGATGGCAGATTATCAAATGGAGTCACACGTTTATGATCTTAATTTAGCGGCTGCCAAGTTAGCCAAGCAGGCGGCGAATGAGTTTAGCCAAAAAACACCCGCCAAACCGCGGTTTGTCGCAGGCGCGATCGGTCCGACCAACCGAACGGCATCGATCTCGCCTCATGTGAACGATCCTGGTTTTCGGGCTGTCACTTTTGATGAATTGGTCAAAGCTTATCAGGAGCAAGTCAAAGGTTTGGTAGACGGCGGCGCGGATATTCTATTGGTTGAAACCGTTTTTGACACGCTTAATTGCAAAGCGGCTTTGTTTGCCATTCAGGATTTCTTTCGTCAAACCGGCAAAGAGTTGCCCGTCATGGTTTCAGGCACCATCACAGATGCGAGCGGCCGCACGCTTTCGGGGCAAACGCTCGAAGCTTTCTGGAATTCGATTTCACACGTCAAACTTTTGTCTGTTGGACTCAATTGTGCCTTGGGTGCTAAGGAATTACGCCCGTACACCGAGGAACTTTCACGCATCGCACCTGTTTTTACCAGCGCGCATCCCAACGCGGGTTTGCCCAATCAGTTCGGCGAGTACGATGAAACCCCCGAAAGCATGGGGATAATCATTCAAGATTTTATTGACCATCAATTTGTCAATATCATCGGCGGATGTTGCGGGACTACCCCGGCGCACATTAAAAAAATTGCCGAAATTGCCCAAAAAGGCCGCGTGCGCATTCCGCCCAAGCAAGATCATCTGACACGATTAAGCGGGTTAGAACCGCTCACGATCACACCGGATCTTAATTTTATTAATGTGGGTGAGCGTACCAATATCACGGGTTCGCCTAAGTTTTCCAAATTGATTCTCTCGGGTGATTACGAAGGAGCGCTAGCCATTGCAAAGCAACAGGTCGAAAACGGCGCACAGGTCATCGACATCAATTTAGATGAAGGGCTATTGGATTCAGAACAAGCCATGACCAAGTTCTTGAACTTGGTGGCTTCTGAGCCCGATATTGCCAGGGTTCCTGTCATGATTGATTCTTCCAAATGGAGTGTGATTGAAGCCGGGTTAAAATGCATTCAGGGAAAGGGAATTGTTAATTCCATCAGTCTAAAAGAGGGAGAAGAGGTCTTTTTATCGCATGCGAGGCAAGCGCGTCAATACGGGGCGGCTGTTGTTGTCATGGCATTTGATGAAGAAGGTCAAGCCGTGAGCGCTGATCGGAAATTTCAGATTTGCAAACGTTCTTATGAGCTTCTGACTCAAAAAGCCGGTTTTCCGCCTGAAGATATTATTTTTGATCCCAACATCCTGACCATTGCCACCGGTATGGATGAGCATAACCATTATGCGGTTGAATTTATAGAGGCCGCCAGAGAAATCAAGAAAACTTTTCCTTATTGCCATGTCAGCGGCGGGGTGAGCAATATTTCTTTTTCATTTAGAGGGATCAATAGTGTGCGCGAAGCCATGCACTCTGTTTTTCTCTATCATGCGATTCGCGCCGGCATGGACATGGGTATCGTGAACGCAGGTCTCATGACAGTTTATGATGATATTCCAAAAGATGTTTTAGCGCTGGTCGAAGACGTCGTGCTTGACCGCAAACCGGATGCAACTGAGAAGTTGTTGAAGTTTGCCGAAACAGCCCGCAAAGAATCAAAAACAACCGTCAAAGATCAAATTTGGCGCCAAGGAACGGTAGAAGACCGTTTAATTCATGCCCTGGTTCATGGCGTTACGGATTACATTGAAGCTGATGTGGAAGAAGCGCGCCAAAAATATTCCCGGCCGCTGGAGATCATTGAAAAACCGCTCATGGACGGCATGAATGTGGTGGGTGATTTGTTCGGATCCGGGAAAATGTTTTTGCCGCAAGTGGTCAAAAGCGCCCGGGTGATGAAAAAAGCCGTGGCGTATCTTACGCCTTTTATGGAGAAGGAAAAAACTGAATCGGGCGCCAAAACGGCCGGCCGTATTCTTTTAGCGACCGTGAAAGGCGATGTTCACGATATTGGTAAAAACATCGTGGGCGTGGTCTTGGCCTGCAATAATTACGAAATTATTGATTTGGGTGTTATGACGCCCTGTGAAAAGATTCTGGAAACCGCAAAAGAAAAAAACGTCAGCATTATCGGACTGAGCGGCCTCATTACGCCTTCGCTTGATGAAATGGTGCATGTGGCGCGCGAAATGGAACGACAAGGTTTTAAGATTCCGTTATTTATCGGAGGGGCCACCACTTCGACGAAGCACACGGCTGTCAAAATTGCACCGGCTTATAGCGGTTTTACCATTCATGTGCTTGATGCTTCCCGTAGTGTGAGTGTTTCCAATAGCGTTCTCACACCGACGATTGCGCAAAAATATATGAGCGAAAAAAGAGACTTATATGGCCAAATTCGCGAAGAGCATTTGGGAAAACTATCAACCGCACGTTATGTTTCCCTCAATCAAGCCAGACAGGGACGGTCGTTTTTTGATTGGCGGCAGGCAGACATTAAGAAACCTGCTTTTTTTGGGTTTAAAGTATTGAAGAATATGTCACTTGCGACACTTGCGAAGTACATTGATTGGACGCCTTTTTTTCAAACATGGGAATTACATGGCAAATTTCCGGCTATTTTAAGTGATAAAAAAGTTGGCGTTGAGGCTAAGAAACTTTTCGATGATGCCCAAGCATTGCTTAAAAAAATTACGCACAATAAGTTACTGACCGCACACGGTGTTTTGGGTTTATATCCGGCTAATAGTACGGACGATGATATTGAAATTTATGCCGATAACACCCGTCAAAAGCCATTAAGTATTTTTCATACGCTGAGGCAGCAGCTTGAAAAAAAGGAAGGCGGACCATATCTGGCTTTGGCTGATTTTGTAGCGCCTAAAAAAACAGGCGTGAACGATTATCTCGGTGCTTTTGCCGTGACGGCAGGCATTCGTATGGATGAGTTGACGAAAAAGTTTGAAAAGGAGCACGATGATTACCATAGCATCATGGCCAAAGCGTTAGCCGACCGTTTAGCGGAAGCTTTTGCGGAATATTTACACCTCCAGGTTCGAAAACAGTATTGGGGCTATGCTCATAACGAATCCCTGACTCATGAAGATCTCGTTGGTGAGAAATATCGCGGTATCCGTCCGGCACCGGGTTATCCGGCTTGTCCCGATCACACGGAAAAACAAACGATTTTTGATTTGCTGCAAGTTGAAAAAAATACCGGTATTCGACTGACAGAATCTTGCGCCATGTGGCCGGCGGCATCTGTGAGCGGTCTTTACTTTGCGCACCCTCAAGCCAAATACTTTGCACTGGGTAAAATTGCCAAAGACCAAGTGGCAGATTATGCCAAACGCAAAGGGCTGGATATTCGTGAGATTGAGAAATGGTTGTCTCCTCATCTTAACTATGACCCTGCCAATTCATGAGGGAATCTGTCTGTTGACAGTGAAATAGCAAAAGTGTAACGTAATGCGTTTGCTATTCGCTGTTCACGCACATGCACATCACTATTTTGGCCGGGATCACGGCAATTCTGTTATTACTACGTCAACCCACCGTCAAGTGGTGGCCGTTGGTTTCCCGCCTTCTTCTAAGTTTTTTTTGTTTTTGGTCTGCTCTCATGTTGTTTCCCGCCGATTTTCCGGAAGCAATTCGTCAATGGACAAGCTTGATCATTATCTGCATTGCTTTAGCAGTCATTGTCTTTGATTTACTGGTCTTCCTCAGCGGGACAATCGTTGATTCCATTCGGCATCATGTGCCCATTGGTAAAACCATTCCACCTTTTGTAAATGAAATTTTTCAAGCTGTTACGCTTTTAGCGCAAAGACGAATCGGTGCCACGATCGTTTTACAACGCAAACAGCGTTTAGATCAGGCGATTAAAGAAAGCATCGAACATGATGCTGGCGTGAACGCAAAAATCTTAATGGCATTTTTTGTCACAGCTTCGCCCATCCATGATGGCGCAGTGGTCATTCACGACGGCCGTGTCAAGCGCGTCAAAGCGATTTTACCGCTGGCGACTCAAAAACCGGTCTCAATGGGGGTGGGGACGCGACATCGCTCAGCCATTGGCCTTACTGAAAAGACGGATGCTTTGGTGATTGTTGTTTCGGAAGAAAGAGGTGAAATCAGCGTAGCGTCACGGGGAACGTTAATTAAAATTGAGAATGGAAAAGAACTAATGCGTTTACTGACAGCAGGCGTGAAGGGAAAAGACATCCTTAAGATGATTCAACCAAAACAACTGGGCCTTTAAATGAAGCTGGCTATTTATCGTTTTCAAGCGTTATAATAACCCTCCATGAGCCGAATAGTAGATGCGCTTCAAAATGCGGAACGCCAAAAACGTAAAGACGTTTCCACTTTTACTTTTCAAACAGCCAACGCTCATCCTCAAACTTTAAGAAAAGAGAGAAAATTCAGCTTCAAGTATTTTTTTCTTAGCGTTATCGTTCTTATTCTATTAATCGGTGCTTATCAAATGGGCGTACGCCGCCAGGTGCCGTGGGGTCAAGTTCCGCAATTTCAGTTACCGCTGCCGGAAACAGAGTCTTTAAGTGTTGAACCTGCCGGGCCAGCCGAAATGATAGAGGAAACCTTGGTCAAAACAGAATCAAATACTTCTCCGAAAGCTGCGCCCGCCCTCCAATCCGAGAAAACTCCAAGCGCACTTGATTTGATCAAGCACCGAATCTTGTTTTATACCGTTCAACTTGTGACTTACCAAAAGGAAACCCAGGCTCAAGCGCAAATTGGCAAACTGCAAGCGGCGGGGCATGACGCTTATATTTTACCGGGCGGACGGTACTTCAGAGTCTGTTTAGGCACTTATGAAACGTATGAGGAAGCAAAATCCGCTTTACCCTCCTTAAAAGAAGCGTTGGGGGAAAAAGCATATGGCGACGCTTTTATTCGATTGGTAAGGCCCTAATGGCGAATGCGATGAGCGGTAAACTGTTTTTGATAGCAGGGGCTTTGTTCGGATTCTGCGGAGTTGTTTTTGGCGCTTTTGGTGCGCATGCTTTAAAAACAAAACTCTCCGAAAGCATGTTTCTTGTTTTTGAAGTTGGTGTTCGTTACCAAATGTATCATGCTGTCGTTTTGTTAGTACTTGGTTTGTTGTGCCTGCATTTCAATCAAGTGTGGTTCAGCCTATCCGGCTGGTTTTTTATCTTCGGCACTTTTATTTTTTCCGGCAGTCTTTATGTTTTAGCTTTAAGTGGTATTAAAATATGGGGAGCGGTGACTCCCATCGGCGGCTTGTCGCTGTTAGCGGGTTGGTTGTTGCTTATTTTTTCTTTTTGCCGAAATTAATTTTCATCGAAGTTCTCCGCAATTTTTTCTGTTCGTCAGCTAAATCAGAAAAAAATTAATCAAATACATTTTTTGGTTTCATTTCCGAGTGTTTGTGTTACAATTTTCCTATATTTTTCAATGAATCCCAACGGACACATTGCAACAGAGGGGAGTCGATCATGAAATTCGACGGAAAAATTCTAATCATTGGATGCGGATCAGTATCGCAGTGTGCCGTTCCGCTTGTCCTTGAAAAGTTCGAGATGCCGGCGAATAAAATTACCATCATGGACTTTGTTGACAACCGTAAACGTGTGAAAGAGGCTCTCGATCGGGGCGTTCATTACGTGACAGACCGGGTCAAAAAAGATAACCATGCTCAGCTTTTGGCTAAATATGTCACAAAGGGTGACCTGATTATCGATTTGGCATGGAATATCGATTGCATGGCCATTGTGCAATGGTGCCGGCAGAACGAAGTTTTTTATGTCAATACCTCTGTTGAGGAATGGGATCCTTATCAAGATGCTGAACGCAATGAACCCGCCAAATATACCCTCTATGCGCGTCATATGGAGCTCAGACGCATGATCGATAGCTGGGGTAGTAATCATGGGACGACCGCTATAGTCGATCACGGTGCCAATCCGGGGCTGGTGTCACATTTCACTAAGCGGGCTTTGATGGAGATTGCTGAGAAAATATTGAATGACAAACCGGGCGATCCGAGAACAGCCGAACTTGAGAAAGCCTTGGCTGATAAGGCATTCAATCAATTAGCCCGATTGACGGGGGTTAAAAGTATTCACATTAGTGAGCGGGATACTCAAATTACCAATCAACCGAAAAAGGTGAATGAATTTGTCAACACGTGGAGCATCGAAGGGTTTTTTGAAGAAGGTGTCGCTCCCGCAGAATTAGGATGGGGAACGCACGAAAAGTATGTTCCCAAAAACGCTTATTTTCATAAGACAGGCCCGCGCAATCAAATTTGTCTCAGAACCATCGGCATGAAAACGTGGGTACGCTCTTGGGTGCCTTGCGGCGAAATTACCGGTATGGTGATCAGGCATGGGGAAGCTTTCAGCATTTCAGACCGACTTACTGTTTGGGAAGATGGGAAAGCAGTGTATCGGCCGACAGTTCATTACGCTTATTGCCCGAGTGACGCGGCCATTAATTCACTGCATGAATTAGAGATGCGTCAGTTTGATTTACAAAAGGACCAGCGCATTATGAGTGATGAAATTACCGACGGCGAAGATCAATTGGGCGTTTTATTGATGGGTCATGATTTTAAATCTTGGTGGTGCGGGTCTCTCTTAGACATTCACACGGCACGTCAACTTGCCCCTCATCAACAAGCCACGACGCTTCAAGTAGCCATTTCGGTTGTGGCAGCTGCCATGTGGATGATTCAAAATCCAAAAAGGGGCTTTTTAATGCCGGACGATATTGACCATGAATATATTTTAAAAGTGGCCATGCCTTACATCAGCCCTTTCTTTTCCGAAGCGGTTGATTGGACACCGCTCAAAAGCCTTAATACTAAATTTACCAAATACGATATTGCTAAACCAAAAGAAGAGGACGTGTGGCAGTTTACAACCTTCCTGGTAGATCCCCAGCAGCGCGCCATGGCGCTGCCTAAGGAAGTTTTTGAAACGGCGTCTGCGTAAAGTTAAAAACTTATCTTCCTCGTCCATTTCTTTCGCCTGGCAAGGACTAACTGAATTATGAGTAAGAAAACACTTTACGAAGGTAAATTTAAACGCTTGGTCGAAAAAGACGGGTGGGAATACATTGAACGCGTTAACTGTTGCGGCATTGTTGCCATGCTTCCCGTGACTGATGACGGGAAGGTGATTTTGGTTGAGCAATACCGCGTACCGCTCGCCAGAAAAACCATCGAATTTCCGGCCGGATTAGCGGATGGTGCTAATACCAACCAGTCGGAAGAATCCCTAGAAGAAGCTGCCAACCGTGAATTAATCGAAGAAACTGGTTATTCAGCCGGCAAAATGATTTTTGTTTCCAACGGTGCCATTTCAGGCTCCTCCAGTTCCGATGTGATGACTGTTTTCAGGGCTACCGGACTGAAGAAAGTGGGCAATGGCGGGGGTGATCAAACGGAAAATATTACCGTACATGAAGTGCCGCTTAAAGAAATTGACGCGTGGCTTATGCAGAAATCAAAAGAAGGTTTTTTGGTCGACCACAAAGTCTACGCAGGGCTTTATGTGTTAAAAAATAGTTGATCCGCCGCTTCAACCAATTCGTAATTCATTCCACCGCTCTTGTTGGAACCAATGGTTTACTCGCCTGCTTATTTTAAATGAGATAACTTTCAAAAAGAACAGCGAGTCCTAGGAAAGAAAAGAAGCCCATGACATCGGTAACGGTGGTCAGGATGATGTTTGAACACTGGGCAGGATCTAAACCAATCCGTTTCATGACGATAGGAATGGCAGCTCCGGCAAAACCCGCAATGGATAAATTGACAATCATGGCGAGCCCAATGACAACACCCAACATGGGGTTGCCAGCCCACCACCAAGCTACCAAAGCTGTGACGAGACCGGTGGCGACGCCGCCCACGGTTCCGAGCCATGCTTCTTTTAAGATGAGCTGCGCGGCTTTCTTAGGCGGAATCTCGCGCATCACGAGTCCGCGTATGACAACCGCCAACGATTGAGCCCCCGCATTACCGCCTTGTCCGGCTACAACAGGTAAGAAGACTGCCAAGATGGTTAACTTGGCAATGATGTCCTCAAAACAGGCCACCACAAAGGCAGCCAGAAAAGCAGTTGCCAAATTCACGTGAAGCCATGGCAGCCGCATTTTAAGGGAAAAACCAACAGGCGAGAAAGCGCGCTCGTCGCCGCCGGCACCGAACATTTTTTGAAAGTCTTCCGTGGCTTCTTCCTGAACATCATCTAATAAATGTTCCGCTTTGATAACGCCTAGAAGCCGTTTTTCGTTATCAACGACCGGTGCCGCAAAAAAACCGCGCTTCGATAATTCTTCCGCCACTTGTTCGCGATCCATCGTGAAGGGAACCGCAAAAATGTCCTTTCGCATGACGACATCCAATGTAGCCTGGCTTTGAGCGAGCAACAAATCACGCATGTTCAAAACGCCCACCAAGTGATTTTCATGGTCAACCACATAGCCGTAGGATTCGGGATTTTTACGGCGTGCCATGGACCTGATTTTAGCGATTGCATCTTTGACTTGGAGATCCGTATGTAAAGCCAGGTAATCAGTGCTCATGATTCGGCCCGCACTGTCTTCGGGGTAGTTTAAGTATTCCTGTAATTTATGCTTAATATGGGGCGAAAGCGTCTCAGAAACAGCCGCTCTGCCTTCCTGAGGGAGATCGGACAAGATGGAGGCTGCTTGCTGAGGGTCGAGTTTATCTAAAATCTCGTTACGGAGATCTTGGGGCAAATCTTTTAACAAACTGGATGCATAATTAAGCGAAAGGTAAGGAAAGGCCTGCGAAATTAATGTTGGTGCGAGCGTCTTCAGCACACTGATGGCTTCTTCTTCAGACAAGGTTTCCAAGCTGTGCGCAGCGCGCAGCGGGTCTTCCTCAAAATATTTCCTGACGATAGGAATTAAAGCATCACGCGTTGTCATGACAATTTCTCAGTTTACCGGAACGGAAAATAAAACTGCCCTTTTGCAGGGATGCGTAATCGTTTGGTTAAACGTTGAATCAAAGCCTGCTCTTCCTCTTTCCACAATTCTTCAATTGCGCCTAAGCCAATATGAAAACTTCCGCCCGCAACCGTTCCGCGGCCGCCGGCTTCATCTTTGCTCTCAAAAATATCTCGAAGCACTTCACCGGCTTCTGCATTAGGGCTTGCGGCCCGAAGAGACACGTATATTTTGCCATTATATCGGCCGGTACACACCGACCAGTTAATACCTTTGTTGGTTAATAAAAAGTCGGCAACCTGAGAAACCAAATCGGGGTTTTTAACAAAACCGAGATGCGACACAATCAAACGGCGTTTCATCATCGCATCTTGTAATGCCTTGCGTAAAGTCATGAAAAAGGTTCGCGGTCTAACGGGATTTTGAATTCGCGCTAAAGCACGCATATCACAAGAATGTAAGACGCCCAGGTAAGTGTCCACGACATCATGCCGTGAAGCTCGGTATAAATTGAGTGTGTCGGAGAGGATGCCGTAAGCCAAGGCTGTGGCGATGCGTACGGGAATTTCAACACGTTTCAATAAGAGAGCCTGCGCCAGGATAACGCAGGTGGCACCGCATTCGGTGTCAATCGCGACAAAATCAGCGTTAGGTTTCTCGCCTTTGGAAGCATGTTGATCGATGACAATGGTCGCATGCTCATACCGGGGAAATGCATTGTTTTCAAATTCAGGCTGTGAATCAACCAAAGCGACATTTTTATACCGCTTAAAGTCAGATGGCCGCAAACGGTGCGCAGGGATTTTAAGAATATTCATCATCCAACGATTTTCTGTCCGCCCAATGACACCGCTATAAACGATCCGCGATGATATCCCGTAACATTTTTCTACCAGAAAGTTTAAAGCGTAAGCGCTGGCCAATGCATCGGGATCGGGGTAATCGTGGGTTAAAATTAACAGAGATGATATTTTCTTTTTATTTTTAGACAGAAATCGCAGGAGCCGCTTAGCATGTGTGACGGATGTGATATTTTTATCTGTTTTTTTCTTCATAACGGCCATCAATAGCCATCCATCTGACGTTTTGGCATTATACTACGATTTAGCGAATATCACTACGTGATTTCTGTAAAAATGTCGTTACAAATTAGAAAAGAAGGAAATAATGGTGAAAAGATTCAAATCTAAAATAAAGAAGAGACAAAAAAAGACTCCGCCGTCTTCTAGCGTGACTTCAATCGGATTGCTTCAACTCAAAACTAAAAGTTCTCCGCATGCGAATCTGGCTCATATCGAACAGAAAATTGATGAGGCTGCTTTACGCGGGGCTAAAATTATTTGTTTGCAAGAACTTTGCCACACCATTTATTTTCCGCAATATCAGAAGTCCCGATATTTTGATTTTGCCGTTCATACGCAAAGTCTTTTTATCCGGCAATTTCAGTATTTAGCTCGTGAGTACGCGGTTGTTTTGATTGTCCCTTTTTTTGAAAAAAAGACAGACGTTGCGAGGTCTGTCCGGGGCCATGCAAAACGTATTCCGATGCCCGGAGAAACGGGTGTGGCCATGACACTGAAATCACCCCGGCGCACCGGTTATTATAATTCGGTTGCGGTTATTGATGCAGACGGTCAACTGCTGGGGATATATCGAAAAATGCACATTCCGGACGATCCTTATTTTTACGAAAAATTTTATTTCACACCCGGCAATTTAGGTTTCAAGGTATTTCAAACGCGCTATGCCAATATCGGTGTTCTGATTTGTTGGGATCAGTGGTTTCCCGAAGCCGCCCGTTTGGCAAGTTTGCAGGGCGCCGATATTTTGTTTTACCCCACGGCGATCGGGTGGCATCAAAAAACGAAAACAAAAGATAAATCGGCAGAACTCAATGCCTGGCAAACCATTCAAAGGAGTCATGCGATTGCGAACGGGGTTTTTGTGGCTGCAGTCAATCGCGTGGGACGGGAAGACCAGCTCACTTTTTGGGGCTCATCTTTTGTGGCGGATCCGTTTGGAGAGGTGATTCAATCAGCCGGCCGGCATCGGGAAGAAATAGTATTGGCAACGTGTCCGCTTAGCTTGATTCGTGAGACAAGAAAAAATTGGCCGTTTTGGCGCGACCGACGTGTAGACGCTTACCAAAAACTCAACTTAAGATTAATCAAGAGCACTTAAAATGAACCAGCCTTCCCGTTTTGCTCCATCTTTTCAACCCCAAGCAACGCCGCTCACACTCAATTATCGATTGCCTGCCGAATGGGAAACACATGAAGCCACTTGGCTTGCCTGGCCGCATCAAGAAGACAATTGGCATGATTTGGAGGCAGTTCAAGATATTTTTCTGGAAATAATTCAATTAATTTCCGTAAACGAAAAAATCTGTTTGCTCGTCAATGATGCCGAAAGTGAGCAAATCGTCAAACAACAATTAATCAACCGCCGCGTTCTGATGACGCAAATTAAGTTTCTCCGAATTCCAACCTGCGATGTCTGGATGCGTGACTACGGACCTAATTTTTTAGTTAAATCGGGACAATCTTCTCAAAATAAACTAGCCGCCAATCGGTGGATTTTTAATGCTTGGGGCGGAAAATATGATACACACCGTTTAGATGACTTAGCTTCTCAAGCCATTATCCAAGCCCTTGGCATCCAAACATTTGAGACAGGCATGATTTTAGAAGGGGGTTCCATCGATGGTAATGGCGACGGGACACTTTTGACCACAGAACAATGTCTGCTTAACCCCAATCGCAATGCTTCCTTTACTCGAGAGCAAATAGAGCTTAGATTGAAATATTTCTTGGCTGCACGTCACATGATTTGGTTGGGAACCGGCATTGCGGGAGATGATACCGATGGGCACGTGGATGACATTGCGCGTTTTGTTGGATTGCGCACGGTGATTTGCATGACAGAGCAAGATCCGCTTCATCCCAATTACAAACCCTTACAGGATAACCTCCAGCGTTTGCGTTTAGCCAAGGATGCGAACGGTGAAGAACTCCACGTCATTGAACTGCCCATGCCGGAATCCATTCGGCCCGCTTCAAAGTGGCAGGCGGATTGGCCGCAAGGACCTCGGTTTTTACCGGCCAGTTACGCTAATTTTTACATTGCAAACCGAACGGTTTTAGTACCGATTTTTGGGGATTCTTTCGATGAACACGCTCTTGGAATACTGCAAAAAGTGTTTCCTGACCGAAAGGTAAGAGGGATTCGCGCCGACGAACTTATTTATGGCTTGGGCGGTATTCATTGCGTGACACACGAGCAGCCTGCCATTCCTTAATCCCTCTATTTTAATTTTTCCCTGGCCAACTTTATTTCATCACGCATGGGGCCGTTTTTTTCTCTTTTCCATATTTCTAATAGAAAGATTGCAAGCTCTTTATCGCCCGCGTCATTTTGCAAAAGGTTAAGTGCCAAGTGTCGTGCCCAATATGGTTCATGTTGATTCGACAAAATGGACCGAAAAACTTGATGGATGTCTTTGTGTGATAAGTAAGATGCCTTGAGCATTAAAATTTCGCGGAAGTTGCGGTCTTCATGTGCCCGGATCAAAAGTGCCGGCATCAGTTCTATGAGTATTTTATATTGTAAGGTTTCCATATAAGTCAAAGCCGCGGTCCTAACAGGTACCGGTTCTTCTCGATCCTGTAAGATGCGACTAGCCCAATCAGGTTCTTTTTCCGGTATGAAATTGGCATTTTGTAAATAGCCAATGACATATTCTCTTACATCAGCAGACTCCATCGTATCTTGTGCTAAGCCTAATAATTCCGAGAGGAAAGTTTCTTTGTCCGAAGCCGGCATGGTATCCCAAAGGATGGCCAGGCATTCGTCGCGGACGAAATAATCTTTTTCATGACGGTCGAAAAGTGTGTCATGAAGCACCCTTAAGGTATCGATGTCTGCGGTGTGCTTCAGCGTTTCAGCAGCGTCACGACGAAAGGGGATGGCTTCGTGTTTGTTATGCAAGATTTTTAGCAAGGCTTGATTGAAGGCTTCATCCGGATAATGCGTAAGAATTTTGAGCGCTTCTCGACGTTCCTCATCAGAACGTAACACATTTTCCAATGTTTGAAGCGCGCTATCCCGCACGTTATTTTCAGCTTGAGCGGGGTAAGCAAAACAGAGTAGTGCTAAACCGAAAAGTATTGGCAGGTACCGCCTAGAGAATGGATGAAAATATATTGTCTTCATCGTTAAACTGGTTAAATCAGTTTAACATATCTTCCCAAGAAATAATGGAATAGTTTGCAGCAAGAGGTGTATTGCCGATGGCGATCGAACTGTATTTTACATAAGCATTTCCGTTTCCAATATTTTTGTCATTGGCCATCACAATGACAGCTCCTAAAATCTCGACGTTATTATTAATGTGTTCAATATCATCCGTAATGATGATGCCGTGAAAATAACCTTTTAAATTTTTTAACTTTGCAGTTCCTGATTCATTGTGAAAAATTAGAATACCCGTGCTTGGATTTTCGGCTGTGCCAAAATCCGGAGCAATCCATTCATTACTGCCTTCGTTGTCTGTCATATAAACGATTTGGTTATTCATTGGAAGTGTAGGCGTGGTTGTGGTCTTATAAGCATCAAGAGCGCCGGGAGCCAAACCCAAGGCTTCTTCCGGGGTTGTCGCTACACCCGGGCCGTCCTCTTCCACTGTCCCAGGCTCAGCCGGATCAGCCGGCGCGACACCATTGCCGCCCACTTGAGACGAACCGCTTTGCGAATATGAACCGCTGGTAGCTAATCCGTACGTACCGTTTCCAATGACATTGCCATTAGTGTCATGATCCCGTCCATCCACCACAATACCGCCATTCGTAGACATGTCACCATTGCCCGAGATGGCACCGCGCACCCCCGGCGGAATTGTTTTCTTTATTTTTGCAACAATGGTACGCGTGGCGCCATTGGTAGTACCGGTTGCCGTAATTGTTTTTTCGCCGGCATCATAAACAGCCGCGTAGCTGCCTTGGCCTATGTTTGATAGGGCAATATCGGCAACATTTCCTAATCGCAATTCCTGCAATTTCTGATCTAAAGCGGCTTCGGCATAATAAAATGCTTTTTCCCGATTGAGCTCAATCACTTGAGTTTTTGTTTGCCAAAGTGCTAAATTGTAAAGCGCCAGACTGGAAAGGCCTAAAATAACCGTTACGAAATACACCCATAGCAGCCCAAATCCCCGCTCTCCTTTAAGCCAATGTTGGTTTTGTTGAGTTGTCATGGTTATTTTCCTAGTTCCGCATCGCAATCTGAGACGTAAGCGAAGTCGTTAATGTTTTTCCTCCGGCTGTCTCGTCAGCGACTTCTAGTGCAATCGTAATGACATTACCCGCTTGTGAAAATGTCAGACTTTGGACATCCCTACCGATTACAGAACTTGCATCACCTGTTCGCGTAATTTCACCTGTTGCATCGTCAAAGGAAAACATGATTTGTTTCCAGGAATTAATTTCCTCAGATCCTACTTCATCCGGAATTGCAAAAATAATGGATGTTTGTTCGGCGCCGATGGTGATGCCGATTGGACTTGAGGGCCCGGCTTCTTTGAGTTCTTTTGCCATGGTTTGTAACGGTCGCATGGTTTGTTCCTGCAACTTGACATTAACGAGGCTCTCTTGCCAAATCACTTGGGTAGCCAGAAAAACGGAAACCACCACCAATCCGACGAGTAGTAAAATAGCGATGCCCGCGACCATTTCTAAACTGGTGATACCTCGTTTTCTAGATTTTCTTCTGTGTCTCATGGATCTCATCTGGCAGTTACCTTTGTGTCAATCTGCATACTCTCCGTCCGCCCTTTTTCATTCCAGCTTAAAACAATGGTAGCCGTCAAAGGATCTGAACCGGCGGTTGAGACTTGGACTGCTTCGTTCGGCAGTGAATGACTGATGTAGTTATTCCATTGAACCGAAGCAACGCCGGACAGCCCGTTATCGGCTGCAATACGCAATTGTTCGGCGACCCGTCGGACATCATTCATGGCCACGATGCGGTTGCGTGATACCGCATTCATGGCTAAAGCGTAATGAAATGATGCGATGAGTGTAAACATTGTCAAAGAAATAAGGCCTACTGCTAACATCGCTTCTATAAGTGTAAAACCGTTTTTACTGTTTTTAGTCAAAGTCATGGGGTGATCTCTTAATCGTTCCCAATATTAAGTTTACCTGTCTATCTACTAGATCGTCAATTCACCGCAGGTCATCGTCACCTTATCTATTAAGTTAATAATTCTCTTTATCAACACGGGTAAGGATACGGCATTTTTTCAGTTTATATTTTTACAATAAGGTGTAAAATGACTTCTCAATAGGTGAAAGATGAAATCAGCCCAATCAAAGCCGTTAACCAAACCAGAGAAAATTCAGGGATTTATCAAACGGCATTATAAACATTTCAATTCTGCTGTTTTAAGCCGCGCTGCCCAAGCCTATGCGGATCATTTAAACCAAGGCGGCAAGATGTTTCTTGCCATGGCAGGTGCGATGAGTACCGCCGAACTAGGTATTTCCATTGCCCAAATGATTCGGGAAGATAAGATTCACGGCATTTGCTGCACGGGTGCTAATTTGGAAGAAGACATTTTTAACCTGGTGGCACATAACCACTATGAGCTGATGCCCAATTACCGGACGCTAAAGCCGGAGGAAGAAAAAGCCCTTTTGGATCGTGCCATGAATCGGGTAACCGATACTTGTATTCCCGAAGACATGGCCATCAGACGTGTGGAAAGTGTCTTAAACCAATTTTGGAAGACAGCGGATGAAAAAGGCGAATCTTATTTTCCTCACGAGTACATTTATCAAGTCATTCGAAGCGGACAATTGAAACCGTTTTATGAAATTGATCCTGCCGATTCATGGGTGATGGCTGCTTGTGAAAAAAATCTACCGATTTTTACGCCGGGTTGGGAAGATTCGAGCTTGGGCAATGCATTGGTTGCCGACGTCTTAAAGAAGAAAATTTCGACGCCGCACATTATTAAATCCGGTCTTGAACAAATGATGGCATTGGTCGATTGGTATCAAGCGGAGACCCAAGGATCATCGATGGGGTTTTTCCAAATCGGCGGGGGAATTGCCGGTGATTTTCCGATTTGTGTGGTTCCTTTGATTCAACAAGATATGAAGCAGGACTGTAAGCTTTGGGGTTACTTTTGTCAGATCTCTGACAGTACCACTTCTTACGGTTCTTACAGCGGTGCGGTTCCTAATGAAAAAATTACATGGGGTAAATTAAGTGTTCATACACCTCGTTTCGTTATTGAATCAGATGCAACGATTGTTGCACCCCTTATTTTTGCATACGTATTAGGTCAATAGCAGTCCCCATCAGGATCGGAAATTTATCAGTATGAAAAAAGGTTCGTCAGCCTTATTAACTATTTTTTTGGTAATTCTAGTAGATTTAATCGGCTTTGGGATTATTTTACCGCTCATTCCATATTATGCTTCAACTTTTCACGCCACGCCGATTGCCATCGGATTTCTTTTTAGCATTTATTCATTAGCACAACTGATTTTCTCTCCAATTTGGGGCGGTTTATCAGACAGAATTGGCAGACGTCCGATCATGATGATCAGTACCCTAGGCGCTGCGGTGGCCTATGTTGTTTTTGCTTTGTCTAACAATTTACCGATGCTTTTCTTTTCCCGCTTACTCGCCGGTATCATGGGCGGAAACATTTCAACCGGTTATGCCTACGTGGCAGATATCACTTCTCACGAAGACCGTGCCAAAGGAATGGGATTAATCGGCGCGGCGTTTGGGATTGGGTTTGTTTTGGGTCCGGCATTGGCGACTATTTTAATCCATCCGCGCTTTTTATCCTTTTTAAATTTGGATACCGCGCACAAATACATGTTGCCCGGATTTTTTGCCTGTGCCTTATCCGTTTTAAGTTTTATTTTAGTCCTGACCAAACTCAAGGAAACGGTTCACCATACTTTGCATGAAGAAGAGGAACCGATTGCTTATGAACAAGGTGAAACAGGTTTATTTAAATCAAGCATTTTCTCAAAAGGTTTTTGGCAGTTTCTTTTACAGAAGCAATCATCTATTATTCCGCATTTGTTTCTTCTGCTCGTGGGTTGTGCTTTCTTAAATTCTTTTGCCCAATCGAGTCTTTACAGTGCTTTTCCGTTGTACTGCAAAAATATCATGAATATTTCGGCCGGCCATGTCGGAACGCTCTATGTTTATATGGGGGTGGTCGCGGTTATTATCCAAGGGGTTTTGATTCGCATCATCACCCGCTGGCTGTCGGAGAAGAAAGTTTTTTTAATCGGTAGTATCATCATGCCCATCGGATTGGCTGCCGTTGCTTTTATGCCGTCTAAAGGATGGCTTGCTTTTAGTTTGTGTGTCATGAGTTTGGGGGCGAGTTTATACGGACCGACCCTCAACAGCTTAATTTCAAAAGAAGCCGATCCATCGCAACTGGGTAGGGCCATGGGAATTTCACAAGGGATTTCTGCGTTAGCGCGCGTACTGGGTCCGGCATGGGGCGGATTTCTCTTTGGCATCCAATACCGCCTGCCGTTTTTATTGACAGCCGGCTTATTGTCTTTTGCGATTATTGTCGGAGTGAGCATCCAATCCAAATTGGATGTGTGATACCGTGGGGTCAGACCCTCCTGGGTCTGACCCCAAGTTGTGCGCATGACCAACAATTTCAATGTCAAGTTGATCAATCGGTTTCTGGAAATAATATTGATCCATCACACTTTTTAGCGGATGAAGCTTTCTTGACTTGTACATATCGGGTACTGATCCAACCACGACCTTGCGTATTTGATTACCATCGCTTAAAATAATCACATCATTTTCAAAGATTTCTTGCCCGTTTTTATCCAAAATAGTTGTGCTTTGATCCAGAATGCAATCGTCGTAATTTGCCCGAATGGTCGGAGTGCCATGACCGGCATTGGTGCCGTGATCATCTTCGCAAAGAAGGACATGTGATAATTTTTGGTAGGCCCGGTAATACATTCTTTTCTCAGGCAAATACCAGGCCCTAAATTTAATTTCTGACATGGCTGTATTTTACCATGTGAGGAAAGCCGTTCTCTCTATATAATAAGCGTTATGGTATCTTCTCATCGGGCATCTTCATGTCGATTATTTTTACCGCTTCTTTTGGCATTCATCACAGCCGTGGTCTACGCCAACAGTTTGTCGGTACCATTTTTACTGGATGATAAACATTTAATCGTCCAGAATTTTAGCATCCGATCATGGCATTCATTGCCGCTTCTGTTAAAAGAAACGAGGCCTTTTCTCAATTACACCTTTGCTTTTAATTACCTGCTGGGCGGAATGAATGTGCGGGGTTATCATTTGCTGAATTTGTGCATTCATATCGCCGCGGGTTTTTGTTTTTATGCCGTTGTTTGCCGCACGCTGATGCGTCTCGGGCTCAAAGAACAGGCAAATTGGATCGCATTCTGGAGTATTTTGCTTTGGCTTGTTCATCCGCTGCAAACAGCCAGTGTCACCTATTTGGCTCAGCGCAGCGAATCGCTCATGGGGCTTTTATATGGATTAAGTTTTTATTGTGCCGTGAGAGGTTTTGATAGCAAACAGTCCTTTTATTGGTACTTGTCAGCGTTTCTTTTGGGGTGTTTGGGTGTTTACACCAAAGAAGTTATTGTCACCATTGGTGCGTCTGTTTTCTTCTACGACGCTATTTTTGTTACGCAGAGTTTCACGTTGTCCTTTCGAAAACGTTTTTGGTTGTATGCTGGGTTTTTGGGATTGTTTATTTTACTTCCGCCAACGCTGCTTCTCCCGACCCAAGGTCATTTTTCCGCAGGCCTGTCGCTCTCTACCATTTCACCCTGGCAGTACTTAAGAACGCAACCGGGTGTCATTTGGCATTACGTCCGTTTATTTTTTTGGCCGATAGGATTATGTTTCGATTATGCTTGGCGAATTGCCGATCAGTGGCAGCAAATTGTTCTGCCGGCTATTCCGCTGGTTTTAATGATCATCACAACCGTCATTTTGGTTTTGAAGAAAAACAAAGCCGGTTATTTAGCGGCTTTTTTCTTGATCACACTTTCACCGACGTCCAGCGTGATTCCTGTAGCAGATTTGGCTTTTGAACATCGCATGTATTTACCTTCCTTAAGTTTGGCAGTGGGTTTGGTGATGGGGTTAAGATTCTTGGCGCAGCGCCTTTTTCAGTCTTCCGCTGAACAAAAGAAGATTCAATGGGTTATTGTCGTTGCGATCGCGCTGGGCTTAGGATGGCTGACGATTCAAAGAAACACGGTGTTCCAAAGCCGCGAAGCCTTATGGCGCGACACGATAAAAAAAAGCCCTCTCAATCCGAGAGCTTACAATAATTTAGGATCGGCTTTATTGCTTCAGGGAAGGGCGGATGAAGCTTTGGCTAGTTTCAAGAAGGCGATCGAATTAGACCCTCAGTATGCACACCCTTATATTAATTTGGGAGCCGTTTACACAGCGGCAGGGAAGCCGGCAGAAGCCATTGATTTTTACCGGAAGGGTCTCGCCCTTAATCCGAAAGTCAGAGACGCGAATTACAATTGGGCCAACGCGGCAGCAGAGCTGGGCCATTATGACGAGGCGATTGCTCATTATTTGCAAGAATTTAAGTTTCATCCTGAACACATTAAAGCTTGCAACAATTTAGCTAATTTGTATTCACGTCTTAATCAATTTCAGAATGCCGTCACTTATTATCAAAAAGGAATTGAAATTGATCCGACATATGCCAAGTTGCGCCATAATTACGGACTCTTGCTGACGCACCTCGGGCGGTTTGATGAAGCCATCGAACAATACCAGGCAGGTTTAAAAGCCAATCCGCAGGATGCAGATTTGTATCATGGTTATGCGGCAGTACTGGAACGGATGGGGAAAGTGAATGAAGCGATCAAAGCTTATTCGACCGCGATTGCCCTCCGGCCGGATTTCAAACAAGCTCAAGCCAATTTGCAGCAACTTTTGCGCAGACAAAGTGAGCCGCCGGATCATGTATAGATTTCTTATTGTCGGGTGCGGATATGTCGGCAGTGCCATCGGACGCTCTTTGAGCGAAAAACGTCAAAAAGTTTGGGGCATGGTCAGATCGCAGGATCATGCCGCCACGCTCAATCAGGCGGGCATTATGCCGTATGTTTGCGATCTCACCCGGCCGGAAACATTGCAACAATTGCCTGCAGCCGACTTTGTGGTGATTTGCCCTGCGCCGGACAAAAGAGATGTTAAAAGCTATCAGGCCGTTTACTTAAAAGGCATTCAGAATTTCTTGAATGCGTATGCCAAACAAGCAAGTCCGCAGCTCACCATCTATGTTTCAAGCACGGGTGTCTACGGCAATCAAGGCGGCGAGTGGGTCGATGAAGCCACTGAACCCATGCCGGATACGGATCTTGCGAAAGTTTTGTTGGAAGCCGAAAAACAAATCCTAGCGTCGCCTTTTTCCTCAGTTATTTTCCGTCTCGGCGGCATTTACGGACCCGGACGAAATCAAATGGAAACTTTTCGAAAAAAAAAGATGAAGATTGAAACAGAAGAAAGGTGGCTCAACTTAATTCACATCGATGATATTGCGCAAACAGCTCGAGCGCTTCTCAACCGCACGCAGCCAAATTCCGTTTATTTGGGAGTCGATGATGAACCCGTTAGGCGTTCGGTGTTTTTGGATTGGCTGTCAAAACATTCCGGAAATTCTTTTCCGGCGGTGAAACGTATTTCGCAAACAGATAAAATTATCGGCAAACGATGCCGAAATCAAGCGCTCAAAGCTTTAGGCATTCAGTTAAAATATCCTACCTTTCGAGAAGGATATGGTGCGTTATTGGTGCCGTTAGACAATCGAAAATGATTAGTTCTATGATAAAAAACGGTGTTTAAGAGGTGTGGTTTGACGATTATACCAACGACAATTGTCTAACGGTATTGGCCTAATTTGTGTATAATAAAAATCCATGAAAACCTCATCGTTAGAAGATATTAAGCGGGCATTAACACCGTTGGTCAAGCAGCATGCTTTTCTTAAATTAGATAAACCCATTACGCTGACATCGGGTAAAACGAGCGGCGTTTATTTTGATGCCAAACAGATCACACTTTTTCCGGACCGCGCTATTTTATTTGCACGCGCCATTCTCAAATTGGCGGATCTTAATCAAATTGATTGCGTCGGAGGTTTGACGATTGGGGCTGATCCCATTGTGATGGCAGTAAG
This sequence comes from Candidatus Abzuiibacterium crystallinum, assembly GCA_002787155.1. Taxonomy (GTDB): domain Bacteria; phylum Omnitrophota; class Omnitrophia; order Omnitrophales; family Abzuiibacteriaceae; genus Abzuiibacterium; species Abzuiibacterium crystallinum. The sequence goes on along the minus strand of PCVY01000040.1, from coordinate 40,446 downwards.
TTTGATGGCTTGGATTGATCAACAAAAACCGCTCCCGGCCTTTATTGCCCGTAAAGAAGCCAAAAAACACGGCCTCCAAAAGATGATCGAAGGTTATGAACTTAAAAAAGGCGACCGTGTTTTAGTGGTCGACGATGTTGTAACAACCGCCAAATCAACACTTCAGGCAATCAAAATTATTGAAGATTGCCAGGGAATTGTTCAACAAGTGACCTGCTTAGTAGACCGCGAGCAGGGCGGCGCTGAAGCTTTGGCTAAGTATCATTTTACCCCTGTTTTCAGACGCTCTGAGCTTGAAAACTCATAAATTCTCCTAACTTATTTTCTGATAATCACTTAGGTCCTGACCGCTAATTTGCATTCACAGATTATAGGCGGTATACTTTCTAAATCACCTTTAGCCCGAATTTCTCATCAATTTGATGAGAAAACCGGGTTTGGAAGATAGATTTAACCTTTATACCGCTTATGCCTATAAAAAATCCTAATAGATTAATAACGAAAGCGATCACTTTAGTTGTTTGCGTTTGCTTCCTCGCAACTTCTACGGCGTCCTATGCTCAGGGGATTGATATTGCTCACCAGGTTTTTAGTAACGACAAGCCTCTCGGTAATGAAATTACCATTCAAATTCCCTCTGAATTAGGCATGATTAAGGAGATTCATTTCTCAAATTCAAACAAGCCTTTGATTATTCACATAGAGGATGCCCACAGCCAAAGTGATGCCCAGAAGAAAATGGAATTGCTCTTAGAACATCTTAAAAACACTTATGATATTCGCACACTTTTCTTAGAAGGGGCTTTTCATGGAAAAGTATCTCCGGAATGGTTGCAATTTTTTCAAGATAAAGCGCTTAACCAAGCCGTTGTGAATGAGCTTTTCGAAAAAGGGGAAGTAACCGGCCCGGCCCGTTTTCTTCTCAATCAAGCTTCAGATGTAAAAGCTTTCGGTGTTGAGGAAAAAACACTTTATCAAGAAGATCTTGAAACCTTTCGTCAGGTCTATGCCTCCCGTGATTCGAGCCGCATTTTTTTGAAGAATTTCAGATTACAACTCGACAAATTAATGTCCAATCAATTCAACCCCGAACTTCACCGGTTCATGAAGGCATGGGGATGGTTCCGAGACGATCGCGCAGAACTCATGCGGCATTTAAATTTTCTCGAAGACGCTGCCCGCCGTTATCTCAAAGTTGATTTGACGGACGGACGTTACCAGCTTCAGTTTCCGCAGTTGGTCAGGTTTTTTAAATTGAAAGCGTTGGAAAAAGAGCGGTCAGCGTATAGCGTAGAGCGTCTAGAAAAAGAAAGGGAAAAACTCTTCAATTGGATTCAAGAAAATCAGCTTAACTTGTTTTTAGAAGGTTTCAAAACGTTTTTAAATTTTTCTACAAGTTCCAAATCGTTCTTATCCGCTAAACGCCATCCGCTATCCGCCCGGTCCTTCCTCGAACAGTTTTACGATCAAGCAGCAGAAAGGGGGTTTACTTTTCAGGATTATCCTCGCCTCAGTCAGCGCTTTGCTCAAATTATTTTGGTTCAAGAATTAGATGCCGGCTCGTTATTTCAGGAAATCGATCAATTAACTCAGAAGCTAATCCGAACGCTTATTCAAAACCCAGATGAAAAAAAGATCATCACTTTGTTTGAAGATTATTTGCTCATCAAAAAGTTGTTAGCACTTGAGCTCTCGCGCGATGAGTTGACACAAATTCGGTCACGCGAAAATGAATTATTGCCGAGCAAGATCGCGTACCGGTTCTGTTGCGGGACAGGTTTGGATTGCAAAACCTGTCCCGATCAGAACCGCTACGCCCTATTGGATACCAGCTACAATCAAGCGCTGCGTTTTTACGATCTGGCCGAGAAACGTGAGCAAGCCATCGTGGATAATTTGGCGCAAACGCTTGATCAACAAAAACTCAAAAAAGCGGTCCTGATCACCGGAGGGTTTCATACGAAAGGCTTAAACCAATTCTTTAAAGACCATGCGTTTTCCTACGTGACCATTGCTCCGCGCATAGAATCGATAGAATCAAATCAAGGATATTTAAATCACATGCTCTTAAACATGCCCGGCGAATCTTCTATTCCGTATGAAACACCCGGTCTACAAATGGTTTCGACCATGACGACTGTCGGTCAAAAGTATTTTCAACAGAGTCTGCACGAGATGCGTTTGTCACATCCGACGGCACCGGCAGGCTCGGCTTTCCGGGAGCATGATTTGGTTGAAGAAAGTGTTCGATCCGAGTTCAGGGAGGATGATCGTCCTCAGGAAGCAGAAGAGTCAGGTGATTTAACAGCCAAGCAAATCGTCAGGCGAATCATTCAATTAGATCATCAATTGGCAAATGATCAGGAAGATTTAGACCGAGAACTTGACATGGTCACGTTTCACCTTTCAAGCTTGTTAAAAGCACGGTTGTTTGATCTTGGTGTGATATGGGGACTTGTGGCGATCATTGTTTTCTCGATCTATCGATTCGGCCCTCCAAATTTAGCGGGCGGTTTTCATCCGTGGATGATCATTGCTGCTGCGGGAGCCTCCGTTGGTTATTTGGTTGCGTGGGTCTTTGGCAATCTACTTTATGTGATCATTACCCGTTGGTATTATCAAAGATATTATCGCCAAAAGTATTTCCAGCCGTTGACTAAAGAAATCAGGCAATTAAGGAGCCGTTTACATGCCTTACAAGAAGCTCAATCGCGTTCGGAATTACGTTCTGCCGAAGAAGACACGAAAAGCGCGAAACGGGTAATTATCGCCATGCGCAGTATCGCGACCGGACGATTGGGATGGCCGGTATCTCGTTACGTGCAGGATTTACACGATGCTTACAAAGAAATAGAAGCTTTTATCAAGCAGCATCAAGCCATTTTTGATGCTAACGAATCCTTAAGGCCGCTTGCTTCGCATTTGCCAACAGTTGTGGAGGGGATCGTGGGTTTATCACAAACCTTGAGTGAATTTGAAACGAAAGCGAAACGAATCAAAACAAATGCTTCACCAAAAACAGTCCATCGAAATGCAGAAGCGCTGCTCAAAAGAGCCGATTATCTGACCCAGATTGCAGGGGTTACCACTAGTTTAATTCGGTTGGAAATCTCGATGTTTGATTGGGCATCAGAAGATCATGAGTTATTAAGAGATTTCTTTCAGAAGATACGGCGGCGTTTGGCTGATGCCACGCACGCGATTAACACCATTTTACATGACCGCATTGAACTGGCGCGCGGCATTACGGAAATCGGGCGGGTCAAAGGCTATGGGCTTGCCAAGAAAGTCATGGAAGATTTTTATGGTCATCGCAGCGGTGAGGTAAGAGAACACGTTCAATTTGACATCAGTGCATTTCATGATATTGATGTGCGTGTTCCCGGCGGATTTGAACGGTTACGCGCTCTTTTTCACGCTGTTTTAGAAGCGTTGTACGAACCAAATCTCTTAACGTCCAATGCGGCCATCTCACTTAAACCTGTGATCGCGCAGCAGGAAGATGCGCGTCTTAGAGCTCGCAAACTCATTCTTGAAATAAACCCCTTTACAAAAAATGAACTGCCTAGCCATCTTGAGGAGGCTCATTTCTTAGCTGAAAGTCTTGGCGTTCAACTTAAATTGCGCATCGAAATGACAGAAACGGGTTCAAAAGCGGTTGCTGAAATTATGTTTGATCGATACCCGGTTAAAATTACAAGGTCACTTTACGAAACTGATCCTGAAACCAGACGTCTCTTTTTGGATGTTTTGCTGGCGCGCGACCAAGAAAACCCAGACTACGAGTTTAATGGTGTCGATGTCCGCGTTTCACCCACCAAAAAAGTTTATTTTCCTGATTTTTTACCGGGCTTAGAGCTTCAGCGGCTGAAACCCGCACTGTCTTCTCAGAAAAAACCTTTACAATATGTATTTAAATTTGGCAATCGGGAAAAATTTTTTGAAGCGTTCTTTGACGGACAAAACAATCGTATTTACTTCGTCCCTCGCAAATCAACGGCATCAAACCATGAGTATTTTGTTTTTGATATGAGTTACCACGGCAAGTCAGATCCTTTGCGTTATTATCATCATGGACGTGGTTTCAGAGTGCCTTTTCGCATCGCAACTCTTTTTAGAAACGGCGATTACCATACTTTCGGAGACGAACTCAAAATGCATCGGTTGCACGGCGCTTTAAACGAAGCCATCAATTTCAATTTTGTACAGCGTCTTTACCCTCATATTCAATTGATATCGATTGACCATGTCTTAGAAGGTTTTCTGGCCGATATTTGGCGCCGTCGAGCGAATGCGATGAGTCATGCGCCGCGGGCGGATGTGATAGGATTTGATCGCAGCGAAAGTGCGGGTGATAACCGTTATCAACCGATTTTATTGGGAGAAATCGGCGGGCACCCAATCAATGAATTAGCCAAAAAATTTATGTATGGAGTTCGTTTCCTTCAAGGCCATCAGGGGTTTTTCCCGCTGCACCCAAAAAAGTTTCATATATTTGTCAGTAAGATTCTAAGCGACGCACCTATGGAAGAAAGCGTTTTGAGGCTCGCTCGTATTGTCGCTCGAACCATTCGACAGGAAGGCGAGGGAGAACTTTACTTAGATCACATTGCTGGCGGCAAGAGATTTATTTTTAAACTGCGTGATTCCCGCGTTGTCGGCGAGCCTCAAACGGTTGATCTCAATGAAACTTTCAGTCATATTGCCCTTGAAGATTTATTTCTATCGCTTGAAGATGTGCGGCCAGGGACGTTTCCGGCAGAGGAGGTTCAAGTTAGAAAATCCGAATTGCGCTTATCGACAACGGCTGCGGTGGCTGAAGAAGCCGCTCAAAAGATGATCGGAATCGATATGCCGCCCAAAATGAAAAAGGTTATCTTCTCCGCAATTTATCCGCCAAGCAGCTTATCACCGGAACACATTAATCAATTCGGTCAATTGATCTATGAAAGTACCCAATCAGTGACGGCCGTTGTTCAAGTGCCGGGTCAAATGGATCAGCCCGCATTCGATCAACTGGTGCGCGGAACCATCACGGCTTTGCTTCAAAACCGCCAAACACATCGTGTTACTTTTGTGATTGCGGATGATCCCAAAAGTTTTCGCCGTGAATTCGGCCGTGTTTTTAATCAGGTGACGCATCATCTTCATATACCCGTGGAAACGAGGCAAAATCTTAATGCACGTATTCGCTTTGAGGCATCCTCTGAGATCGAGCCTTTGCTTTTGGCCAATCAGGAAGTTATTTTAGTTTCCAACGAACAATTCAAGCTTGATCAAGTGCGTCCGGATCATCAACTGTTGATCGATCGTTTAGCAGACGGGTCACGATTAACCGCTCCGGAGCAAATCGAAGCGCTCGGGTCCTTTGTTTTGGGAGCTTTTGCGATGGTCCTCTCAAAGCCCGGCGAGCAGGATTACTTCACACATGACCGGCATGGCAGATGGCAGGCAAGGTCAAAGTCAGTCCTCGGTTTATTGAATGATATTTCCTTTCAAGCGCTTGAGCAGCGGTTTATGGCACATTTTGCCTAAACCAGCCCCTCATCAAATCAGTTTCCCGTAGAAGAAAATAGTGTTAATCTGTTTCTTCAACCAAATACGCCATGCACAAAATGAAAAGAACGTCAACTCACCGGTTTTTCGTCTATCTGCTGTTTTTTTCCATTTTCGTTCTGTCAGATGCTTTTGCCCAAATCAGGCATCCGGCGGTAGCAGGGCAGTTTTATCCGTCTGACCCCGAACAGTTGTCGGATTTGGTTAATACTTATTTGGAACATGCCGGCAAGCCTCAAGTGGAAGGAAAACCCATCGCATTTGTGGTGCCGCATGCGGGGTACCCTTTTTCTGGTCAGACAGCTGCCCATGTCTATAAAGTTTTGTACAGTCAAAATGTCAGAACCGTTATTTTGGTTGGGACAGGGCACCATCTGGGCGGTAAGGATGCCGCAATTTATCCGGAAGGCGCTTTTCAAACACCGCTCGGGCAGGTCAAAATCGATTCCGCCGCCGCTTTCGCATTAACCAAGAAATATTCTTTTTTCAAAGCCAATTTAAAAGCGCATGAAAAGGAACATTCCCTTGAAACTCAATTACCTTTTTTGCAGAAAGTACTCCGGGATTTCAAGATTGTTCCCATTTTAGTGGGGGATACCGATCTCAAACATGTGCTTGAAATGGGCCGAGCTTTAGCAGAAGCCGCCAAAGAAAATAATGCAAGCGGTAAACCGACCGTCATCATTGCTTCAACCGATCTTTCCCATTATCCCAAGCGCGAAGATGCCGTGAGGGTTGATATGGAAACGCTCAGAGCGATGCATCGATTGGATGTGCAAGCTTCATGGGAAACCGATGAAAAATTAATGAACGAACAAATTCCGCAGTTGGCGTGCACCATGTGCGGTGCAAAAGCAGCGATGATTGTATTGTCGGCAGCCAAAGTGTTAGGCGCGAATCATACGACTGTTCTGAAGTATGCCAATTCAGCCGGCGTGCCTTTTGGTGATCCCAACCAAGTGGTCGGCTATGGGGCGGTGGTTTTCTCGGACCGCGCGGCTTCATCCGATCACTCTTTCCAAGAAACGGCGGATAAAGCACTTCAATTGCCCGAAGCACATCAGGCATTGGCAGACAACCCGACTTTCAGTGCTCAAGAACAAAAAGCGCTGTTACAAATAGCACGTGAGACCATTGAAACCGGTGTTCAAACGGGAGAACCGGCCGGGGGCAATCTTGAGGAAAGAAAGGGAGAAAAAACAGCTTTGTTCGTGACGCTCATGAAAAAAGGTGAGTTAAGAGGCTGTATGGGTTCGCCCGTACCGGTACTGCCGCTGGGCCAAGCGGTTCGCCGTTATGCTTTTGATGCCGCAAATCGCGATCCGCGTTTTCCGCGAGTCAAAGCGGATGAAATATCGCAATTGGACATTGAGATTTCAATTCTCTCTCCTCTGGAAGCGGTAAAAAACGCAGAAGCCATTCAGCCTCGCCGGCATGGTGTCCTGTTAAGCTATCACGGTCACAGCGGTCTTTTTTTGCCTCAAGTGTGGGATGATATTCCGGACAAAGTAAATTTTCTTAGCGCCTTAGCCTATCAAAAAGCAGGCGCGCCGGCATTTGCCTGGAAAGAACCGGATGCCGAGTTATATGTCTTTACCGTTGAAAAATTCAAAGAATCTGATTTTTAGAGTTTAAAACTTTGGAAATCCTTGGCGGGGATCAATTTCAGGATGGTCAATTCGTTTGGCCGGTTTAGAAGAACGGGGAATTTCCTGGATTCCTTTGCGGGTCAATAGAATGGCTTGGTTGCGTCCGTGTTCTTTCGCGTAATAAAGTGCTTGGTCGGCCCGTTGAATCAACTCGTGCATGCTCAATACTTCAGAGGCATGCTTATAACCGACGCCCACGCTCACCGTGACTTGAAAAATATTATCCTGAAATACCACCACATGATGCTCAATTTTTGAGCGTATTTTTTCTGCCACTGACATAACGCCTTGAAACAAGTCATGGCTTTGCGCCGCAATGGCTGCCGCCGGGTCGTGAGGTCCGATGCCTTCTTGGAGGTAAACAGCAAATTCTTCACCGCCATAACGCGCAATCACGTCATTCGAACGAACGCATTGCCTGAGAATACTAGCAACGGATTCAATAATTTTATCGCCTGCTTGATGGCCTTGCGTGTCGTTTAATTTCTTGAAATGATCGATATCAAACATAATGAGCGCCATGGCCGAATGTACTTGATTGCTCACACGCAATTCTTCTTCAAGCCGCGTTTTAAAATAACGCTGATGATACAAATGTGTTAAACCGTCAATGACAGCTTCATCGGACAATTTGCTGCTGTCAATCGCAGTTGCTAAAATGGTCCCAACACCGTTTAAGAAATGAAGATCCCGGTCGGTGTAAAGGGTATTTTTTTTCTTTCGTCCCAATAGGAGCAGTCCGATCATTTGTTTTTTCACGATCAGCGGCAGGCACACCTCAATCGGTAATTCACGTAAGGCATAAGTTAACTGGTAAAAGGTGGATGGCGACATGCTTTGCTCGGCTTCACTTACAATAAAAGGTTGATGCTGGTGCGAAAGCCATTTGGTCAAGCTCGTGCCAAAATTAAAGTGATCAAAAGCAGATTGTTCAATGCCTTTGACGTCTTTGACTTGAAAACGGTCCTGAAGAGGTTCTTTGAGTAAAATAGCCGATTCACTGATACCGAGTTGTTCGGTTAAAGAATCAAGCGTCAAGCGTATCGATTCTTCCACATTGCTGCCCGCCAAAATCTTAGTTGCAATTCTGAGCAGTAAACTTTCATTTGATTTTTGAACGCCGTGTTTTTCGCGATACCACTGGTAAATGCTGTGATAAGTTACCAGCAATGTTCCTGTTAATATGGTTAACACGGCAGTTTGGATCCAATGGACATAGTGATAGTGTGTGATGCCGATTTGCGCCAGCAGGAAAATAGTAAGCGTATTATTGCTCCACACGAACACACTGACTAATCCGATAAAAATCCCAAAGCGGACTAATGAACGCGTGATTTCAGACATGCGCGTGACTGTCATTGCATATCCGGTAATCAAAAGAAATATGCCGAGAGCCAAGGGGGCGTCCGCTCTGGGATGTAAATCTGCTAAGATTCTGCTGAATCCGGGACTGGTCAAAAAACCATACACAAAAATGGGAATACTGATTATCACATAATTACTGCGAATGCGATGGTAATTATCTAATTTCGAATAAGCATCAATCAAACCGAGCATCGTCATCCCGATGGTTGCGAAGAAGACGATCCGGTAAAGGATGAGCGTGGGGCCCGTAAAAATAGAATATTGAACAAAGAATCGATCCACAGTTCCGATCGTAAAGTTATTAAATTCAACCGCATTGAAAAAACTGTAGTTGATAACGTAGAACAACATAATCCGAAAGCGATTGGGCCACGCTCGTTTCGTTGCGAGACAAGAAAAGTGATAGACCATCGGCGGTAAATAAAGGAGTGCCATGCCGGAGGTTTGGAACAAAGCTTCAATGGTGGTCATGCGCATGCCGTGAAGCGCTTCATAAGCATAGTAACACCAAAGAGCAATCACCAGTCCCATGACACCTAAAAGAACGTTAGCGAAACGTCGCCAACCTAACACGATCAAAAGTATGCTGGTTGTGATGCTGATCCATAGTGCAAGTAAATAACTCACCACAAAGGATTGTAAATCCATTTCTATTCGCTCTCCTCATTCATTTGAGCAGCAAACCTGCCCATTAAAAAATAACACCCTTCATTTAGGAAATGCAAGCCTACCATCAGTTATTTTGACTCCTTATGATAAAAAGGTGCTAAGTTGATGGCCTCAGCCAATGGTTAAGGAAGGTGAAGTAGTTTTGCAACACAATCGAGCAATTCTTTGAAATCAAAGGGTTTGGCAAAAATAGCCGAAGCCAAACAGCGGCAATCCCTCGGCATTTGATCGGGTGTGGTTTTTCCCGAAATCACAATAATCGGAATATATTTCATATGCGCTTGTGCTCTTAATTTTCTGATGACTTGAAAACCGTCCATCCGCGGCATCGCAATATCCAGCAAAATGAGGTCGGGTGTTTTACGCTCAATCACATCCAAACAAGCCTCGCCGTCAACGGCTTGTGTGACCATAAAACCATGTTCTTTCAAAAGATCTTCGAATTCGTTCAGAAAAAAGGTGTCATCATCGACAATGAGGACGCGATGATTGAAATCACGTTTTATTAAATGACGGTTAATTAAATCAGAAGGCATACCAAGCCTTCCGGTGTGGGCTCCCATGGGTTGATAAGGTTCCTTATCTCGTTAATGGATATAGATAAAGTTTAACCGGCTCATAGAGGTTAGTCAAAATTCTCAATCAACTCAAAATGACTTTATTTTGATTGAAAATATCTCAAGGATTAACGCCGTGTGCGGGTTTCTCTCCCTTACCCTTGTCTTTCCCCCTTATTTTAGGGGGAGAGGAAATTCAGCCGCTAAACCAACTTTTCAAAACTTCCGCCTCCTCGTAAAGACGACGCTTAAAGTGAAAAACACACTCTAAAAAACTCTATAATAGAACTATTAAGTACTAATTAACTCGTTTCATTAAACTTTTATAACAATTTATATTGAAATATAAGGAATAGAGTGCTATCATTTTATATTCTTTTTTAGGTTTGGAAACCCTATGAAACCATTCTCGACTTTTACCAGAATCGTTGCTTTCATTACGCTTATCACGTTTACTTCTACGAGCAGCGTTGCTTCTAGCGATGCCCAGGCTTTTCAAACGGCGTTTGATCGACCCGCTGCATCAAAGTTAGCCGAACTGAAACTAATCAATACAGAATCATCTCAAAATGTCGGCCGCCTTCTTCAAGGCCGCCAGTCAGTCAGAACCGAAAAGCCAATTCTGCTTCCCACGCCGCTTTTACCGGCTCATTCCGAATTAAGAAATCAAAATGTTCAGTCAAACGCGGCTTCTAATGAAATTGGGCCGGAAAATTTAAACGCCCGCTCCGAATTGAGATCAGTCACCGGCATCCCTTTACTTGCCTCATTTGCGCTTGGAGGCGGCGCCATTGGTTTTCTCGTTGTATTTATAGCTATTTACTCAAGAGAAGTTTTGATTGGGCGCCGGCTTGAAAAACAAATGCCTTTTGATTCCAGAATTGCGCTGCTTGCCAAGCAGGGCTTCTTGCCTTCCGACATCCGAACAGCTCTTCGGGAAAATAAATCAAATATACGCTCGGAACTTCGTGACGAATTACCTCGATGGGAACAGGCCGTCAAACGTCTGCCGCTTTGGGCGCGGTTTATCGGCGGTTATGGTGTTTTGTCGCTTGTCGTGGGATTGCTTTACGGATCAGGAATTTCAAGAATTGAAACGACAGCACTTTTGGATTTTATCCGAAGTGTTAGTTTGTATGCTGCGCTGATTGCCATCACCGATTTTCTGGGTCGCCTGATGTCTTCAAAACCTATGGAGTGGGGTAAGCTGGCCAAAGTTTATTTGGTAGCTGGCTTACTTGGCGGTGTTATCATCTCGTTTGGTTTTACTTTGGTCAATTTGATGATTCCAAAAACAGCCACGCTTCCTCAATTAATTTTACCGACTTTTGGTGTCGGCACCTTTTTAGCCTTAACCAGTTTGGCCGGTGATCTTTTTAACGGCAAACAGCCCAATTGGATGCGCATTCACAAGGATGGTTTAACAGTTGTTTTTTTAAGCGCAGGCTTGGGTTTATTTTTGGCGATTTATCAATATTCTGTTTGGCTAGGTGCAGCTGCATTGGTGCTGACCTCTTTTGGATTTAAAAATCTTCTTTTTAGTTCGAATGGTGATATGCCGCACAATCATCGCGCAGTGCGATGGTCATATGATGTTACGATGATCGCGACCGCAGTTGCTTTAGCGCTGGTACGCCTAGATCTTTCGCCTGCGATCGCTGTGGTAGCTTCGCTTCGTATTTATTCTGCCATGTCACTTGTCCGATGGCGGACTTTTATTTATGCGGCGATTGTCGGCAAGGAAGAGAAGAACAACTTGACTCAAGAAAAACATTTTGAATCCTACTGGATTACCCGAATTCCGGGAACCCTCAAAAACTTTATCGTTCAAATGCTGGCGCCTATTCAATATCGTGTGGTAGCAGAAGCGGTCGGGACAAATCTTTTGGCGCTCTTTTATGCTTGGTCGGTTCATAAAACAGGCTTTATGCTGAAATCGCCCTGGTGGCACCGAAGCCGCGCCCGTTTAATTGTTTTTCCGCTTATCATGCCTGTGTTGGGCGTGTTTTACGTGATGAGTAAGTTAACGGGATTAAAAACAAGCAACCTGCCGGCGCCAGCAGAAACCATCAAAACAACCCATCCGCCTGATCAGTCTGTTAAATCTGAATTACGATCAAGCGAAGAAAAGATCAGTCATCAATTATCGGTTGAACCAGCCGCAAAGCAGTTGCTGGAAGCGGGTTTGTCGACAGAACAAATCCGCAGGCTGGCGAATGCATTTTTGGCGGGGAAGGTTGAGATTACCAATATTCCGGAAGGGGATTCACTGGAAGCCTTGCCATGGGTCAAGGCGCTTCGAATGTCGGATGAACAAATTCACGCGATTGAAGAAAGCCTCAGGCAAGCCGGGTTCAACGGCATTTCATTTAAACAACCTGAAGAAGATTTTTTAAAGGCAGCAGCCCCGTTTCTTAAAAGTGTCATGGAGCGCATGATTGAACTCGAAACGCCTGATTTGCTTGAGGCAGTGATCCGTGCGGGCCAAACGCTGCTCAAGGAGCATCGCGGGCGCCTCACCTACCAACCATTTCGTGATTTTTACGTGCTTCAGGTTTTACCATTTATTACCGAGCGGGACAGCCATCAGTTTTTTAAAGCTTTTGTGCCCGATGCAATGAAATATCATGATTCTTTTGAAGATTTGGTTCGTGTCATTCTTAATATTCTAAGAAGTTGGGGCGATTCTTCGGAAGAATCTCAAGCGAGTGAGCCTCGTTCTGAACTTCGTGAAGACCCGCAATTACCCGAAGATTTTGACAAGCTGAAAAACAGGGACATTTTAAATATCGGCGGGAAAATGCCCGCTATGTTAAAAGCAGAATTTCCTCAAATTCCGAAAGACACAAAAGAAGTCAGAGCCATACAAACGCATGTGGTGCCCATTCATACGCTTCACCGATTTGCACTTGCCCGGTCGCTTGCTTTTAGAATTGTGCCTTTGGGTTCGGATCCATCTCAAGAACCTGCTAATGATGAAAGCCGGAAGCGGGTCGCAGTTGATGCATCATCCAAACATTATCAGCTTGAGGTTTGGCTGAAACGCACATGGGAAGCATTGGAAGATGTAACTTTAGAAGAAGGGATTCCTATTATTATTGAGCGCGAAAAAAAAGACTCAGAAGGTATCAACCGCATCGTTATTTCTTGGGAAGAAAATAGTTTACCAAAAAAAGTGGTATTATTTGAAGATTTAAAAAAAACCCGTATTTCCCGCGGTTATGACCGCGAAGATCCGCGGCCGGGATTTGACATTAATACAGAAGAATTCCTGCCCGATTATCTGCAGGCTGGGCACCTTGAAATTGAAATCATGGGCGACCATGTGAAATTTGCTGATCTTGGATCAACCAATGGTACGCAGTTGGAAGTCACGGGTGTTCGGCGAGGTACAGGCAAGGACAAAACGACTACTTCTCTTCGTTGGGATATGGCACAAAATGCAGTTGATGATTCATCCATTACAGTGCTCCCAAAATTACCCGCTGATGAACCTTTTTACCTTCGGCCCAATGAAATGGTTAAGTTTCCTTACGATGCCCCGTTTTCAGTCGCAGCGGTCGTCAATTTGGTTGATGTCGCCAGGACGAGTTTCCATGTGAAAGACGGCAAGTTTTTCTATTTAAGAAAAGACCAAAAAGAATGGCAGTTACTTGGGCATAACATTTATGCTGCCATGGATGGTGTGCCTGTGGCAGGTCAAACAAGAATCAAAGAGGGTGCCAGCATCGTTAAGAATGCTTATCGCGTGGAATATCACCCCGAGACCAACGAAATTCTAGTTATTAATTTCAGTGCTTCGCGCTTAAAAATTGACATTGAAGACTTCGGTTCCATTAGCGATCGTGCCGAATTGAGATTGACGGCCGAAAAAGAAAATCAATTAGCGGCATTTTTGGCAGGCAAATCAACCGTCAGGCTCATAGATTTACCTGCTGAATTTCACCGTATCAATTCTGATGAATTAACACAAGCCCTTGATAAGCTGGGATACGAAGAGCGTTCCGGCGGCCGGAAAGGACGTCACTTTGTCAAAAGATCCGAACTGCGTATGACCGGTGTAGAAACAGATCAATTGGAAAGATTTGCCGGGAGCAGGTCTGTAATTCGGGTGAGTGATTTACCGCGCTCTTTGAGACACCGCTCAACGGATGAATTAACCGAAGCATTGGGTGAGTTGGATTTTGAACTCAGAACAGGCGGCCGCAAGGGAACTTATTTTGTTAGACTCAGACGTTCCGAGTTACGAGCGGCAAAAAAATCAGGAAAAGATAAATTTTTATCGGATAAGCATGTGGATCTTAATATAGCGCTGGCATCATCAGATGATGTCACAGGAAGAATGATTGAGTTGGCAGAACAGCTGGAAGTGACAGATGCGCAGCATCGGCTTCTGATTTGGCCGAGCCGTCATCAACAACGCTTCAGCCTTATTCGCGATTACGGATTGTTGCCCGTTGGACCCGATGAAGCATCCGTCAAGACCCAGCTTCTCCGTGCTTATCGAACTCATCAAGTCAAAGCGGTGCATACTGCTCAAGACGCGGCTAAGATGAATCATGGTTTTGACATTGTGTTCGATACGCCTCTCACGATCATGGGCAAGGCATTTCCTACCCTTCGTGTTTATATCGTAGAAGAGGGGGATGCTTTCAGGCAGCTTGCTCAAAGCAGAGGGATGGGTTTGTTCAGAAATCCATCTCAAGTTGCTGCCGGTTCTGACCTTGATGCGCTTAAAAGTGTTTTGGTGCATTTTGAAATAGTTGCTTTGCCTTTGGGAATAGCAAACCAGGTTTCGCGGCAAACTTTTCTCGAAGCAGTTTTTGGCCAAGAAGCGGATAGCTATGCAGGCCTTCTGGTCACAGAAGAGGAAGCAGCCCGATTAGCACAAGAGAGAGAATCAACAAACAAAAAACCCGCTGCTTCACCCCAACCCCAAGGATTAAGCACGGCAGAAAAAGAAGCACTCATTCAAGAGCTTCAAGCAGACATTGATGCGTTGGTTGAGGAAAATTTTTCCTTGCCAGATGAATTAAAAGGCGCTGTTGAGATGTTATCCAGCTTGCCTGAGGACGGCGAAAAAGGACCAATGGATCGTTGGGATCATTCAACTACCGATGAGCCGGATTATTTACAAAGCGTTAAACATGCCGTCGGTGAGGGCGTGAAAGAATTAATCAGAAATCTGGTGACCGGCAGCAAGGAAAGCAACAAAGACAAATTAAGGGCCGACATCGGTCCTCGCACGATCGCTACTTTTAATGCTAAAGTTCCTCAAGTGGTGCTTCAAGAAGCACAACGCGTTGCAAATGAAATCATACCTGATGATATCATTCATTACCTCAAAATCGAACCTATTGTCCGAGCATTTATTAAAGCCGCAATAGAATTTACCAGCACAGGCGATTTTGACTTAACAAGATTTCACGATACACCTGAATTTGCAGCGGCTTACCAATCGGCGGCTCAAGCCTTGAACGCGGGCGGCGATGCGGCCTTCATCAGAGGAGCTATCCGTGCACATATCACGGATCCCGATCGTCAATTTGCATTACTACAGGAGTATGTTCCTTTAGGTCGTCATATTTTTAACACGGGTAAATTAACGCAAATGGCAGATCGGCATATAAGGCGGTTGAGAAAGGAATTGGTGAGTCAATTTCCAATTCTTGAGCAACCCTCTTTATCGAAAACTTTTAATTCGATATTAGGCAGTGCCGAAGTATTGTTGAATAAAGGTATTATCAGCATGATTTTTCTGCGTCGATCAGGTAAAGCACATTTGATATTTGCTAGCAGCGGCACTTTGGAAAAAATGAATATTCAAGACCGTGAAACGCGTTTTAGCCTTCATGTCGCATTTACCATGTATCAATTATGGATCAAAGCCGCACACACAGTGCAAGAACAATACGGCGTTTCAACGCTGAAAGAACTTGAAGCCGTACTTGCCAATCCATCAAAACCGCCTGCCGGGAAAGATGAGGCTCAACCAAATGGAGATGACAATCGAAGTGAATTAAGAACAAAAGAAAAAGATCACATTCATCCAAGCTTGCGCCGGGCCCTTCAACGTTTACAAATTAATATTGACCAAGCGCGTCAAAAAAGATTAGGACAAACAACTGATCAGCCACATCAGATTCGCATTCCTCATACGAGTGTGGTTGTGGACGAACGCATGGGAAACGAAGAAACGCCCGAAGAGGAATTGACTACTGTGATACAACCCCAAACTCTTGTAAAGCCTGTGGGGAAAGCAAAAAAGAAAATTAAAAGAGTTAAGCCCAATTCTTCTGCGGCTCATTCAGAACTCAGACAAGTTGAACCTGATCCTCAGGAAGTTATTAAAAAAGCGATGCAGGAAGGCAGAATATTCATTCTTGAAAATATTGATGTTGATTTTGAAAAACTGTTTAGCGATACACCCAACCACATTGCAGCCCGCTTCCTTTCGTCGCTGCCGAATTTTGGCACCATTGATAAAGAAAAGATCAAGCAACAATTATCGAATTCAACCACCAGAGAGCGTTTGCAGCAGGACTTTTCACATTTGCGCGATATGGTTAACCAAGTAGGCGACCTTAGCATCTTTGAACATCGTTTTGCCATTATTCTTGAGGCACCGGGCGAAGCGTCGCCTTTTGCCGCCTTTGAAAGTCCCGTGAGCATCCGACTTAAAGGTAAATCGATTTACAGTATGGCAGATACCATTTTTCTAGGTGAAAAATTGTTGGATTTTGTTGCCAGTTTCGAACCGATGTCCCATACTTTTTCTGTTCTCTTAGAAGCTCATCATGAAAACCTCATCGGTAATTCACTGGCTTTACATAATTTAGAAACTATTAGCGCAGATGAACGTTTGGTTGGTCTAGTAGGACGTTGGAGTTTTTACAGCGGTTCTTTTATCGTGCGGACAGGCGGTACGATTGATATGAAAGGTGCAGCCGGCCGAGGTGTTAGCGGGGCGGTTGCTTTGTTGCTTAATCAAATTTCAACCAGCGTCGGCGGCACTTATCAAGCCATCAGTAAAGATAGTTCCAATGTCAACCCTTTTGATTGGGAGACGGTTAAACAATCCGTTCTCGATATTATTCGCATGAAAGATCAAGCTGCTCTTGAGTTAAAGCGCGTGGGGTTTACGCTTCAAAGGGCCGGCGGAATTGTGATTACACATGGCACGGATACGCTTGAAGAAACCGCCATGGTATTGGCTTTGGAGTTAAAGAATAAATTGGAAATCCCAGTAATTATTACGGGAGCTCATGCACCGCCTGACGTCGCAGGTTCCGATGCGTTGCCAAATTTAGCTAAATCCGTTAAAGCAGCTCTCTACCAGGATTTACTTCCTACCGTGTACGTTTTTGAAGGCAACCGTCTGATTCCTGCAGACCAAGTTGAAAAAGTTCGGACGTCCCCCAGGGATCATCAATCCTATGTTGAGACATCTCGTGATGTGGCGGCAACTATCCAAGATAATGGGACCATTGAATTGAATCCCGGTTACAGTGTTCGCGTAATGCATTCAGGTGGTTTCCCGGAAGAAAGCTATGGCTATGTGGAAGAGTTGGCAGCTGATCAAAGCACACCCGCCAAGGTGTTTGAAGACATGAGGGATCGATTGTTGAATGTCCAGCACAGTTTAGAACCGAAACGGGCCGGATTGGTGCTTTACGGAAATTTTTCGGCAAACTCAAATATTGAAAGAATTGCGCAGATTATTCAAAGCTTGTCAGATGCGCAGATTCCCGTCTGGGTTGGTTCCCGGGATGCGGCTCAGAAATTGCAAGGAACAGGCGCACAGCGAATTCCCAAAGAGCTTCGCTATCAAAAAGCCAGAACCATGCTAAGTGTCTATTTAGGGATGGGGTGGCCCGTTGAGAAAATTAATGCGACCATTAGTCAATATGCATTGACGTCTGAAGCTCCTTGGACTGCTTATGAAACTCTGCCCGCTAATAATTTTGAAGAAGGCAAGGAAGTGCTCATCGTGTTTCCGGGTATTTTAAACCAAGTTTATCGCGATGCTGTTAATCGATTGCTGACCTTTTCAAATAAGAAGAAACGCGAACTTTATATCTACGGTTTGGGCGATGGAAACGTACCGTTGGTCAACAAATCTTTTCAATCGCTGCTGGCCGAATATTTAGAAAAACATTATCCACAGCTTTATGCCATCTATCAAGAGCAGCTAGGGATCGTTGCTCAAGAGATGGCAGACGGTCAAAATGGTTATGCCAATTCAGACCAAGAACTTTCCTTAATTTGGAACCAGGCCCGTATTCTACAAAAAGTTTTTGAGACAGCTTCCGCCCGAGAGGCAGGTGCTGTTCTCAAAAACTATCAAATGAGCAACCCAAATTACATTGCCCGTAAAATTATAAGCATTGCTTCTGCTCACGTTGAGGGTGCGCAGGATGCTATCTTTGCGGAATTAGTTCGATTACTAAACAACGAATTTCCAAAAGGCCTCCGCACCAACATGCCGCCCGAATGGGAGTCCGGCCAAGATATCGGCAAATTTCAAAGTGGTTTATCTCATGCAATTGGCCAGCTGAATACAAGGGAATTAGCGCTTCTATTGAAACGTCTTGGGAAATACTGGTATCCTGTTGAGGATGAAATGATCCGCCGCAATCAAGAAAAAATTGATCAGCTAAAAGCGGAGGGTAGTTGGGAAGTCAGCAGCAAATCGCAAAATACCAAGCGGCCTCAGGAAAGAACGCGGGTCAGTGTTAAGAAAAGAATACCCAACCCGGATATTTTAAGCCGTTTGTTAATTCAAGAAGTTTTAGCAAGTGCGCATCCTGTTTTGAGTGATTTGGCACGCGCTGCAAATCACGGGGTGATTGTTAATATTCGCACCAAAGTGGTGCTAGGTACCGCAGATATTAGTTTGTACGAGTTAGGTAACATGCTTTTGGGAATCGGCGCTCAAAGTGATATTATAGAACCTTGGGAAACATTACCTTTTGTCAGCAGGATGAGTGAGACGCCGCGCGCAGAACTAAGACACCTTGCGGCTCAAGATCAAAAGGCGCGTGAATCAACCATTCGTACGACAGATGCACTGGAACCAAAAGCCAAAGCGGCGTTTGAGCGTGTGCAACAAATGATTTTGGAAACATATCCAGAGGTCACGATGTCATCACAAGCTTTTACGGGCTATTTTGCGGATGGTCATGTTCTGAATACAATTGACCGCACGGAACAAACAGCCATGAAACGCGGGTTTGTGATTGAGTCTCAACTCACAGAAGAACTGGGCATTGCCTCACGCGCCATTGTTCAAGCGGCCAACGGCGTTTATCCGATTGTTTTCTTGGTGGAAACGCATGCCGAGAAAAATGCCATCTTAGAAATGACGGCCGATTTGCCTCATGAGCAGGTGCGTATTTATCAAATGACGGAACATGTGGAAGCTTTCCTGGTCGAGCAAAAGGTGACGCATGTTGATATTGCCGGTCTCAATGGTTTAGATGAACTGCATGCCAATGTGATCGCACGCGGATTAGAAGACAAAAACATCGAAGTTTCTCTCAAGGTTGTTAAAGATCCCGCTGCTTACCTGAGTGTATGGAATCTCACGGTTGAAATGGCCGAAGGATGGGCCGTGCAGCTTCAAACGCTTAAATCCGCGTAATATTCCTGGGGTCAGGTCCGGGACCTGACCCCAAGTGTGATAAAATGCCTGAGATGACACCTCGCATTATTTTTGAAGATACCCATCTAATCGTTCTTTCCAAACCGGCAGGTCTTTTGAGCCAGGGGGAAGAAAGCAGTTCTGATAACTTGGTTGATTGGCTCCGTCAGTATTTGGGCCGAAACTATGTGGGACTTGTTCACCGGCTTGACCGCAACACTTCCGGCATGATGGTGGTGGCGAAGCGGACGAAAGCGGCTAATCGTTTAACGGAAAGTTTACGCTCGGGGGAACTCAAACGGTCTTATTTGGCTTGGCTGGAAGGGTCTTTAAAAGGTTCTTTCGAATGGCATCATTGGCTTCAGAAGGATCGGCAAAAGAATGTTGTCGGCATTGCAGAACCAAATGCCTTGAATGCAAAAGAGGCCGAATTAAAAGGCCAAAGTGTTGCAGCGGGCGAGTGGCGCGCGCATCCAGTTTCACTGGTCGAATTTAAATTGGAAACGGGCCGGTCGCATCAAATCAGAGTTCAAAGTGCGGCCATGGGTTATCCTGTCCTGGGAGACCAAAAATATGGCGCCAAACTCCCGTTCCCAAGACCGGCGCTTCATTCTTACCGTCTGTCTTTTCCCCACCCGATGTCAAAAGAATGCCTTACCTTTACTGACGATTTACCTCAAGATATGAGTCAGATTAAGCGTAAATAGTAACGGTGCCCTTTTAGCTGTTTAACACCTTAATTTCTGACGTATGGTAGGCTTTAAAGAGAAGGTGTTCTGGCTTATGAAAAAGCTGTTTGTGATTGCCATTTTAGCCCTCATGGGAATCGGATATGTGCTGCTCCCAACAGCACGTGCGGGGCTTTTTTTGGACACACCGCCTTATGATACCAGGGACACCTATGAAAAATGTGTCGATAAACATGAAAAAAGGGTGAGAGAAGCTTGTAGTTATCTTTGTTTGTATGATGCCCCTTGCGCGACAGCTTGTATCGGCAAATCAAAGCAGGATGTGATTGACCGCAATTGTAAAAAAGACCAGGCTTGATTCTTGCGTGAAAAGCACCTCAATTTATTGTATGATACGCCCATGCGGCAGTACCTCGATTTACTTCAACATATCTTAGCAGCCGGTGAACGCAAAGAGGATCGGACAGGCGTTGGCACCATCAGTACGTTTGGCTATCAAATGCGTTTCGATCTTACCCAAGGTTTTCCGCTCCTGACCACCAAGAAAATTCACTTAAAATCCGTCATTTATGAGTTGCTTTGGTTTTTGAAAGGTGAAACCAATATCCAATACTTGACGGAGCACGGGGTTAAAATTTGGAATGAATGGGCAGATGACAATGGCGAATTGGGTCCGGTTTACGGCAAGCAATGGCGGTCATGGCGGGGCGCTGATGGAAATACCATTGACCAAATTGAACAAGTCATCCGACAGATTCAAAAAAATCCCGATAGCCGCCGTTTGATTGTCAGTGCCTGGAATGTGGGTGAACTGGACAAAATGGCGCTTCAGCCGTGCCATGCTTTTTTTCAATTTTATGTGCGCAAAGGCCAACTCAGTTGCCAATTGTATCAGCGGAGTGCCGATGTTTTCTTGGGCGTGCCGTTTAATATTGCCTCTTACGCACTTCTCACCATGATGGCGGCACAAGTAACCAACTTAAGGCCGGCCGAATTTGTGCACACTTTTGGAGACGTGCATATTTATTTAAACCACATTGATCAGGTGAAATTGCAGCTTAACCGCACACCGCGCGCGTTACCGGCCATGAAGTTAAATCCTGATATTAAAAATATCTTTGATTTTAAGTTTGAAGACTTCACATTAGAAAATTATGATCCTCACCCTGCCATTAAGGCACCCATTGCGGTGTAAGTGATGCTTTATCACGCGGTCGCCATGGCTCAAAATCGTGTGATTGGTAAGGCAAATCAATTGCCGTGGCATTTTTCATCCGACCTGAAACATTTCAAACAAATGACCCTCGGCCACACCATTCTCATGGGCCGCAAAACGTTTGAGAGCATTGGCAAGCCGCTGTCCGGAAGGGAAAATTTTGTAATCAGCCGTACTGCCCATGAAGATGGTGAACACCTGCGTTTTTTTACTTCGGTTGAATCTGCCCTGGACGAAGTAAGTACGCGTGATTGTTACATCATTGGCGGAGCGCATCTTTATGAACAAACGATGCAGCTGATTGACGGTATTTACCTGACTTACATTCATGCCGATTTTGAGGGCGATGTTTTTTATCCTTCAATTCCGCCCGAATTTGAAGAGCGGACACGGCACAAAATTCAGGAAGAGCCTTTGCTGGAAGTTGTTTTTTATGAGAATACCAAACACATGCTGCATCAAATAGAATGACACATGCTTCCCGGAGTGTGTGGCCGGCCGTTTTTTGCCTGCTTATTTTTGGCCCGGTTAATTTCTTGCATGCCCAAGAAACCATTACCTTCCAAAGCACACCCGCTCAAACCGTTTTGCTTGAACTCTACACCTCAGAAGGATGCAGCAGCTGCCCGCCTGCGGATCAAAAGCTAAGCGCGTATCAAGCAGATAAAGAATTGTGGATCAAATACATTCCCATCGGATTTCATGTGACTTATTGGGATGAGTTGGGTTGGGTCGACCGATGGGCGCGCCCGGAGTTCACACAAAGACAATCGGCTTATGTCAGGGCCTGGCGGAGCCGTACGCTGGCGACGCCGACCTTCGTTTTTAACGGCCGTGATTGGCGCAATTGGTTTGCCGAGTCAAGAGAACTTTCATTGGATGAGCGTGCCGGCCTTTTGAAGGCCAGTGTTTCAGACTTAAAAGAAGTCAAAGTGACGTTTGATCCTTTGGGTAAGCCGGAAGCTGGTTGGGAAGCTCATCTGAGTTTGTTAGCGTTCGGCGTTACTTCTCAAGTACAAGCGGGTGAGAACAGAGGAAAGCAATTGAAACATGATTTTGTTGCTGTCCATTTGCAAGACCATCCCTTAGAAAACAAGGGCAGGGGTTTGGAGGCTTCTTTTGAAATTCATCCTGAAGATGCCGGGGAAGCCGAACGTTTAGGGCTGGCCGTTTGGGTGACCAAAAAAGACGGCATGATCCCGCAACAAGCCGCGGGGGGCTACCTGACCTAAAAACAAAAAACCCGTCTTTTCAGACGGGTTTTTTTTAATTCAGAGGTCAGACCCCTCAGATGATCAACCTCTATTTTTCTTCGCTTTAATTGCTTTTTGCTTTGCTTTAGAATAATTTTTCTCTGCGAAATTCTTACGCTGTTTCTGCGTTGCATTTGCCCATTTTTCCTTGCCTTCTGGGCCCATCTTGCGATTGATATGCTTTTTGGTTGCCAGACGTTCTTTGTTGGAAAGATCTTTCCACTCCGAACGGGCTTGCTGCGCTTTTTCTCGGGCAACTTTGTGTTTGGCAAGATAAGGTACCGCACGCGGGTTATTTTCCAACATCTGGCGCGCACGGTCACTTTTAACCAGATCATCATGTAAACCGGGATGCTCTTTCAGAAAGTCCGTCACGTTTTCATGTTTGGCTAGATATTCCGCAGCATTCGGATTGTTTGCCAATTTTTTTGCGGTGTTGGGGTGATTGTGCAAAAATTTTGCTAAATCCTTGCGTTCGGCCAAATATTTGGCAGCCTGCGGATGGTCAGCCAATCTTTCGGCTAAATCCGGATGCTCTTTTGCCAAATCAGCCAATTTAGGATGCTGCGCTAAATATTCGGCTGCTTCCGGGTATTTTAAAATATCTTTGGAAAGGCGCGGGTGATTTTTAAAATATTTCTCAATATCGCCGTGACGGGCAATTTCCAAAGCTTTTTCGGCTTTGGCTTCTTGGATGGTCACAATCCCGTCGTTGTTTTTATCCGCTCTCTTAAAGCGAACGGTATCGAGGCCTTCCTCCGGGCCGACTTTGCCGGCGGCTTCCAGTTCGGCGAGGGTCAGATTGCCGTCTTCGCCTGAGGCTTGTGTAAACCAGCCTTTGGTATAGTGATCTAAATAATCTTCATGAAACTCCTGCCGTTTGCTCTCATTTTCTTCTGCGCGGGCCTGCAAAGGATTAATGATGCCGAGAAAGAGTATCATCACTGAAGTGCTGACTAAACTAGTTGCTTGTTTCATTGTTTTTTTCCTCCTTAAAAATGGTTCTGAAATACTTACTATTTTAATCTTTAGACGCCGGCATGCTAAAAAGGTTTAATGAAAAATAACGCCTTTTTCCAAGGGTTCATCATATAACAACGGGGACTCAAAGTCAAAAGCCTGACTTTTGAATACGCCGGCCATTGGGGTGGCTCCCAAATAAAGATCTCTGTGATATACTAATGCCGTTAGACATTTGTGATGAGAGTTTTGGAGGTGTCATGGTTCGTTATTTGCCGCAAAAGGGTTGTAAAAGGCACGCCATTTCAAATGTCTAACGCTACAAAGGTGACTCATAAAATAAAGCAGTGTTTGACCCCCAGAAGGCAATAGGCAATGAGGCAATTTGTTACATTTGTTTTCTCACCGATTTTAAGTTTATTTAGCCCCAGTTTTTACAAAAGCTTGCCAAAACGTTCGGTGGGAGAGGGATTTCTCTATTTATTTTATCTGGCTGTTTGGGGTGCTTTCGTTTTGATGCTGATGATTTCGCTTCGCTGGTTACCGGCCGTGGATGAATTTGTGGATTGGTTCTCTTATCAAACGCCTACTTTCACGTTTAATGAAGGGCGCATTACCACGAACGTCAAAGAACCTTATGCTGTTACCCATCCGACGCTCGGCACGTTACTGATCGTTAATACCAAAAAGAAAGAGATAAAACCCGAAGATCTGCAGAATGTTTATTTTTACGTGACGAGCCATGTGATTTATGCGAGCGACCCCATTCGCAACGAGACCCGCATGTTTGATTTGGGGGCACAAGCGCACCGAACGGGAAACCAATTGCACGGACCGCAATCGCTTGATGGTCAAATGATCCGTCAAATTTATCAAACGATCAAACCTTTGGTTTCCGTTATTTTCTTTTTCGTCATTGTATTTCTTGTATTTGTTTGGAAAATGACCGCTGCCTTGCTGTATTCTGTGGCGGCTTTGCTGCTCAATCGTTTCCGGGAAGAAAAGTTTTCATATGCCACGCTTCTCAATTTTTCTTGTTTTTCTTTAACAGCCGTTTTTATTTTACAATTAGCGAATATCGTCTTCTTTAATTTACAGATGCCCGTGCCGCTTTGGCTGTCTTTTGCCGTAACGGTCTTTTATCTGATATTTGGGATTTTATTTGTCCTACCTCCCGAGCGGACACGCACCATTCCTTGATTTTGCTTGAGAAATCGGTAAGATGTTGAGCGTGTCCCTTCTCTTGAGAGGGCAGGGCCGTTGCGGGTGTTGCATAGTGGTAATGCCCCAGCCTTCCAAGCTGG
>PCVY01000040.1:0-15565 GCA_002787155.1 Candidatus Abzuiibacterium crystallinum | reverse complement strand
CGTCCCATGTTCAGAGAGGCTGATTTTAAAAATTAGGTTAAGCATGATTAAGAAGACAAAAGAATTAGATGATTTTCATAAGCTGCTCGAGCGCAAGGGGTTAAAGTATACCTATGAGCGCCAGAAGATTTGTGAAGAAATTATGCAGCTTCGGGAACATTTCGACGCCGATAGTTTGTATGACCGCTTTAAGCGTAAACAAATGCGAATTTCCCGCGACACGGTTTACCGGACACTCCCGCTTTTGTTAGAAAGCGGCGTGATTCAGAAGTCAGTCGGGGCAGGCAAGCGTGAATTTTTTGAACGGACGCGCGGAAAAGGTCATCACGACCATATGATTTGCCTGGATTGTGATAAAGTTGTTGAATTTCACAGCAAAGAAATCGAAGCGCTCCAAGAAAAAATAGCAGAAGAGCATGGTTTTAAACTGGCTTATCATGATCATCGGTTATATGTCTATTGCCAGAAAAAAAACTGCCAATAAGTCCTCTTGATCCAGTCTCACATTGCCGTCAAACCGTTGATAAGATGTCACCAGTGCTGGGCGAAGCGTACAAAATTCAATGAGTTGAAGTATGAGAAGCGGTTTCATAGGAGGATGACCCATGAAACCAGTTCTGGTTTTTTTGGGTGCTTCCATTTATAATTTCTCCTTTTCACCCAGCGGGAGTCTTTTTTTCAATGGATAAAGTCATTTTTATTGACCGGGACGGCGTCATTAACGTCGATTTGATCGGCGATTACGTTAAATCGTGGCAAGAGTTTAAGTTTGAAGCAGGCGCCGTTGAAGCGCTGGGGCAGCTTGAACAGGCCGGTTTTAAAATCATTGTCATTTCAAATCAAGCGGGGGTCGGTGAAGGCATTTTCCCGGAGAAAGCGCTTTGGGAAGTACATGAGAAGATGTTAAAAGCACTCACGGATGCCGGTGTTCACATTTTTGCGAGTTTCTATTGTTTGCACGCAAAAAATGATCCCCACTGCCGTTGCCGTAAGCCTAAAATAGGTTTGTTTGAACAGGCGGCACAAAAAATCGGTTTTGACCGCTCAAAAACTTTTTTTGTCGGAGATAAAGTGACAGACATTGAAGCCGGGAAGCGCTTCGGTTTAAAAACATGTTTTGTGAGGACAGGGCACGGCGGCCAGGAAGAGCCATTGCTCACGGAAGCCTTAACGCCTGATTTAAAAGCAGATAATTTATTGAAAGCGGTTCCAAGTCTTGTGAAATCATCATGAACGAACAAACCAAAAAAAAGAAATATCGCGTCAATTTGCCGCAAACCTCTTTTCCGATGAAAGCGTCACTGGCGGTGCGTGAGCCCGAGTGCCTTAAATTGTGGGAATCCGAAGGTCTTGAAAAACGAGTGCTCGAAAAAGCCAAACAAGGGAAAAAGAAGTTTATTCTGCATGACGGACCGCCTTATGCCAACGGCCACATCCACATCGGGCATGCGCTCAATAAAACACTCAAAGACATCATCGTGCGGTTTAAGACGCATCAAGGATGTCAAACCACTTATGTCCCGGGTTGGGATTGTCACGGGCTTCCCATCGAACACACCTTGCTCAAAGAGATGGGCAAAAAGAAAGACCACGTCGATCAGCTTGAGTTCCGCAAGAAAGCGCGCGAATATGCCGGCAAGTACGTTGACATTCAGAAAAAAGAGTTTCAGCGCCTGGGTGTTTTTGGCGATTGGGATCATCCTTATCTGACCATGAGTTTTCCTTATCAAGCTGCGATTGCCCGAAGTTTTTACGAACTTTATGACAAAGGCTACATTTTCCGCGGCGAGAAACCGGTTTATTGGTGCATGAGCTGCGAAACGGCTTTGGCCGAAGCGGAGTTGGAATACCAAGACAAAACGTCCCAAGCCATTTTTGCGGCTTTTCCGACCGCCAATGACACGACGGTGCATGATTTCTTCAGCGGTCTGGGGGTCAAGAAAGATGTGCCGTGCTTTTTCCTTATTTGGACCACCACACCCTGGACGCTGCCTGCCAACGTCGGGATCGCGCTCAATCGCGATTTGGATTACGGTATTTACGATGCCGGCCGGGACGGCATTTTGATTTTTGCGGCGGTCTTGGAAGAAAAATTAAAAGAAAAATTAAAACTTGAGACGGTTAAGAAACTGCATCAGTTAAAAGGCAGCGAACTCCGGCACCGCCTGGGCCATTACCAGCATCCTTTCATTGAACGCACCGGGCGGGTGATTTTAGCGGATTACGTGTCGGGTGAAGACGGAACGGGCATTGTTCACATTGCGCCGGGGCATGGGGAAGAGGATTATGTTTGCGGTCACGTTCAAAACCAGCTGGACATTATTTCACCGGTCAATTACCGCGGCCAATTCACCGAGGATTTTGGTAAGGATCTCAAACTAAAAGGCATCAATGTGTTTGATGCCAATCAAACCATCGTGGATCATTTGCGTTCGGCCGGGCAATTAAGGGGGCTTGAGAAACACGGGCATTCATATCCTTTCTGCTGGCGGTGTCAAACACCCGTCATTGTGCGCTCAACCCCGCAGTGGTTCTTAAACGTGGACCACGAAAAACTGCGCGACCGGGTGATTCAGATCATCCAAGACAAAAAAGAAACCCGGTGGTTCCCCGATTGGGGCAAGAACCGGATTTCGAAAATGATGGAAACAAGGCCCGATTGGTGCCTGTCGCGCCAAAGGCTTTGGGGCGTTCCGATTCCGGTGGTGTATCACAAAGAAACCGGGGAGGTTTTTTTAAACGACCGGTTAAAAGAAAAGGTGATTAACACTTTTGAAACCGAGGGAGCGGACGCTTGGTTTTCAAAATCGGTTAAAGATTGGTTGGCAGGCGAAGTGAAGGACCCCGAAGCCTACCAATTGGAAACGGACATCTTAGATGTTTGGTTTGACTCGGGCGTCAGTCACCAAGCGGTTTTGGAACACGGGTATGAACTTGGTTTTCCCTCCGAACTTTATTTGGAAGGTTCCGACCAGCACCGCGGTTGGTTCCAAACCTCACTCATCACAGCCGTGGCGCTCCGCGGCCGGTCGCCGTTTAGCCATGTGTTGACGCATGGTTTTGTAGTGGACGGCCAAGGCAAGAAAATGTCCAAAAGCCAGGGCAATGTCGTGAGTCCGCAGGATGTGATGAAAAAATACGGCGCCGATATCCTGAGGCTTTGGGTATCTTCTTGTGATACGAATAACGATATCCGCATGAGTCCCGAAATTCTGGAGCGCATGTCAGAGGCCTACCGGAAAATCAGAAACACATTTCGTTATTTACTGGGCAATATCGCCGATTTTGATCCGGCCCGGCACGTGGCTGCTTTTACCAAATTGGATTCGGTGGACCAATGGGTGCTCAGCCGCTTTCATGAGGCGGCAACGGAGGTGGTTCAATGCTACGAACAATTTAAGTTTCACCGGATTTACCAACTCATCTATGAATTTTGCATTAATGACTTAAGCGCTTTTTATTTGGATGTTTTGAAAGACAGGCTTTATTGCCATCACCCCGAAGACCCCAGGCGGCGGTCTTCCCAAACGGCGCTTTTTATGATTACCAAAGGGCTTTGTCAATTGGCGGCGCCCATCCTTGTTTTTACCGCCGATGAGGTTTGGCGTTCTTTTAAGTTTGGAAACGAAAAAAGTATCCACGAAACCGATTGGGAGCAGAAATTATGGCAGGAGTTCTCGGCACAGCCCTATCGAACCTGGAATGCCGTCCGGGAAATCCGCCGGCACACGGATCTCATGATTGAAAAATTGCGTGAAACCAAAACCATCGGGAGCTCTCTGGATTGCCGTTTGATTTTCCAAAGTGAGTCTGAAATCCTGCTCAAGTTCATGAAATCACACGAAGCCGAACTCAAGCAGGGCTTAATGGTCTCTGCCATTGAATTTGGCGCGCCCGAAGCTTCGGGGGCCGCGCAGGCGGTTGAACTCGCTTGGCAGCCGGTGGAAGGCTCCCAGCGAACGGACAAATTGACCGTTCAAGTTTTGAAAGCCAAGGGCGAAAAATGTGCGCGGTGCTGGAAATATGAGCCGGAAGTCGGATCCCTGAAAGACCCTTTGCTCTGCGAACGGTGTTTTGAAGTAGAAAATAAACTTGGGGTCAGGTCCGGGACCTGACCCCAGGATTAGGTGAATTTTATGGCAACTAAATATTACATCACAACGCCGCTTTATTACGTCAATGCCAAGCCGCACATCGGGCATGCCTACACCAATATCTTGTGCGATACCTTTGCGCGGTTTCACCGCTTGAAGGATGAAGACGTTTTCTTCATGACGGGCACAGATGAACACGGTACCAAGATTGCAAAAGCGGCCAAAGATCAGGGCATGGAACCAAAAGCTTATGCCGACCAAATGATTCCGCATTTTGAATCGCTTTGGAAACTGCTCGGCATTCAATATGATTTCTTTTTCAGGACCACCAGCCAAATGCATCGCGGTGCGGTGCAGCAAATCTTAAAAGACCTGGAAGCCAAGGGCGACATTTACAAATCAAAATATGTCGGCTGGTATTCGGTGAAAAGCGAAACTTTCTACAGCGAAAGCGAACTCGTTGACGGCAAATGTCCCGATACGGGCGGGGAAGTGCAAAGAATCGAAGAAGAAAATTATTTCTTCAAGATGTCCAAATACCGGGATTGGCTGATTGATTACATTCAGAAGACCCCCGGATTCATTCAACCCGACATGCGCCGTAATGAAATTCTGGGGTTTCTCAAGCAGCCGCTCGAAGATCTTTGCATCACGCGCCCGCGCGAGCGCCTGTCATGGGGCATTCCTTATCCGGGTTCCGATGAGTACGTGATTTACGTGTGGTTTGATGCTTTGGTGAATTACGTAAGCGGTGTCGGCTATGCGCGGGATGCCGAGCAATTTAAGAAATGGTGGCCGGCAGATGTGCATGTCATCGGAAAAGATATTTTACGTCATCATGCGGTTTATTGGCCCATCATGTTAAAAGCATGCGGCATTGAAATGCCCAAGAAGATTTTGGCGCACGGCTGGTGGACGCTTTCAGGCGCCAAAGTATCCAAATCAAGCGGCAATGTTGTGGACCCCGTCGGATTAAGTGAAAAATACGGCGTCGATGCTTTCCGGTATTTTCTTTTAAATGAGGTGACGCTAGGTTTGGACGGGGCTTATTCGGAAGATCTGATCCGGGAGCGTTACCGCACCGACCTTGCCAATGATTTGGGAAACTTATGGTTCCGGACGGCTTCCATGATTGACCGCTATTTTGGAGGCAAGATTCCCAAACCCGGTCCGGACACCGGCTCAGATGCGCTACTCAGCGATGCCAAAGCGCTTTTTAGCCCGGTCCGGGAAGCCATGGAAACGTACAATCCGAGGGATGCTTTAGGGCTCATTTGGAAAGTGGTCAAACGCGCCAATCAATACGTGGAAGAAAATAAGCCGTGGCAATTGGCGAAGCAAGAAAGCGGCAAGCAAAAATTAGCCGACGTGCTTTTTGTGTTGGCAGATACACTGGCGCACATGGCTTGTTTACTGCAGCCTTTTCTGCCCGGGACGGCGCAAAAAATCCTTACGCGGCTTCAATTAAAAAGCCCTTTGGCTGCCAAAAGCAAAAGCGATTTTGAACAAATGTTTGTGAAGAACGATGTTTCCATAGAACGGGGCGATGCTTTGTTTCCGAAATTAGAAGATGAAGCCGCGTAAAAATAAATTGAGTTAAGCAGGGGTTTCATCAGTCGCCGTAATTTTTTTATCTGTCATTGCGAGGAGCCTCAAAGAGGCGACGTGGCAATCTCTTCTTAAGATAGAGATTGCTTCGCTTCCTGCGGTCGCTCGCAATGACAGCGTTTTTTGCAGTCGTTGCGTGTCTTCCCACAACGGCAGCGTTTTTTGCAGTCGTTGCGTGTCTTCCCACAACGGCAGCGTTTTTTGCAGTGACGAAAATTGACAAAACCACTTTCAAACGCATCGGGATTAACGGATGACACCCTTCATTGAATTCTGGCAGCACATTCCCGAACATATCAATCCCGTTTTTCTCACCTTAGGGCCTCTCAGCATTCGTTATTACGGTTTGATGTTTATGCTTTCGATTGTCGTCACCTATTGGGTGGCCCTCTACGGGCTTAGGCCCGGGTCGCCGTATTCGCGGGAAAAAATCGACGATTATTTTGTGCGGGCGGCCATCGGTGTGTTGTTGGGAGGCCGTTTGGGATACGTCCTGTTTTATCACTTTGATTATTACTTGCACAATCCGTTGGAAATTATTCTGCCTTTTGATTTACAAACCGGCCGGTTTATCGGCATCAGCGGCATGTCCTACCACGGCGGTTTGCTGGGCGTGATTGTGATGAGTTATTTTTTCACCCGGAAAGAAAAAATACCGTTTTTAAAATGGATTGATTTTGTAATGCCGGCGGTGCCGGCGGGTTACACATTTGGCCGGATCGGCAATTTCTTAAACGGGGAACTGTTTGGACGGGTCACCGCCCGCTGGTGGGGCATGTATTTTCCGAGTGACGCAGCGGGTTTGCTCAGACACCCCTCGCAGTTATACGAAGCTTTCTTTGAAGGAATCATTTTATTTCTTTTCTTGTGGCAGCAAAGACACAAACAGCCTTTTCAAGGGTATCTTTTGTCGGTTTATTTAATGGCTTACGGGTTGATTCGCTTTATGATTGAGTTTACGCGCGAGCCTGATGCCCATTTGGGACTCGTGGCCGGGCCTTTTTCGATGGGGCAGGTGTTGTGCATGGTCATGATGGCAGCAGGTGCCGCCCTGTTTTTTTTCCGCCGCACTAATCCATCGGGCAATAAGCCTGCTTAGCCTGTACGCTCACAATCTTCCGCTCTGGCAAAATCACGGCACTTAACTCACGGCCGTACACACAACCGCTGTCGAGCCCGATGACATTGTCTCGCACCACCAGGCCTTGCGATGCCCAGTGGCCGTGCACGATGAGTTTTTTATCTTGGTAGGATTCATACCACGGCTTGCGATGCTCACCCACGGTCCGGATGGCTACCAAATCCTTTGGGTCTTGCTTGGCCAACGGTTTCTCGGCGCGGATGCCGGCGTGCACCACCAAACATTCGGGGAATTCCAAATAAAGAGGCCACTGATTCATGAAAGTCATGTAGTGATTGACCCGCCCGCCGAACTCATCCAAGGCGGCGGCATATTTGGGTTCTTTCACTTGGTCTAAGGTCTTGGTTTTCCAGGCGTGGAGCAGCCGGTATTCATGATTACCGATGACGCATTGGAGGTTTTTCATCGACATCGCTTTGTCCAAGACTTGCCGGGATGCAGGGCCTTTGCAAATCAAGTCCCCCACGGAGACCAGCCGGTCTTTGGGGGAAGCCTTCACTTTTTCAAGCAGCATTTCCCATTCGTCAATGCAGCCGTGAATGTCGCCAAAAATAACGAGTCGGCTCATAAGCAAATTATTTGGACAGGATCGCCCTTATTTTTCCGGCGACCTCGGCCAGTTCTTCGCTGGACGCCGGTTTGGCTTTTGCAAAATTCAAATCACCCACACTATTAATCGGAACCAGGTGAACGTGCGCGTGCGGCACTTCAAGGCCCGCCACCATGACGCCGACCCGTTTGCAGGGCACGGCTTTGTGGATGGCAAGCGCTATTTTTTTAGAGAAAGTAAACAGCCCGGCTAATAAGTCGTCTTCGACGTCAAACACGTAATCAATTTCTTTCTTGGGAATAACCAGCGTGTGTCCCGGGTTAATGGGACGAATGTCAAGGAAAGCAAAAAACCGCTCATTTTCTGAAATTTTGTGGCAGGGAATCTCACCCCGGATGATTTTCGTAAACAAAGATGCCATCAGGTCTCCTTCCGTTCTTTTTATTTTATGCCCATCATGTGAGTTTTGCAATCACGGAATAAGGTGTTAGAGCATTCAGAACATTTCCAAAA
The DNA here is from genome assembly GCA_002787155.1 of Candidatus Abzuiibacterium crystallinum. Classification (GTDB taxonomy): domain Bacteria; phylum Omnitrophota; class Omnitrophia; order Omnitrophales; family Abzuiibacteriaceae; genus Abzuiibacterium; species Abzuiibacterium crystallinum. The sequence goes on along the minus strand of PCVY01000040.1, from coordinate 7,659 downwards.
GTGCCAGGTTTAAATTGAACCCGGTACAATTAGAAATGTTCCGAATTTGGTTCCGAATTTGCATCATCCTAGTTTTGCAATCACGGAATAAGGTGTTAGCTGATTTTACGTCTTGTCTCCAAAGATTCCGGGAGTAAAATGGTTTTTCAGCACCTCGCCAAATGCGGGGCGAAAGAATCGCTCGGCACGCGCGGCAAAGGTGATGTGGGTGATTGCCCCTTTTAGGGTCGGAGCAGATACGGTGACAGGATTGAGCGATGAAAAACTATTATGAGATTCTAGGGGTTCCCGAGACAGCCGCATCAGAAACCATCAAGAAGGTTTACCGTAAGCTTGCTTTCCAATATCACCCCGACAAAAATCCGGGAAACAAAGAGGCGGAAACAAAGTTTAAAAAAATCTCCGGGGCCTACTACGTTTTAAGCGACCCAAAGCGCAGAGCCGAATATGACCAAATGTGTAAACGGGGAGGCCCCGCTGCGAGTGATTTTGCGGGCGCGCAGGGTTTTGATTTCGAAGAGCTTTTAAAACAGTTCAGCGGGCGAGGCCGTTCCCGGTCTGCCGGGAGCCAGTACACGGAATTTAGCGATATCTTTCAGGACCTTTTCTCGGGCAGCAGTCCCAGAGAGTTTACGCAACGCCGCGGGTCCGGCGAAACGGTGTATCAATTTTATTCATCCTCACCCGGGGATTTTGGGGCCGACGCCGAAGGCGAGCGGAGCAAGGTTGATATTTATGTGAACTTGCAGATTTCAAAAGAGAAGGCAAAGAGCGGCGGCCGGGTTGCCTTCCGAATACCGGAAGGCAAAACCATTTCCGTCAAGATTCCGCCCAACACGCGCGAAGGGCAAAAGCTAAAGCTGACCAGGCAAGGACGGCTTTGCCCTACCTGCCGGCACGAAGGGGACATCATTCTTCAAGTGAAATTGAAATAAGTGAGAATTCAGAACAGAGAATTCAGAACATTTCCAAAAGTGCCAGGTTTAAATTGAACCCGGTACAATTAGAAATGTTCCGAATTTGTTTATTAAGATGAAATCGGGCAATACAAAATTTGTTTCTTTTGATATAATAATTGCCATTAACTTAAGTGCAAATTTAAATTATTAATTGGGTTGTGGGCGTTTCTGATCCTAGAATCGTCCCTTGTAAAGATCGGCAAAAACGATTTACCCTTCAAACATGAGGGTAAATCGATGACCAGCACAAATAAGAATTCAGAAGTTTCTGATCACATTCAGCAATTTCACACCGCAGAGGCCGAGATAGTGGCAAAAAATATTCATCATGGAAGTGCAACTTTATTTGCAGATGATGAAAAAGCAGTAGATCTTTTTACCGTCAAACAAGCCAGCGACTGGGCCACCAAGTATTTAAATAAGAAGGTTACACCTTCCAACATTTCCTACCTAGTTCAATATGGCCGCGTTAAGAAATTCGGAACGAATGGCGACTTATTGGTTCGAAAGCAAGATCTCGTCAAATATTATGACTCCTATCTTGGCAAGCGGGAAATCAAATGGAAAAACCAACTTGGCCACGACCTCAATTGGGAGTTATCATTTGACCAATTAAGAGAAGCCGATACCACCAAACACGTCCATCGTCTTCATCCTTATAAGGGCAAATTCATTCCTCAGCTGGTTCAATATTTTCTTGATCGTCATACCGATGATTTTAAGCGGAAAGCGTATTTTCATGAAGGCGACATTGTTCTCGATCCGTTTTGCGGTAGCGGAACCACGTTGGTTCAAGCCAGCGAACTTGGAATGCACGCAATTGGCATTGATGTCTCGGTGTTTAACAGCATGATTAGTAACATCAAGGTTGGCAAATATGATTTAGGCAGTTTATACAATGAAATTCGTAAAATTACAGATCAGCTTCGGGCGTTTATTTCAGACTCGAATACGGTCGTATTTGAGAGCCGGTTGCTTGCAGCTTTGCAGAAGTTTAACGATCAATGTTTCCCTGTTCCTGATTTCAAGTACAAAGTAAGACGTGGTCAGATTGATGAAGATCAATACGGCGAAGAAAAGGCGAAGGAATTCCTGCTAATTTATCGCAAACTCGTTACCGAATACAAAATAAAACTTAATAACCAAAAAGGGGAAAGCTTTTTAGATAAGTGGTATTTGCAGCATGTGCGTACGGAAATAGACTTTATTTTTCGTTTGATTCAATCTGTCAAAGATGAAAATCTACGAAAAGTCGCCAATGTTATTTTGAGCCGTACCATCCGCTCTTGCCGCGCTACCACTCATTCCGATTTGGCGACTTTGAAAGAGCCCATTACAACGACTTATTATTGTTCCAAACATGGAAAAATTTGCAAGCCGTTGTTTTCAATTTTAAGTTGGTGGGAACGCTACGGTGAAGATACGATTACAAGGCTTGCTCAGTTCGATAAATTGAGAAGCGACACTCACCAAGTTTGCCTTACCGGAGATTCAAGAAACATCAACATTTTTGACGCTTTGGAGAAATCCAATTCTCAATTTGCCAAGTTGGTGAGAAGGCAGAAAATACAAGGCATTTTCTCAAGCCCTCCGTATGTTGGCTTGATTGCCTATCACGAGCAGCATGCGTATGCCTATGACTTATTTAAGTTTGAAAGGCGGGACGAATTGGAAATCGGGCATTTGTTCAAAGGCCAAGGCAAAGAAGCCAGAGATTCTTATGTTGAAGGGGTTGCAGCTGTTTTGAATAACTGTAAACAATATCTTGCCAAAGATGCCGACGTTTTTCTTGTGGCGAATGACAAATACAATTTATATCCAACGATCGCAAAAAATTCAGGAATGAAAATTGTTAATGAATTCAAACGTCCCGTCTTAAATCGCACCGAACGCGACCGGAATGCGTATTCAGAAACAATTTTTCATTTGAAAGTGGTGTAGTGCATGCCTTTATCGCAAAAGCAAAAAAGTAAAATCAAAGTACTTTTAACTAAAAAGATTGAAAGTAAACTCAAAAAATATGGGCGTGAAACAACGTCAATGCCGTTTCTAGCGAGACTCATTCAAGACAATGAGAAAATAGCCGCTTACTCCTTTATTCATTCTTTAGCCACTAGTTTAGGTATGTCAATTTATGAGGATATATCAGTCATAATCGCAACTGAAAATTCTGAGGAGGCTTTCAGAAATTACGGTGTTGGCGGAGCAATATCCGCATCACAAAGATCGGTTATTTCTAAAATAATTAATGAATTAAGAGAAGCTAAAAGAAAATCTGATATCAGGAGGGAAACTAGCGAAGTTTTAGCCGCATCCTCTTCGGGTGGTAAATTTCAAAAATCGGGTAATATCGCAGATTTTTATATGAAACGAGAACAAAAGGAATTCTTTTTTGAAATTAAAACCGTCAAGCCCAACATCGATGTTTTCGAAAAGAGTAAAACGAAGTTATTGGAATGGATTGCTCGAAGAAGGTCGTCAATAAAAGTTTTCCTGGCTTTTCCATATAACCCTTATCATCCTCAACCATATTCCCGTTTTACTGAAGTTGGAATGATGAATCATCCCAACGATTTTTTGGTGGGTGATGAATATTGGAATTTTATTGGTGGTGACGATACGTTCTCACAGTTATTGCAAGTTTTTGACGAGGTTGGTAAAGATTTCAAAGAAAAGTTACGGGATAAATTCAAAAAGATCGCAGAAGAAAAAATAGATAATCACTGATTATCATTAGTGCTAAGCGATACCTTCCGCAGGCGCCAGGTTCAAACTGAGCCCAGTGGAGGAAGGGGCAGTCCCTCACAAAGGGGACACGTATAAGTATTAAAGTGGTTTCAAATTCGCGTCATAAAGTGGAGTATGGTAGTTGCCAAAGAAAGCGTCAGTGTTGTGAAACGTCTAGCAATATTTTTCACAAAGCCGATAGTTAAAGAGATTCTTATCTCTATTTTTGTTGCAGCCTTCATAAGTTCGGCAATATCTTACATTTTCAACAAGCGTATCGATCGTGATTCAGCAAGTCGCGATTTCATATTCAATTTCAGCCGGATTTTTTTTGACAATCCAAAGTATCGAGATGTAAGCATCGCCATTGAAGAGGCGTATTTGACCAAAGCAGGTCAGATACTAGAAGATAACGGTGGACGCTTTAGCGACTATGAGATCGATGATTACCTAGGTCTTCTCTATGACATTTATGCATACGGTGAAGAATCTCTGGCTAAGGATAAAGTTATTGCTAACCAGTTTCAATACTATGTCTGCATAACGTATCTGAACAAAGAAATACGTAACTACCGAAATAGATTGATCAAAGAAGGATTCTCCGAGGAGCTTGCACATGGTTTTTTGGATGATCTTGCTGCCAGATTCGGTATTGACAATTCTAGCGATTGCAAGAGGCTATGAAGTCAAAAAAATTCCTCTTTGTTTCTAAGGATAGTTTAAGTGGGGATCTAGCGATACAGTTGTTGAGAGAAGGGCACGAGGTCAAATTTTATTTCGAGGATAGATACAGCGTGGATGTTTACGACGGTTTCCTCGAAAAAGTCAGTAATTGGAAAGTGTATCAGAGCTGGGCTGATGTAATTATTTTTGATGATGAGAATTTTGGTTATTTCGCTGATAAACTGAGAAAGAAGAACAAACGGGTCATAGGAGGAAGTAAATACACGGATAGACTTGAAACTGACAGAGATTTTGGCCAGGTGGAGCTTGAGAAGAACGGTGTCAAAGTAGCGTCATTATGGCATTTTAGCGATTCCGGTAAGGCAATTGATTTTGTCAAGAAAAATCCTAGTAGGTATGTATTTAAGCCGAGCGGCGATGCTCAGTCAGGGGATAAAAGGGAGGTGCTTGTATCTCACAAAGAAGATGGGACAGACCTCATTGAATTTCTGCAACAAAACAAAAGAATTATTACAAGAAAATCACCCAAGTTCGTATTGCAAAAGTTCATAAGCGGTGTTGAAGTTGGAGTTGGCGCTTTTTTCAATGGCGCTGATTTCATATACCCCATTAACATAAATTTTGAACACAAACACTTATTCCCCAAGAATCTTGGACCTATGACAGGTGAAATGGGAACTCTCATGTTCTGGTCGAGAAAAAATAAAATCTTTCGTTTGACGTTGCTGAAAATGAAATCTGCACTGAGGAAATCATCGTACGTGGGGTATATTGATTTAAATTGCATCGCCAACGAGGAGGGGATTTTCCCACTTGAATTTACTTCACGTTTTGGATACCCAACAATTCAAATTCAGTTGTCAGGAATATTAAGTAAAACTGGAGATTGGTTGTGGAAGCTTGTAAAAGGCGACAGATTCCAATTGTCTACCAAGAAAGGTTTCCAGATCGGTGTTGTTGTTGCCACGCCGCCCCTACTTTCGGAGGGTGACGATTCAGAAATGGTGAGAATGTATAGAGATCTATCCATTAATTTTAAGAACGGAAGAATCTCAAAGAATATTCACATCGGTGATGTTAAAAAAGATAAGAATGACATTTGGCGGATAGCGGGTTGTAGTGGTTGGTGTCTCGTTGTTACTGGAACCGGGGAGACTGTCCGAAGAGCCAGAGCAAATGCGTATCAAGAAATTAAGAACATTCGGATTCCACATATGTTTTACAGAAGCGATATTGGTTCAAGGTGGTCTCTGGAGAGAAAAAAATTAAAGAAATGGGGTTACCTATAGTAACTCCAAAGTCGAACGGAAAAACGGGAACAGTCCCTCGCAAGGGGGCACGCATAAGTATTTGTAACGGGACTGTGTCCTCCGGGGGGAAGCATTAGACTGCTAACCCCTTCCGCGTGGACGGCGTCCGGTAAATGGTAAAATAAGTGGTGCCAGGCACAAAAGTGCCACCAGGTATCAAAGTTATATTTAGGTAAAAGGGGGATTATGAAAAAGAAAACAGTGCTATTATTCATTTGTCTTCTCATTCTTTCTTCAAATGTTCTTGCCGCATCACCCGTTGCCAATCCTCCCGGTGAATTAAGAGTCGTTGTTATGGCCAGCGATTCGCCTAACTTTATCGACGAATGGGTGTCGACTCCGTCGAGCCATGATGTACACGTTAAGCCTTTAAAAGAGGTATCGGTGGAGAAGATGTTTCATGTAGCAGCAATTGTTACCGGTTATGAGATTGATGCTTCCATGATGACTAATTTATCGGGCGATTTTATTTTAGAAGATTCCGATAAAACAGTGCAGGCTGATGAAAAAAATATACTGATCCACCAGAAAAAGTTTAAGGGGAATGAGCGCACAGGATTCGTCATGCTAGATCCTGCGATCGATCTCACGTTTACCGATGAAGATAAAACGGGTGTTTATACGATTAAAATAGTGGTAAGAGATCACGTCTCGGGAAAAACGGCAACAGGCGAATATCAAATTACCCTCAAAGAAGAGAACCCACCTGATAGCGCCGCTGATTTGCTTACAGCTGAAATCGTAAGCGCTGCACAACTTGATCAACTGTGGCAGGCTTTTTTGACGACGGGTGATGAAAAGTATGTCATTCGAATTATTAATACATTGGCCTGGTCAGACTCGCAAACAAAAGACCTTCAGAACCGCCTGATTGGTAGCGCAGCTAAATGGTCGCTGATGTCTCATGCAAAACAATATCCGCAGGTATTAGAGATTTGTAAAAAAGAATTGGAAGTTCAATCGGGCGTTATCAAAGAAGAGCTAAAAACTATTTTGCAAACAGTCAAAAGTAATTAGCTTTGTTGGGTAGATGCGAGGCATTTGTCACCAAGAGAAACGGTGCTAAAGTATGAAAAATTTTACAAAGATTGAAAAAATAATATATGAAGGAGCTATACGGAAAAAATCACCATTCTATTTCTGGCTTGTTAACGGTATTTGCGTAGTATTGTTGGTGCTTGTTCCCCTCTTTTTGTACCTTGCTTTCAAACTTCAGCGCACAGATATCCTAGACAAAGCAGTTCTGTTTTTACTTGTTGCTTTTTTTGTTCGCATATTGTTGATCTATCAATCTATCATTCGCAAATTAAATGGTGCATAAAGGAAATAACAGATACATAGCTGATCAGAAAAATTAAAATGAAAAATACTATTAAACTTCTTGTTTATATTTTAAATGTGGGAATCGGCATCAAATTTATCAGTGACTACTGGGTGGTGGGTCCGGTTTTTGGATTAACGGTTATTTTGTGGGATTCGGATCATATTTCTCAGATTCTAAGCCGTAAACATATTTTATTTGTTGCTGCGTCCACATTAATTTATGCATTAATCCCATTCATGGTTATAAAAGAGTATTGGAAATTTGATGATGGATCAGTTAGCGAGTTCTTTTTTGGAACGCTCTCTGTGGCTGTGATTCTTGGCAGTATATTGTTACCGGTAGCACATCATTTCTTATTAGGAAGTAAAAGAAATACGAGCAAGCACGCTGTTATAGCTTTAATTATTACTTTTTATCTCATTGATTTTATTGGATCGGTGATTGACCATTTAAAACTTTTGTTACCATTTAATACGGCCTATGTTTCGCTTACGGTGTGGCAGGCAGTTTATTTAACATATTTCTTCTTATCAAAGAAAAAAGTCAAGGAAGTCAATCAAGGCGCAGCTTGACTGTCGGCCAGTTAGTCAAGTAATGTCGCATTTTTTGTATTATTTTTGATCGAGCAAAGCCCCAAGTTAATGGCCCGCCTCTT
>PCVY01000024.1 GCA_002787155.1 Candidatus Abzuiibacterium crystallinum | reverse complement strand
TTTGAAAACTGATGTTTAAAACCAAGTCCCCTCCGGGGACTCAGAAAGCAGCAACAGTAAAATAATTATTGACGCAATTATTCATAGTAGGATGACTGATAAAACCAGTCTGGTTATTACACCTGCTTAAACTGTCCCGCTTCGTGCATTTTTGCCAGGCGGGCGTATTTCTGTGCCCACATGACATGTTTCTTGACTTCTGTTTTGGTCAATTTGCGAATATAACGTGCCGGTGCGCCTAAGTAAAGGCTTTCCGGTTTCACGCGCGCACCTTCCGTCACCAAAGATCCCGCGCCGATAAGCGCCCCTTCGCCAATCACAGCATGATTGAGCACAACCGCGCCCATGCCGATTAAAACCCGATCTTTCACCGTGCAGGCATGCAAAATCACGCGGTGGCCGATCACACATTCGTCCCCCACCCGGCAGCCCCGCTCGCTTTCCACATGGATCACCGTCAAATCTTGAATATTGGTGTAACGGCCAATCACAATTTGATTGATATCAGCCCTCAAAACACAGCCGGGCCAAATGTTAGCATGTGCTTTGAGTGTGACACGGCCGATGACTTGGGCGGAAGGATGCACCCAAACTTGCTTGTCCATCTTCGGTTGAAACGCTTGTGTCATGAATTGAAAGGCGGTCAATTATTTCTTTAATAAATCCAAAAGATTCAAAGTCATTTGACGATTCACATCCGCAATGGACGTGACCAGCGGAATTTCTTTGGGACAAGCCTTGACGCAATTTTGCGCATTGCCGCAGTCTTCGATGCCGCCTTTTTCCATTAAAGCTTTCAACCGCTCACGCTCGATCACTTTACCGGTAGGATGTGAATTAAAAAGCCGGACCTGATTAATCGCCGCCGCCCCCACAAATTCCGAGCGTTCATTGATCTGCGGGCAAACTTCCATGCAGCAACCGCAGGCAATGCATTTTGACATTTCATAGCGTTCAAGTGCTTCATCGGGGCCCATTTTGGGGCCCGGTCCCAGCGCATGCGTTCCGTCAACCGGCACCCATGTTTTTAAACGCTTCAAACTTCGGAAAATTACACTGCGATCCACCACCAAATCGCGCACCACGGGAAACTTGGTCATGGGTTCAATGGTAATTGACTCTCCCAATTGATCCACCAACGCCGAACAGGCTTGCCTCACGCGCCCGTTGATCACCATGGTGCAAGTGCCGCACACTTCTTCCAAACAACTGGCTTCCCAGGCAATCACACTGGAAGGACGGTTATCAAAGGTGTGCGGATTTTTGCGCAGTTCCTGCAAAACCGTGATGATATTCATGTAGGGCCGGTACTTCACCCGATATTCTTCCCAATACGGTTTAAGCCGCGGATTGGCTTGGCGTTTGACTTTGACTTGAATAAAATCCATCTTCGGCATTTTTTAGTCCTGGGGTCAGGTCCGGGACCTGTCCTAACCTTCCAATTTTATACTCATTGGTTGGTTAGGACTGTACCTGAAGCTTTCATTAAAAATAGTAAATAACTTCAATGAACTTCAGGTGCTGACCCCACGTTTAGTATTTACGTTCCCTTGGCTTCATTAATGAAATATCGACCTTTTCATAAGAGAACTTGGGACCTTCCGGCGCATAAGCGGCAAGGGTGGTCTTGAGCCAGTCTTTGTCATTGCGCTCCGGGAAATCGGGTTTGTAATGTGCCCCGCGGCTTTCATCGCGCCTAAGTGCGCCCTGTGCAATGACGCGCGCCAGGAGCAGCATATTTTCTAATTCCCGCGTAAAAATGAGCGGTTGATTGGTCCACTCAGACAAATCGTTTAAGTTCACATCCTTTACCCGCTCCTGGAGCTCCGTTAACTTTTGATCCGCTGCCTTCAAACCGTCGTTCTTGCGAATCACGGTAACGTGTTCGGTCATGGCCGCTGCCATTTCCTCCCACAAATGATATGGATTCTCTTTACCGCGGCTTCGCATCAGCTGATCATTCCGGTCTTTTTGCTTTTTGACTTCCTGGTCAAATAACTTAGCGCCGATTGATTCCGAACTGCTTTCGAGAGCTTCGACATATTGGATGGCTGTTCGTGCGGCCACTTGTCCGCCGTAAACGCATGAGAGGAGCGAGTTGGCGCCAAGACGGTTCGCCCCATGATATTGATAATCACATTCTCCGGCCGCGAGCAGCCCCGGAATATTGGTCATGTGATCATTCGTCACGTAAAGACCTCCCATCGTGTAATGAACGGAGGGAAAAACACGCATGGGGACTTTGCGCGGATCATCCCCGACAAACTTTTCATAAATTTCAATCACACCGCCCAGCTTTTTGGTCAGCATGTTTTTATCCAAGTGTGAAATATCGAGATAAACCACGTCTTTGCCGTCCACGCCCAACTTATCCTGCCGGCAAACTTTAAAAATGGCGCGGCTCGCGATATCGCGCGGCACCAGGTTGCCGTATTTGGGATACATTTCTTCGAGGAAATACCAGGGCTTCCCGTTTTTATAAGTCCAGACGCGCCCGCCCTCACCGCGAATGGCCTCAGACATCAAACGGTTTTTATCTTCGCCGGGAATGGCCGTTGGGTGGACTTGAATGAATTCGCCATTTGCATACCAAGCGCCTTGTTCGTAAAGCGCCCCGGCCGCAGAGCCCGTACAAATGGTGGAATTGGTCGAGCGGCCGAAAATCATGCCCACGCCGCCTGTCGCCATGATCACCGCATCCGCGCGAAAAGCCCTGATTTCCATCGAGGCAAGCTGAATGGCAACAATCCCGCGCACGCGAGATCCTTCCTCCATCACGGCCGACAAAAATTCCCAGCCTTCAAAACGGTTGATCAAGCCTTGCGCTTCTAAGCGCCTAACTTGTTCATCCAAAGCATAGACCATTTGCTGTCCCGTCGTTGAACCGGCAAAAGCCGTCCGGTGAAACCGCGTACCGCCAAAACGCCTGAAATCCAGATTGCCTTCCGGTGTGCGGTTAAACGCAACGCCCAAACGATCCAGGAGGTAAACAATTTCGGGTGCCGCTTCGCACATGCCCATCACGAGCGGTTGGTTGGCCAGAAAATCTCCGCCATAAACGGTTTCTTCAAAATGCATGCGCGGCGAATCGCCTTCGCCTTTGGTGTTGACGGAAGCATTAATGCCGCCTTGTGCGCAAACCGAGTGCGAACGCCTGCAAGGCACAATGGAAAATAAATCGACCGTGTAGCCGCCTTCTGCCAGCCGAATGGCTGCCATAAGGCCCGCTAAACCGCCGCCAACCACAATCAACTTTGCTTGAGATTTCATTGGATGAGATAAATTAAAGCGTTCAGTCCTGCGCCAAAAATTGTCAAGCCCAAAATGCCCGAGAAAATGCCCGCCGCGCGCTGAGATTTGGGCCCAATCGTCATGCCCCAGCTCACGCAAAAACCCCACAACCCGTTTGCAAAATGAAAACAAACTGCCAAAAGACCGATCACATAAAACCAAAACATTTGAGGTTGCGAAACAATTTCCTGCATCCGGGCAAAACTCACTTCCGTGCCGTAAAGCGCATTCACAATCCGTGTTTCATAAACATGCACACCAATGTAAACCAGCGCCATCACGCCCGTCCAGCGCTGCAGCACATAAAGCCAATTTTGCGCGTAAGGATACCAGCGGAGGTTCACCTTGCCCGTCATCCAAACATAGATGCCGTAGCCGGCATGATAAAGAATGGGAAGCCCGATGAAAACAATTTCAAGCACCGCCACATAAGGCAAGTGTCTGAGAAACTCAATCTTTTCGTTATAGGCCTCGGGGCCTTGCAAAATGAAGGAATTGGTAAACATGTGCTCTAAGAGAAAAGCGCCGATGGGAAAAACACCCGAAAGTGAGTGCAGCCGCCTTAACCAAAAAGATCTTGTCGAAGTAGGTGTCATTTTATATTAACTTTTTTAGATGAGAAGCAGTTATAGCACTCTAGTGCGCTTTGACACTTGAAATTGACAGTGCTAAGTTTCAATTTCAAGTGAGCACTGGTGCCGCCTTCCCATAAAATCATTCGTCAGGCGGTACTAGTTTGTGTCATTCCTGCATGCTGTTTCGCCAGCCGCCTGTGGCGAGCCTCGCCTTTGGCGGATGGCAGGAATCTAAAATCTATGAAATCCCCGCCTAAAACGTGCGGGGATGACACGGGTTAATGATGCGCAACCACTTCCAAATTGTTTCACTATCAAAGGTTTAATTTGACGATATTGGCTTTGACATCTTGAGCAGACTTTTGAAGCGCTTCTAAGTCGCTCTTGGCAATCTTAAGTTCCACCACACGACGAACGCCGTCTTTTCCCAAACTCACGGGAACACCGCAGTAAGTGTCTTTGATGCCGTACTGGCCGTTCAAATAAACGCAGCACGGCAAAATGCGTCCCGAGTCGAGCAGAATTGCTTCCGCCATCGCCGCCGCCGATGCCGAAGGCGCATAATACGCACTGCCGGTTTTTAACAATCCAACAATTTCTGCGCCGCCTTTGCGTGTACGGTCGTTGATGGCATCAATTTTTTCTTTCGCAAGCAACTGTGTAATAGGGACACCATTCACCGTCGAAAAATCCGGCACCGGCACCATCGAATCACCGTGACCGCCCAGTACCATCGCACGAACGTCTTTGGGAGAGACGTTTAAAGCTTCGGCAATAAAATAAGCGTAACGCGAAGAATCTAAAACACCCGCCATGCCGATCACGCGCGTTTCTTTGAAACCGGATTTTTTCCACGCCAAATAACTCATCACATCCAAAGGATTGGTGACAATCACGAGAATAGCTTGCGGCGAATATTTGGCGGTTTCGGTAATGATGCTCCCTACGATTTCGGCATTCTTGGCCAAAAGGTCATCACGGCTCATCCCGGGTTTGCGGGCAAGTCCTGCCGTCACCACAATGACGTCAGAATCTTTGGTATCCGCATAGCTGTTCGTCCCGTGAATCGCGGCGTCAAACTGTTCAACGGATGAAGACTGCATCATATCGAGGGCTTTTCCCTGCGGCATGCCTTCCACCACGTCCACCAAAACAACATCAGCTAATTCTTTTTCAACAAGACGCTGCGCACAGGTGGCTCCGACAAAACCGGCTCCGACTACCGTAACTTTGTGACGTTTAATACTCATTTTGACCTCTTCTTTTTAAATCGAATGATGCCTCGACCGTTCCAGTTATTATCTCCTATTTTTAACCAGATTCAAGTGATTCCTGTCACAGGTTTTAAGCGCATTGCGGCCGCCAAAGGCGGAGACGCAGCAATCTTAGATCGTAGATTGCTTTCCGCCACACAGCGTGGTCGGATCTCCGCCAGAGGGACGGATCAGTCCTTTGGCGGACGCACCGTCCTCGCAAAGACAATTTTAAATAACAGATGGAGCCGCCGCTCCCATAAAAGAAAAAACATGAAATCAAAAAGTTTGGTTGACTTTCTTCTAAATGATATCAATAATGGGCAGTAATCAAGCACCAAATAGGAGGAGTGACTCATGGCAAAAGCAAACGCGGCGTTTATGAAAGCATTGAACTTAAGCCCGGAATTGGAAGCAGTGGTCGGTAAAGGCCCGCTTCCCCGTACGGAAGTAACCAAAAAATTATGGGATTACATTAAGTCCAACGGCCTTCAAGATTCAAAAAATAGACGCAATATTAATGCTGATAGCAAACTGAAAGCCGTTTTTGGCGGTAAGGGAACTGTCAGTATGTTTGAGATGACCAAGTTAGTTTCGAAACATCTTTCATAACCAATTGAAGAGTCAGGGAAATTCCCTGACTCTTCAACCAATTTTGGTATCAAACAACAAAAAACGCCAAGCGCTAAAACTGCTTGGCGTTTTTTGTGTCCTCTTTTACTTCTGCTGCTTACCTGGCAACACGACCGGGACGGCTGCCGCCAGCTCGTCCTGGCGCATGACCGGGCTGTCCACTTTTAGGACCGCCATTCCCCATGCGGCCGGGGTGAGCGGCCCTTCCATTGCTTTGATTCTGAAACAGTTGAGGACGATCGCCGCCTCCAGGCCCCGCGTTTCCCCTGTTTCCTCTCATCTCGTCGCGGCGGTTATCGCGGCGGTCTTCCCGACGTTCAGCACGCCGCTCGTGAATCCGTTCAGCTGCTTCGGGATGATTTTCCCGCCATTGTTGTCTTTGTTCCGGTGAAGCATTTTGCGCTTTCTCGCGGAAATTGTCCCGGCGCTCTTTGATACGCTCTGCAGCTTGAGGATGATTCTCTGCCCATTGTTTTCTTTCTTCCGGAGTTGCGTTCTGCATTTTCTCTCGAAACTCCTCACGCCTTTCATGGCGTGCTTCAATTCGGTCTTTGATGCGCGCAGCGGCTTCAGGATGATTGTCCGCCCACTGCTGCCGTTCTTCGGGCGTCATGTTCTGGACATGTTCACGAAAGGCTTCACGACGTTCTTTCATTCGTTCGGCCGCCTCGGGATGATTTTGAATCCACTCCTGTCTCTGCTCTTGATTGAGGTCTTGCCACTGATCTCGAAACTCTTCTCTTTTTTCTCGTCTTTCCTGACGATTCTCCTGCCATTCTTCACGACGTTCCTGACGCGCTTCGTGACGCTCTTTAAGCGTTTCGGCAGCATTCGGGTGATTTTGTGCCCATTCGCGCCTTTCCTCAGGGCTCGCATTTTTCCAACGCTCAATCGCCCCCTCTCGATCCGGTCGATGACGAAAATCTGTCTGGCCGGGAGGTGCCGGTTGAACGGTGTTGGGTGATACTTGGGCGGCATCAGCTTCTGCCGCAAATGTTTGACCTATTCCAAACCACCCGAATAGGGTTGCCAACAAAAACGCTGCACAAATCGAGTTTTTCATGGTGAAGATCCTTTCGTTCTCTAAAGTATAACTCTTGTTCTTTTAGACGCTAGGTGCGGCGAAAGGTTTAATGCCAAAAAATAAGGTGTTGATTAGGAGGAAAAAATTCAGCCGTTTGTCTTGAATACTTTGACGGTTGCCTTGGTATTATCGGACCAAGGCCAAATCATGGCTACATACGACTGCCCTTCATGGGAAGCCGCATACAATGTTTGGTTTTTCATGATACCACCGTATGCATCGGTCATGTTCTTTTGCTCGCCGCTGGGTTTTTCACCCGAGGCTTTGATGGGCGGGCCAAAGAAAGCCGACAAAATGGCGTTTAACTCATCTGAATGACTGGTGAGAAAAACACCTTCGAAATGTTCCGGGTTTTGTTTTCTGATTTCCTCAAAAGGAAATTTTTTAAGCGACTCCAAGAATGAGGTCAAATCCATGAGGCACATTATATACTAGCCTTTCTCTAAAATGAAGTGTTTGTCTAACCAGGGCGCATGTTACTTGATACAGTTGTTTTCATGTCATCCTGATCCCGCCATAATGACATCGAAGGGCCCAGAATGACAACTGTATGAAGTGATATGCGCCCTCTAACCCCTTTAATTTTCGCTATTTAAGCGCACTGTGACGGGTGTCACTGCTTGATTTGCCTGCAGGCCTTAGTCTCTTTTCTTAAAAATAGGTGGAAAACATGAAGGTAGAAGCTGTATTAAAAAGAATTTCAAAACTCACGCATCCGCACCCCGTTCATCCCAAGGGGACTGATGCCAAAGTATTGCTCTCAAGCGTCTTTGGTCCTTACGCGCAGGATGATGAGTTTGGCAGCCGCAAAATTAACCCCATGGAGCTTTACCATAATCAAGTGACGCGCGTCCAAGGGCCTTTCTCCCCGCGCATGTTTCACCGCTCTTTTAATTTAATGATGCTTCAAGCCAATATCGAAGCCCCCTGTACCCTGCTTGATTTTCCGACCATGGAGCGTTTCATCGAAGAAATTAAAACCAATGATTACGACATTGTGGGCATCAGTTCCATCATGCCGAATGTTCTTAAAGTCAAAAAAATGTGCGAACTCGTTCGGCAATACCGCCCAACTGCTACCGTTGTCGTCGGCGGTCATGCGGCCAACATGCCGAACATTCGAAACTTGGTAGATGCCGATCACATTGTGAGAGGTGAAGGCGTATCATGGTTCCGGAAATTCCTCGGCCAGGATACGCACGTTCCCGTCAGACATCCCGCCGTCTATTCGTCTTTCGGAACGCGGATCTTTGGGACGCCGATTACGGACGATGACGCCAACGCGGCGGCAATTCTGATTCCTTCGGTCGGCTGCCCGATGGGCTGCAATTTTTGTTCCACCTCGCATATGTTCGGCGGCAAAGGCAAGTTCAACAATTTTTATGAAACGGGAGACGAACTTTTTAAAATCATGTGCGGCTTGGAAGCCAAATTAAAAGTCCGCTCCTTCGGCATCATGGATGAAAATTTTCTGCTGCACCGCAAGCGCGCACTCCGGCTTTTAGAGCTGATGGAAGAAAATAACAAAAGCTGGGCCATGTCTGTTTTTAGTTCGGCGGGCGTCCTTAAAACCTACACGATGGAACAATTGGTTGGACTCGGTGTCTCCTGGGTGTGGATTGGTCTTGAGGGCAAGAAAAGTTCTTATGCCAAATTGAATGGTGTTGACACGCCCGCTTTTGTTAAAAATCTTCAATCGCACGGCATCCGCGTTTTAGGCTCGACCATCATCGGACTTGAAGAGCACCGCGTCGAAGACATGGACCAAGTGATCGACTGGGCTGTCCAGCACGACACTGATTTTCATCAATTTATGCTTTATACGGCGCTTCCCGGCACGCCGCTTTTTAAGAAGCACCTGGAAGACGGCAGTTTGATTGACAATGATCAAATTCCCTACGCGGATGTGCACGGCCAACTGCGTTTTAACCACCGGCACAAACATATTCGAAACGGCGAAGAAACCGATTTACTCTTAAAAGCTTTTCACCGTGATTTTGAAGTCAACGGCCCCAGCATCGCACGCATGATCCGCACGACGCTCGCGGGCTGGAAACGTTACAAAAATCACCCTTCTCCGCGCATCCGTGACCACTACGCTTGGGAAGCGCGGAACCTGCCCACGATGTTTGCCGGCGCCATTTGGGCGATGCGGCGTTGGTATGCAGCTCAAAAACACATCAGCCGTAAACTCGACCGGATTTATCAGGACCTCTGCGATGAATTTGGACGTAAAGTTAAAGTCTTCGGCTCTCTCATTGGTACTTACGAATACTGGGCGATGAAATTCGAAGCAAACCGCTTGAAGAAAGGCTGGACCTATGAACCCAAAACCATCTGCGAACGCAACCAAAAAGCGATGGCGCTTTTCCCTCCCCGCCGGTCACTCTTATTAAAGCAGGCAGTCCAATTACCCGAGTGGGTTTCTTACTAGAAATTCTAGGTGCGTCATTGCGAGAAGTCCGCCTCAAGCGGACGACGCGGCAATCTCTCTTTAGAATTTGAGATTGCTTATCTGAAACTGACATTTCAAATACCTGTAGCAATGACTTGAATTCATCGTGTTTAGATCACCTTCGGTTCGCAATGACTTGCGGTTGTGAACTTACGATGACTTATGAAACTACTTCTAAGTAACAGTTCAAAAGTCTTTGTATCATTCCCGCATGCTGTTAGCGGCACATGCTTTCATTAAATATCTTAAAATATCTTATTGAGAGCAGTGCCGCACTTAACAGCCGATTGACATTAAATTGGAAGTTGAGTGCGGGAATCTCAAAGCCTAGATCCCCGACACTTTCGGAGAAGAACGTCAAGTTCTTCCTGAAAAGTGCTCCACGCATGGGCATGAGTGCAAATGCATTCGGGGATGACACAGAATTCTATCACGATAAAGTGAACGTGGTTTACTGCTGGGGTTTAAAACTCTGCAAGGATTTAATATACTGCGCACGCTCGTAAGCAGAAGGATTATCGCAATTCATTTGACTCATGCTGCCGCGCATCTGCTGGACCGATTCATATTCGTGCTCTTCCATCCATTGCTTCATGTCTTCTAAAATCACTTTCAAATAGGCGGGACCCCGGCGCAAGAGGACAGAACAGAGCATTGTCACATTAGCGCCCACCATCAACATTTTAAGAACGTCTTCAGCGCGGTGAATGCCGGAAGTGGCTGCCAAATCGGCGCGCACTTTGCCGAATAAAATGCCAACCCAGGTGAGCGGCAGCCTAAGCGCTTGCGGCGCGCTAAACAAAATGTCAGAGCGCATATCAAGCGTTTCCAAATCAATGTCGGGTTGGTAAAAACGGTTAAAAAGAACGAGCGCATTCGCACCGGCATCGTCAAATCGCTGTGCCATGTTCGCCATGTTGGTAAAATAAGGACTCAGTTTAAGCGCGACCGGAATTTTAATTTTTGATTTAACGGATTTCAAGATTTTCACGTACTCGGCTTCAATTTCAGCTGCCGGCTGATCGGGGTTCGTCGTAATCTTGTAAATATTGAGTTCAATCGCATCCGCTCCCGCTTGCTGCATCAACTCCGCGGTATCCGTCCAGCCGCCAAGCGTCGCGCCGTTCAAACTGGCGATCACGGGAATCGACACCGCTTTTTTTACGTTTTGAATGTACTCGAGGTAGCCTTCGGGATCCAAGTGAAACTGCGTGGGTTCCGGAAAAAAAGACTGTGCTTCGCTGAAAACATCTTTGTGGCTTGAAAGGTGATGGTTGAGTTCCAAATTTTCCATCCGAATTTGTTCTTCGAAAAGCGAATGAAGCACAATGGCGCCGGCCCCGCTGTCTTCTAAGTGGCGGATCGTGGCAATTTTTTCCGACAAGGGAGAAGCGCTCGGCACCAAAGGATTTTTAAGCGTCATGCCTAAATAATCGGCTGTTAAATCCATTATTTCACTTCCGCATTTTGAGGTTCCGGTTTTTTGGCCGAATTTTTCCGGAACGTCGCCAAATATTCATAGAAAGCCATTCTGAGCTGCAGTTCTTCGCTGGCTTCTTCCCACAAATAACGCGCCGTTTCGGGATGACTTTTGGCCAGCATTTTAAAACGGTTCTCCATATTCATGTACTGTTCAAGCGAGATTTTCTTTCCCGGCCGTTCCAGGATCAACGGATCCTGCCCCGCCTTCCCGCGTTCGGGATGATAACGGTAAAGGAGCCACCTGCCGGATTGTACCAGCGCCTTTTGGTTCTGCATGGCGGTGGTCATGTTAATGCCGTGTGCAATGCAATGGCTGTAAGCAATGATCAAAGAAGGTCCGTCATAGGCTTCGGCTTCTAAAAAGGCTTTGAGAGTATGTTCGTCCTTAGCACCCATCGCCACACTGGCTACATAGACGTTCCCATAAGTCATCGCAATCAGTCCCAAATCTTTTTTGGCCATCGCCTTGCCGTTTGCGGCAAACTTAGCGACGGCTGCTTTGGGTGTTGATTTAGACATCTGACCGCCCGTGTTGGAATAAACTTCTGTGTCGAGTACTAAAATATTAACGTTTTTACCGCTTGCGAGCACATGATCAAGTCCGCCGTAACCAATGTCATAAGCCCAGCCGTCACCGCCGATAATCCAAACACTCTTCTTCACCAGCATATCGGCGTGCGCGAGAAGCCGCTCGGCTTCTTTTTGTTTGGATTTTTTGAGTTGTTTCTTCAAAAGTTCCACGCGCTCGCGCTGTTCGTAAATGTCGGCTTCTGTTTTTTGCGGCGATTCAATGAGCGCATTCACCAAACCGGGTTCTATCGTGTTCCTGATGCGCAGCAAAAGTTCTATCGCAAAGCGCCTTTGCTGATCAATTGAAAGCCGCATTCCCAGACCGAATTCCGCGTTGTCTTCAAAAAGCGAGTTTGACCATGCCGGCCCGCGTCCGTCCGCATTATGCGTCCAGGGTGTGGTGGGCAGATTGCCGCCGTATATGGATGAGCAGCCCGTGGCGTTGGCGACCACCATCCGGTCGCCGAAAAGCTGTGTGGCTAATTTAATGTAAGGCGTCTCCCCGCAGCCTAAGCATGCGCTTGAAAATTCAAAAAGCGGCTGCTGCACTTGTTCCTGGCGAATTGACTCTGATTTAATGCGGCGGCGGTCAAGTTCGGGAAGTTGACTGAAGAAATCCCAGTTTTCCCGCTCGGTTTCCCGGATGGGAAGCTCTGCTTCCATGTTGATCGCTTTCAAACTGGTTTTCGATTTATTTTTCGCGGGACAAATGTCCACGCAAATCCCGCAGCCGGTGCAGTAATCGGTTGCGACTTGAATTGTGTAAGTGAGGTCTTTCCAATCAAGGTCTTTAGCCGGGCGGGATTTAAAAGTTTGGGGGGCCCCTTTGAGATGCTTGTCTTCATAGGCTTTCACGCGAATGACACCGTGCGGACAAACGAAAGCGCATTTACCGCACTGAATGCAAACGTCCGGGTCCCACACGGGGACTTCCTGCGTCAGGTTGCGCTGTTCCCATTTGGACGTACCGGTGGGATAAGTCCCGTCGATTGGAAACACGCCGACCGGAAGATCGTCCCCGCAGCCCTGAACAATGGTGCCCAACACTTCACGCACAAACGGGGGCGCTTCTTTAGGGATAGGCGGCGCAAAAGGCGTGCCATTGAGCGGCTGGCCGGCGGTATTCACTTCATGAAGATGCTGAAGCGCGCCGTGAACGGCTTTGAGATTACGGTCCACGATTTCCTGGCCCTTTTTACCGTAAGTTTTCCGAATGGATTCTTCGATCTCGCGTACGGCTTCATCAATCGGCATGATTTTTGAAATCGCAAAGAAACAAACCTGCATCACCGTATTAATTAAACTGCCGATACCGCTTTCTTTGGCCACTTTGTAGGCATCGATCACGTAAAACTTGGCGTTCTTTTCTTTAAGCTGTGCTTGGACTTTTCCCGGCAGGTACCGCCACACGTCATCGGGTCCGTAAATACTGTTAAGTAAAAACTTACCGTTGGGGAGCAAGTGCTTCAAAATGTCGTAGCGTTCAAAAAGCGTCCATTGATGGCAGCCGATAAAATGGGCCTGCGAAATCAAGTAAGGGGCGCGAATCACTTTGGGGCCGAAACGCAGGTGCGAGACCGTCGTGGCGCCGGACTTCCGGGAATCGTAAACAAAATACCCTTGAGCAGAACGTTTTTCATCATGCCCGATAATTTTAATGGAATTTTTGTTGGCGCCCACCGTGCCGTCAGAACCCAATCCGTAAAAAACCGCGCGGTAAGTGTCTTTGCTTTCAATGGAAAACTCCGGGTCATACGGGAGACTTAAATGCGTCACGTCATCGGTGATGCCGATGGTAAAACTTTTTTTGGGGTTGGCCTCTTTTAAATGATCAAAAATGCCTTTCACCATGCCGGGTGTAAATTCTTTGGAAGAAAGCCCATAGCGGCCGCCCACGACTTTGGGAAGGCAGTCAAATTTTTTCTCCCCATTCATTTGGTTTTCAGCCAACACGCTCAGACAATCCAAATAAAGCGGCTCACCGGGTGCGCCCGATTCTTTGGTGCGGTCAAGCACCGCAATGGTTCGAGCAGTTTTGGGCAGTACGCTTAAAAAGAAAGCCGAATCAAACGGCCGAAAGAGCCTGACTTTAACCACACCCACCTTCTCGCCTTGTGCTTGCAAGTGCTGAACGGTTTCCTCCGCTGTTTCACAGCCTGAGCCCATGAGCACGATCACGCGTTCTGCGGCACTGTCGCCCGCATACTCGAAAGGCGCATACGTGCGGCCGGTGAGCTTTGCAAATTCTTTCATGGCGCCGCTTACAATCCGGCTGCATTGGTCATAATAAGTGTTCACCGATTCTCTGGCCTGGAAATAAACATCCGGGTTTTGCGTGGTGCCGCGCATGACGGGATGGTCCGGTGAAAGCGCGCGCGCTTTATGGGCGTGCACCAAGTCCTCCGGAATCATTTGGCGAATAGTGTCATCTGGCAACACTTCAATTTTAGAAATTTCATGCGACGTCCTGAAACCGTCAAAGAAATGGACGAAAGGAATACGTGATTGAAGAGTCGCCGACTGGGCAATGAGGGCAAAATCCATGGCTTCCTGAACGGAAGCAGAGCATAAAAATGCAAATCCGGTAGAACGGGCTGCCATCACGTCGCTATGATCGCCAAAAATTGAAAGCGCTTGAACGGCAAGCGAGCGGGCTGCCACGTGAAAGACTGTAGGTGTGAGTTCGCCCGCAATCTTATACATATTAGGAATCATGAGAAGCAGGCCTTGGGAGGCCGTAAACGTGGTGGCAAGTGAACCGGCCTGGAGCGCGCCGTGAATGGCGCCTGCAGCGCCGCCTTCACTTTGCATTTCAACAACGGTAGGCGAACTGCCCCAAATGTTCTTGGTTTCTTGCGACTCCCACAAATCAGCCCATTCACCCATCGGGGATGACGGTGTAATGGGATAAATGGCGATCACTTCGTTGGTGCGGTAAGCCACGTAGGCGGCCGCTTCGTTGCCATCAATCATTGTGTGTTCTTTACTCACCACAACCTCGCTGGGGGTTAATGCCTCTGAAATATATTACCCAATTCCCTGCTAAAAGATTGTGACCGCTATCACAGATTATAATAATAATTAATGCTGCGAGGCGTTAATTTAATCAGAATTCAGGCGTCATTGCCGCTGATCTAGGATGTGTCATTCCACTATGAATCTTGTGTCACTCTCGCGAAGACGGGAATCTAAGTACGCGCGAGCGCGAAATGCGCTTTGACCTTAGGGAACAGAAGAAACACAATAAAGCAGAAAGACAGGAGCCCGGCAAGGGTACGGGACGGCAGAATATCAAGCGGAATTTCGATGTCTAAAAACGCTTTCCAATAAAGCACAATGCACAAAAAATCCATGCCGATGGAAATCAGGCGTGCCGCATCTTGTAAACGCAAAACGTAAACCGCGTTCAATATATAGACGGCCCAAAAGGCCGCCCAAAAAACCATGTCAAAACCGGCTGAAAATCCGCGGATCCAAAGGGCGGTGATGACGGGTGTAAACGCAAGCGTCCCCAAAACGAGTTTCAGGATGCCGATTGCCCAGATAATAAGGTGCCAAGTGTCTTTGACCATGTCACTATAGTTTTACGTCTCATGTGACCGGGACTTTAGTTGAGTTACCTAGTACTTCCGGAACAAATACAAATTTTGTCCTTACATCCTCACCGCATGAGCGGTTTCAAGCAGCAGGTTGTTTAAATAAACTTCCCGGCCCTGTGAATCAATGAAGAAAATATCGGCTAAGTAGCGGCCGTATTTATCCGAGCGTGAACTTGTAAGAATAATTTGGGAGACGGCGGCGATACGCTTCTTGACAAAATCGGCGGCTTGTTTGCCTGCTTTGGTATCCATTTCGGGTGCGTCAATGCCACGCAGTCTCAGGTACTGGCGCGTGCGTGTGTTAAAACCCAAATCCACAATCACAAGCAGTGTGTCACCGTCTACAACCTTCTCTACCGTGGCTTGGTAGGTGTAGAGGGCATCGCTCGTCACATCCTTTTTTTGGAGTTGATAGGAGCCGCTTGCGGTTTTGACAGACTGAATGACGTCGCCTGCTTTAAAGCGCTTGCGGGTAAACTCATCCGCATCGCGCGAGCAAGCAAAACCCAAGTCAATCAGTAACAGACCGGCCTCAGCCGGTTGCGCTGCTTTAGGTGTTAAGATGCGGTAAGTGTAAAGTGTGCCGCGTACGGGTGTCAAGAGTTCGGGCGGAGCGGTTGGATGAATGACTTTTTTGCGGCGGACTTCGGCTTTGACAAGCCGCCTGAGTGCTTTGATGCTGAGGTCCTCGCGCACGATTATGTTTTCAAGCTGTTTGCGCTTGGCTTGATCCCTGACGGGCATCAATTCCACATAATGCGACCAATCCAAAATACTCGACGTCGAGTATTTTGGATTTGAAAGATAAAAAGTTCTCATCCGCTGAAGGTTGTGGACCGAAAAACCTTTGCCCAAATCTTTTGTCAAATCATTTGAGAGTTTTTTGAGGAGACCCGTACCGTGCGTGGCGCGCACATTGCCGGCTTGCTCGACTTGAACGATTCTGCGTCCGATTTCCCAGTAAGCCGTGACCTGTGCCTGGCGCGCACCCTGGGCAATGCGCACAATGTCTGTCACAAGCAAACGGTAACGGTTAAGCGCAGGTGTTTTCATTTCCGACAGGGGTGATTTTACAGCCTGACACAGTTGAATTCAAGGTCTGCGGGGATCTGGAGGCGTTGCTGTGAGTGCCGTGCTGCCAGCATGGTACCAGCAGTAATGCCTCCGATTTATCCTGTTTATTTTAGTAGTATGCCTGTTTCTCTTTATCAGACAGTTTTAATCCTCGCATTTTTTTATCGTTATTATACAATTACGATCAGGAGGTTGTTGAATCATGCTGATATTTATTGATGAAAGCTGGCAAATTAGCGATCGCAATCCTGATAAAAAAGTGGGTGTATTGTCGGCGGTAGCGATTCGCAGCACGGATTTTAATGAATATTCACGACAGTTATGGAACTTTAAGGTCAAACACCTTGGAAACCGGTGTGGAGATGTTGAAATAAAAGGGTCAACCATTTTCAAGAAATATTTTCTGAGACTTGAGTGGAAAGGGATTAGAAGTCATCAACTAAATCTTGCGCGAGATGTCTTCGATTACGCCAGTACACATGGAGCAAAAGCATTTGCTTCAATCGTTCTCGATGATAATGAAGTAGATTTGTCTTGTGCTGATTCGAAGCAACTTGAAAGACCTTTTTTCTTCCTTTTTGAACGAATCAATACTTACATGGAAGAAAATTATCCTGACTTAATGGCAAGTTTAATCTTTGATGATAGAGGTATTACTCAAAATGAACGTATCTCGAAATCCGTAAGTAATTTCTTTCACCTTAGTAATATTGGCAAAAGTTTTGACCGCATTATCAAAGCACCTTTTTTTGCAATTTCTTCAGAGAATGTAGGAATTCAAATTGCTGATATGATAGGGCATGTTATTGCGCGAAGATCAACTGGTGATGAAAAAATACTTGATGAGTTCTGGCAAAAAACAAAACAATTAGAATATAAAAGCAAAAAAGAAATTGAAGCTGATGGCAAGTCATTCCATCTTTTTGGGTTTAAGATTGCCAGAAACCATCGGCAGGGCTCAAATGAGAACGAGACCGGCGGTTTAAGCAACTGAGAACAGCTACTTAAACCAATAGCACGACCAGAAAGTCGCGCACCGATCTCAATGAGAATTATAGCTAACTGAATTATCGGTTGCAAGTTTTAAAACCCTTAGTCGTCCCCCTCCCAAGTATATAATCTAATTATAAGCTGTAAACGTACTCTCCTAGGGCGTTTCTGCACCTTGTAATTTCAATTCTAATTCCGGGGACATCATACTTATTTGGAATTAAGTCTCGTGTCCCGAATGGCACTGACTTAAGGTCTTTTGGTGTCATCCTACTATGAATAATTGCGTCAATAATTATTTTACTGTTGCTGCTTTCTGAGTCCCCGGAGGGGA
>PCVY01000041.1:7054-24797 GCA_002787155.1 Candidatus Abzuiibacterium crystallinum | reverse complement strand
GTTAATGCCGGCTTTACTTAAGACATTGAAATCTGTCCAATTAATGCCTGTCTTAGAGAGGGCATTCAGATCTGTCCAATTAATGCCTGTTTCTGATATGGCAAGTAAATCTGACCAGTTGATTCCTGATTTTGTCAAGTTTCCGATGTCTGACCAATTGACACCGCTTACGGCCAAGTGCTGAATACCGTTCCAATTGATATTCTCATCGCTCATCACCTGTATGTCTGTCCAGTTGACATTTGCATTGGATAATTGTGCGAGATTGTCCCAGTTGATGTATTCCGTCCAGTTTGTTCCGGCGCCGGTCATGTAAGCAAAATCTGTCCAATTAATGGTTGAGTCGCTCATTCGGCGTATGTCGCTCCAATTAACGCCACCTTGTGAGAGGTCTTGAATTCCCGTCCAATTGATTCCGCTTTTTGAGACGGCATTGATTCCTGTCCAATTAACGCTGCTTTCCGTCAGCGCACGCAGGTCATTCCAATTAATTCTTCCCCGCGAAAGATCTTGAATACCAGCCCAATTGACATTACTTTCGCTGAGATGCCTAATCGCTGTCCAGTTCGTCCGGGCCCGGCTTAAGTCATTGAGTCCTGCCCAGTTAATCCCGGCCAGTGCAAGACGCCTGATGTCATTCCAGTTAACTGAACTTTCTGTTAAAGCCTTAAATCCGGTCCAGTTTGCTCCGCTCCGCGTCATCGCCTGCAGACCAGCCCAGTTAACATTTGATTGACTCAAATTCTGGATATCAAGCCAGTTGACCCCTACATCGCTCAACGCCTGAATGCCCTCCCAGTTTGCCGAACTTTCGGAAAGCGCCTGGATGCCTGACCAATTGGCGCCGCTTTCAGAAAGAGCGCGAATCCCTGTCCAATTGATGCTGCCTTTGGATTGGTTGAGAAGATCCAGCCAATTGATCCCCGTCTTTGAAATGGCATTTAAATCTGTCCAATTGATGCCTGTTTTAGAGAGAGAGGTTAAATCCGTCCAATTGATGCCTGATTTGCTGAGGTTCACAATGTCCGTCCAGTTGACACCCGATATTGTCTGCCGGTTAATATCTGTCCAATTGATATGAGCTTTTGACATCACGCCGATATCATCCCAGTTGGCTTTATCCACATCCGTCTTGATGGCTGATGCAATTCCCAGCACGGTCGCGGTGGCGCCCAAATCAGCACCGACCGCTTCTTTGATTGAATCGATGGCGTCCCAATTGATCGTGTCCGTCTGCGCCACAATCCGTGTAACATCTGTCCAGTTAATCGCGGCGGTGTCCGTTAAAATATCATCAAGATCGTTAAAAATTTCTGCTTCAACACGGCCGACCGCACTGTAAGTCACATTGTTATAGACAACACTGATGACAGCCATGGCAGGGACGAGCGAACAAAGAGATAATACACATTCGCAAAAACTGCTTGACCGTGCCACCGGCGCTGCCACGCATGCCGTGCAGCCCGCATCAGTGCCATTCGCATCCAAGACGGCTGTCGTCGTGTAATGTACGCCATCGCACCAAGCAGTCGTTGCAATGATTTTGCCGGAACGCTCTAGCCACGAGTTAATGTTATAGGAACTTGTAGTTTCCTGAACGAGCGTCAAATTTAGTTTGAACTCGCCGGCTGTGATTTCGAAGGAATCTGAAGTGGCCGAAGTTAAACCGGAGGCTGATGCGGTGAGCGTGTAGGGTGAACCGGCGGTGTCGATCGCAACACCTTTACCGCTGAAATCAGCTTTACCGGCTACGGCTGCCATTGATAGCGTGCCGACCAAACTGCCGCCAACGGGGTTGGTGCCAATCGCAAGTGTGATGGTGGTGGTTGAGCTGACCACGTTATCGTTATCGTCCAAAACAGTAACGACTGGCTGGGGATTAAACGCAACACCGCTGGGTGTGGTAGAAGGTGAAGTGGTAAATGAAAGTTTGGTTGCAGAGGTAGAAGCCGTCCCTTGTTTGCTATCCGAACCATCGTAGGATCCGCCTGTGTAAATAGCGGCAGACGCTGTGGGCACAGGTATGGCGAGTAGAACCTGACCAAGCACAAGTATCGAGATGACAAGCCGCTTAATAGCCGCTTTTAACTGAACGTCTAGACTCAATGAACTTCCTCTCCAAAACAGGCATCAATTTAACTAACTGACTGCACTTTGATGTGTTGGACAGCACACCAAAATTTCCAGTTAATTATTTATTTTCTTCATTTAACCGTGTGGACAGCACGGATAAATTCTTCCTTCATTCCCCGCAAACGGTTGGACGCCGTTTGCGCGATTTAAAAACTTTTTTAAGGCGCCGTACGAGCTCCGCGCCCTGCGCGAGTATTTACGCGGCTGGTTCCTGTATTAATTATCTGAGCTCGATTTGACAATTTAAACGTATAAGATATAAGTAAACCTGAATAGCTGCTTCCGCGCACCCCGCTGCCTGTCGCATATTTAACACCCAGGCTAAATGAGTTCGACATGCCGGGCCAATCCGTATTCGTCGCATATCCGTTTGTATTCAGCTTGCCATCGCCATGTGTTCCGGTAAAACGAATGCCCCACGAATTGCCGACTGTCACGACCCATTCGAAAAGATTATCCGCCATTTGCAAAACACCGTAATATCCTGCCCCCGCTCTTTCGCGGGATGTCACTGAGGAAGTCGCGTAAATGCCGGCTCTGAGCGGTCCCCTTCCGCCATCGCCTCCGGTATAACTGGTGTTGTTCATGTTGATGTTTGCATTGGAGGTTGAGCATGTTTCCGTGCCGTCCTCTGTACCGCTCAGGGTAGTACACTCCGTTCTCGAGGTGGTGCCCCAGCACCCTTCGTCGGGGACGGGATAAAGAGGCCCTCGGCAAGCTTTTTCATATTCAAATTCCGTATATGGCCTGAGTGCCGCCCAATCCAAAAAGGCTGCCATATCGGGCCAGTTTAAATAACCGGTAGCACGGTCACTGCGGTCACTGGTAAAGACAACCGGATTGACGGTTCCGTTACCCGAACTGGGCGCTTGAATGGTGTTGCGGGCATTTAAACTTGAGCCGCCGGCCATCACATAAAAGTTGGGAATCGTGTCACCGGACACATCCGAGTTTGTTCTTGAGTTTTGCTGCGTCCGGGTTAAACTATTTAAAAAAGACACGTATAAACCTTCGCTCACTTCATACTTCATGATGTAATAAGCGTTGAATCCCTTTGGAAATGACTCAGATACACTAAAAGTTTCACCATCTGTGAATTGCGGTGTCGAGCCTGAGGTGTTGTAATACCAACCGTCTTGTGTGGCATTCGAAAAATCAATCCCGTCTTCACTGTTAATAGCCGGCGGTAAACTGGAATCACGCCCATATTCAAAAACAGCACTCAGTGATGATGAACCATCTGTCCCGTCACCAACATAAAAACCGCCTTGGGGGACATAAACCATTTCGATTCCAAACACATCAACGTCCAGATACCCATTCGAAACCGTTGTGTCACTCGCATTGTTGCCTTCTTCCGAATAATCCCAAATCACTTGGACATCGGTCGTGCTGACACTGCCTGTTCCCTGCTGAGTGCGTTTAATAAACACACCCATTTTGTCATTTGGCACGATCAAATCCAGTGCGGTTCCGCTGCCTTGGTTGAATCCTGTCGGATTCGTTCCTGCCGTTTTTAATTTAACATGGTGCCAATTGGTATCATCACACGAATCGCCACCGCCACCGCCGTCATTACATTGATATTTGATAAATACCCATGCGGCATCATGATTAATGGAGTCATGCCAGGCGTTATCCCATGAAATATCAAACTCGACTGCGACCGTGTCACCCGTATCACTTTGATCAAGCAAGCGTACGTTGGAAATGGTAAGGTTATTGGCGTGAACATAGGAGGCGTGAAAAAAGAAAACAAAAAATAAGATAACGGTAAACCAGAAAATCCTAAAGGTAATTGAAAAGATAAAAGAATCTGTTGGGAGAAATGTCCTTGGAAAGCAACAGCGAACACATATTAAGTCCGCCTGTTCACTTTGACTTTTTAAATTGTCTGTCGCTAGAGATGGGTAAGCAACGAACAACTGTTTAACCCAACTTGGCAACCAAGCCGTCATATCTCAACTCCTGAGACTTAAACCTTTGGTTTTGCGCCCCCATCTTTCGATGCACGCTAAACTGCCTAGCGCGTCCGCCGGTTTGTTTGGCGGAAGTTTGCCCTTTTCAAGTTGCGATGCCAGTTTTTTTTGTTTTTTATTAGGAGTCCGATTTTCTTCCGGTCCCTTGTTAAAGATTAACATAAGGTCTTTGCGCATGCAAAAACCAGCTTCACCTAATATTAACAGGAAATTATTATAATGTATCATCCTCTGAAAGCCAACAACATATTTATATATAAGCCCTGCAATCTTATCGTCAGGGCAAAAAAAAGCCCCAAGCCTTGACATGGGGTCATGATGTCATGTAGTCCGTCAAACGTTTTTTTAAGCAACCGTCACGCGGCATGCGATTATTTACCGTATTTTTATCATTTTATTTTCATCGAACACTTAGATCTTCAACATATTTTTTATATTCCGCTTTCAAAGGCTGCCCCGGCACCATCAATCTCTGAAGTTCTAAATGAACGACCCGCTCCCGTATTGCATCCGTTTCTTCCTCGATTGCTTTTAACCTTAAGTACTGGCGGTAATGCTCAATGGCTTTGATGTGGTCAACCAGATAATAATCATAAATAATACCCAAATTATGATGTGCCCATGCATCTGTCGGGTCAAACTCTAAAGCTTCCACGTACTTTTTAACCGCCATCTTATATTCCTTTTTCTCAAAAAACAGGTTGCCTAAAGCGTAGTATTGTTCCGCCAGTTCGTTTTTGAGCTTCTCATTTTCGGTTTTGCTTTTGGCAATCTGACTGACTGCTTGTTTGGCAGTGGCCTTCGTTTCGTCAATTAATTCCTGCAAGGGCTCCCTTTCCTCCTCTAAGATTGAATGGTCCAGCAGCTGAGACAGCCTTTCATTTTCGGCCAGTATTTCTTGTGTTCTCTTTTCCGCTTCCTCCTGTTCCATCAGAAATTTTTGCCGCTCTGCCTCAAGCGCTTCCTTTTGTTTATCAATGTCAGCCCGCATTTGATCCAAGCTCTGGGATTCTTTCTTTTTTTCTCGTTTGATGTCATCCGTCTCTGCTTGCAATTCACGCACTTGACTCATGAGGCGGTTATTTTGTATGCGCGCTTGATCTAAAGTTGTCTCTGCTTCAATTTTTGCCTCCCTCAATTCTCGGTTTTCTTTTAATGCGTCATTGAGCGTTTGAACTACTTTTTCAAGATCCTGGGCCTGCTGCTGCGGCGCCATGCCTGCATCCGGCTCTTCTGCTTGGGACAAAATCGGCCGGCTTCCAAACATCATCGCCGTGCACAGAATAAAATGAAGGAGCCGCATCGTTACTTTCATTTTGGCACCGGTTCCGCAAAAACAGGTTTTGAATCCATCCCGGCACTATTGACCATTCCATCTGTTTTGATCGGTTTAATCGGAATGGGTTGATCCATTGCATCTTTGCTCTTCATCGCCGCACTCGTGTTCATTGCCGCGGCGTCTGATTTCATGGGCTTGATCGGGACGGGTTTATCAATCACATCTTTTTCACCGGTCACAATTTTCGGGGTGATGAGGATAATAATTTCGGTTCGCTTGGTGGTATCCGAGCGACTTTTAAATAAATGCCCCAGCACTGGAATGTCGGACAAATATGGGAAACCTTTGTCATTTTTGGTCAAGTCATCCCGTTTCAAACCGCCCAAAATAATTGTTTTTCCGCTTTTGACAACAACGCTCGATTCAATGAATGTGGTATTGACCTGCGGAATTTTAGCCCCTGCCGGCGTTGTTAAAGTGCCTGTTTGACTGGAAATTTCAGGCCGAATTCGCATGGTAATCATATTATCTTCGTTAATGGTGGGCGAGACAACCAGTGAAATTCCGACGTCGATAAATTTAATTTCTTCACTCACGGAAACGTTGTTGCCTGTCCCTGTTGTTGTCGTCACCACATAAGGCACCCGATCACCGATGTTAATGTTGGCTTCTTCGCCGTTCAGAATCATCAGCCGCGGGTTAGCCAAGACTTCTGTATTTTGCACCTGCTTGAGCGCTTTGAGTTCGGTTGTGAATTCATTGTTGCTCAGATTACCGACTGCAATTTTGCCGACCGTGCCGATCGAGGAATCGGTTGAAATGTCGGATGAAATTGGAAATGAACCGACAATATCTAAATTTCGGTAAAGCCGGCTGCTGCTTTTATGTGGCTGCGATTCCCAATCAATGCCAAAATCAAACTTGGGGTTAATGGTGATTTGAAGAATGCGAGCCTCAATTAAAACGGCTTTGGTTTGCGAATCAAGTTCCTCGATCAAAGGCAGCACCTCATCCATTCGTTCCGGATAAGCGCTCACGAAAAGCTTGTTTGATCGTTCGTCGCTCGTAATAGAGCCGACCGATTTAGCATCCAAACGGGTTCTTAGCTGTGCCTCCACTTCACGCGCTTTCGCATAACTGAGAGGGATGACTTTGGTTTCAACTTTCTTTTCAATTTCATCCAAGAGTTCCGTCATCGCTTCAAGTTTGTCGGGCGTATCAATCATGATGAGGGTGCCTGTTTCTTCGTCAATCAAAACTTTTCCAAGTCCGCTTTGGACACTTTGCAGCGCACTCGCTGCGTAACTGGGTTTCACATAGCGCAATTGACGCGTCAAAACCTTCCGCTGGTCATTGTAGTTTTCACCGTAAAGCTGCTGATATTCGTTTTCCGTCATGACATAAATAATGTCGCCTTTCATGTAGTATGCCAGTTGATTGGACAGCACAATGATATCGAGCGCATCTTGGATGGGAACGTTTCTAAGTAAAAGTGTTGAGCGGCCCTGCACATTCCGGCTGGTCACAATGTTGATATCACCTTCAATCGCCAGAAATTTAAGCACGTCAACCACATTGATGTCTCTTAAATCTAAAAAGATTTTCTTTTGCAAGCCGGCCGTTGCTTGCGCCCCGGATTCCGTGAAGGCAGACTGAACGTCGGTCAACACCACCGCTGAGAGCACCAAAAGGCTGATGACTATTTGACGTATGGTTTTCATCTCAATTCAACCGATTGATTTTGAAACTTCAAGACAACACCGTCGGGATTAATTTGCTCAACTTTAAGGCCTGAAATCATGTCCCCAACTTTCAGAAAATTTGTGACATTTTTCGAAATATCTTCCACCATGCAATAGGTCCTGCTGGGATCCTCCGGGCTGATGGAAATGCCTGCTAATTTGAGATTGTTGGTAATCTCAACAAATTTGAGCGACGATTCGTCCTGCTCAGGGGCTTGTTCCGCCGCTCTTTTTTCTTTTGGGATAAAAATGTTTCTCTTTTCAACTTCTTGAAATAAATTTGGATCGATGGTGTGTTGATCCGCTTCTGTTAACTCCGCTATCTCTTGCGGCGTCACGGTTAATTCTTTTCCCAAACTATGCTGCACAGTCATCATCTCGTATGCAATTGCTCCTGTTAAACCGATGGTAACCAAAACAGTCATGATGCGAACCACCTGGTTGACTTGCCGAAAATTGATCGGCTCACCGCCTTTTACCAGGGCGGTTATTTGGTCTCTGAAAAACTCAATACGCCCTTTTAAGGCGCTGGGTGATAACAACGCGGCAACATTGACTTTTTGGCCCGGCGAACTTTTATCAACCGTTCCGCCCGCAGCCGTCTTGGAACCGCTATCCTCTGACTGTTGCCCTTCAATCAGGTTCAGTAATTTTTTTTCTGGTGTTGCCGATGCATCCGAGTCAGCCATGGTTTATGAACTCAACCACTGTTTGCAGATTAGCTTATCACTGCCCCGGTCATCACCCGGCACATTCGCCGCCATCAGCGCGCCACGTTGAGTGAAACCTGGGGCATCCATCCTGTCTGCATATCCTCGTGAATAATCTCACGGATCAAACTTTCATCAACCGACCATTTATTTTGCATGACTAGTTTGGTAAGAGCCCTGTGGCATAAGAGCGTAATCTTACGCGGATATCCGCGCGAGACTTTGTGAATCAAGTGAATGGATTCATCCAAAAAAAGTTTAGACGCAGCGGTATAACCTGCCTTTTTAACTCTAAAATTAATCATGTCTCTTGTTTCGGTAAAACCAATGGGGTTGAGCGTGTACTTAAAACTAATGCGGTCGAAAAAATTCGCAATATTCATGATTTTCGAATGCAATTCCAACTGACCGAGTAAAACCAGCTGCAGCAGTTTATTTTCATTCGTCTCAAAATTCAAAATGACCCTTAAGATTTCCATAGCCGTTTCGGATAATTTCTGAGCTTCATCCACAATCAATACCACCGTTTTTTGCTCGATAATGCATTTTTGATACAAAAATTTCTCTAAAGCTTCCTTCAAATCAAGTGTCGTCGGCCGCTCGCCTCTAAAACGCGGATCACTGTATTGATCCAAATTAATCTCAAAATTCCGAACCAAAGAAGTTAAAAACAAATGTTCTGTTTCAAAAGACGGATCAAGCACCATGTGAATAATAAAATCGCCCCGCTCCTTCAGACAGCCGATGAGTTTGCGGGACAAGCTGGTTTTACCAGTTCCGACATCCCCCAACACAACTGAAAGACCGCGCCGAAGCCTCAGTTCGATCAACACGTTCGTTAAAGCCGCTTCATGCTCTTTCGTTAAGTATAAAAAATTAGGGTCCGGGCTGGTTGAAAACGGTTCTTTTTCAAAACCGAGCACCTTGTAGTAACTCATAACCTCCTCTTTAGAATATACCTAACATTTTTTCCGAGGCGTTAAAATTATTGTTTTTTAAGGCAATTAACGCGACTGTTATCTGATAATATTTCGACCAAAATTAGGTGAGGCTTAAGTAAACAAAATTCTCCTTGATTGAGACGAGCCCTTAGCGCTCTTGATTCACTTTTGCCTCAGACTGCCGCAGAGGTTCTTCCGGAAGGACTTTGGAGGAAATAAAACTGAATTTTTTACTTCTATTTATCTGTAAGTTACTCTATTTAATATACTTAAATAGTTTTCAAATACTTTTTTTATTATCTTTATCTTCCTGGTCTTTGATATGGTTTTTCCATTTTTCAAGATCTGAACTAAATTTCTTAAAAACCTCGACACGCTTGGCATCCCTGGGCGTCTGGGAGACGCGGCCTGTGATATCATTTGCAATGCACAAAGCGGATTTAACGGCACCGTTCAAAAAAACCGGCACCGCCAGCAAGTCAACCACACGGGTCAACCCATTTTTCAGACGCACTCTAAAAAGCGACCTTTGTCTCACAGACTCCTGGAAAACTTGGTAAAACAGTTTAAAGCCATCACTTAAATCGTCCAGCGTTAGAAGCAGCCGAAAATGTTTGTCGCAAATTTCATCTTTTGTGTAACCGATAAACTCCTCGGCGGCTCGATTAAAAAATGTAAAACGACCCAGGGCGTCAATCAAAAAAACAGCCATTGGGTAACATTCAAAATAACTATCGGCGCTGTCCGGAATGTCGCCCGTCCAGCGAACTAGTTTTTGAAAGTTGGTGAGATGCTTTTCTTGGACGGCAGGGTCATGATAATTTATCATAACGGAAGCGTACCACATGAAAAAAGAAGTTGCAAATCTGATAGGTGCGGTTAAGAAAGTCGAACGGATAAATCGTTACTTTTTAAATTTGAAAACTAAGTTTCGAAATCGTATGGGAAAAATAGGCGCAAGAGGACTCGACGCCTCCGACTCATAAACACCGTCATGATTTGCTTGCCGCAAATCATTCCGGTATTCGTCTTCGGTCGGTCAGCCGCAGCCTCAAAGGAAGTCGATACTCCTTGACGTCGCATCTCCATTTATTGGCTCGGCTGCTCCCTTTCGAGTCCTCATCTCAAAGGTTCGACTCGTCCCTCACATGATGGAGAGCAAGTCCCGAACACAGTGAGGGACGCGTCGAACCATGGGCGCAAGAGGACTCGAACCTCTGACCCCTTCGATGTGAACGAAGTGCTCTAACCAGCTGAGCTATGCGCCCAACAACTACCTTAGACTTTCAAAAACAACATAAATCTGAAGTTGTTGGCCACACCAATTGGCTTTGCCAGTTGGTATGCACCCAAAAATAACCCAAGACTTACAAGACAAACATCAATCAAAGCTTCTTGGGCAATACCTAACGGCAAAGTCGTAGGTATGCGCCCCAAAAATAACCTTACACTTTTTAAAAAAACTATTCCCGGCCCAGGTATTCACCGGTTTTGGTATCAACTTTCACCTGCGTCCCTTCCGTCACAAAAAGCGGGACGTTGATTCTCAAACCGGTTTCTAAGACAGCGGGCTTATTATTGCTGGAGACCGAATCGCCTTTAATGCCGGGCGGTGAATCGACCACCGTTAAAATGACGTGACGAGGTAAATTAATTTGGATGGGCTTGTCATCACAGAACATGATTTCAACTTCCATGTTTTCTTTCAAATAGTATTGGCTGTCTCCCAGCATCTCTTCTGACATCTGAAACGTATGATAATCGGCTAAGTCCATAAAATGAAATCCTTCACGGTCGTGATATAAATACTGGGTTTTTTTAGGATCTAAATGAGCCAGCTCCACGTCTTCGGTGGCCGAATAGCGGTCCTGCGTAATCTGGCCGGTTGAAATATTCTTAACGGTCACCTGGACAAACGCCCGTTTGTTACCGGGTGTCCGGTGCGTGAAATCAGTGATTAAAAGGATTTGGCCGTTCTTCAAAATGGCCATGCCGCGCCGCAACGAATTTGCCTGCATATGAGAACCTCCTCAAAAGCGAGTATTGTAGCAAAAAAACGTGAAAAACCAAATGCTCAAGATAAAGCAATGATAAATGACAACATCCGCCCGGCAGCCGCCCCTTCGCGCCGGTGGGAATAAAATCGATCGGATTGTTCGTAAGTGCAAAGCCCGCAATCGAGTATTTGCCCGCGCCGAACCCCTAACCGGGCAAGTTCGCCCGCGATCCAACCCGGTAAATCAAAGAAATACTGCCCGTCTTTTCTAGCGACGTGCCCTCCAAAGAAAGATTCAAATTCCTGGCCTACTTCATAATGAGCTTGGCGGATGCAGGGCCCGATGAGCACTTCGATTTCAGCCACCGGTATTTTGAAATGATGAACATACTTCTTTAACATCACTTCCATGATTCCCGCTCGAGCACCGCGCCAGCCGGCATGGGCAATCCCAATGGTTCGAGAACGGGGATGCAGGAAAAAAACAGGCGCACAATCCGCCGTCAAGATACCCAGCGCCAAGCGCGGCAATGACGTCATGGAACCATCTGCTTTCTCATGACTTATCTGATTGGGATGAGGCCTCTCAGAAATATTTTTGACTTCACAACCATGCACTTGTTGAAACCTGACCAGCAAAGCACCCGGCAAACCAAGACCGCTTAAAAGCCTGCTTTCTTTTTGCAGCGCTGCTTCCCCGGACGAAAAATCGCTGCCGCCTGTCACCTGCTTCGTGGTGATACCGGCCAGCACATGATCATCAAGAGAAGTGCGAAAAATCAAACACCCGTTATGGTTTTTGAGGTGCGGCGATATCGTTTTGAGGAAGGGGCTCTGACTCACTTTTGATCATTTCGGTTTTAGGCGTGATCGGACGAGTGACGCTTGCACGTTCTTCGGTTAGAATTTCAAACAATTTTTCTTCGGTCAGCAGCTTCTCGGCCCGCTTTGCCATTTCCGTTTCATGGAATCGGTTCCGGATCGCCCCATGATTCAAATAATTGTTAATCGCAATCAAAATCATCCCTTGGTCCAACGCTAAATATTTTCGCGCCACTTTACCGGTCGCCACCGTTACGGCATCGTAGAATCCGTATTCACCGTAAACATCAAAGCGTTTAACCAATTCACGCAAATTTTTGACGACAGCTTCAGGCGCATATTCAAGAGCAAGTATTGACGCATGCGGCGTCACCACGCCTGGTTTATAGCCGCGGCTGCCAAGGGCTTTGACGCCATATTCGGAATAACCGCCTTCGGGGACAGAAGAAGGCGACATACCCCATACCGGATAGCCCAATTGATTAAGCGTGTCATCGATCGTGATTTGAACATGCCGCGTATTATTTAAGCCAAGCCCTTCCGGCGCCAATTCTTTTTCTTTCAGCACCATCGGCGGCATCAACGCTTCAAACATAGAACCGCCCCAGCTGGGCACAAAAGGTTCGCCATGCCATTCGTAAAAACCACCCTCAAAGGTAACGCCGAGTACGGTTTTTGGAACGCGCTGCTTGGGCTCTTGATTTTGCCAGCTGTAACTCGACGGAAAAGTTCTCAACATGCGAAACCAATGTTCGAGAGGAACTTCGCCGCGCCCAATCGCCATGTAACTTGCGGCACGCGGTTCTGTGTAAAAAGCACCGTAATGATAATCAGAATATACTTCTAGGTGATCGTAATAACCGTGGTACATTTGCCGCTCGACGTCATCATAAAAGAAAGCAAAACTATGACTCGCTAACATTTGATCAATCCGCTCGCCTAAAGCTTCGGGAAAAGCTTGACGCGCGGCATAAAGTCCGATATCCAACCAGCCGGAATCCACGAGTGACACGAAATAACTGGTGCGTTCAATCGTGGTCGTGTCGTAATAATTGTAAAGGAAACCACTTTTATGATGTTCCAACTTATCCAACGTATCAAGGGTTTTGCCTAACCGGTTGACAGCTTCTTCCTTCGAAATAAATTCAAGATCGTAAGCCGAAACGAGACACATGAGATAAAGACCGATGTTGGTGACGTTGGTATAATCACCGATAAATCCATCGGATGCGATCGGCTCTTTTTCACCCAATTGAATGGTGTCGAGCGGCAGTTGATGTTCCTGATCGACAATCTCGTCAAAAAAACGCCAAGTGTCTTTGGCCACTATTTTTAGAAATGCTTTGTCATCCTCCGGCCACTCTTTCTGAACGTTAACTTTCGCCGGATAACCTTTGAGCCGTTTGGCTAAGAACTTGGTAAAATCAACCCCTTCCAAACGAACGGGTGTTTTCTCGCCTTTGCGCGGGGGAAAATCAACGGCAGTCGGCAATTTAATTCCCAAACGGACAAACTTCACGTTATCCAAATAAAGCGTGCCGACTTTTTTGGACGCGCGCCTGCTTTGAAACACCATGACAAACTCATCGAGATTACGCCGTGCGAGTGACGGATTCTGCCACACTTTAGGGTCACTAAAATCCAACAACCCCGTCATCTTATTCAAAGGAATTTGAACGGTTTGCCAATGGGGTGAGATATTTTTGATGAGGTATGTCCCTTTGATTTTCTCGGTACCGGACTCATCTTTGAATTTCTTCAGTTCAATTTTAAATGAATCGGTAAATCCCTTTTCTGCGTCACCGCGGATATCAAACTGCAAATGATCATAACCCGAGGCATGCAGACCTTTTAACTTCGTCCAATACCCGTTTTGCGCATTTTTCTCGGAACTCACATCGTAGTCAATCTTTAAAACTTTCCCGTGTGCTTTATCGGCCGCATCAACCACCGCGATTTCAATCGCCGATTTAGGATCGTCCGGATCTAAATTCCAAGAACCACTATCGCCTTCGAGGCTGTTTTGGAGACTGCCTGATTCAAAATCAGCCACCAGGAGTTCGTTAGAGTCTTGCTTTTGAGTTTCAGGTTTGGCATTGATTTTTCGGACCATTGTTTTGGGAGGATTGCTTCTCTTAGCAAACGTTTTAGCGGGTTTTTCGCTTGCCGCAAAACCGCTCAGGCAAGCATAGCCCAAGAAAATACCCATGAAGGCTGTTATCAAATGTTTGGTTCGATGCATAGGGCAAGCATTTTACCATGAAATTTAAGGAAAAACGAACTGAAAAAAACGGTGCCTTAAGAAGAAAAACACGCTAGAGGTATTGGCTTAGCACATGCCATGTTTTGGGACCAACGATCCCGTCTGCAGATAATTGATGCGCTTTCTGAAATTCAATCACGGACCGTTTGGTAATCGGGCCGAAAAAACCCGTTGGTTCCAAATCAAAATAACCGGCGTTCTTAAGCGCCCGCTGAATATCGTTTACGCTGTAACGGCCTACAATGCCCGGCTGGCTCCGAGGACCCAAATAACGATCCGCAAAAAAAGCCATGTCATTCCATGCCCGCTCACTCTTCAAGATCGAAACAAAAATAGACTCACTCCCGGCACTGAGTTTCCCGACAAAGCAATGTCCGGCGCGCCTCGTCCATCCGGTCTTCCCGACCATTTCGCGGGAGTCACGCCAAAGCATTTTATTGTGATTCTTAAGCGTCACCACACGCCCGGTCAAACTGCGGATATTTAAAGTTTTGATCGCTGCCGTTTTCATGATGAAGTTGTTTTTCTCAGCCGCTCGAAATATTTTCATGAGATCGGAAGCCGTTGAATATTGATTCTTGGCCGGTAAACCGCTGGCTCGCACAAAATTCGAATCCGCCGCGCCTAAATGACGTGCTTTCCGATTCATTTTGGCGGCAAAGTGACTCTCAGAACCTGCTGATGCGATCGCCATTGCGGTGGCGGCATCATTGGCTGAATTAATTAAAATCGCCCGCAGCATGTCACGCACATAATAACGCTCCCCTGCACGCAAACCAATCACGGTCGGGGTGACGTGCGTGGCCGCTTCAGGAATAACCACCACATCATTCAAATCAAAGTCGTCTAAAATAACAAGCGCCGTTAACAACTTGGCGGTGCTGGCCGGCGCCCGCTTCGTGTGCGGATATCGGGAAAACAAAACACGCCCGCTTTGCGCGTCAATGACAAGCGCGGATTCGGCCGTGACGGTGCTCAAATAAGCCGCATGGCTCTCGGGAATTCCGGAGAGTGCCAAAAGGATAACAAGCCAAATGCAGAGATTTTTTTTGTGTGAAAGCATCATATGATTGCCATCGGCGTTGACATCAAAAAATTTGAGCGTTTCAACTTGACCTGAGTTCCGCTTCCAGTAAACTCATAAACCTTTTCCACGGAAATTTAGTCCCCGGACATTCCGTATTTTTTCCCGGCACATCGCCGTGACGCATGACGCGGTTAATGGGAATTCGATAATGCTTCATTAAAGTACTGACTAAAAAAACCAACGAATCCAATTGCCGGCCTGATACTTGGGTTTGGCTAAAGTTTCCCACCAAGGCGACGCCGATGCCGTGCTGATTCATTCCTTGAACATTGCAATGCGCGCCGTCTTCTTGCTTGACCCAGCGCGGACTCACTTCAATCTGTCCGTCCAGTTTTCCCAATGTCCCATTATCAATTAAAAAATGATACCCCAAGCCTCCCCAAAAACCGCGCTGTTTATGCGAGCGGTTGATAAAAATCGCATTGCCCGTCTCCGTTGCCGTATGATGAATAATGATATAAGTCCATGGCCGCGTGTGATAGAGAGGAATGACCGGTCTCAAGCCGTAGGTGCTTGGAATCAATAATTTCTGGCCGATCTCCAATTTATTAGGATCGCTCAAACGGTTGGCAGTCATGATTTCCTGCACGCTCACATCATAGGCTTTGGCAATTCGCCACAAGGTTTCAAGCGGGCCCACTTCATGCATCACATCATGCCGCTGAAGCGGATAAGAAATCGTTCCATAACTCGTCACGGAAGTGCCCGGTGCGTAGCCGGGCGGATAAGCGGACATGGGCATTTCGGGAGAGGCGCATCCCCAAAGAAAACTGCAGAATAGTAAAATAAGAAGGTATTGTTTTTTGAATAACATCATAGATTCTTTTTTTTATCGGCGTCTTGCCTAAAACGTAAAGACTTATTCCTCGTTTTTTTGAACCAGCCCGGTCATCGGCACAAAACGCACCGGGATGTGTTCGCTTTGATTCCACTGACCGCCTGAACGGGTGCCGACGATTAATTTTTGGTATTCGGCGCGGCCAATCGGCATCACCAAAACACCGCCTTCTTTGAGTTGTGCCGCAAGCGGCGCCGGGACGCGGCCTGCCCCTGCCGTTACCATGATCGCATCAAACGGGGCCTCCTCAGGCCACCCCAGGTAACCATCGCCCGCTTTCACATGAACGCTTCGAACCCCTAGCAGCTGGAGTCTTGTTTTCGCTTCTTCGGCCAACTCCGGCACAATTTCAATCGTATAAACTTGACAACCCATGGCAGCTAACACAGCTGCTTGATATCCGGAACCTGTCCCGACCTCTAAGACCTTTGCGGTTTTCGGAAGTTTCAAAAGCTCGGTCATTAAAGCCACAATGTAAGGCTGTGAAATGGTTTGCCCATAACCAATTTGAATCGGATGGTCCTCATAGGCTTCATGGATGAAACGTTTGGGGACAAAACGATGACGTTCGACTTTGCGCATGGCCTCTAAAACATGTTTGTCCTTGATGCCGCGCGCTTCAATTTGTTTCGTCACCATTTCAAAACGAAGCGAGGCAAACGGCTCTTCCTGCGCCCGTGATTGAGCCGGAAAGAAGATCATGGCCAAAACAAGCGGATTGATGAAAAATGCCTTTTGCCAATCAAGCAGCTGCCTCATTTAATAAATGTAATTTGTTATCTTCTACCGTATAGAGCATCGGAGCGACCGTCACCTTCGGATACCGTTTGCGTAACCGTTTGACTTCACTCAAAATAAATTGAACCTCATTTTCAATTTCAAACATTTGGACAAACTCGTCAAAATGTGCCCGTGCAGCCTCCGGCTTCCATCCGGCCCGCTCTACCAGTCCGTCGATGAACCATTGCTTACGGGAAGCAATGTTAACCATCCCGCAATGATTATGTCCGATTAAAGCAATGTGCGATACGCCGCCCACCCCAATTGCATACGACACTTTGAATTCACTCATCCGTAAATTAGCGCCGCCGGCTCGGATGATAAATGCAAAGTTGCCGGGAATGCGTAACTGTTTTCGATAATCCATGCACATCCCGATCAGGAGCTGTGCCTGCTGATAGACTTGAAAACGCT
This sequence comes from Candidatus Abzuiibacterium crystallinum, assembly GCA_002787155.1. Classification (GTDB taxonomy): domain Bacteria; phylum Omnitrophota; class Omnitrophia; order Omnitrophales; family Abzuiibacteriaceae; genus Abzuiibacterium; species Abzuiibacterium crystallinum. Next base: position 7,813 of record PCVY01000041.1, on the reverse strand, counting down.
TTCTGAAATTATGGTAAAGGATGAGCTCGCCGATCGGCGTCTGTTGATAGCAGGCCGGAATTGCTTTGGGTGTCGACATTTTTATGAAATCATCTTTTGCCATGAAAAGCCTTTTCCTGGATCAGTTAATCATGATAAATAAGTGATTGATTGTAACCAAAATTCACCTTAATTTCCAGCCGCTTCATCACCTCCTTATGTTCTCCTTCTAAATAAAGTCCCTTAAGAAGCATCAAGGCACCCTAAAATATGCTAACATTTTACTATGTCAAACACTGCCGAAAAGCTGCCAAGGGGTTACCGATATGCGGAGCTTCATCCGACACAGACGAGTATTGAACATGCGAAATCTGCCTTGGAAATTTCCAAAGAAAATTATAAAAACATGATGAATGCGGAGCCGGACCCAGTCCGGAGAGATATTTACATGTCATATTACACAATGGTCTACAACGCTCAAAATTTTCAGGAAGTCAAAGAAATCTGTGAAAAAGCAATGAAAAGCGCCCAAGATACGAGAGAGGTCGAAAGTATTATTAAGCGTAAGAAGAAAAAGGAAATCATGATATGGGTCATGGGTATCATGATGGCGCTTGCCATTACCCTAACGGGATTCAGAGAAGTGCATTATTACAAAACCCCCTCCGGCAACACCATGGAAGCCGCTGAATACCAAGGTCCGTCCATTTATTTGGATCAATTTGATCTCACGTTTAATTATGACCACAAAGGTTACGCTTTCTCCCGCCAAATCGGTAT
>PCVY01000041.1:0-7000 GCA_002787155.1 Candidatus Abzuiibacterium crystallinum | reverse complement strand
AATCAGCCTTATTGTCGCTTAAAACACGACCCCCTAATTTTGTATTTTTGAATGCCCGCGGCTTTCTTTTCATCTTTATTTTCTCCCGCCGGATTAGGAGTACCGGTCATTTCAATTATTACATAACTCATTTAATGAAAATAACTTATATATATTCTAACTTTCAAGCCCCTCTTTGACAAACCCCGGTTTAACCAGCTAAAATTTATTACTTTTGATATGTTGCACTTTAAGAAGTTAGAAAATAAAACCATGAAAAAAAGACAAAACAAACAGAAGACACTGAAACGGCTGGGCAATGAGGGCGGGTTTGCATTAATTTGGACCCTGCTCATTTGCCTGCTGTTATTCGGCCTGATGACCGGGTTTTACTCCGTCACCATCAATGATTCAAAGTTAAGTGCCGTCGATACTGCCAACACGCAGGCGTTTTACTTGGCTGAATCTGCCATTGACCAAAAGCTGGCCGAACTCAGATTAGGTAACACAGACCCTCTGCTCGAAACCGCCCTTGGAACGATGGGAACATTTGAAGCAGTTTATGACGCTGATAATCACACCATTACCGCAAGCGGTACTTCGGGCGATGCCACAAGAACCGCCACCGTTATTTTAGAAACAGGTGCGTTAAGCACGCCTCCCGGCGCTGAGGCTGCGCTCACCGCAAAAGGCCGGCTCAGCATTCAAGATAGTTACATGACCGTTGACGGAAACGATCATGATCTGAACGGTGACGATACAAGCGGAACTGAAATGCCCGGTGTGGCTTATTATTATACAAGTTCGACAACCATCGGCGGCGGCACAAACGTCAAAATTGGCGGAAACAATTCTGTACCGATTGCTTCCCCTTACAATCCGGTTTCGATTGAACTCTTACCAAACGCAAACGACCAGATTTCGGTTAATGCCATTCTGGGCTTACCAGAAGATTCGCATGCACTAGATATCTATCAATCCACTTCTCCGCCCGGCGCTCCGCTGAACAATGAAATTTACTATTACACGCCGACCGCAACCGGTTCGGCCGCTTCGGTTGTCAGCACAATCAACTTAGGCACCGCAGCTAATCCCGGCTCGGGCATTCTCATTGTGTCCCGCAGTAATAGTTGGGTTCAGTTTACGGGTTATTTTAGAGGATTGATCATGGCGCATAATGCCGTTTTTGCCGCCAATACACAAATAGTCGGCGGTGTTGTGTTGATGAATTCAACCAGCACCGTTTACGGACCCAGTTCGATCGCTGCTGCTGACCCGGAAGCTGCTGCACCAAGCGAGACTGAGCCCGTCATTAAATACAGCTCAGAGGCTTTGTCCATGCTGCCGACCATTACAGGCGGCTACAACGATCCTAATTACGTTAAGCTGAAACATTGGGCTGACACCACCAATAACGCAGCACCAAGGGTGTAAGCTGCCTGGCCAATCATCAAACATACGCTTTTTCAAGAATTCCACGGAGTAGACGATGGTATGCATGATGAAAAAAAACCAAGCAGGCTTGTCCTTGCTCGAAGTGTTATTTTCAATAGCCATTCTCGCCATGATGATGGCAGCCATTGCCGGCGGTTTTAGCCAGTTCAACCGCGTTAGTGTCAGTCAGCAATATCAAACCCGTGCTATTCAAGATGCTGCCCGGATGCTCGAACAAGTGCGTAAAGTGGCAAATGAATCCGGTGTCACAGCCGCCACATCAGCAACTTACTGGAGTACGGCGGGCGGAACCGGTTGGCTCGAGACCAGCGCGGCACAATTTAATGTACTTCCCGAAGTTGAGCGCAGCATTACATTCCCGGATGGCACCGCAGGCAATCCTTTGCACGTCCGCGCCACAGTCACTTGGCAAGAGCAAGGTAATCCGAAGAGTTATTCAATGGATATGTTAGTCACAGAGCGTACTTAAAATGAATTTATCCCGTCATGTTGAAAGACCTTTTCGCAATCAAAACAGCGGGTTTTCGCTCGCTGAAGTTGTCATTGCGCTTTCAATCTTCACAATAACCGTACTCGTCCTGCACGGATCTATTTCATTGGCGAAGCTGGCATTTTATAACCAGGTGGATCGCAGTAAAGCAGAACAAAACGTTAAACATACATTGGAAATCATGGCCCGTGATTTACGGGAAGCCAAACAAGGCATGAACCCAATCACTTGCACCACCGCAGACTATGACAACCCGCAAAACATTTGCATCAAAACGAGTTCAAGTTCTGCCGTTCTTTCTTTCAAAGTTCCTGAATCAACCAACCATGACACAGAGAATACTTCTTATAAGACCATTCGCTATGATTGGACAACTTCTTGGGGCCCTTATAGACGAACCATTCGTCGCACTGAAATCAGCAGCATCGGCGCCGCTTCGGCGCCTGTCATTATTGGGCGCGATATCACCGCGGTCAGCTTTAGCCATTCAACCAACACGATTCGGTTGAACTTAACATCACAAAACTATACACACAGCATGAACTCCTCTCAAAGTATGATGGTTTATTTGAGAAATAATACCTAGCGATTGATAAAGGAGAGTCAAAATGAAAAAACAAAAAGAGACCGGTTTTACACTCACGCGTTTGGTGATGTGTGTGGCCATCGTGGTCTTGCTAGCAGCTCTCACGCTCCCCATGTACCAGCGCCTTAAATTAAATGCTGATAAAGACATTTTGATTCATACACTCAAACACGTTCAGACTTTGTTTAAAAACTATTATTTAGATTCAGGCGCACCTGATTCCAGGGAGTATCCTCCCGACTGGTCTGTCATTCAAAACTGGAATGATGAGTATGCGGTACCTGCCAATCTTCAAAACATTGAAGAAATGATCGATTTGCTCGAAACCAAATGCTGGAACTGGTTTCCGCCATATCAATATGACGCCGGTAAATGGGCATGCATTTACATTAAATCGGGCGTCGATTCCAAAGATGGATTTGAATTTAGAATGGTGAATAAAGATCTCACGGGCTGCATTTCACAAAACACAACCAAAGTGAAGTTTAATGGGGGTAATTTTGCTTTGGCCATGGCAGGCGGCGGCTGGAATGATCCTTATGGCACCGAATGGCCCGAAGAATTGCCGCCCGAGCCTGAATATCTTCCTCAATGGGCGGGCGGTATCTGGGACGGCTCGGCTTGCAGTTTGTAAAAACTGTTTTTGACTCTATTGAGTCATATGTCCTGTTTAAAAAGCAACGCCTTAGCACTCATACATTCTGAATCCAAACGCTTCATAAAGCGACGCGACCATCCCGAACGCTTTTCTTAAACGCACAGAAGACGTATGCGGAAACTCTTCTAAAAAGAGTTTGAGCCACTTAAAAATACGTCTGTATTTGGCACGCTTGCCAAAAGGCAAAAAGTAATGCTCCAGATCATTTAAAGCTGCTTTTTCCCTTTCGACGCCCTCTGTATTCCGGATCATATCGGGACGTTCGATCATCATCAGTAAAATCGCCATTTTGTTGTGAAAATAACAACGAAAATGGTTCTCCAGGTGGATTTTACCCGGCTCTTCTTTAATCAACTCTTGGACAGCCATCATAACAGTCACCTCCCGCGTGTGAAAAAAGGGTTCCTATATTAATTATGCCGAGGTAAATTTCTAAGTGTCAATAAGGGGGGGTTAAAATGGGCTTATTTCAGTTTAAAATAGATGACGGCATGATCTGCTTGCTGTTCCATCTATCTTCTTTAATGACTTAAATTAGTCGGAAGAGCTATGCCAAATTTCTGCTTTCAATCTGATATTACGATTTACTTAACTGCCGTAATGCAATCATCTGAAACCGCTGGTGAAGCCGGCGGCGGACGCAATCTAAAGCCTTTCGAGGATCACTGCCAAGCGCCCAGGACAAAGCTGCCATCATTTTTCGTTTGGTTAAATCAAACGTGAGCACATAGGCCAATACTTCTTCTGCGCTGCATTGAGAAACCAGTTCAATCCATTTTGAGAACCATTGATTGAGCAACGCTTCGATTTTGAGGGATACGGTATTCTCACTGTGGCAATGCTGATGAATGGTGGTCTGAATGTTCATTTCCGTCAGGCAAACCGTTTCGCTTATCTTGATGTGATGGCCCGTACCGCTTAACAAGTTTGAAAGTTCCTGCCAATCAAAGGCCGCGGCAATCACCGCATCCATCGATAGGCAATCGACTTCCCAAATCCGCTTTCTCATCAGGCATTCTGTGTTCATGGCTATCCCCAACCTTTTTAGTGCAAGCTGCCCTGCGATTCTTTAATTAAGATATAATCTTAATAGGATTTAGTCTGAAGTCAAGGACTTTTTTCAAGGCATCATAAAAAGTTTTTTGTTATTTATTCAACAGCCGATAAAAGAATCATGAAAACAGGTCAATCTCGGTTTTGCGCTGCATTGCTCAGCAGCCTCGTCATTCTTTTATCCAACAGCTGGGCATTACCTCATTTAGAAGGATTACAGGAAGCCGCCAAAAAAGATCAATCCGTGGAATGTATGGGGCATGAATATAACCGCCGGTACAATGAAGTGTTGCGCGCGTTCAGTCAGGAAAATAAGAAACTGACCAAAGCAAACCGTGATTATGCTCATCAGGAAGCATTGAAGTGGGTGCGGGATGTTTGGCAGTATACTGATCAATCGGTGGTAGAGAAAAACATCAAGAGCACCGGTTTTCGTTCACAATCAGCTGCTTTTCGCAAAGGCCAAATCCAAAAATACCCGCGTTTAGAAGCAGTCAACTAACACCGCGCCCGTGCCCGCTATTCAAGTGCCGGAAACTTCTCGATCAGCCTTGTTTCTGGCAACAGCGAAGACAGGCATTATAAATCCAAGCAAAAAGAGCACCGCCGACGGCGCCATCGACAAGTCCGTAAAGCGTTCCAACGATCACGGATCCAATGGAAGGATCGGCATGATAACCGGGATAAACCGAACTGATCATGTTGAGGAACATGGCGCCATAGCCCGGTCTGAAAAGGTTAATAACCCCGACCATTAAAACCGCGCCGCCCCAAACGATGGCGGAAGCTTTGGCAAAAGCTTTGACAGATAATTTTTGTGTTTCCATTTCCCGGCCTCCTTGGTTGGTGAATGATACCACATCTGTACTTACTCGGCGTTCTGCCCTTTTTTGATGAAAGGGACATAACGAAGATCGTGCCCTAAAATGTGGTTTGAAATCCAGTGAAGTAAAAATTCAAGCAAATCGATTTCTACTATCTCGGCACTTTTTTCAAACTTGTCTCTTAATTGCAAAAGTTCTGCCAGCAATTTCCGGTGTTCAGCTTTATGTTCCTCAATATCCGGAAATCCCGAAGAACCCATGTACTTTTCCTCCGTTGTGAAATGATAGCGTGTGTATTCAATTAAATCTTCGAAGGTTTTAAAAAGAGTCGCCTTGGTTTCACCGCCTTTCAGCCCTTCAAACATGCGATTGGTAATGGCAAACAACTGTTTGTGCTGATCATCAATCGTTTGGTTACCAACACTGTATTGTACGGTCCATTCAATAAATTTGCCGGCTGGTTTTTCAGTGCCCATACAACCATCCCCCTTTTTTCAATTTGTTCGAGATCAATCCTTGTTAGCGTTTGCTTAACGCTCGCTAACACCATCTGATCTAAAGACTGAATCTTACATGGCTTGCTTTAAAGTGACAAGTGCATGCTGATTGTGATCCGTTGAAAGCACGAGCGTACAGGGTCCGTAAGTAGCGGGCGCACTCCCGTAAACATTGAGAATGTCAATTTTCTTTGCCGCCAGCCTCTTGGTGAGCCGTTTTAACGCACCGGGCTTATCCTGAACTTCAAGCAAAATGATTTCACTATCATGCACTTGAAACTTCTTCTTACGAAGTAGGTCTGATGCCCGCAAATGATCATCCACCACAAAATTCATCAAGCCCACCCCACCCGCACTTTGTGCCGAAATAGCCGTAATATTAATTCCGTGATCAGCCAAGGCACTTGCGACTTGCGACAGGACACCAACTTTATTTTTGGACATCACGACTAATTCTTTGCCTAATTTGACATTGATAATCATGGAAGTCCTCCTTTTTTAGTATGAAAAGTGCCGGCATATCTCAACTTTGCGAAAGAACCTTGTGCATATAAATTATACTCGCCCGCGCTTCTAGAGTGAGTGATTAATGTCACATCAAACCATTCTGATTCTGTTTGTTTGCATGGGGTCTTACCCTACCTACCTGCCAACTTCCGCTTAGCGCCCCTATACAAACCAGGCTCCTGAAAACCGCGCAATTCCCTGCAAATTATGAAGTGGCATTTGCCTAAAAAACATGTATAAAAGAAGCGCGGATTGATTAAACCTTTTTATGTTTCTTACGTCTCAAGTAACAGAAATCGGCATATTCAATTATTTAATCACCTAAAATAAGGAGTTAAAAAAATGAAAACGAAGATCAGCTTTACGCAATGGTTTTTAATCCTATTCTTAGCAGGTATCGTCATGCCGGGCTGGGTGCGGGCAGAAGATGAGCAGCCCGAGAACAAACGAAAAGAATTTAATGAGCAGTACGGGGACTTCTATACCAAGTCCTGGCACAACGCAGCCGACACGAATCACGACGGCAATTTATCGCTGGATGAAATGCATGCCGCACCTAAAATTGGCCCGGAAGCCGGTTTAGACGCTAGCCGCTTTGCTGAAGCCGATAAAAATCATGACGGCCAAATCTCTCTACAGGAAGCACACGCCGAAAAAGCATTTGAAATTGCCCATAGCCAGAAAATTGAAGATTACTTCCAAAATCACAAAGGTGTCATGGATTTCATTATCCAACACCCTGATGCCGCCAATTATTTGGCACAGCGTCCCGACTTAAAGCAATTTGCACTCAGCCATCCGGAAGTAGCTGACTATTTAGCGAGCCATGAAAATACAGCGGAATGGCTGGCTCGTCATCCTACTATGAATAATTGCGTCAATAATTATTTTACTGTTGCTGCTTTCTGAGTCCCCGGAGGGGACTTGGTTTTAAACATCAGTTTTCAAAAG
>PCVY01000019.1 GCA_002787155.1 Candidatus Abzuiibacterium crystallinum | reverse complement strand
AACTTGAAAGCTCTCATCACCAAACTCCTGAATCAATGGCACAAAGCCTAATTTAAGGTGTCCATTTGACTTATTTAAGCGATAAAGTAAGTCATTTTAACTAGGCTGGATTGTTTGTAATCTATTTTTAGGTGTTGTATGTTTTTTTAGGTAAGGCATTAGGTCATTCTAAAAGCTTTGCTAAAAATCACATCATGAAAAACTCAATGGCAGAACAACGTAAGCAACCCTATTTTGCCCCCTTGACACAAATTTTTACAATGTCAAAAGTGTCTTTCTGTTTCATCGCGTGTTTAATATTGGCAATCCATTTTCTTGTTTTCACACCAAATGTCTTTGCTTCGCCCGAATGCTCCGACGGGATTGATAACGATGGTGACGCATTTATAGATTACCCAAATGACCCAAAGTGCATTGATGCCGATGATACGTCCGAAGCGGAATTTCCATTTGTGATCACGCTTACCTCCGATTTGGGCAGCAACATCAGCCCGCGCGGTCCACTTTACTGGACATATGAAGTAACCCCGGGGACCGACATTGAATTCTCCATCACCGCGAATGCCAAGAATTCCATCTTTGACGTCTTGATCGACCAACAATCAATCGGACGAGCCAGCGGCTACACGTTTTTCAACGTTCAAGCGAATCATTCCATTGAAGTTATTGCCAACAGCCCTCCTTTTCCTTCCGCCGGAGGAAATCAAACCATCACACTGCCAAATAACAGTTTAGCCATTAATGCCAACGTCTTTGATGACGGCGAAACAGGCCCATTTACGACACAATGGAGTAAGATCGACGGGCCGGGTGACGTATTCTTTGAAGACCCGTCTGCCATTGATACCGCCGCGACATTTTCAGAACCCGGTATCTACACGATTCAACTTGAAGCTCATGACGGTGAGTTGACACAAGCCGATACCGCCCGCATTACCGTTCTCCCCGAAAATCTCATGACCGAGTGCCATGACGGGATTGATAACGATGGGGATGGACAAATCGATTATCCGGATGATCCTGCGTGTGACAATCCGTTTGATGATAATGAAGACTACGAACGGGATCATGTTTACTACTTAGACACAGTGAACGGGAACGACTCCCGAGACGGGCTGACGCCTGACTCGGCATGGAAAACAATTGCAAAATCAGTGAACGCTTTCAACAGAACGCCAAATGAATCATTTCTTTTTTACGTGGCTCCTGGCGACTACGGTGGGGTCAATTTTGAATTCCTCCCTCGAACCGCGTGGGTGGTTTATCAACAACTGACCGAAACGAAACCTTCCATCGATTACTTTAATTCCACAAACGACGGAGCCATTCATTTAATTTTTGATGGATTCAAATTGATCAAATCTGCAAGAGGCAGCATTGGTGGTTGGTGGGCAACCGTCTATTTGCAGGGCGCGTCCCACGTGAAATTTGTCAATTCTGATTTTATCCCGGACGACGAACACACGCATGTCTACGGTGATTTCCCTTCGCTGCTTGCCGCTTTCTTCTCCTCCGATATCACCGCTCTTCGAAATACGTTTGTGGGGACACGTTATGGAGTTTCCTTTTCTACGGCCGACAACCTCATTTTTAAGGGAAATGACGTGGGTTGGCAATTTGCTGATGCCATTCGCTGCGCGAGTTGTAGCAACGCACTCTTTGAAGAAAATGTGGTTCATGACGTTGGCGATTGGTACCCCAACGAAGGCGAGCATATGGACGGTTTTCAGACATTTCCGGTTGGCGGCGCGTGCAGCAACCCTCAATCTAACTATTTAACGATCAGGGGCAATCAATTTTTTAATATGCCCGGGCAAATGATCTTTATCCAAGGCAATTGGACAGGCTGCCTTGGGGAAATTCAGAGTATCACAATTCAAAACAACGTCCTTGGAAAGAAATCGGTGGAAGACGCTTCGTTCCCCATCCAAATCGGGCAGACAAACGGGTTTGTATTAAGTCATAACACGGTTTATGAGAAAGCAATAGTTCGCGCAGGAAGCAAGGGGGTGGTTGAAAATAATATCTTCGGATATTTATCCATCGTAGAAGATGCAGAAGTTACCTATGATTACAATCTCTTGGGAAGTCTCGTTAACAACAGCCAGAATACCGGGGACCCCGGCGAACACACGGTGATCGGAACGCCGGAATTCGCTGATGTAGATCAAAATGACTACCACATGCTGCCCGGCCAAATGCTCGGGGACAGCTATAAAATCGACCCATGCTACGGAGATTCTAACGGCAGCTACTTAGGTGCCTTGCCCTGTTTGGGCTGTGTTGATGATCAACCTTTGGTCGTTTTTACTGCCTCCACTTATAACGGTTACGCTCCGCTTCATGTTGATTTTGATGCTTCAAAGTCCATGGCATGCGTGGATGGCGAGCAGATCACCTCTTACGATTGGGATTTTGGTGACCACGAAATAGCGAATGGCGTTCAAGTATCGCACATATTTGAAACTGAGGGTAATTATACCGTCCATCTCAAAGTTACTGATTCGCTCAACCAATCAGCTTGGCGTGAAAAAGAATTTGATGTCTTTTACTCGGTGCCTCATTTAGTTTTTTATCTAAATCTTGATCATAATATCCAGGATTGGTCCGGCCGTTTTCACAACGTGAGTTGGCAGAATCTCGCGAATGACGACGACGCCCCATATGGGCCTGGACGTGTTCACGAGGCCATTGAACTGGACGGCACAGACGTCGGGGCTTACGTTCTCGCCCAACACGCAGACGACCTAGATGGGTTTGAACAAGCAACGCTTGCTTTCTTCGCGAAAAAGACGGATCGGGAGATCGGTGGGGACGTTCTTCAAAAACACGTCAGTTACGAAGTGCGGGTTGGCCAAAACTCTCTGTCCGGTTATTTCTTTAATGTCTCAGGCGACAGGTTCAATTTCAATATTCCGAACGACGCCATTGACGACACCTCATGGCATCACTATGCCCTTACCTACAACGGCAGTGCCGTCAGCATTTATATGGACGGAGAATTTGTTCAGAGTTTTTCAATGGCCGGGCGGGTGGCTGTCAACCCATCCCGATCTCTCTATGTTGGCAAATATCAGTTTACAGATGGAAAAGCGTTTGCTGGAGCGTTGGATGAGATTCAAATTTACGACGTTGCGCTCAATGCCGATGATATCGCAAACCTGGCAAATCCTGCACGCAACACACCACCCATCGTCAGCGCCGGGTTCGACGTGTCCGCGTTAATGAGAGAAGCGGTTCTGCTTGAAGGCTCTGTCCAAGACGACGGTCTTCCGGACCCGCCGGGCGAGACAACGGTTCAGTGGTCCACGGTGGAGGGGCCGGGAAACGCCTCCTTTTCTGATCCATCGTCTCCCGTCACCGACGTTCGATTCGGCAAGCCGGGTAAATACACGCTTCGCTTGACAGCCAGCGACAGTGAGTTAACGGCTGCCGACGACTGTCTGGCGCTTGTATACAAGAATGCGGCGTGCCTTTCGGCTGATCTCATTCCGGATGCGCAATTCGATCAACTGGATGTGGACTACTTCAGGGCGCTTTTCACCAACAAGGACTCGCAGGCCGATTGGAATCATGACGGCCGAATTGACACGAAAGACATGATGGCTTATTTAAGCGATATTTCGTCCTGCCAGACGCTAGAAAAACTAAAAAGCGGATCCTTCAGCAAAAAGTAAGCTTTCTTAAATCAACTACGCTGTTCAGACATGGCCTGTTTTGATTAGAAAAATTTTTTGGAAACGCCGCAAAGATAATCCATTAATTGCTTGATTTCTTCCGGTGTGTGAACAGCTGAAATTGTCATACGAAGACGTGCTTTACCTTTGGGAACCGTAGGATATCGAACCGCTGGCACCCAAAAACCTTTTTCAAACAATTGTTTTGAAATGGTGAGTGCTTTATCTTCATTTCCGATCAAAATAGGAATGATGGGTGAGGAAGGACAGCTGTCGAGATAATGAATGCCGCTTTTTTTCAACGCCGTCTTGAGTTGTCTTACACGTTCTCTTAATATTTCCCGCCGCGCCGGTTCGGACTCAATT
>PCVY01000001.1:535-18632 GCA_002787155.1 Candidatus Abzuiibacterium crystallinum | reverse complement strand
CTTTTGTTTTTATTCCCACCACAGTTTAGTTACTGTGGCAGGAGGACACAACGTTTTCATTTTAACTGAGCGAGTGAAGCGAGTCGAAGGATTACCTTAAGAAACCCTTCGACGCGCTCACTTCGTTCGCTTGCTCAGGGTGAGGAGTCGGGGAAAAACTCCCCGACTCCTCAAATTCTTAAGGGGCCACCTAAGAGTTCGGCCGACTTGCCGTAAAGCGTTAAATCGACAAAAGGCGTGAGCGCCGTTTTCTGGGTATTGATTTCAATCACGTAAGCCCCTTTTTGCTTGGCTTCCCGCACAAAACTCGCTGCCGGCTCTACTGCGCCCGAAGTACCAATCACTATAATAACATCCGCTTGATAAAGCCACAAAAGCGCCTCATGCACCACCGACTCATTCAGCGCTTCACCAAACCAAACCACATGCGGCCTCAAGAGTCCCCCGCAATCACGACAGTGCGGTAAATCAGCCGATAATTCGGTAGCCTCATTCACTTCTACCCGATGGCACCGTGAACACTCTGTTTTCCATATATTACCGTGTAATTCCTGCACATGCCGGCTGCCTGCTTGGGCGTGCAATCCATCTATATTTTGGGTGACAACACCTGCAAAAGAAAATTGTTTCTCCCACCCGGCAATGGCCAAATGGGCTGCATTTGGTTTGACTTGTTTCGCCAATTGCCGCCTGGCCATATAAAAACGCCAAACCAAAACCGGATCGGCTTGAAAACCTTCCGGTGTTGCCACTTCTTCAAAGCGGTGATTTTCCCACAAACCGTTATGATCACGAAAAGTAGGAACGCCGCTTTCCTGTGAAACGCCCGCACCGGTGAAAGCAACAATGCGTTTAGCAGCTTTCATCTTCTGAATGGCTCGGGCAAGCGGCTGCGTCATTTTGCTTTGAAATGTTCGGGATCTTTCGCAGGCCAAATAATAGAAGCCAGTACGGAGAGAACAAGCACGAGGGCAATAAATCCAAGCGCCAAAACAGCGGGAATATGAATATGGTCTGCCACCAGCATTTTAATACCGACAAAAACCAAAATAGCCGACAAACCATAATGTAAATGATGGAAGAGGCGCATGACGCCTGCCAGGGCAAAATAAAGCGCTCGCAGCCCTAAAATGGCAAAAACGTTTGAAGTAAATACAATAAACGGATCAAGCGTAATGGCAAATATAGCGGGAATGGAGTCCATCGCAAAAATGACATCGGTCGTTTCGACCACCAACAGAACGACCAAAAGCGGCGTTGCCCAGTATTGGTGATTGCGTTTGACGATGAATTTGTCTTCCTCATAATCGGAAGTAACCGGCATAATCTTGCGGAATAACTTAATAAACGGATTTCTTTCCGGATGAAGTTCTTTATTTTTCTCAATTGCCAATTTAGCACCCGTCACGATCAAAAACACGCCAAACACATAAAGCAGCCAGCTAAATTGGCTGACAAGCGCCACCCCAACCGCGATAAACAAACCCCTCATGACAAGCGCGCCCAAAATACCCCAAAAAAGGACTTGGTGCTGATAAATGGCAGGCACTTTAAAATAAGTAAAGATGAGGAGAAAAACAAACAGGTTATCAATACTTAGAGATTTTTCAATTAAGTAACCGGTAAGGAATTGAAGCGCCGCTTCATGGCCTTCATAATAATAAATACCAATGTTGAATAAGAGTGCAAGGCCAATCCAGAAGGCGCTCCATAAAAGTGCTTCTCGGATGGAAACAACGTGCGCTTTTTTATGAAAGACGGCCAAATCAAGCCACAACATGGCCAAGACAAAAATACCAAATAAAACCCACGCAACGGGATGTTCCATAGGTAAAATTGTAACATAAGTGCACAAAGGCACAAGTCACAAGTGCATTAGTGACAAGTGCACCGGAATACCAGTCATAAAAGCAAGTGGGGTTGATATGTGTCTTGTGTCTTGCATGCTTGACATCCATCACTCGCTCTGTTATTTTGAATCATCATTTCCCCCACGGGAAAGGAATGAGAGATGAAATCACATAATGAGTTTACAGCCCGTGAAGTAGCCGTTCTTGTGGAGGAATTCCGCAGTGAGTTTCGCGCGTTTGGTGAAGGTTTACAGGACTTGCGCGAAAAAGTTGACCGCATAGAAGGCCGACTTGCCTACATTGAAGCAAATTTTGCCACAAAAGAAGATCTAAGAATCTTTGCTAAGATCTTCAATGATCGCCTAACCACGTTGGAAAAAGAGTGATAAATGTGTCATCCTCATCTTCGCAGGAAGGTTACGGCCCATCACTAGACACTGATCCCTAACCCCTGTTCCCTGCTTTTTATGCTGCCCGTGCACGCATGAGTTCGCCCTCAGCTTCAATGGCCAACTGTTTGATCACTAGTTGAAGCGCTAAGGCAAGTAAGGAAGATTCGTTGAGCGGGCGAACGACGTTACTTCGCGCTTGATCGGCCACAATCCATTCATTGCTATCCAGTACGAGCGACTGCACGGCCGCGATAAGTTGTTTAGCCAACGTCACCTTTCCGATTTCATAAATCACGTCACTGTGATCACCATAGCGATCAATGCCAAATGCTTGACTGTTGGCGTCAACAGCCACCAGATCGGCCGTGATCACCAAGGTGGTTTGACCGACATCGCGCAGCACGCTTTCTTTTGTCACGATATTCACTTGGCTAGAAGATAGAATTTGAGAATCATCTTTTTGACGCAGCCGATCAAACAGCCGTTTGTAAAACCTCACCTGACTTTCCGAAACGGCAACGAAGCGCAAGCGAATATTCGGATTCACAATTGCCAAATCGCGTACGCTCCGCATCAGCTCATCCGCCATTTGATTTTCAAGCTCCGGATCCAAACCCGCCGGCAATTGAAACTCGACGGTTGTCGCTTGTCTCATGTTCTGAATAGCAGCCACCGCTTGCCTGGCTTGGTTCAATTCACCCTCTGTAACAGACACAAACTCAAGCGACTCAACGGAAAACGAAGGTGTTACCGACATTTGAAGCAGATTTTGAAGATCGCGCGCCCAAGTTTCCAAATCAGACGGCGCCGCAATTTCGATTAACTGTGCCGCTCGGATAAATGAGCGCCACAAATCCGGCGCTGAAAGATCTTCAGCGCGGTCTTCTCGTAAACGATCCATAACAGCTGCTTGTGCGACAGACTGGTTCAGTCGTCCTTTCATTTGATTAATTTGATTCGCCACCGACTCACTAATCGCCTTTGTTAAAGCCTCGACCGTGAGACCGCTATCATGCAGCGCTTTTAAAGCATCGCCAAGTTTTTCAAGATTAATTCCCTTATCTTCAAACAAACCGTCAGTCAAGACTTGGATCACAAACGCCGTTGTTTGATCAACGTGGGCACCAACGTCGATACCAACGTTGGTTGGCGTGATACGAAGTTCGGCTCGACGATTTTCTTGTGCAGCCCATGCTTCTAAATCCAATTGAAGGGTGTAAGTAAAACGCCCAGGAGATGTTTGAATTTCTTTAATAACCTTGGCACCATTAAATTTCCACAATTTAACGCCGGCATCTACAATGCCTTCTAGCCGAACTTGCTTAAATCCTTTCTCGATTAAACCTCTCAGAAAAATCTTGGCAAGCTCATTGCCGACTGTGGTAGGTTGAGTCTCATAACGAATAATGCCGATATCCTCCGCTTTAATTTGACCACGAGCGACTGCCGTTTCGGCATTATCCGGATCCTGACTCCACTCATACCAATGCGCACCGACAAGCTTGCCTTGTGGATCACGTATATAATCGACTCTCATGGTGTCAAGTTCCATCTCCGAAATCGGCGTTTGTGGAAATCCTAAGAATTCATTAACCTCATCAAACGTTGATTGATCATCCGGCCGCAGAACATTTAGGGTCCAATGGGTTGTAGCGGAACGCAGCTCGGCTTTGTTTTCGGTTCCTGCCTGAATCACTAAATCATGTGGTACTGAAATGTTGAGAACTACCCCTCCCCAAAGAATCGCTTTGACGGTGATTTCAATGCGCTCGGTATCGCCAATGACGATTGATTCGCCTTCTTTGCGCGTCAACACCGGCGCGCTTCTTGCTTGTCCCGGTTTTGGAGTCCTAGTCGGTGCGACAAAACCATCTGTCATGATTTCTTTTCGGTTGATCGGCATTTCCCATGGCACATCAACCTTAATTCTGGCTTGCGAACGCCCCTTCGCTTTAGGAATGGATACTTGCACTTGATCCCCAATCCGGAGAAAACCGTTCTCTTGGCCCATATAAACTTCTCCGGATAGTTCAAGCGAATTTATTTCCATCCGGTGGATTTTATAATTTCGCGGCACATCAAAACCAATTTCAGCTCGTCTATTGGCTGAAAGCCTGTTAACCGTAATACGGATGTCTTCACCGATTTGCATGACCTCTCCTAACGCCAAGCGGTCGTCGGTTGAAGGCCTTCCATTAAAGAGGACGGGAATATCATGGGGCGCTTTCACGATAAACCGTACTAATTCATTTGGTGTGATTCGAATCACTTTGACATAAATATCATCGCCAATTCGATATACATTATCTTCCTTGACTTCGGTTTTCCAAACATTGCGCAGCTCAGACTTCACAGTGATTGATTGCGAACGCTGAGCAGTCCTCGGCTCGGAATACCGCATTTGGTTAATACGCGTTTCAATGGATTGTTCAGCAAAAGCTTCGGTCAATAACTCGCGGACGAGGTTCATTTGTTTCGCAGACCATGCTGCCGCCCCCATGTATCGCTCGCCAGCCAAATCCAACCGGCGCTCACGTTCATAAGACCTGCTTAACATATCCGAAAGTACTCGATAAGCATATGCCGATAAGTATTGGTGTTTAAAATTCACCCATTCATAAGCCAACCGACGCATGCGGGTAAAAGGCACTTCTTCTAAACCTGCCCAATAGAGTCGAATCCCGCTTAAGACGTCTGCTACTGCTTCAAGATCCTGAGAAAGTCTTGCCATAATGCGATTCGCTACGATCTCGCGTGTTTCCAATCGCCCAAACGGCAACTGATCGATTAAGTCTTGGCGATTGACAGCAGAAACGCGCAATTCGGAGCGGACGAGCATCATTAAGTGCTTCAAGTTCTCCAAACCGCCGTTTTTGCTTAAACCGGTCATTAACGGGCTTTCGGGAAAACGCTCCCGAAGGAACGCTTCGATGCTCTCGCCTGCTTGACCTGGCGCACTATCTAAAAGTACTCGCAATGGTACCCATTGGAAATTCAACAAGGGTTGATCTGAATCGCGCCGCAGTTCTCCGATGTCACCGGTTGTGTGATCATCAACATGCAAAAAGATACTCACCAGAATACCGGGATGATTGCCGCGGAAATCATCCAAGCGTGCATCCAATTGATAGGTGGTAATGGCAAAGCTGCCTTGGGTTTCTTCCGAAAGTTCACGCACAGCCGCGCCTGCGGTTGATTCCATTTGATGCTGGGGATCAAGATCTGCGTCTGAAAGAATGCCCATTGTCCTTAACCGCGCCAAAGAACCTTCGGGTTCAAAATCAGCGTCAGAACGAAACCCAACTTTTCCGGCAGGCGAAGTAAATGTACCTGTCCGATCAGAGCGTGTGCCACGCTGACCCAACAAAAAGTGCCATTCTCCGCCGATATTTCTCAACACCAGAACACCTGCTACTCTTAACTTGGTCTCATTAGTCTCTAAATCCTGCCACGCCTCATGCTGCGAATGCCACTGCAATCGCCCTTCTGCATAAGCTTTTCTGAAGACCTCACGCAAACCGTTTGAATCAAGATTGTTTAAGTCCACCGTCGCAGATGAACGTAATTCGGAGCGGACAAACGTGCCTCGGGCAATGATAACTTTGCCTTTGTTTTGATCCGGCGGAATCAACAAACTGAGAGAGCCGCCTTTAGATACTTCGAAACGTAACACATTAGATTGATCTGCGTTTGGTTGAATCGTTAAATAATAGTCGGATGAACTAAGTTTTGATTTGATTTTGGTATCAAAATTGACGGACATTTGATTGACAGCAATACCTTCGTCCACATGAAAATCACCTTGCGCTTCTATTTGCATGATTTTAAAACCAACCGCTGCCATCAATTCTTCTAGTTCAACCCCCTCTTCTTCCATGACAGGACGATTAAAGTAATCAAAATTGTCTTCTGTCACCGTCGGATAAGATTCGTTAGCCAGATTGGTATCGCCGAATAAAGTTTCAACACCTAAAGCGCCTAAATCAACATGTGAGATCACACCTTTTTCTTTGGTCAAATCCCACCAGCCGGCAACTTGACCAATCGCGGCTAAAATGTCAGTCTGGTCTTGATCAAGCGGAAGCTCAGCAGCTTCCCCCAACTTTTCATAAGGTAAACCGTCTTTTATTTCAATGCCGCGGGCGTGAAGCGTTTGGCGCAACCGCCACATCGCACTGACAATTTGATAAATATGTCCTTCCAAGAAATCCTCATTTACTTTGATGATCATACCGGGCTTCACTGCCACTGGAGTCATTTCACCTTCCGCTCTGGTGACTTGCGTTAAAAGATCGTTAAAGTAACCCCAATCCATCCAAGCACGCAACTCAGCGCGTGATTCGCTACTTGTCTTGCTTTCAAAAGTTTCAAAATAAGCGATCAGCGTATCGAGCATTGCTCCATCTTTGAGATCAAGACCGCTTACTTCACCGGACCATAATCGCCCCATGACTGCGCCTGCTTTTTCGGCTTCACTATCTTTCACTCCGGCCAAACGGTACTCATTACTTTCAATTTGACTTCGAAATAATCTGAGAATAGTCACAAGTAAATCGGTTTTAAGTTGTTTCTGATCCCTCCACCACGCCTCCATCTCATCAATCACTGCCTGATATGGTTGACCACCAACTTCTCTACGAGATGAAACGGATTTTGGCGCAGTGATTCGGTGCTGGAGCATAAAATTGACCAAATCTATAATCCCTTGGTGTAAAGGCTGCTCAGAAACATCCGTTTGAACAAGCGCTTTGTTAACCTGCCGCCTTTCAATATGGTTTTCATAAAAGTCCTTCGGTGAAGTCGGGTATGTTTGATCCCAATGTAACTGCCGCATGCCTTGATACAAATTATCCTCGGGTGCTCCTTTGTAAAAAATGCCTTTCTTGGCCAGGGCAATGGAGATGGCATTGAGCCGAAGTGTTCTTTGTTTTCCGGGATCAAATGGGTCTTGATAACCCAGCAGCACATCCGGCCGGCCGAAAATTAAACGTGTCATGCTGACAATGTAACGGCCGTTTTCAATGGAATAATATCCGCGCTCATCCCGCAGTGCTTTTGCAGCTGTTTCGGCAGCGATTTGTTGCTTCTCCCAAAAAGCTTCTACATACCACACACCGTCTTTCTCTTGATAACGATGGGGTTCGTCAATTGATGACAGCCGTTTTACAATAGGAAACCAAAATCTTTTCCACGGCGTGCTTAAATCAACCGGCACATAACGACCGGCAAATTTACGTTCTTGATCGAATTTCAAAGCGGCCTCTAGCAGGGTTTCCATTCGTGCCGTAATTTGATCGAGCACATCCCCAACGGTGATAGGTTTCCCGGATGCTTCACTCACCCGGCGGGCAATGGCTTCAAGTTCTTGGCGGTCTTGTTCGACAAATGTGGCAATTTCGTCTTGTGTGACATAGTTTTTATCTTTTAAACCAGGTAAATTAAAAACAGGCCTTTCGGTTACATCGCGAACCGGACGGTTGAGAATATAATAATCAGGTGTCATGCCGTCATCGGATGGTTTCGTCACCGGCTGCCTAAAAATAGGGTCTCCGGACTGCATTAATCCGGTCGTCAACGTTAAACCATCACTCCGCAATTCAGCTCGTGACGGCAAAGGCGGCGCCTCAGCCACATAACGTTCCAGTTCAAACAAACCTTCTTTTTGATGCCATTTGAGGGAATACCGCCAAGCCTCGGGTGAGCCTTGTGAGGCATTTTCTGTTTCTATTAAAAATCGTACGGCTTCGCTGGCGGGCATTTCATAAAAAATAATAGTATAGGTCTGAGCCGTTTCATCATGGCGAAAAGTAAGGCGTAAAGGCACTTGGGCCGACACCAACCTTCTTTGCATCGTTTGGAATTCTGTCTCCGCCATCACGAACGGTCGCCACCTATTGGTGAGATAGTGAAAAAGCCAACGCATCCCATCGGCTGATTGCACAATAGGCATGCGAATGGTCATGGTAACGATTGGCTCATCATTTTGGAAGGTTTGCCAGTTGCTTAAAATGTTCACCAATTTTATTTGTGTTAAATTGTCTATCTTTTTATTGCTCTTCAACTGCTCGATCGGCTCATCCTCCCGGCTGCGTAACTCCGCACGTCTGGCCAGCTGCGCTAAAGGTGTTCGCGCTAATACGCCGGGTACTTCAATCACCATGCCGGTAAATGTGTCGGGAATTCTGGCATCAAAGGGCCGCGTGTTGCGTGTGCGAACTTTGAGATCCGGAAAATAGCCATGAATCGCACCCGCCGTGCGGTCCCATTCAACGTTGTGGCGAACAGTCATCGCCTTAAAATCTTTCCCTTCTACTTCGATAAAAATATAGCCGCTAAACTGGCTTTTCACGATTTTCTCTAAAAGCAAATTGCCTGTTAACTCCCACTCTTCGTTGGTTAAGCGCATATAAATGCGATGAACGCCGTATTCCTCAAATTGAAATCGGTTAAAACCATCCGCCGCCGCTCCCCAGCGGTAAGGCTCGTTTTGCGCCGCTTCGCGCGCTCCCTCACCTATTAAGAACACAGGATCACCGGGCCGGATAAAATATCCCAAGCGGCGATCAATATCTGAAAAAGTATTTTTCGTTTCCGGTGTAACAGTTAAAACGTGAGGAGATCGTAATTCGGAATGCCGGGCGAGTGTCAGCCCATAAACGTTGTAAGTGCGTTTGTCATTTATTTTAGGATGTTCGGTTCGCAGCAATCGGGGACCATCAACTTCATAATCCATCACCCGGCTTTGAAAGAGTGCGGCAAAAACACGTAAGTGATCCTGCGCCGCCTTTTCTTGCGTTGCCATCGGCCGAACGGTTTGAATGCCTGCTTGTTCAACGGTTGCTTGCGGGACTGAAATTTCAATCGTGATGGTTTTAGGATTCGTTGGCTCTGATAAATGGATATTCAAGGCATCGCGCCCATACTCCCCTCTTAAACCCGCAGGAAGTTCGGGGTACTGCCATCTTTGTGTCGGAGGCAGCATAGGTTTGTTGAGTAGTTGTTCAATCAATTCCGCCGTCACCACTTGGCTAGGTACCGATGCTTCACGTAATTCAGCGCGGTGGCTTGATTCTTGGCCGCGGTTTGCAAATTCACGGGCGGCGGCGGGGTTGTCATTCGGTTGTTGACTAACGCCATTGATTTTCCAAAAAGTTTGTGATAAGGTCTTACCCGCTCCAAAAAATCCTCCCCACGGAAAGGAAGCAAATGGCATGACAGATTCATATAGTGCTCGCGAAGTCGGTGCTCTCATTGAGTCATTTCGTGGTGACATTTCTGCAGTTGCCGAAGAAGTCCATGGGTTATCAGAGAGAATGGGACGGGTTGAGTTGTCTCTTGAAGACATTAAGATCAGATTAGGTTTGGTTGAAGATGCCGTCCGCGTCGCGATTCCATCACTCACTGCTCGTGTTTCTCGAATTGAATCCAAATTAAATTCATAAACATCACCATCAGATCGTTCAGCGCGTACCAAAGATTCCCGCGCAGCGATAGAGCTGATGCTTCTAATGTTGGGTGTCTTTAAGTCGTTGGTGAGGACAAGCGGTGCTGCAATGGTGGTTTGCCGTAAACTTAATCCCGCGGTTATTTTTTGGACAGATGAAGCTGAAAAATCACTTTCTTGCCACAGATTGATTAAATGTTTTTTGATGCCTTCCAGTTTTGCATCAATTTGTTTACTTAACTCTCCAAAGTAAACTTCAAGAATGGATTGAAAAATATCGCTTGTTGATTCAGACGATGCCCCCATTTCATGGCGAAGTGATAACATCAACTGGTCAACGTATTGGGTGTACTGGGTGGCTTCAGTCACCCGGCCTTCGGCAATGGCATTTTGAATGATCCGGCCGCGCCAGCGTTTCATTTGAGGCGTGAGTTCATAACTGGATAAAGATTTTGAAATTTCTTCGGTGTAATCCCGTGCAAAAGCTTCCCAAATGGATCCGGTGTAATGGTCCATAAAGGAACGTTTGCCTTGCATCACCCGCCAGTAGTTTTCTTTGGATTGGCCAACGTCCACTTGAGGTGAAATTAAAATATAAGGAATGTTCTTCTGACGCATTTGTTCCGTGATACCGGCCGAGTGAAATCCGCCGGTACTTAAAAGAGCAAGATTGACTTTCTCGTGCGCCATCATTTTTTGCGTATTTTGAAAAATCGAATCGTTACGCTCCAGTGCCAATTGATAAAATGTGAGATGTGGTTTGAACAAAGTATTTAGCGTGGAGCGTATGGCGTCGAAGGACATAAGGACCTTTTTCTCCGGTATTTCATTGGTTTCTATGCGCTGTCCGCTGTCCGCTATGCGCTGTATTTCTTCCCATTCTTGCGGGGTCAATTCCAGCTGAGCTAATTGTTTCAGCAAATAAAGTTCCCGATAATCATTCAGAAGCGTGGTTTCCGCCTCACTTTCCCCCACCGAACTTCTAAGAACTCCTTCCAATGCTTTGACTTCTTCAAACAAATGCGTCCCTTTGATCGAAGATAATGTTTGTGCATATAAGAGAGCCGTGTCCAATGGCTCCGGAATTTCCAAAACATGATCCCGGTCAAAATGCTGCATGTGTTTAATGAGAAATCCTGCCGCCGTGCCGCCGACTTGATAGGCTTGAATCAGTTCGCCAATTTCTTTTTGCTCTGTGGGTGAAAGCGCGGGTAAAACTTGGCGCTGAAAAACCTCCATGAGTTGACGCATGGCATTCTCAAACCCGGGATCGTTTAAATGCGCTTCCATCGCTTCCGCATGAAATGACTTTGCAATCTCCTGATATTGGCTTGCAAAATCTTGCTTGGGATAGAGAGGTTTTAGAACGCGAATATATTCCAGTAAAGACAAGTCATCTTTGGCGAATTGCTGCCAAGCATCAAGAAATTGACGCGCTTTGGCGGATAAAAGAGTTTTTGCTTTTTGGTCGAGCGCCTCCTCGCTTGTTTTTAAGTAAGCATTCACCTGTCCGGTTTGATTCACCGCCTCCAAGAAAGCTTTTCTATTAGCTTCATACAAGGCTTGCGTCTCAATACCGTAATATTTCACGTGCGGCTGATCCTCTAAAATGGCTGCCACTTCACCGCCTTGAAGATCGCCTGCTTCTAAATAATGGTTCAATATTTTCTTTTTGGTTAGTGAATTGGGATACGACTGAAAAAGTAGATTATCAAGCTTGCCTTCACCGCCCTCTAAAAGAATCAAACGTAAACCGTAATTTTGCTTAAAGTAGCGGATCATGTCTTTGGTTGCATTTTCAGAATCAAAATTGGCATGCGCATTTTGAACGTAGATGACTAATTGATCAAGCGGCAGGCGATATAAGTTTTCGGGGGCTGTCTCTTCGCTGCGCGGGGTCAGACCCTCTCCGCCGGAGGACAGATTCGTCCTTTGGCGAACTCGGGTTTGACCCCTGTTTTCCGGAACAAATACCTCATCGATATGGCCCAGTTCTTTGGGAAGCTCGAGTGAACCGATTAAATCATGAAGATCTAATGGCTGACTGCTGTTCATCCCGTGGATTGATGAAGGACTTCCCGGAAGAGACTGGGCATATAGATTTATAGAGGTATTTAAAAGGGTGAAAGAAATAAGCACAAAAATAGCGATGGTTTTATGAAAAACGCCTATACTTTTTGGCTGGCTGGCTAATTCCACGGGATAGTTATTAACTCCTACCAGGGGCAACTATCAGGGACGCTTCCTTCTAGCTGGAACCAACCCTGAAAAACCCCTCAAATAAGATGGTTTAAGTATACCTGATGACTGGTTAAATTTCAAAGGCAAGATTAAAAAGATATCTGTTGTAAGTCTTTAATTATAAATAACTTACACTTATTTAAGGTGTAAAAAAACTCAAAAACACTATCAGCTTATATTAGCTTAAATATCTATGCTTGAAACTCGGTTTTCTCTATGGCGACAGATAGGTGTAAAGATGATATAATGCGGTTTTCAAGCTTGATTGAACTTATTGATTTCATTTTCAAATATTCATGGCTCATCGACAAAAGAAAAAACGAAAACCCGTCATCACGATGGGTGTCGAGTTAGAAACTTATTCGATTGCCCTCCCTGAGCGCAGAATTTGCCGTGAACTTCATTTTCCGAAACGTGCCAGCATCGAAAAAGGCGAGCGTTTCACCCGCGATTGGAGCATTGGCTCAGAATATAACAGTAAAGTTTTTACTTCCATTCGTCAGGCTTTCTTTTTATTGAAAAGCAGTCTCAGAAAATATTTGGCTTTCCGAGATCCGGAAAATGGTTCGGACACCAAATATGTGATCTTTCCGACCGGCGGGTGGATTGATCGGTTTGCGGGAAGCCATGTGCACTTAGCCGTTGATGCAAAAAGATTTTCATACGTTGAAGCGCAAAAACTTTCTACTTATATCCACGATCATATTCCGTTCTTAATCGTGCTCACCGCCAGTTCGCCGGTTTGGCGTGAAGAAATGACGCCTTATTCGTCTAACCGCTTACTCAAGGGCTCACACAAATACTGTCAGGTGACGAAGCGCGATTTTCTTTACAAACACCATTTCCGCGAACTCACCTTTAACCGCAGCAGCAAAAAAAAACCTAACACCTTGGAAGTGAGGGTCTGCGACAGTTCAATCCCGGAATATTTGACTGCCGTCTTATGTGTCTGCAAGGCGGTAGCTGAGCGTTGGAAGAAACACAAACGTGCGCTCACACGCACCAAACATGTTAATTACCTGAAAGCCCGCGACAACGCCATTAAAAATGGCGCCCGTGCGCGGCTCGTGTGGAACAACCATTGGGTCAGCGTTGCTGATTACACGGATCTTTTCTTCCGAAAATATGAAGATGAGCTTGATCAAATGGATATTCCGGATGATATCATTCGCATTTTTAAATATCTCAAAAAAGGCTGGAATCAAGCCGAGCTCATTAGAAAGACAGCCGTGAATGCCAGGCGGTTCCACAGACAAACCTGGCAGCGCCGTTTTGCAAAGAAATATGCTGCCGCCATCGAAGATTTGTTGGATGGCAATTCGTTTGAGCAATTTGCTAAACACTTGGGCGTCCGATTGCCATCCATTGAACGCACGTGGCTCGGGCGCCGGGAGGCCAATTGGTGAAGAAGAGGCGCCGCAAACAAAAACGCCGGGTAAGGCGCAGGCGGTTGACGGGCAAGCCCATCATTGGCATCACTTGTGAAGTTCACAAGCTCAAACCCTACTTTTCAGAATTTGAACTCATGTGTGATTACCGTTACGTGCGTGCCATCATTCGGGCCGGCGGTATCCCTGTTTTGGTTCCCATTAATCCGCTGAGGCGTGACAGCGCCCGCTTGCTGGATCATTTAAACGGCCTTGTTTTCATTGGCGGTGCGGACATTCCACCCACCTTTTACGGCGAAAAAACCAAAAAGAAAGTTGCGCCGATGTACCGTGGCCGCACCTATTTTGAAATGTGGCTTTACCGGGCCGCGCAGCGCAAAGGGATCCCGATTCTTGCCATCTGCTACGGCATGCAGTTATTAAATGTGATTTATGGCGGTAAACTTTACCAGGACATGAGCACGCAAGTAAAAGGCATTCGAAATCACGTTTCAAAGCGAAACCCGATGGAGCGTGTCTACCTGCAGGAAGATTCGCTTTACTATAAGATTTTCAAGAAAAAAACCATGATGGTACACTGCCAGCATCATCAAGCGGTGAAAGTGCCGGGAAAATCCCTCCGGATTACAGCCTATGCCGATGACGGAATGCCGGAAGCGCTCGAAGGGCCGCCGCGTACATTTGCCGTCCAATGGCACCCCGAACGACAGGAAAAAGACCCCGTCCAACAGCGCCTCTTTCGTCATTTCATTGCTTTAGCCCGAACTGGGGTCAGACCCAGGAGGGTCTGACCCCACGCATGTTCCTGGAAGATTCATTTTCAGCACGCCAAGTAGCCGCATTGGTTGAGAGCTTTTCCGTCTGGTGGGAGAAAAAGTAGATTCACTCCTTCCGCTCCGCAAAGAAATGATCGAGGTAAAAGAAAAGCTAAGATCATTGAATATTCGTGTCAGCGCATTAGAAGTGGCGGTGCGCACGGTTTTTACCACAGAGTTGCCTGCAATTAAAAACCGCTTAACCAGACTCGGTTCTGCTTTGCTAGCCAGCGAGAGCCGTCCCTGATATGTACTGAGGTGTAACAATCACTGACCGCTGAACACTGGCCGCCGACCACTGCTTTTACGCTGATTTGGCTCTGAGGAGGTTTGCCTGCCACTCACTCGTCATATGAGCTACAGCTTGGCCGAGAAAATTAAAAAATTCATTGAGATTAGCGACTTGATTCCGAATGGCTTCAATATTTTGACGTATTAAGCTAATTGCCAGATTTTCACCTAAGCGCCTATCTTCATCGCCGTATCCAATCAAATGTGCGCGTGTAACATCCAGTGTGGTTAATACATCCGTGGTTTGATCGTCGCTTTGCACAAATTGAACCTGCTCGGCTCCCGAAACACCGTCGATCAAATCAAGAATGGCACTTTTCATCACAGGACTGTCATAATAAATGACCACTTCCTGCCTGCCGCTCACGGCTTCTAAAATTTGACGGAAAGCGGCACCTAACTGATCATTAAATTCCGGCAGAAAGATTAAAGCTTCGCGCGTTTGAACACCGGCCGCTAAATTTTGAACGTTTTGAGAACTTTCATACACATCACCTTTGGCATTAATTCCCAACACGCGCCCGTGCGTCAAAAAGCTATTGAAACGCTGACGAGCAATCGTTTGATCTGCTTCCGTACGTTTTGAAGACTCGAAGACATCACGAATTGCCTTAATGGTATTCTGAATGGGCTGCAATTCTTCTTCAGGAATTGCTTGGGATGCTTTAAGATCATCCAAAGCGATCAACTGATCAGGCGTTAGTGCAATTCTCAGTTCCGGGTGTGAGCGTTCAAATGCAACAACGGTTTGCCCACCGTTTTCGTCAATTTGACGTAACCCATTTCGTCCCACGATGGCTGCTACGAGGGGTGCTGGACGCCGTCCGCTTGGGTCGTCATTAAATTCTTCAACGGTTGGCGCATTGTCAATCAATCTGGCTTCATGAATACGTTTAGGACCTCTTGATTCATGCGAATCACTGCGCAACTCGGTGCGCTCGGGCATGTGCCCAAAAGCAATATTAAGCGCGCGCTTTAGCATATCAATATCTTCATCAGGATTAATAATGAGTTCATGACTGTGATCGCCAGCAGATTCAAACTCACCTGTTGTCAGATTCATTTGTTGAACGTTTGCTAACATTCGTCTGAATTCTTGGATGTTACTTCGATAAGCCTTCAAAAACTCTCTAAAGGTAAAAGATTTTTCCTTTTCAATCGCTGTGAATACAAGCTCAATCATAGCTGCAAATACACTGCCCGCATTATCAAGAAAATATAAATCCTTTGGGTTTCTTCGATCTAATCTGGTAATAAGTTCTTCTTCGGTTAAAACTTCCCCATAGAGGTAAAAAGACATGGCTTGGATGCGACGAGCCCAATCTGAAAACTCGCCAAAGTCGACAACGTTCATTCCCCGTTGTGCTGTCTGTCGCATTGTTTCATCTAAATTTTTGAGATAAGCAAACGTTTTATCAGCCGTGGTGGTCGCGTTCTGCGTCAGGACTGATTTGAATTTAGCTAAAAAATACATACCAAGGTTCTGTAGAAATACAACCCGATGAAGCTGTGCGCTTAAGTCAATGGGTTGGTCTAAATCAAAATCTAAGGGCTCGAAATCATGACGCAATTCAGCGCGAACACGATCGTTTCTGAAAACAATGGCGCCCATGGTTGGGCTGTTTTTCCCCACAAGCCTCCAGGGATCGGTAAAATTGGGTGGCTGAGAGAGTATACGTTCGTTTTCACCAAATCGACCTGGTTGAATGAGATGTTGCCATAAAGCCTCAGTGTAACGTTTATCTTGGATTGAACCCGTGTCTTTTCGAACCAGTGAAACACCTTCCGGGAGCCCAAGGCTAATGGCGGCAGTATGCCCGGTTGGGGTAGGCGTTAAATAAAGCGGAATGGTTGCTGCTACCCCGCCTTCCACACGCAATTCAACCGCGAGTTCTACATAGGGATCCGTCCCTGTGCGGTTAACCGACCATCTCACCACACCACGCACTTTTTCGCCTCCCAAAGTCATCTCTGAAACCAGCACAAGCAACACTTGGTGAAGCACATAGGGAATCATATCTTCCTGACCGTGGAAATAACCTTGCATCACTTCGCTGATTGCAGCAATGGCCGATTCAATTTCGCTTTGTTCACGAATGATCCGATCGTCTCTTAATTCAGCTCGCTGTTGTCTTGGCCGTGACCGATGAGCATCATTGAGTGCTTGTGCCACTTCGGATGGAATACTGCGATCCCGTCCCACCACAAGGGTTTTATCGCCTAAAGATATTTCACCGCGACCGTCTTGATCGACCGGCACACTCAAGGTAGTGTGATCATCTAATTGAACGGTTTCGCGAGGAGGCCGATTAGCGTCAAGTTCTGCTTGGGTGATTCGCCCTTCCACTGCCCGCCAGAAAGAACTATTATCATTTCGGAGTTCGGAACGTATGAGGGCGCTTTTGCCTTCATCATCTAAGGCAAAAAATTCTGTCAATGCTTTTTGCCAGGCCGCATAAGAACCCGGTACAGTCGCTTGGGAACGTTTTTCAATATAATCAACAAAAACTTGTTTCAATCTATCAGGTAAAGCCCCCCACAGACCGGCAAGATGCTCAAGATTTTCATCATGTCTCAAACTTTGCGCGCGCCACTTGTTAAATTGAACCCCCCAAAATAATTCAAGCACTTGTGTTTGTGTGTCTACATTTTTCCCAAAAGGGAGTTTGATAAGATGATCCTGATCCACTTGGCTTTGTCGAAATAAATTAACCAAAGACTCCAAAATAGGCAATCCATCAAGATCAGAGCCTCTATTGAATTGGCGAGCAGGTTCAACCAAAGCATTCGCCAATGCTTCCCATTGAGCGGCATCAGTATTTTCAAGAACGGTTAAGATGTCATCTTCAGTTTCAAATGCTCTAAGTTCAGTCCGAGGTCTTTGTGCGGTGTCCGATTCCGGCACCGTCAAGCCGTACTGCTTAGCAAAATCATCGCGCATTTGATGAAAAGGCGTATTGGTTTTTGCAGTTTCAAAAGGCGGCAATTCCATTTTGCGAGCCACGACACGCAGCGAGTCGAAAATAATCCTGATAATCTGATCATCACTTAAAGTCTTTTGGCCTTTTTGGCGGGTAGGTTCCATTCTAAAATGTATTTGTTGTGTCTTTGGATCACGTTCCGCCACGATATACTGCGGTTTCGATCCAAACAACCCGTCTGAAATCTTAATTCTAAACCCATCCACGCGTATGGTTGTCCGATCAATTTTACTTCTTTGCCCATCCGGCACCAGTTGAGTTGTCTTCACCGAACCGCCGCCAAGATAATAATTGAACGCCCGCGCAGCAGACGGAAAATCAGTGGACGAAAATGTCCTTAGAGTTTCAATCAATCCAATAGCCAGCCTCAAATCCTCCCGATCAATGCTATCAGCCAATCGCATCATGATGGTGGCAAGCTCAGGAGCTTCGGTACTAGCAAACTTGTCTTCTTGAATTTGATCTTCATTTTGAATGGTTTCTGTATCATTCGCTATTAATTGAGCGTAAGGCGAACCTTGCATCAATTCATAAAAAGCCTTCATGGGCCTCTCGTCTGAAGGATTCAAATCTGCTTGATTAGAAACAACGACCAACTCCGGCTTGGGATTGGCGTCTTCAAGCAGCCAGATTCTTGCGACTTCAAAATTGGGCACACGATATACATGAATCACTTTTCCGTCTTTAAAACTTGC
>PCVY01000001.1:0-521 GCA_002787155.1 Candidatus Abzuiibacterium crystallinum | reverse complement strand
CTCCCTCCCAAAATCGGTCACCGATAATCAAAACTTGTAAATTTTCAATGCCTTCAAACTGGCTAAAATTGACCGCAATACTCGGCCACGCTGCTTGTTCCCGCAATTCGGTGTGGGCTTTTGCATCAGAATCAATTGGTTCAAGAATAAGAATGAAACGTTGGTTGCCATCCGGTGTTGTGTCATCCATCGGCTCAATAAAGGTTCGAGGCGAAATGCGATAGGTGGTATGATTGCGGAGCCAATTACTTGTACGTGTTCTCACAATTGCTTCCGCCCGGGAAACTTCCTCTCGTTTCAATGATCCAATCACAACTCTTATTTCTCCAGAAGGACCCCTTGACGCTTCGCCTTGCCATTTGGTATTGAACGGAATTGAGAGACGTAAAATTTCTTGCTGAACACTTTCCAAAAGACTATTAGCTGAGGATGTTCTCAGCTCGGCACGAGCAGCAGCGAGATATTCCTTCATGTGATAGATGGCCGCTGGTAAACGAACTTCTGAGTGTTCATTAGGACTA
>PCVY01000047.1 GCA_002787155.1 Candidatus Abzuiibacterium crystallinum | reverse complement strand
ATGGTATTTAAAGAAACTCCATCTACCGACAGGATTTTTTCAGAAAAAAATCGAAAACTTATTCACCTACTCGGCGAAGCGAAAGAAAACGGGTGTCGATCTGGATGATTTTATTTTTCTTGATGAAAATGAATATCCCACCGGCGTTGACTCAACGTTACTCCCCGAACTTCTAAAGCAATCTCATTTTGTTTCCACAACCACAGCCCAACTCGCTAATGAATTGCGTCCTTTTAATTCATCCTGTTATGTTATACCCAATGCGATTGATTTTAATCGTTACCAGAGCGCTCAAATTAAATCTTTGGCGGCACATTCAGCAGCTAAACAAATCACACGATGGCAAAATGAAAAACGCATCGTTCTTGGATGGGTTGCCGGACACGCACAACAAGTTGATCTTGAATTGTTTCATTCTATTTACCAAGCGCTTCCGAATCCGCTTCATAAGAAAGTCTCCTTTTTACTTATCGGCACCTCTCCAAAGGGGCCCCTTTCCAATTTAAAAGCCACTAATATTGCTTTTACTCAAAACATCCCGTGGCAGGAGTTTCCTGCTTTAATTCGGCTTTTAAATGGTAATCTGGCATTATTAGCTGATACACGCTTTAATCGTTGTAAATCCGAATTGAAAGTAATTGAAGCAGGGTTTTTTGGGGTTCCTGCGATTTGCAGTAAGGTCGGTATTTTTGAATTTATCGCCAAACAAAATGCGTGTATTGCGGTTGAAAATAAACCGCAAAATTGGTGTGCTGCGATTGAGCACTTTGTTAATGAAAAAGAATTTCGCTTGCAATATGCACAGCGTGTAAGGTATTTTGTGCTTTCGGGTTATGACTCGAAACAACGCGCACAGGAATATCTAAACTTTTTCGAACAAATGATAAAGAATTAACTGGACCGGAGGGGAGTTGAACCCCTGACCTCCACAATGCGAATGTGGCGTTCTCCCAACTGAACTACCGGCCCAAATAAAGAAGCAGTATTATATCAAAAATGTGTGCTAAAACTATTTTTTCCCTATGATTTTGTCGTAGACCTGCATTAAAATAGGGGGAACAAATTTCTTGATAATGCGCTTCAGTTTAATCCACTTTCCGACAAGCTTCTCTTCGGGACGTACTGCATACCAGTTAACACCTTCTTGATAACCCTGATATCGCCCATCTTCTGGACGGTCCCACATATAATAGTAAACCGCCAATGAATTGCGTCTTCGATGCGGCGGGCAGGTAACTGGGTTCGGATGTCCATGAAACGAAAAACGTCCAGTTTCAAAGATAACTAATCGATTAGCGATCGGAAGTATGCTGGCTTCACACTTGCTGAGATCTTTGTTCCACAACTCCAAATGACCACCATAATCTTCTCTCCAATCTGGATTAATAAAGAAAATCGCATTTAGAATTTGATGGAAACGGCCTTCAATTGGGTACCGATTTTGATCGGTATGAATCATCAATTTTCCTCCCATTCCAGTTGAGTGCATCCCGCATCGGTTGAAACTGGGGTCGGGAATCAAGTGCTCTATCCCTGCTAATATCTGCAAAAATCTCAAAAATGTGTCAGAATTTAATTGCATCATAAAATGCCGTGTAAATGGCCCAAATTGGGTCTCATCCGATGTGCCAAATTTCTCAAATTGCCGCTTCGTCTGAATGGTGTCGCCAGGCCCCCAAAATGTCCATTTACCTTCTTCAACACGCGGAAATTCATCCGCTAACAATGAGATAAGTTCAACGGGAATGAAATTGTCAAACACAATGTGCGGAAATGGATTAGCATGGGTAAAAGTGTTGTGATTATCTCTTGCTAATTGAAGCAGTTTTTCCCTGTCAAAATAAAATGCCGGAATCGAAACATGTAAACCTTTCTCTGACATAAAACACCTTTATTAATTCAACCCCAATACAAACTCGTATGTTTTTAAAGTGCTTTGATTGACAACCCCTGTAATCTTGATTTGATATTGGTGCTGCGATATTTCCTTTACTTCCCTGCTTTTGTCCGCGATCCTAAAAAAATAAAAACCATCCACCACTTCCTTGGGATCAATCCGGTTCACTTTCATCGATTCATTCAAAACGGCGTCTTTTGTGTTTTTATTAGCCCGATAAGAGTCGATTCCCGCCATCATGGAGAGCGGTATGCTCAAGACAATTAACCCCGCAAATCCCCATCCGATCATACGCAAGGGGGTGTTCTTTAACACTTCACGCGCCACCCTCTTAGGCACCATGGGCTGATATTCAAAACCATCGTCTCGGATGATGCTAATAGTCACCTTAGACATGTCGTATGCATGATCACCGTAATTAAAAGCAATTAAAAGAATGGGTAAAATTCCCTTTTTTAATGGATGGTTATTAAAAAGGTAAACCGCTTTTTCTTCCTTGAAATAAGGTTCTACCGCCACCGATAACTCCTCTGCCTGTGAATAGTTTTGGTAATATTCAGGCACCTTAATCAACAAAGGCGGACGTTTATATTGAGCGCACCCATTGAATACAATGGATAAAGCGATGATTGCCGGGAGAATTCGTTTCATGGTCCTGTGACTTATTACTCGCTAACAAAAATAGTTTTTGTTCCATGCGCAATACGCGACATGTCGCGGCCGATTCCCCGTACGGTTTCCCCGCAGGCAGACAAAATCATGAGTGCTAATACGCAAAGTGTCAGCGCTTTAATTGTTTTCATAACCACCTCCTAAAATTGTTTGAAAGCATTGTTTCAGATCTCTCACGACCTCATTATTTTGTTCTTCATTTAAAATTTCGTGGTATAGCTCCGGATAAATATATAGACGTTTAATCGGCGCCGCTGTCTTTTCATAAACATGGCGTGTCGCTGACAAAGAAACGATTCGATCATTCCCGCTGGCCAGAAAAAACATCGGTACATTGAGATTGAAAGACATAGACTGAATGGATTCACAAGCCCGTATAATTTCATCCGCCATGTGAATCGTAATTTTCCTTTGAATCAATGGGTCTTTTAAATAGTCGCGCATCAGCTGCTCATTTTTAAATAAAAATCGTGGTTTCACGGGATTTGTTATCACCGCATGCGGATATATTTGGTTAAGTTTCCTTACCAAGCCTCTGGCCGGCTTGGTCCATGAAATGCCATAGACTTGAAAACATGGTGATGTTGCAACAAAACCTATCCAAGGATTGGCTTTCTGACTTAACCATTGTAGCGCAATTGCGCCGCCCAGGCTATGACCAAACAAAATCAGTTTTTTCCGTTTGAATTCAGTGTCGGCAGTTAAATAATCCAGGAAACATTGCGCATCTTCGATAAATTGCGAAAATGATTCCACATAAACACGTTCACCGCCTGATCGTCCTTGGCCGCGCACATCCATGGCGTAATATGAAATGGGAAGGTCAGAAAGCGCACTGACCAATCGAGCGTAACGGCCGGAATGTTCGCCAAACCCATGAAACACCAAACAGGCATATTCGGCATCTCTTTCCCAAGTTTGGTAAAACAACTCGGTTCCGTCAGGCGCATTAAAAAATCCTTCTCGCTTTCCCATCACGATTTCCATTGTGCGCCCGTCTGGTACATCTCATCAATTAAAGACGCATATTTCTTCTGAACTATTTTTCGTTTTACTTTAAGAGTGGGCGTCAATTCGCCGCTCGTTTGTGTGAATTCAGAAAGCAGTAATCTAAAATATTTTATCTGTTCGTAACCGGCAGAAGTCTTGGTGAGCCGTGTTATCTCTTCTTGGATCAGTTTGTTGACCCTCTCCTCTTTAATGATTTGTTCTTTAGATAAGTGTGCCAATTTCAAATAATCTTGTACGGCCGTAAAATCAGGGACAATGAGCGCAACAAGATAGTTGCGGCCATCCCCAAGCACCACCATTTGCTGAATAAAAGAACTTTTTAAAATGGTATTCTCAATGTTTTGAGGCGAAATATTTTTGCCGCCTGAGGTGACAATGATATCTTTCATCCGGTCAGTAATGGTAAGAAAACCCTCTTCATCCAAGCAGCCAATGTCTCCGGTGTGGAACCAGCCATCGCGGATAACTTCTTGCGTTGCCGCTTCATTTTTGTAATAACCTCTCATGACACTGGGACCGCGGACACAGATTTCTTTAGTTTCCGAATCAATCCGGACATCAACATGCTGAAACGGTATCCCGACAGTCCCAAATTTTAATTGCTGCTCTCTATTCACTGCAATAACGGGTGATGTCTCGGTCAATCCATAGCCCTCCAAAATCATGATGCCAGCTGCGTAGAAAAATTCGCCCAGATACCGGGGGAGTGCCGCTCCTCCCGAAATAAATTGGGTGAGGCGCCCTCCCAGACTTTTCTTCAATTTCTTGAAAACAAGTAATCTGGCTATCTGATATTGACAATAAAGCCAAGATGGCATCGTTAACCGCTTCAGGCGATACGGAATGGTGGCATAGCCAACAGTGAGTGCCCATTTGATCAGTTTTTTCTTGATAGGCGTGCTCTGCTCGACGGATGTCATGATTTTTTGATAAATTTTTTCGTAAAAGCGCGGTACGGCACACGCCATGGTCGGCTTGACTTCTAGCAAGTTTTCCGGAACCGTGTTCATACTCTCTGCATATGCGATCGGCGCTCCTACCATCAAAGGAAAATAAAAACCGGCCATTCGTTCAAAGACATGGCTTAGGGGCAGAAACGACAAGGTTTGGTCATTTCGGCCCAATCGGATGGCTTCTTTTGCGTCTTCACAATTAATCAAGAAATTTTGATGTGTGAGCATCACGCCTTTAGGCGGACCGGTTGTTCCGGACGTGTAAATAATGGTGGCCAAATCATCACACTTCACATTTTTGACTTCATCCTCAAAAGCATTTAATGCTTCTGAAGCACTCACTTTGACCAATTGCTGCAAAGCAAGCCAAGAAAAGACTTGAGGCGCTCGATTGGCATCATCCTCAAAGATAATAATTGTTTTCAAGCTGGGAAGTTCGCTTAATTGCGGGATAATTTTTTGTAATTGTTCGTCATTAGATACAAAAATAGCTTTCGCAGCAGCATGACGAACGACATAAGCTACCTCTTCGGGTGAGGAAGTCGCGTAAATCGGAACATCGCTTGCACCTAGCCCTAGAATTGCCAAATCGGCCATCGCCCATTCGGGTCGATTTTCAGACAAAATAGCGACCCGCTCACCTGCTCCAATTCCTAACGTCTTTAATCCTAACGCGGCTAAGGCAA
The DNA here is from genome assembly GCA_002787155.1 of Candidatus Abzuiibacterium crystallinum. Lineage (GTDB taxonomy): Bacteria > Omnitrophota > Omnitrophia > Omnitrophales > Abzuiibacteriaceae > Abzuiibacterium > Abzuiibacterium crystallinum. Next base: position 56,243 of record PCVY01000047.1, on the reverse strand, counting down.
CTTGTTCCCTCGCTTCAAACCAGGTGATATCTTGGTATTGGCCTTGATGTTTATATTTAAAGATAGTTTGTTTCGCTAAATGATTGGCTTTCGCCAGAAACATGCGGGGGACACTTGGGAAGATTGTCATCGCATTCTGATAACGCTAGTGTGTTTGAATCTTTTTTGCTACGATGGGTTGAACGTTTTTGGTTCGGATTGGTGTGATCGTTGCGACTCGCTCCAAATCTGCCTGCGTTTTTTTCACATCCTCCGCAATCAATCTTACTTTTGTGTTGCGCAATACTTCCTCAGCGCTGCTGGTTGGTGTTTTTAATTGCGCAGTCGGCGGCTGCAAGTTCTTAAGCAATTTCTGCTGAATCCGCACTTTCTCCATGATGGATTGAAGCTTTTGCCGGTCTGCTATCCCCTGAGCTTGAATGGCTTGTGACTGTTTCGTTAAATGACTTAAGTCGTCCTGAATTTTACTGATTTCCTGTTCAGGCGAATCAAAAATGGGTCGTGTGGGCGGCGGCTTTGGGATTGCCGCGACAGGCCGCGCTGCTGCGATCGGATTTACCTGTACGGCTGTTTCTTCTTTCTCAGAACGAACAGACTCTTTTTCTTTTGGTTCCTCCGGCTGCGCATTTTGATCCGATAGGGTTCGTGCGGTATGCTGAACCAGTAATTTCTTTTCTTCTTGTTTTGCCTGCTTTTTTTGCCAAGGCCATTGAAATTCTTGCCCGGCTCCTAAACTGATCATTGCAAAACAAATGATGAAAAAAATTTCAAATTTTGCTTGTTGCCTCATGCGGTAAAACACCCTGCCTTTTCTTAGGAATCAGTAAAATTAGGTTGTCTTTTTTCTAAAAATGCTTGTACACCTTCTTTTTTATCTTGGGTGGTGCAAACCTCGCCAAACAACTGTGCTTCCAATGCCAAGCCCTCATCCAAGGTTTTTGAAAATCCCTCCGTAATCACTTGCTGGACCAGTTGAACTGCTCGCTGTCCTTTCTTTGCAATTTTCTTTGCTAACCCGACAGATTGTTTTAGCACCTCACTGTCCGGTACCATTTTATTTATCAGCCCGATTCGAAGCGCTTCTTGTGCGGTTACCATATCACCCGTTAAGCAAAGCTCGCGGGCCTTAGCAATCCCGCAAAGCCTTGTGAGTCTTTGCGTCCCGCCAAATCCGGGAATGATGCCTAAATTAATCTCGGGCTGGCCAAATTTTGCTCGGTCTGATGCGATGCGGAGATGACAAGCCAGCGCCAATTCGTTCCCGCCGCCCAGGCAAACCGCATTAATAGCAGCGATTACCGGTTTTTTTGAACTTTCAATCTTCTTTAAAATAGCCTGCCCTTCACTTGCTAATCGAGCACCTTCTTTGGCATCCGAAATGCCATTAATTTCTTTTACATCGGCACCTGCCACAAATGCAAACGATCCGGCGCCCGTAATAACCATCACTTTAACATTTGAATCGCTTAAACATTTTTCAAGCGTTTCATTGAGTTGCTGCATCACTTCACTGCTTAACGCATTGACAGGCGGTCTATCGATCGTAATGATACCCACATTTTCATCCAGCTTGAATTTTACTTTTTTTCCGTCATCCCCCATAAATCACCTTTTGGTTATGTGCTGTATTCAAAGAAACCGCGGCTTGCTTTTTTACCCAAAAATTTGGCAGCAACATAGCGGCGCAAACTTGTTGCAGGCCAGAATCGATCACCATGAGTTTCATGTAGGGCCATCAACTCGGCCAACACTTTGTCTAAACCGGTCGCATCCGCATAATGCAGAATTCCCTCTTTCTCTTGTGGGAAGCCTACACCTGCCAGCATGGCTAAATCGACATCAGCCGCTGTCGAAACATGCTCTTCGACACACATGATCGCTTCATTGACCATTGGATAGATTAATCGCTCAATACTGAATTTTGTATTTTTCTTAGGCGATGTTGCCTGTGCTTTTGAAATGAGCGCTTTGATCTTGCTTGTATCCGTATCTTCATATGGGTAAAAACCGCCTCCTGTTTTCCGGCCAAATCGTTTGGCTTCATAGAAATGCATCCACAATTCCGCAGGTTTCATCCGGCTGCCGTATGAATTGAGCAAGACCTGCACAACATCATAGCAAATGTCCAAGCCCAAATTATCTACCAATGTAAATGGACCCATTGGTAAACCGAACGCGACAGCGGCTTGATCGATCTCTTCTACAGTTGCTGCCCCTTCTTGTAGACAGAAAGCAGCTTCGTTGAGATAGGGCATTAAGAGCCGGTTGACTAAGAAACCAGCGCACTCATTTACTTTGACGGGAATCTTGCGCAATGTTTCAGAGAATGTCATAACATCTGCCGCCACCTCTTCTTCGGTGGCTAAGCCGGGAATGACTTCGATCAGCTTCATAACATGCGCAGGATAGAAAAAATGCATGCCCACGACTCGGCCAGGCCGTTTCGTCGCCGATCCCAATTCAGAAATCGACAACGCTGAGGTGTTTGTCGCTAAAATGGCCGTTTCAGGTACGATATCCTGAACTTCTTGAAAAACCTTTTGCTTGATGGCCATTTTCTCGGGCACAGCTTCAATGACGATGTCCACATCTTTAAAACTATTGTTGTCTGTGGATGGAATAACAAGCGCAATTTTTTTTTCGGCATCTTCCGGCGACATTTTTCCTTTTTTGACGCGCCCGTCATAAATAGCCCGTATCTTAGCAATTCCCTTGTCAACCAATTCTTGGTTCACATCTTTTAAAACCACCGGCAATCCTGCATAGGAAATGACCTGTGCAATTTCTGCCCCCATCGCACCGGCGCCAATCACGCCCGCCTTGTAGATATACATGATTACTTCCTCTCCATAATAATTGCGCCGCCTTGTCCGCCGCCAACACACATGGTTGCCAGTCCTAAATTTAAATTACGCCGTTTCATTTCGTGCAAAAGCGTCACCGTGATTCGTGCGCCTGTGGCCCCTACTGGGTGGCCCAAGGCAATGGCGCCGCCGTTGACGTTCGCGATGTTCCGATCAAACTTCATTACTTGCTCGCAAGCGATAAATTGCGCGGCAAACGCCTCGTTCAACTCCATTAACTGGATATCTTTGAGTGATAAACCTGCTTTTTTTAAAGCCTTAGGGACCGCGCAGGTAGGCCCGATTCCCATCCGTTCCGGTTCAACACCTGCAAAGGCGTAACTCCGAATATAACCAAGCGGTTTTAATCCCAGTTCTTTTGCTTTTTCTTCACTCATCACCAACACAGCCGCTGCGCCATCCGAAATGGGACATGAATTCCCCGGCGTGACAGATCCATTTTCTTTGAAGATCGTCGGGTATTGCGATAATATCTGCTCAGTTAATGCCATGTTAATACCCTCGTCTTCGGTGAATGTCTCGGGCGGCATTTCTTTTCCGGCTGCTTTTTTTGGAATTATGACTTTGATAATTTCATCTTTAAATTTACCTTCCCGTGTCGCTCGAAAAGCCCGTTGATGAGAAATCATCGCAAATGCATCTTGATCTTTTCGTGAAATTTTAAACTCATCCACTAAATTTTCTGCTGTTTCTCCCATGATCATCTTACAGACAGGGTCTGTTAACCCTTCCCATAACGAATCTATCATGGTGGAATGTCTTAATTTTTTACCGAACCGAAGATCGCGATTCACATAGGGCGCCATCGACATGCATTCCGCACCGCCGGCGATAATGATATCCGCTTCGCCGCCCGTAATCATTTGATAAGCTGACACAATGGCCTGAAGCCCGGAAGCACAATTCCGCGCAACCGTAAAGGCTGTCACCGAGTGCGGGATTCCTGCCATGAGGCTAATAACACGGGCCACATTGGCCGCATCGCTGGCTTGTCCAACGCAGCCGAATATAACTTCTTCGATCTGCTCCGGTTTGACTTTTGTGCGTTCGAGGAGAGCGCGGGTAACAATTTCACCCAGTTTTTGGTTGGTAAATGACTTCAGCGCACCGCCGAGTATTCCTTGCGGAGTTCTAACCCCGTCTACAATGACAACTGATTTCATAAATATGAACCTTTCTTGTTTTTAGGGGTTGCCACGGTCAAAGTCTAACATAGTGATTTTCGTCCGTCAAACCACCTAATTTTAACTTTTTATTCATTAACAAGTTCCTTAATGTCATCCAGCCAGCGGCGCGCCTCTTCTTCTCCGCGGTGAATAAATTTCCGATGCGTAAAAAATTCCGCCCAGTGCGCATCCGTTACAACCGGATTAAGGGTAATATCAGCTTGCTCGGCAGCGGCATTCGCCATGATAAATTCCATGAATTGAATGGTCTTCATCAAAACGTTAAAAATGTTAGCGCTTTGTCTATTAATAAATTTGGTACGCTCGTGATAAAAAGTACGGATGAGGGCATTTCGCTTTTTCATACTTTCATCCAGTTTTTTATTTTTTTCTTCAATTCGAACGCTCCGGCGGTAGTGATCATCAGGTGATTGGAGGACGTTGACGGCGATAATCTTCTTAGCACCAAACCGATTCAAAACCTGGACCGGCAGCGGTTCGGCAATCCCGCCATCAATTAAATATTTATTGTCAATCGCGAGCGGCCTGAAAATTCCGGGAATTGAAATGCTGGCTCGAATAGCTGTCACAAGCGGGCCGTCATCAAACAATATCGGCGCACCCGTTGCCAAATTGGTTGCGATAATTTTAGTAGGGATTTTAAGATCACGAAACGTAATGCCTTTTAAGTAGTGTTTTAAGAACCGGACTACTTGGTCGCCTTTGAAAAATCCTTTATGAGCCGCTGATAAATCTCTAAAACCGAATAGTTTGAAAAAAGTTGTTTTTCGGTCAAGCGTTGAAAGAATTTCAATCAACTGCTTTGCCGGTATACCCGCTGCCCACATGCCGCCGATAATTGCACCGATGCTAGAGCCCGAAATCATATCAACTTTAATCCCCTCTTCTTCCAAAACTTTTAACACGCCAACATGGGCATAACCAAAAGCAGCCCCGCTGCCCAAAGCCAGCCCCACCAGCTTTCCTGCTAACTCACGCGCCAGATGACGCATTGTTTTGGAATAAAACTGTTCATCATCGGTCTGTTCCAGTTTTTGCTCCGTGAAAGATTTTTGATCAAAAAGTTCGGTTTCGGGCAAGGTTGCAAATATCGGCAAGGTCTCATCTGAGTATTCATCGTAGAAAGCCTGCAGCTTTGGCTGCTGTTTCCGTTCTCTCAAGATTAACCTAAATTGATCTTCCGTAAATCCAAAAGACAATCTAAATTCTTTAATCTTTTCGATAACCTCTCGGACGCCTCTCAAATCTTCATCGATCAGAAAATAAAGAATGTCCGCCTGCTGAATGGCTTTTCGGACCAGCGGATTCACAATGACGGGCAAGTCAATTAAAATGAAATGGTAATGGCTTAAAAAATATGAAATGAGCCGCGGTAAATCTTTTTCGATGTCTTTTTCGATTCGCTCGTCGCCCAATTTGAAAACATGAAAATTAGCCTGGTCTTTCACAATGGCTTGTTCGATTTTGTGGGTATTAGTTACTTCAAAATCGGATAATTGAAAATGCTTGGCACGTTTAAAAGGCTGATTACCGTTTCGTTTATCTGACAGAGAAGTAAAATCCAGGAAAATAACTTTTTTTTGCGTTTCCCGTTTCAGAGCAGCCGCTAGGTGGATTGCAAAAGTGGAGTTTCCGATCCCTGGCACAGAATGATAAAAAGTGATGATTTTTGACTCGCCTGATAACGTCCGGTCATCCAGGGTGCCTGTCAAACGACTTCCTAACGTTCGACTAATGTTTAAACTGAGCGACGGAATTTCTTTTAAGAGGAGAAGGAAATCTTTTTTGGCAATTTTAAGCAGGATTGAATCATTTTGAGCCTCGGTTGTGGCACTGTGCGGACGTCCTGCCAAGAGCGATGTTTCGCCAAAATGGTCGCCTGCATGAAGATGGTTAATGACCTGCCGGTCGCTTTTCAAAATAACAATGCGGCCTCTTAGGATCAAATAAAATCCGTCCGATTCTTCTCCCTTATTATAAATCGTCTCGCCTTTTTTAAATTCAACCAAACGAACTTTTGATTGAACAACGTTAATTTCGGCGGGTGTTAATTCAGAAAATATGGGGAACAGACTAATTTCGTAATCTGTTTTTGTCTGAGTTTTTCGTAAGAAATTAAACCAAGCCATTTCATCCTCAAGATCAATTAGTTATCTTGATATGATTATCGGCTGTTTAACGTAGAAATATAACTAAATAAGGTGGAAAACTTACCTGATGGAAACGGTTAGTGAAGGCTTAATTCAATTTTGTAACATCTTCAGGATCAGCAAAGTCATTGACTTTGGTTTCAAGCCAATGATTGTAGGCAAAATCCAGCACCCTAAATTTATCAATCGGGTCAATGTTGACAAACTGAATACCGTAATCAATCCCTTCTTCTTGGCTCGATATTTTCGACCAAACTACTTTGCCCGAAGAACGGATAGGACGCGGGTCATCCGGGAGATTAATTTCAAGATTCACAACACTGCCGTGACTGAAGCTGGTATTAGAGTTAACACACAAACCTTCACGAGAAATATCTTTCGTGAGACTGAGCGCTAATTCTTTTTCGGTTGCTTTTGGTAAACCGCACTTCACACTCATAAAAGCATCGAACCGTTTAAAGCGCCTTCGTTCTTTATCCATGTTTGGTTTCTCCTCTAACCTTGCTGTTAATGTAACGGCAATTGTGATGATAGATTGATATGATTTTCAAAAACTTTTTGTTGCTGCTGTTATTTTGAGTATAGCATAGCCTTCAGGTAATACAATAGATGAGCGGTTTTTTTTAGTTAATAAGAGGTTTTATAAAACTTTTTTTTATTGCCTTCCGATCTCATTTTTACAGATAAAATAATAAATTATATTATTTAAAATTATTATGAATATAATTATTATACATAAATAAGATAAAAAAAATTTAGCTTCTTAAGTTATCAAACTGAATTGCAATAGACAAATTAGCGCTTTTAACCATTTGCATAACGACCTGTAAATCATCTTTATTCTTACCGCTAACACGAATTTTTTCGCCTTGGATACTTGGCTGGACTTTTAACTTCATGTCTTTGATCATGCGAACCAGTTCTTTCGCCTTCTCCTGAGGAATCCCCTGAATGATCTCAGCGCTCTGGCGGACCATGCCGTCCAAAGCTTTTTCTTCACTTCCGTATTGCAGTACTTTCATTGAAACTGACCGTTTAGCCAAGCGCGTGCTGAGAACATCTTTCAAACTCTTCAACTTTAATTCGTCATCGGCCAATATTGATAGCTTTTTTTCATTCCGATTAAAGGTGATTTCGCTCTTGCTCCCTTTAAAGTCAAAACGATTTTTCAACTCTTTCATCGCTTGATTGACAGCATTATCAATTTCTTGGAGATTGACTTCGGAAACAATATCAAAGGAGCATTCACTGGGCATGGTGCGCTGAATTAATTGGTTGTTGTCTTGATAATTTCTTCAATTCGTCGTTTAGAAGCGTCGTCTAGATCAATGAAGGACATACCGATATCGTGCAGTTTCTTTTTGGCATTAAATTCCTTCCGCTCAACTGTCCAAACTACCTGCGCCACACATGAAATGGGTTGTCCGCCGTCATCGATGTCTAATTTCACATTGACCATGCTCAGTTTGGGAAGCGGTTCATCCAGCAAAACGCAAATCCCGCCTGCGCCAATATTCTCTGTGCGTGCCGTGATGGGCTGATGATGCGTATCTTTGGTAATGTAGATTCGGCAATCGGTTTGGATACGAGGAAATTGACGCCCTTCAAATCCCTGCCACATAACTATAACCTTCGAATGAATGCGTCGGAAAAATCTTTCGAAACAGAAAGCTTCTTAAACGCGGCTAATCGTTCTTTTGCTTCAGAATATCCTTTGTCTTTTCCCAAAAACACAACGTAAAACTGCCGGCCTGCGCTGGCGCCTGAAGTATTCCCCGATTCTTGATAAAAAGCCGGAAGATTCTCAGTCTCCAGTTTTTCGACAAGCATTTTAGCATCTGCTTCCTGCACATAAGTACAAACTTGTATGGTGTAGGATTTCTGAGTCGCTGCGGCAGAAGAAACGTCAGAAACCGGAGGTTCGCCCATGTTTTTTCCTTGAGCCTCAGAGATTGCCTGTTTTTCGGTCTCCGTGGAAATAGTTTGTTGTGCTTTTTCTTCTACCTTACTTCCCTGTGCACTTTCTTCTGCGGTTGCTTTTTTATCAGGATTTTCCGCAGTGGCAGGTATTTTGGTAACAACAGCCGGCGTCTGCGTTTCTTGCGGGATAGGCGTCCTGAGAACTGCGCGGTCACGCTGAATCACAGGAGGCGGCATTTCACGGGATTTAAATTTGTCCCAAGGAATCAGGCTTAATAAGCCAATGCCGGCAAGCAAAATCATTGCGGCGACTGTATAACGCCACGAGAAGAGCGAAAAAATCCGGTTGGTCAAATCTCGCACATAACCCCACAGGTTTGGGGTTGTTTTAATGGGAGTGGGTGCCAACGGGATTGAATACGTTTTATGGCTGGGCGGCGTTTCAGCTTTGGCAACCTTCGGCAAGTCAAGAACAGCCGTATTGGCGGGACGTGTTTTATTTTCTTTTTTTGTTTGCAGATTAATTTGATTATCAGCGGATAACGTCAACGTCTCATCAGAACTCCCAAGCGTGCCAAAATGATTGCTTGCCTTTTGTTTCTGATGGTACCTGCCATACAACTTTTCTTGTATTTCCTGCTCGTTTAATGTTTTTAAGGGAGCATTACTGTTCTTTTTCTTAAAAATAAACCACATGAATAAATCACCTGCTTCTGATTATGATTTTGCTTCGCCGTTCCCTAAGAAAAGCACGAATTTCAAAAGTTCCAATCCGCCAATTTCAAGGCTGGCACGCTGCTGAAAATTTTTTTTCTGACAGAGCCGGATCGCCCGATCCATTTTACTTGAGGTCCTGAAAACGAGTTCCTGATAGCCGTTATCTTTACAGAATTGAATGGCTTTTTCAATGAGACCGATGCCTAACTTTTGGTTTCGGTGAGTTGGTGCAACAAAAATACGTCTCAAAAGCGCCACCCTTTTATCTTCGTGTTTGACGGCAACCGTTCCAACAATTTGGTGGTGGTCAACCGCTACAAAAAAAGCATCTCCCGGACCGCCGTACACCGTGGAAATATGAGTTAAATCATCCATGGGATAAGCCGCTTTGGTCTGCGGAAATTCTTTATCCATGATGTCCGCAATTAAGCCTTGAATGGCACCATCATCCTCTGGTTGATACGCCCGAATATTCACCTTCACACCTAGTCCGTCCGGTTACTTGGCTTTCTTTTCTTCTGCCGCTGGTTTAGCCGCTGCCGGTGCTGTGGCTTCGCCTTCAGCTCCTTCAGCTTTTTCTGCTTTGATTTTCTTAACCTTCACTTTGACCGATTTAATTTTCGGTAATTTAAAAGCAGTTTTATGCTCTAACCAATTTTCGTTTTCTTGCAGTTTTTTTATTTTTTCATGTCTCTTGAAAACATTTCGGTGTTTAGCGCCAACGCTCGAGACCCTTAAACTTGGATGTTGCGACATAATGACTCCTTAGAACTAATGAACATTACAATCCGAAAAAGTGTGGTTATTATAGCGGTTAACATCAATTTTAGCTAGGTAAATTACGACTTTCAGTAAATTCTTATCTTCCCTCAAAAATGACATAACTATTTTAAAATAAATAACTTACGGAAAGAACCTAGCCCATATAATTGGGATTTGGTCTGAGAAAAGCATCGAAATACGGGCCTTCGTGGTGGAATTGCCGCAGAAGAGATTTGGCTTGGGTGAGTGAGGGATATGATCCAATGCACACCTCAAAGAACCGTCCCCGCTCAATAACAAATGCTTCAAAACCTTTACGTTTTAACCGGTCAATTTCTTTGTCTGCTTTTTCACGGCTTAAAATGGTTGCAACCTGAATGGTGTACTTGCCCGTATTGGGGGTTATTTCGGCTGGCGCAGTTGATTTGATCGTCATCCGGATGGCGTCAACACTGCGCTGATTAACAGCTTCATCACTTAATGTTTCCTGGCGAATGGGTAAAGTTTCACTTGGGGTTGCTACCGTAGGCTGTGGCGCCTTCATTAAAGGAATGGTCTCAACGTTACCCGTTAAAGCCTTAAAGTGATGCTCTGCCGCTCTTCGCCCCCGCTCAAAACCAAATGAGTATACAAGCACAAACAGAATCAGACAGCCGATGGATAACAGAATAACCTTATCAAAGCCAATAACCAGTTTGTTCTCTGAAAAGAATGAAGTAACTCTTTTGCCTTGTAAACCAGCTTGACTTTCATTAAACAGTTCATGTTGTAACATAGAAAATTCCCGTGTAAGTTTATAACGGCAGAATCAATCAAAAACTTAGTACTTTTCTTCATATTTTTAGTGAATTTTTCCGATTCTGTTCGGCGGCCACCAAATGACAACCGCTCTTCCAATCACGTCTCGTTTCTTCACAAATCCCCAGTTGCGACTGTCGCTCGAATGAGCACTGTTATCACCGAGGACAAAGAGCGAGTCATCCGGCACTCGGATAGCCATCCCCTCTTTGCCATATTGCCAGTCATTGCGATTGTAGTAATAATTTTTCTGGATACTTTCGTTGCTATCTATCAGAACATCATTGATATAAACTTGTCCGTCCTTAATCTTTGCTTCTTCACCGCCAAATGCAATCAAGCGCTTAACAAAATCTTTCTTGGAATCAAGCGGGTATTTAAATACGATGACATCGCCCCGCTTCATATCATGAAAACGATATGTTACTTTTTCGACAAAAATGCGGTCGCCTTCGATTAAAGTCGGCCGCATTGATCCGGTTGGGATTTTGTAGGGACCGATGATAAAAGTGCGGATAATAACCGCTAGAATGACGGCAACAACAAATGGTTCGCCCCACTCTTTCCACTTGTGAAAAGTCCACGCTTTTGGATCTTGTTTTAAAAAAACAAGATCGTTCCAAATGGTGCGCCGATAAATAATTAGAATGGCAATAATAATGACGGGAATATAGATAGTCATAAAATCCTTAGTCGAGTTTTAAAATGGACATAAAAGCCTCTTGAGGCAAATCAATCTTGCCGATTCGTTTCATTTTTTTCTTTCCCTCTTTCTGCTTCTCCCATAACTTTCGCTTGCGGGTAATATCACCCCCATAACATTTAGCTGTCACATTTTTCCCAAGCGGTTTCACAACAGATTTTGCAATAATCTTTGACCCAATCGCAGCCTGAATGACAACTTCAAACAATTGACGCGGTACCACTTCCTTTAATTTCTCCGCTACGGCTTTGCCTTTGTAATAGGATTTGTCACGGTGTGTGATGATGGATAATGAATCGACCGGATCGCCATTAATCAAAATATCCATTTTAATGATGTCGGAAGGTTGATAACCGATAAATTCATAATTTAAGGAACCATAGCCGCTGGTAATCGATTTAATTTTATCGTAAAAATCGACCAACACCTCTGAAAAAGGCAGATCGTAAACCAAAATAGCCCGCGTTGGATCGATATATTCGGTGCTTAAATACTGTCCGCGTCTTTCCTGACAAAGCTGCATAACAGCACCCAGCGAACTGCCTGGAATCACAATATGAGCTTTGATGTAAGGCTCTTCAATCACTTCTATATTTTGCATTGGCGGCATTTTAGTCGGGTTATCTAAAAACAAAACTTCGTGATTGGTTTTTACGATTCGGCAAACCACGTTAGGGGCCGTTACAAGCAAATCTAAATTAAATTCACGCTCCAATCGTTCTCGAATAATATCCATGTGCAGCAAACCTAAAAATCCGCTCCTAAATCCCAGCCCAAGCGAGGAAGAAGTTTCGGGTTCAAACGAAAAAGAAGAGTCGTTCAGTTTCAATTTCTCAAGCGCTTCTCTGAGTGTAATAAAATCTTTAGCGTTGACAGGATATAAGCCGCAAAACACCATGGGCTTTACTTCTTTGTAGCCTGGCAGTGGTTTTTGGCACGGGCGTTCCGGGGTGGTAATCGTATCACCGACTTGCACATGGGATACTTCTTTAATATTGCCTGAAAAAAATCCGACTTCTCCCGGTCCCAGGCGATCAATGGGTTTTTCGTGCGGCGTAAAAACGCCAAGACTTTCAACCAGATAGGTCTGATTTGTCTGCATAAACTTGACAGGTTTACCTAATTCTATTTTCCCATCAATCACCCTGAAATACGTAACCACGCCGCGATAAGTATCATATTTTGAGTCGAACACAAGTGCTTGAAGCGGATTTTCAGGATCTCCTTTAGGCTGAGGAATGCGTTCAATGATGGCATCCAACACGCCTGAAACGCCTTCTCCGCTTTTAGCACTGCACGCTAAGATTTCATGCTCATCAATCAATAAGACGCTGCAGATTTCATTTTTGACTTTTACCGGCTCTGCGCTTGGTAAATCAATTTTTGTCATTACAGGGATGATGGTGAGGTTTTGCTCCATGGCTAAATGCAAATTAGTCATTGTCTGCGCTTCGATCCCCTGTGCGGCATCCACCAGCAAAATAACGCCTTCACATGCGGCTAAACTCTTCGAGACTTCGTAAGTAAAATCGACATGACCTGGCGTGTCAATAAAATTTAACTGGTAACCTTTGTAATTGATTCTCACAGCACGCGATTTGATTGTAATGCCGCGCTCACGCTCCAGATCCATATCATCCAGGAATTGGGCGTGAAATTCTCTTTCAGAGATGGCTTTGGTGAGCAAAAGAAACCGATCGGCTAATGTGGACTTACCGTGGTCAATATGGGCGATAATTGAGAAGTTTCTAATTTTTGCAACGTCCATCGATCACCCTGCCAGACGTCGCAATTCATCAATTTGTTTTTTCCGGTCAGTTGCTCCAAAAATAGCGCTCCCTGCCACGAAAAGGTTTGCACCTGCTTTCCTGGCTTGGCGAATGGTAGCCGCCGCAATTCCACCATCAACTGAAATGTGACCTTTGTAGCCCTTCTTTAATTCTTTAACTTTAGCCAGCATGTCCGGCATAAAAGCTTGTCCGCCGAATCCAGGCTCTACCGTCATGACCAAAACCAAATCAACCAGTGACAAATAAGGTTTAAGGGCACTTAAATTTGTCTTCGGCCGAAGTGAAATGCCCGGTTTAGCGCCCAGCTGACGTATTTTTTTTAAGGTGCCCGCCACGTCACCTTTAATTTCAACATGAATGGTCAGCCAATCAGCTCCGGCTTTTCGAAATTCTTCAACATATTGACCAGGATCATCGATCATCAAGTGAACATCCAAAGGCAGTTTTGTGCTTTGTCTGACTGCGCTGACCACCACCGGACCAATCGTCAGATTGGGAACAAAATGCCCATCCATCACATCCACATGAATCAAATCACACCCTGCTTGCTCAACTTCCTGGATTTCAGCAGCCAGTTTTGAAAAATTGGCAGATAAAATACTGGGTGCAATCAAAACTCGATCTGCCTGATGCCATTTAGTCACAGTCACACTCCTGCTGCATTTGTTTCTCAAACGATTTATCAAACTGGCCAATTAAAGCCAGGTTAACACCTTTCGTTCGAAAAAGGCGTTTTGCTAATATTTGAACATCGTCAGCGCTCACCGCTTCTATTTCCTGAATAATTTTATTTTGATCCGGTAATTCATTGCGGTAAAGACAGCGCTCTCCAATCCAAAGCATATGATCTAACGTGTCTTCCAAACCCATCCGCAATTGACCGATATAGTAGTCCTTGGCACGCCGTAATTCATCCCGTGAAACCAAAGTCTGCTTGAGCCGCTTAAGTTCGCGCATAATCACACGCGTGGCAAGCGCCGCTTTCTTAGGTTCGACACCGGCCGAAATACCTACGGCGCCGGTATCTTCAAAAAAAGCCAAGCCAGATTTTATTTCGTAAGCCAGACCTCTTTTTTCTCTCACTTCCTCAAACAAGCGGGAACTCATATTGGCTCCCAAAATAACATTCAGCACACCCAGCTGGTAACGGTGGGGATGATTTTTATAGAGTCCGTGAAACCCAATGACAAAATGCATTTGTTCCGTCTTTTTATTGAGCAAATGAAACCGCGGCTTTTTTTGACTGGACTCAGCTTTTAAAAACGATTGGGCACGAAAAGCACCTTTATGCTGAAACCTGTCTTTTACCCAATCGCACACTTCATCATGAGGAGATTGGCCGCAGAATGACACGACTAAGTTTTGCGGCTTGTAATAAAGCCCCATGTACCGTTTTAGATCCTGCGCCTGAATGCCTGTCACAGATGATTCAGTGCCTGCAATCGGCCGGCCAAGCGGTTGTTCGGGCCACATCAACTCGTTAATGAGTTCATGTACTTGGTGTGACGGTAAATCAAGATACATTTTAATTTCTTCTAGAATCACGGTTTTCTCACGCGCAAATTCCGCGGCCTTTAAGCTGGCATGATTTACCATGTCAGCCAAAACGTCAAACGCTTGCTCTTGATGTTCGTTTGTGATTTTAACAAAATAGCAAGTTGACTCTTCGCTCGTAAAAGCATTCATCACACCGCCCACCCCTTCCACATCTTCCTTAATTTTTCGGGTTGATCGGTGTTTTGTGCCCTTAAAAAGCATGTGCTCTAAACAATGTGAAATGCCGCTGTTTTTCTTATTCTCAAAACGCGCTCCTACCTTCGCCCAAACGCCGATGCCGATGGATTGCCGTCCCTGCATTAAACCACTCACCACTTTGATCCCGCTGGGCAGCTGTGTCAGTTGGTACATGATTGACCTTGGATTCGTTTAAAATCAAGATAGTTTTGCAGCATAATCTTAGCCGCTATTGCGTCCCGTTTCTGTCTTTTACGCGCGGGTGATATCTCAAGCTCTTGTAAGAGTCGATCAGCTTCGCGTGATGAAAATCGCTCATCCCATGTTTCAACAGCGCATTGAATATGGTGCTTTAATTCTTCAATAAACGCACGAACTTTCTTTGCCTCCGGCCCCTCTTCACCGCTGGTCCGTTTCGGAATACCTACCACAATCATGTCAATATTTAATTCTCGAAGCAGTTCCGTCATTTTTTTCCAAACTTCCGCCGCCTCCCGATAGGATAAGGTCATCAGCGGATCCGCCGTCATTCCCAATTCATCAGAAACCGCGAAACCGATACGGCGTTCGCCGTAATCAACACCCAAACACGTCATGACGTACGAGCCGCTTTGAGAAGACGTTTCATAAATAAGACGGTACGCTTTAAGCGATTCTGCCCCTTACTTAAATGTTTAATAATCGCACTCCCAACAATGATGCCGTCCGCAAATCGGCTCACTTGCTTAACATGCGCCTCTGTCGAAATGCCAAAACCAACCAAAACCGGCTTTCGGGTTAAACGTTTCAACGAGCGAACTTGTTCCGCCAAACGACTGTCTAATTGCTTTCGTGCCCCCGTCACACCTCGCAAAGACACATAATAAATGAATGGTTTTGATTTTTGCGCAATCCAACGGCTTCGCAGCGGCGTTGTCGTCGGTGCAATAAGGTAAACCAACGACATTTTTTGTTTTCGAAATATTTTTTCATACATCTTGCTCTCATCAGGCGGTAAATCAGGAATAATCACACCGTCAAAACCGGCCTGTTTGAGCAAGCGGGCTGTCGGAAGAACGCCGTGATGATGAATGGGATTGAAATAAGAGAAGAAGATAAGCGGTATTTGGCATTTTTTCTGCCGTAATCGCTTCCCGAGCCGGACGGCATCCTGAAACTTGACGTGCCGTGCCAATGCGTAATCAGATGACGCTTGAATGGTGGGACCGTCCGCCAGCGGATCCGAAAAGGGAAATCCCACTTCAATCACATCAACTCCCAGTTTGTCAAATTCAATGATCAGTTTTTCGGTTGCTTGAAGTGTGGGATATCCCAAGGTCAAAAAAGCGCAAACAATTTTTTTCTTTTGCTTGTGCTGCTGCATAATTTTCTTTTCTAGCGCATTCATGAAAATTTCCTGATGGTATCAATGTCTTTATCGCCGCGTCCGGACAGACAAATAACCACACTGTCTTTTCGGTTCATTCGTTTCACAAGTTTCATCGCAAAAGCAACGGCATGTGCCGTTTCTAAAGCCGGCATAATCCCTTCGGTGCGGGTTAATTCGTGAAATGCCCTAACCGCTTCTTGATCAGTAACAGACGTATAAGTGACCCGCTTTAAATCTTTTAAAAGCGCGTGTTCGGGGCCAACAGATGGATAATCCAGTCCGGCTGAAATTGAGTGAGCTTCCAAAACCTGTCCTTCTTTATTTTGAAGTAAGTAGCTGCGCATCCCGTGCAAGATACCAACCGAACCCTTGCCCAGTGTGGCTGCATGATATTTGGTTTGAATACCCTGTCCGGCCGCTTCAACCCCGTACATTTTTATTTTCGCACTTAAGAGCGGATAGAAGAACCCCATGGCGTTGCTGCCGCCGCCCACACAAGCAATCAGGGCTTTGGGTAATTTCTTGAGTTGTTTTTTCATTTGGATTTTTAATTCCTTGCCGATTACACTTTGAAAATCTCTGACCAATGCCGGATATGGATGCGGTCCTACCACTGATCCGATCATATAGTGCGTATCATCTACATGCGTGACCCAATCCCGGATGGCTTCGTTCGTCGCATCTTTCAATGTCCGGGAGCCGGAATGAACCGGAATGACGGAAGCGCCCAGCAATTTCATCTTATAAACATTAAGCGCTTGGCGCTTCACATCTTCGGCACCCATGTAAACATCGCAAGACAAGCCAAACAACCGAGCCGCCGTCGCTGCTGCGACGCCGTGCTGACCCGCGCCAGTCTCCGCTACAATTCTTTTTTTGCCCAGCCGAACTGTTAAAAGACCCTGCCCAACTGCGTTATTGATTTTATGTGCACCGGTATGACACAGATCTTCTCTTTTAAAATAGATTTGCGCCCCACCCACCTTTTGACTCAACCGCTTTGCATGGTACAAAGGGGTCGGGCGGCCTGCATAATCGCGTAACAATATCGCTAACTCTCTTTGAAAGCTTCGATCCTTTTTAATGATTCGATAAGCTTTGGTGAGTTGATCGAGCGCGTACACAAGTGTTTCAGGCACAAAACGTCCGCCATATTGATCAAACAATCCATGTTGATCAGGAAAATGATAATTGGTCATACCAATCCAAGCCCTTTCCTATGAACCCATCCGATTTCGCCGTTCACGAGTGAAATCCGATACCAATCATTACTTTTATCGATCACATCTACCTGCATTCCCTCATTTAACCGAAAGGCAACCCGATCATCGTCAGACGGCCCAAAATGTACTTTCACATTAGGCTCGATCACCACGCCATCTTGGCGAATTTGTTGGTTGAAATATTTTAAGCCCATTCCAATCGCTATCAGAATCAAACAAATAATTAAAAATCGATCAAAACTTTTGAACGTTAATTGCTTCTTTAAAATGAGCCCTAAACATCCGCGTCCCAACAAGAGAATATATACGACTAAGAGCGCATAACCAAATTCCCGCAATTTTACCCAAGAAAGCAATTGATCATTCCATCTGACAAACCAACTTCTTTTATCTTCGACTTTGTATTCCAGACCGCTTTGTACGTATTGGAGATTTTCCAAAATGTCCCGATTGCGCGGGTTCAGCTGCCGGGCACGTTCATAATTCAAGATAGCCAGCCCTACTTTATTCATCTTAAATGCCGCATTACCCATATTGTAGTACACATTCGCATCATTAATTTTTTGCGCTGCTTGTTCGTATTTTTTGAACGCTTCTTCAAATTGAGCATGTCGATAAGCCTCATTCGCAGATTGAAACGTGCTCACGACTGCCTCATCAGCCCACACCGATGAACAAGCCAAGAGAAGTGCTGTCAACATAGCCAGCTTAAGTCTCATATTTTCTCCTTCAAGATCCGTTCTATTTGACCCATCATCTCTTGTGCGCTCGCCATAAAAGCTTCGGACTTGGCATACCGGATAAATCCGCACGTCTCGTAGAAATTCTCAATGGACTTAATCATATCACCAGGCACCTGACGATGAATCAATTGCTCTTCAATCACGGGTAAGGTTAAACCATGCGGTGACAAGTTCAATTGATCAGCCAAATATTGATTCATCAGCCGTTCAGCTTCATCAAAAAACTGATGATGTTCTTCGCTGGTTTTTTTCTTCATGAGACGCTTTAATTGATGGAGCGATTTATAAGCCGTTCGCTTGGCATACCGCTGGCGCATCACTGATCGCCTAACATCCCACGCCTCAACTTCACGTGTCCGCCAAAGTAGAAATGCAAAAATACCGCTTAGTCCAATCGCCATGGCCCCCAGGAAAAACATAGGTGACTTTGTTTGGTGAGACGGTAAATTCAACCGCTCATGAATATAGCGGATATCGCGCCCCAGCAGCTCCACATCTTTTTGGGGTGTTGCGGGAAGGCCCGCCGCCGCACTTACCGGTATCACAGGTGCTTCAGCAGATTTTTCGACTTGAATAACATATTCCGGCGTTGAAAGTGTGACATATTGCTCGGCCTGCGGATTAAAGTAACTAAATGGAAGCGCGGGAATTTTAAGCGTCCCAGCTGATTTAGGTATCAAAATAATTTCAAAAGTCTTCTTACCGGCAATTAAATCCTTTACCCTGTAGAATTCACTCTTGGCGTCTGAATCGTAAACTTTCACATCATCTAAAACCGGTATGGCGGGATGAGTCAGCGTTTCAATATTGCCTTCACCCTCAATAATGACCGTCAGCGCAACCGGTTCGTTTTGTTTGACTGCGCGCTTGTCAATTGAAGAAGAAATTTTGAATTGCCCCACTGCGCCCGAAAAACTCTCTGGTTTTCCTTTTTCGGGCAGCGGTTTAACGGTTATCGTGATTGGATCCGCAGTCAAGATTTTATCAACACGCCTTGCGAACAAACCGGCATTGCTAAAAAAACTATCACTAAAAAACTCATCCAGAAAACTATTGGGCCGTTGATCAATTTGAACACTCGCCTTCAATGCCCCCGGTTTGATCACGTACTCACCGGGCGCTGTCGGAAATAAAGCGACCTTCTTAACATCAGCTCTTAAGTATTTCTTACCATTGACAATTTCATTGCGCTTTTCAATCTCCCGTTCCATCGGAAATTCCTCAACCCAAAAACCGCTGGTTTGAGGTTCTTCTGAAAAACCTTCATAGCGCGTGTCATACCTGGTTAATAATGAGTAAGTTAACACCATTTGTTCGTTGGAATACAGCTGCCTTTTACTTGCTTGTACGCGAACAAAAATATTAGGGTCATATTCACTTGACGGGGTCGGCGCAGATATCGGCTGGACTGCTGCCGGCGGCGCGCTCGAAGGAACGTTGGGCAGCACATAAGCCGGAGCCGGTTGAGGCTGTGCACTAGCCGGGGTTGCCTGCCCTAACACTTCAATTTGAATTGGTTGGGTTCGGTACACTTGGCCTTCTATTTGCACTTCAATGGGGCCGACTGAAAAAACGCCGCTCGCTTTTGGAATCAAAACATAGTTAAACTCAGTCGTTGACTGACTTTGCCCGTTAATGAATGAATATTGGGAAGCTCTGCCCGAGTAAAATGCGTCAAACGCATTCAAATGAGGAATTTGAGGTGCTGCAATATTTCCCTTTCCACCATTAATGCGAATGCTTAAATAAACTTCTTCGTTGAGGTAAGCTGTTTGCTTATCGACAGATGCTGAAATCTGGACATTAGCCGCCCATCCAGCCGGTGGCAGTGTCAGCGCGGAAATAATAAAGAGTAAGGTATAACAAATCTTTTTAATCATAGAAACGGGTGGCGTGTAACTCTAAATCCTCTCTGGATAACAGTTTAAACAAGAGATTTTACTGGATGGACTGCTTGAAGTCAATCGACGCAAATCTTAAGGTGGGACACCGCCTAATAACGCCGTGGGTCACTTTTTAACAGACTGGAGCCATTCATCGACAAATTCTTCAAAAGAAATATGAAACACCTCTTCAAATGCTTCATTGAAAGGTTTTTTAGTCCCAATGGCCTGCAATAATTCGCGCACTTTATAAAAGCGATACGTTTCAATCAGTTTCTTGGTCAACAAATAAGACTCTGCATAAAACAAAAGTGCCTCAACAGAGCTTTTAACTTCGATGACGCCGCGCGCCAACTGATCGGCCGAGAGCAGTGAATTGGTTTTGGCAGCCAATGGAATTAAAGAAGTGTTAACTGGTATGATTTTATTCTCTTCATATTGCGCCAATCCTTCATGAAGCCAAACCGGACATAAATTCTGACTCAAATCGTTAACAAACACATGCGTTACTTCATGTTGAATCAATTTTTGGATCTTCAGCGTATCGGTGCCGCTTGCATAAACCGGCAGCCGCACCTTGCCATCAAATAAGGCGCCAGACCAATGAGGGATATCAGAGATTTGCCGGTAATCGGCATCATTATAGAGAATAACCACTGTTTTGTAAGAAAGGTAGTGTCCGAAATCTTTTGAGATAAGTCGGTACGATTTCCGGAGCATTTCACGAATGTCCGCACCTCCTAATTCTTCTTCTCGACTGTAACGAATGATGAAATGCTCATCCATATACTCGGCTAAATGCTTTTCCATCGCTTCTTCTTTACTCAACTTATCCAACTTCTGATGAACACGTTCACGCGCTTCGACCAAATAAGATTTCTTATATGCCTCCTTGGCTTTATCCAGATTTTGAGAATAGTACTCAATATCACCTAACAATTCGTAAGCTAAAGAATTCTGTTGATTATATTTTAGGCCTTCCAAAAGCAAGGCGCGCGCCAATCCGTATTGTTTTAAAACAAAATAATCGAGAGCCTGACTGAATAAAATACGCGCACGCGTTTCGGCCAACACCTCATCTGCATTGTTACCATCTTTTGAAACCACATACTTTTGGAGGTGAATCAACTCAGGATCAAGCCATTTAGCATCCAACGGCGGAATCTCCTGAATTGTTTCCGGCTGAATGGCCTCTGAAATCTTTTTGGCTTTCTCCAAATAAGAAAGCGCTTCGTTGGTCAAACCTTTTTGTGAAATCAAACTTGCCTGATTTTCATAAGCATCAATCAAAAACATACTCACCATGCCGTCATCCGGTTTCATCTCGTACAATTTCTCCAAAACCGGTATCGCCTGCAAATAGGCCTTATCATTCATGAGAGTTGTGGCTTGATTCTTTAAATTTAAATACAATTGATTTGACTCAGCTTCATCAGCGCCCGCGTCAAGCTGTCTGGCTCCCCCAAGCAATAGGAGGAAACAAATCAAAGGAATGATTTTTCTTATTGCAACTGCTCTGCCCATTGAATCCTCTTGCGAATTGAAGGATGGCTATGAAATAAAAACTCTATGACGGGATTAGGATCCATATCTGCTAAGTTAATTTGCGCCAGCTTCTTCATGCTATCAATAAACGGTGCTGATTCCTTGAGGGTGTCAATGGCAAAGCGGTCAGCTGCTCGTTCTAACCACCTTGAAAATAAATTGCCAACGGGGGTTAAAACAAAGCTAAGCATAAACATAATGAAGCATAGGATGGGAAATGATTTGATATCTGAGGTGGCATGAATGCCAAACTCCGGTACCCATGTTTTGAGCCATAAGAAACTTATGTAAAAAGTTAGGAACGACATGCTAAACCCAAACCAAAATTGCCGCCAAATATCCCGATGGCAATAATGACCAAGCTCATGCGCCAAAACCGCCATGATTTCGTCATCTGTAAAGTTTTCGAGCAGTGTGTCAGACATCACAATCCGCTTGGTTTTACCAATACCGCAGAACATCGCGTTGGCTTTTTTAGTTGTTTGACTCAAGTTAAGCGAATAAACATCTTTGATTTTCAATTGAAACCGCTCTGTCAATTCTTTGATACGGGTTTTCAAGCTCCCTTCTGGCAGCGGTGTGTAGCGATAAAAAAGAGGCACGATTAAAACAGGAAATAATTTCCCCATCCCTAAAGAAACCAGGGCATAGGAAATCCACGCATAAAACCACCAAAGATCTCCCGCGTGCCAAATAAGGGCATAAAGTAAAATAACCAACACACCCATGAAAACAAAAGAAATCATTTCGGCTTTTAATGATCTCAGGAACCAGCCCCAAAAGGTTTGGCGGCTAAGCTCAAACTGCTTCTCTAAAATATAACCGCTGTAGATGCTGAGCGGTAACCGACCTAGAAAAAAATAAAATGAAAATAGACCAAAAAACGCCGCCAACTGAATATAAGGAGATAACGAGCGAAGACTTTCAGGGATAACAATGAGGGATTTTGGCGGCAATAAAATAATGAGAAAGAGAACGAGTAATAAAACGTAATGAATGAGCAAAACGATGTTCTTGACCCGCTGGTATGATTTTGCTTTCGTTTGATTATTTTCGATAGATGTCATAAGGATTAATCGTAAAGAATACGGCGTTTAGGATCGTCCAATTCGTCAAAATCATCGAATTCATCTAACTCGACTCGAAAATCAAAACGGTCAGGCGCTTCAAATGAATTTTGAGGAATTTCGTTCAAGAACCGAGAAGGCAGATTGTGATTGCGAAATCCATATAACCGCCGGCTGTTCGCATACGTCATATGAAGCTTCCGCTTTGCCCGTGTCATCCCCACGTAACAAAGACGCCTTTCTTCTTCTAATTCCCCATCAGCTTCGCCTAATGCATTCACGTGCGGAAATATTTCCTCTTCCAAACCTGCCATGAAAACAATTGGAAATTCTAATCCTTTGGCGCTATGGAGTGTCATCAAAGTTAATTGCTCGCTGTCCTGGCTCCACCGATCGATATCACTTTGCAAACTGATGCTTTCCAGAAAATTTTGCAGCATAGACGTCGATGGTGCGGGTTGAGCATGAGACGGCAATTCATCTAAAAAAGGTTCCCACGTCTCTTCAAATTCTTGTACAGCTGAAAAAAATTCTTTGATGTTTTCGATCCTCACTCGGCTTTCCATGGTTTTTTCGCCTTCTAATTCATTCAAATAGCCCGTCTCATGAAGAATCTTTTCGAGAAGTTCTGTAATATTCAAATGTGCGTGATTTGCCCGTAACCAGGTGATGAGTTCGTAAAAAATTCTGATCGCTTTTTTAGATTTAGAACTAACGCCTGTCACTTGCTCAATGCCACCCAAGGCACCGCCCAAAGTTTTTTGATGCTGTGCGGCATATTCGGCGATCGCCTCAAAGGCCTTCTTACCGACCCCGCGGCTCGGAACGTTCAAGATTCTCTTTAAGCTGACTTCGTCATCAGGCGATGCAATAAATTTTAGATAGGCGACTAAGTCCTTGATTTCGCGGCGGTCATAAAACCGGATTCCGCCCACAATCTTATAATTGATTTTATGACGTCTCAATTCATCTTCCAGAACACGTGATTGCGAATGAACTCGATAAAAAATAACCATGTCGGTCAAAGGAAAACCCTGCCGCTGGTATTCTTTGATTTTTTTAACCACATAACCGGCCTCATCTTTTTCATCGCTTGCCTCATACAAAGCGATCTGTTCCCCTTCGTCATTTTCGGTCCATAATTGCTTTGGTTTCCGCTGATAATTATGTTGGATGAGATGATTGGCGGCTTCCAGAATGACTTTGGTTGAACGGTAATTTTGTTCCAACTTCAAGATCTGACAATCCGGATAATCTTCTTCAAACCGTAAAATATTTTTAATATCAGCTCCGCGCCAAGCGTAAATCGATTGGTCGGGATCGCCCACCACCGTCAATTGGCGGTAGCGTGAGGCAATCAACTGAATCAAACGATATTGTGCATGGTTGGTATCTTGATACTCATCAATCAAAACATGCCGAAAACGGTCTTGCCAACGCTCTAAAACAACGTTGTCTTTTTCAAAAAGCCGTACCACCTTTAGAATCAAATCCCCAAAATCACATCCGTTCATAAAGCTTAGTTTTTGCTCATAAAGCTGATACGCTTTTGACACCATCTCTTCAAAGTAATCATGTGCGGACAATTGAAACTGAACGGGATCCGTGAGCTGATCTTTGGCGCGCTGAATAATTTCCCGAATGGCTTTCGGATTGACTTGCCGGTCGTTGATGGAGAGTTCTTTCATGCATTCTTTAATTAAGACCAGCTGATCGGTTTCGTCATAAATCGAAAAATGACGCTTGAGTCCTATGACTTCACCGTCATGCCGTAAAATCTGCATGCAAGTCGAATGAAAAGTGGATACCCAGACAAACTGTTTAACGAGCGCGTCAACTCTTTTCCGCATTTCCCCGGCTGCTTTGTTGGTAAAAGTAATACCGAGCAAATGAAACGAGGGAACGTTTTGTGAAATTAGGTAGGCAATCCGGCGGGTCAAAATCCGCGTTTTCCCGCTGCCGGCACCGGCAATGACTAACAACGGCTTAAATTCAGCCGTAACAGCTTGCCGCTGGGCATCATTCAAGCCTTGGAGGATAGAAGTCTCGTTCATACGTAGTCAATATCGTCAAATTCATATCGGCACTGAAAAATGTCATCATACTCGCGGATATCCTTAAAATCTTCCAGCGAATCCTTTTCATGCTTTCTGAGAAGCTCCACTTCGATTAAATCAAAAATAATGCGCCCGAAATCAAGGGTGTCCTGAATTTGCCATTTTTCTAACACGAGCGCGCTCATCGGCCCAAATTGCCTGTAGGCATATTCACGAATATCACGTAACAACTCTACTGCCGTCAGATGACGGGGCTTCGCCAGTTTTTTGAGTGCATAATCAACCGCCTCAAGCATAAAAATATACGCCTCGAGAGCATAAGGCTGATCGAGATGCGGTAACTTTGAGATCTGAATGGCTATTGCCGAGTTTGGTGTTAATCTAGACATGTTTACAAAAAAACTGTTTGGAGCTGGTGTGACTCAACAACATACCGCCCTTTGTGATTCCATTCGATTGATTTATATTTCTGTTGTTCTAAAAGTTCCGCCTGTCCTTTTAGTGCTTCGTCCATATTATGCTCTGAAACTGAGAGCTCAAGCGAATGGCACATTTCATCTTGAAATTGCTTGATCATCCTGGTGGTTTGCTCATGCGTTAATTGAGAAATTTGGGAATGCTGATAAAGTTGAATGGAGCCTTGGTGCAGCAGATATCCGCGTGTGCGTTTTTGTGCACCCCCCGCCACTTTCCTGCCATTCACCAACAGGTCATCGCAAATTGGGTGAGTAAAGCAGACCATGTGATCCGGCTTTCGCACCTCTGCTTGGCATGGACGCCGCCAATCCGCTTGAATACCAACAGCTAACATCGATTGCTTGAGCCATTCATGTATCGCTCGGTAAGAAACGGACGGAGACGAGAAGATTGGATTCATTTGAATGGGTGTGCAAATAGAGAAAATAAGGTCGTTTTGATGTTCTACAAGCCCGCCACCCGTGATCCGACGCACCCATGGCTGGCCAGAGTGCGATAAAAGTTGAATCATCTCCGAGTGCCGCTGACTAAACCCAATCGAAATACTCGGATAAGCACGATAGAAACGCAGGTGAACTGCCAAGCTTCTCATCTGAACGGCATACTCTAGAATTGTTTCATCGAGCGCCATTTGAAAGGTGATGTCTTTTAATTCAGTCGGGTAGGACAAAAGGATTGACATGATCTAACCGGTGCTCGGCATATCGGGCGAAGACGGCCGTTTGAGATCCTGACTATAATCACGCCAACTCAGAATTGGTTTTCGTGCAGCCTGAACCTCGTCAGGCCGGCGAATCGGCATGGTGTAAGGTGCTTTTTTCAAACTTTCAGGGTCATCATTTGCCTCTTTGACCATGATTTCAAAAACTTCAACTAATTGATCTAACACTTCTTTTGATTCCGTCTCAGTCGGTTCAATCATTAAGGCATCTTCTACCACCAGCGGAAAATGAACCGTGGGCGCATGAATGCCAAAATCAAGCATTCGCTTCCCAAAATCACTGGCGTGCAGCCCCTTCGACTTATATTGCCGAACGGTGGCAACAAATTCATGCATACAATAATCATTATAGGGAATTTCGAGTAGTTTTTCTAATCGCCGCCTTAAATAATTGGCATTCAAAATAGCGTCACGGCTGATTTGGGTTAGACCATCTGAGCCAATGGTCCGGATGTAAACATAAGCGCGTAAAAGAACGCCGAAATTACCAAAAAAGGATCTCACCTTTCCGATTGAATGAGGCTGATTTGAGTCCAACTCGAAAACACTATTTTTTTTCTTGATAGCCGGAACTGGTAAAAATGGAATCAGTGATTTTTTAACACCCACGGGCCCTGCGCCAGGGCCTCCGCCGCCATGCGGAGTTGAAAATGTTTTATGTAAATTTAAATGCACAATGTCAAAGCCCATATCACCCGGTCTGACAATGCCAAGCAAAGGATTTAAATTGGCTCCGTCATAATAGAGCAAAATCCCTTTTTGATGAGCCAGCCGCGTAATTTGGAGAATATCTTTTTCAAAAAGACCAAGTGTATTGGGATTGGTCAGCATCAGACAAGCGGTATGATCGTCCATCGCTTTTTCAAGTGCAATCAAATCAACCCGGCCATCCGGTCCGGATGGCGTTGTCACTACTTCAAAACCGCAAAGTGCTGCGCTGGCAGGATTCGTACCGTGACTTGAATCCGGTACAATCACTTTTGTTCGTTTAAAATCTTGGCGCTGATGATAATAGGCTCTGACCAGCATCATGCCGCATAATTCACCATGCGCACCCGCCGCGGGTTGTAAAGAAAACGCGTCCATCCCCGTTATTTCGCAAAGCATCTCCTGTAATTCAAATAAAACTTGAAGCGCCCCTTGAATGGTTTCGGGTGTTTGAAAGGGATGGATCCAGGCAAAACCGTCCAGCCGCGCGATTTCCTCATTAATTTTGGGGTTATATTTCATGGTGCAGCTGCCAAGCGGATAAAAATGTGTATCAATGCTAAAATTCTTGCGTGACAAATTTACAAAATGCCTCACAATCTCAGGCTCGCTTATTTCGGGCAATGCCGTCGTTTGTTTTCGCTGATAAAGATCGGGGATTCGGGCCGCTAATGGCTTAGAAAAAATCCTCTCTTTTGGGAACGAAATGCCTTTCTTTCCTGCTTTGCTTCGCTCAAAAATCAACTCATCTTTCGTCATCAAACCCGTCAGCGGTTTTGTTATCATGAAAGCACCGCCTTCAAACATTCGAGAAAGAAATCAATGTCTGCCTTGGTTTTGACTTCCGTTGCACACAGGACTGTTGTGTTCGTGAGTTCGGGATAAACGGTTTCAAGATCAAAGCCTCCCATGATTCCATGCGACAATAAAGCTTGATTCACCGCTGAAACGGATTTCGGCAGCTGAACGGTAAATTCATTGAAAATAGGCCCTTTTGTGATCAATTTAACACCCGGGAGTTTGATTATCTCGTCCCGAAAATACCAAGCACGATCCATATTGAGAGCAGCAACCTCTTTGAGCCCTTCTTTGCCCAAGCACGATAAATAAGCGCAAGCAGCAATGGCACACAACGCTTGGTTGGTGCAAATATTAGATGCCGCACGCTCTCTTCTAATGTGCTGCTCCCGTGCCTGTAATGTAAGACAAAACGCACGATTTCCCATCGTGTCTTTCGTTAAACCAACCAAACGCCCGGGAATTTGCCGCACAAGTGCCCTGGTAGTAGCAAAATAACCTAACCACGGGCCGCCCAAGCTGGGTGGAATGCCCAGCGGCTGACCTTCGCCGCAGGCAATGTCAGCACCCCATTCAGCTGGCGTTTTAAAGTAGCCAAGCGCGAGCGGATTCGAAACCAAAATGAATAAAGCACCCTTTTCGTGCACCCATGACGCCATGTTAGTTAAATCTTCTTCCAAACCGAGAAAATTTGGTGTCGCGACCACCACGCAGGCAATTTCATCGGTGAGTAACTGTTTAAGCTGTTCGCGATCTAATGCCCCATTGGCGTCGAAGGGAATTTCCGCATATGCCAAGTTTGATTCTGATAGATAGGTCTGAATCACGCGCTTATATTCAGGGTTTAAACTCCGGGCAATTAATACTTTCCGGCGTCTGGTTTTGCTTAAACTAAGCAAAACAGCTTCTGCTACGGCTGTTGACCCGTCATAATGCGATCCATTGGCCGCATCCATACCTGTCAACTCACAAATCATGCTTTGATATTCAAAAATGGCTTGCAAGGATCCTTGTGACGCTTCCGCCTGATAGGGTGTGTAGGCCGTATAAAATTCATTCCGCATCAAAACCATTTGAACAACGGAGGGAATGTAATGTTCATAAGCACCCGCTCCCAAATAAGATTTGTGGTCTTTCGAATTTAAATTCTTTTTGGCAAGTCCTCCCAGCAAATCGCGAATTTCATGCTCACTTAAACTTTCCGGAATACGGATTTCAGGATTGCGTAAACTGGCGGGAATGGCTTGGAGCATTTGACCAAAGTGTTCCACCCCGATGGTATCGAGCATCACTTGCCTGTCTTCCTGAGATAGCGGGAGATATCGCATGATTAATCAGTGCGTTGACTGTTTAAGGAAATCTTCATATTCAGAGTGCGATAAACAATTGTTAATTTCCTCAGAATCTGCCGGAGTTAATTCAAAAAACCAACCGTTGCCGTAAGGATCCTTGTTGGCCATGGCCGGATCACTTTCCAATGTGGTATTGATTGATTTAACAACACCGGAAACGGGCGCGTAAATATCAAACGCTGCTTTCACCGATTCAACCACGCATATAGCCTTTCCTTGCGCAGCTTCTTGTCCCACTTTTGGCAACTCAACAAATACAATGTCGGAAATCTCGTGCTGCGCGTAATCTGTAATGCCGACTGTCACGGTTTCTTGATTGGGCTTAATCCATTCATGAGTTTTGGTGTAACGTAAATCTTTCGGAATATTCATCCTTTCTCCTTCTTTTGACGTTTATAAAATGGAAAGTTTACTACTTTTGCTTTGACTTGGCTCTGTCTAATTTGAATATCAATTATCTCACCTGCCTGAACGTGCGGCTGTTCCAGCAAAGCTAAACCGATATTCTTCTTCAAGGTCGGTGAATAAGATCCGCTTGTCACGACACCCGTTTTTTGACCATTCACATAAACATCGTAACCATGTCTCGGGATTCCGCGTTCTAAGAGTTCAAACGCCGCCAACTTTTTTTTGACACCACTCTTTTTTTGATTCAACAAAGCATGCTTACCGATAAAATCTTTCTCAAAGAAAACAGTTCGCTCCAAACCCACTTCCAAAGGCGTGGTTTCATCCGTCATGTCTTGGCCGTATAACAACATCCCGGCTTCTAAGCGCAACGTGTCCCGTGCGCCAAATCCGATCGGCTGAATGCCCTCGGTTTTACCTGCAGCCATCAATGCACGCCAAATTTTGGTTGCTTGTTCTGCGGGGCAAAGGATTTCATAACCAATTTCACCGGTATAACCTGTTCGGGCAACATAACCTGTTTTCCAATGCGCCGCTTGTCTAATCGAATAATAAGGCATCTCACTAACGGTTTGCTCAAGCAACCTCTCCGTCACGGCCGTAGAGCGAGGCCCTTGAACAGCAAACAAGGCAAAACGATCCGTTTCGTTACTCACGACTGTGTCGGTTTGGTTGTTTTTGACAAACCATTCAAAATCTTTCTCTACATTAGCGGCGTTAACAATCACCAAAAAAGAATCCGCTTTTAAGCGGTAAACTATCACATCGTCTACGATACCGCCGTCCGGACGGCACACAGGCGTGTACAATGCCTTTCCATCCTCCAAACGACTCACTTGATTGGTGACGATTTGATTCAAAAAGATTTCAGCTGATTTGCCACGCACAAAGAATTCGCCCATGTGGGAGATGTCAAAGACACCGACACCTGTTCTCACCCAATCATGTTCTTCAATAACCGACCGGTAATAAAGCGGTACTTCCCAATCGCCAAAAATACCCATTTTGGCGCCGAGTGCCAGGTGTTCTGTATGAACTGGAAGTTGTTTGTGCGCAGTCATTGAATCTGTCGTCATGGCCGTTTCAAAATAATAAGGGGGCATTATAGCATTGGCGAGTCGGAAAGCAAAGCTTTAGCACAGCAGAAAAGGAGGCATGGTGCTTGAGATGTGTTTTAAAAGTATTCGGCAACCCACCGCTTAGCAGAATCAACGGCGCGGGCTAAAACACTATCACCGGCGGCATTATTTTCTAAGGGGTCGAGAATCAAACTGCTATAATCCAAAGCACCGATCACGCAGGAATAAGCGGTATCTTGCAGTGACGGCGGTATCTGAAATTTGCTTTTCGGCACTCCTAGCCGGAGCGAGTACGAGATACGCTCCTGCATTTGGTCTAATAACCCATCTAGTTTGGCGCCGCCGCCTGTAAAAACCACATGGCCGATGGGCGAGGTTGTATTGGTCATCTCCTGAATGGCGTGTGTGATGCTGCTTAATAATTGTTCGACTGGTTCTTTTAATTCTGCTTCCAATTGTTTGCGCGCGATATGGCGTTTTTCGCCATTAGTAGCAGTCGTAATCGGTATCAATTCTTCCTGAAAATCCGCATCCAGTGCTGCGGTTCCAAATTTTTCTTTTAACTGCCGGGCATGATCCGGACGCAGACCAACCTGTTTGGCAATTGCCTGCGTGATGTCTTCGGAGCCTTTTTCTAAGGTAACAGTCTTTACCAAAATGGAGTCTTTATAAAAATCAAGACGTGTCACATACCCCCCGATATCAACCAAAATCACCCCTTCTTCTTTTTCTTCAGGGGTTAATACAGCTTGACCTGCTGCGAGCGAGGCGGGGATAAACTCCCGTGACTCAATATCCACGCGCTCCATGGCTCTGATTAAATTGTTACAAACTGAGTAATCCATCGTAAACAACCTCAACATGACACCCAAGCGCGTCGCCTCCAATCCAATGGGGTTGTAAATACCTGACATATCGTTCACGATAAATTCCTGCGGAACTGCTTGAACAATAATTTGATCCAGCGGGATAGTCGCTACACTGCGCGTCTGCGCAATGACTTCGCGGACATCTTTCATGGTAATCGGCCTTGGCGTACCGTGGAAATAAATAGAACTGCCATAAATAAAATTCTTAAGCGAATGGTGGGATAAAATGGTTTTGATTGGATAAATGGTTTCTTTGTTAGCATTGTCCATTTCATGGAAAATGCTTCTCAAGGTTTCTGAGGCTTTCCCTAAATCTTTAACGATTCCTTTGTCAAATCCATCCGCCGAGCGTGTCTTGATCTCTTCGATGTTCTTGTGGCCATGGCGATCCACTCTTGTTTTGAGGCATGTCAGGCGGCTGGTGCCGATATGTAATAAATATTCAATCATGGGAGTGCTCTCAACAAGTAACTTCTAGCCTTTTTCTTGAACCACAACATCATCTAAACATAAATTGACATATGATAATCCAAACCGCTCAGGCCCCTTTAACAAGGGCTCAATGGCATCAATTTTCTCAAAGCCTAATGATAAATTACCGCACATTCTAAGCTCCGGTCCTTTGTGCAAGAAAATGGAATACATGTCATTCTGGCGGATGGCAATTGAATCAATTTGTTCATTCTTGGAGACACTGTTTTGTTTAAAAATTTCCAGAAACTTTAAAATACGCGGCAGAGACTCATCTCGATAACGATCAAAGAGAGCCAACTTATTGGTTTGATAATCATATTGAGTCAGCATTAAGAATTCGCTTTTCGCCGCCTTCAGCACTTCCATTACAATCCCTTCTTCATCCAGCAAATACCAATGCCCGTTTGGCATCAACTGAAGCTGTGCAACAGGATTGCGGCTAATCAATGAAATCTCAATTTCATTCGGAAGTTTTCGCAAAATTCTGGCGTCTTTAACGTTTGGGTTTGACCGAACAATGCGGTTGATTTGATCTAAATTAATTTCAAGGAGGTTTTGACTACGGCAAGTTGTTTCAAGTCTTTCATATTCCGTTTGACTGAGGACGCCCCTTGGAAAGATGGTGATCGCCGAAATTTGAAAATAAGGATCGGCATACAGCAGCTGCTTGGCGCCAATCCATGCTGAAGCCAGAACTGTTAAAATTAAAACGAAAGGGAGCGCTTTCCATGCAGTCCGAAAGAGAAACCCAATAACACCTTGTGATTTATTTCTTTTTTTTCCGGAAGATTTACGCTTCATATCTTCTTGCTATTTTTATATCGTTGTGCTGCTAATTTTAATAATGTTTGACACAATTCAGAAAATGAAATACCAGCCAACTGCGCTGCTTTTGGGAGTAAACTAAACTCAGTAAAACCAGGAATCGAATTTGCTTCAAGTACGTATGGTCTACCCTGTCGATCAACCATCATGTCAACACGAGAGAAATCGCTCAAGCCCAGCGCGCGGTGCGTTTTGAGTGCCAGAATTTGCAGCCGTCCGGCTGCTTGCTTCGATATCGGAGCTGGAACCAAATAACGCGTCATGCCTTTTGTATATTTAGCTTTATAATCGTAAAATTGACGCTTTGGCTTTAACTCGATAACCGGCAAGGCTTGTTTACCAAGAATGCCGACCGTAAACTCCCTCCCGATAATACGATCCTCTAATATTATCGTCTTAAATTGCTTAATACTTTTTCGAATTTTTTTGGCCAGCTGATCTCTGGCATCAATTAATTCAATCCCAATCGAAGATCCATTCCGGGTTGGCTTGATGACTGTCGGCAAGGTAATTTTGGGCAGTGCAGCATTTAAGTTTCTGAGCGTCACCTGACGCCAAGCCGGGGTTGGGATTCGATGGCGTTTAAAAATACGTTTGGATAGGACTTTGTCAAAGGCGTTTCGACTTGACCGGGCATCAGAACCAACAAATGGGATATCAGCCCTTTGAAGTTTTTGCTGGATGAGACCATCCTCGCCGCCTTGGCCATGCAGCGCAACGAAAACCATGTCCGGCTGGTATTGTTTGATACGTTTGAGAAAACTGCCTCGGGCGTCGAGGGCTATGGTTGGAATCTGAACGGACAGCAGCGCTTGATAAACTGCTTTGCCTGACTTGATTGAAATAGGCCGCTCATCGGAGGTGCCGCCATAGAGCACACAAACACGGCGAAAGAACTTCACGCTATCATTCCTACCTCAAGCGCTTCGTTGGTCGGTCTTGCAGGAATCACTTTTACTTCTGTTTCTAATTCAACGCCAAACGCCTCGCGAACTTTTGTCTGCGCAACCGCAATCAATTCCAATACATCCTGGGCTTTCGCATGGCCTATATTAAGAATAAAATTACCATGCTTGAGCGAAAACATGGCGCCTCCCACCTGAAAGCCTTTCAGACCAACTTTCTCGATCAATTGTCCGCTTGTCAGGTTGGTTTGTTTTTTCGGATTTTTAAAAATTGAACCAACGCTGGGATATTGCAAATCCTGAACGGAATTGCGATAGGCAAAATTAGCTCTGATCTCTTCCCGCACTTGCCCCGGTGTTGATGGCTTCAGTTTGAATGTTGCATCTAAAACAATTCTGTCATCTAAATTAGATTCACGATAACGAAAATCAATGTCGTCTAACGCTAATGCTTTTTCTGATCCATTTAAATCAATCGCCGTGGCGGTTATCAGAACATCTTTTACTTCGCGATACGCTTTTCCCGGTCGATTGAACCCGGCATTCATCCGGACGGCCCCGCCGACTGTTCCTGGAATATGACATAAGAATTCTAGTCCGCCGAGACCCTTTTCTTGGCATAGTTGGGACAACTTAAATAAACCGGTTCCGGCAGACGCTTTAACCGAGTCTGTTTCACGAAATGAAACGCGATCTTTTTCGAATTTCATGAGTGAAATAACAAGACCTTCAAAACCTTCATCTGAAAAAAGCAAATTTGAAGCGCGCCCAATGACAATCAGCGGTAAGCGGAAATCTTGTCGGAACTGAAGGAGATATTTAAGTTCTTCGCGTGTCTGAGGCTGGGCAAAGAGTTCGGCCTGCCCGCCAATTTGAAAATTTGAGAATCGGCACAGCGGCACATTAGACTGGATCAGGGTTTGTAATTCGATCGGCAAATTCATGAGCAACCTCAGTGATGTCCCCGGCGCCAATAAAAGCCATGACGCCTTCTAAACCGGTATTTTTAACCAAATAATCAATTAACTCATTTTTAGGCACATACACGGCATTAGGATAATCAGCGCTTTTCATCATCTGCTCTAAATCCTGCGCATGTGTCTCGTAGGTGTTCGTTTCGCCTGCGGCGTAAATATCAGTAATGATAACACGATCTGCAAGCGCTAGCACTTTTGGGAATTGGTGTCCTATGTGCTGCATGCGTGAGTAACGGTGCGGTTGAAACACCGCCACCAAGGGCTTTTGCTGCAAGGTCTTGATGGCTTGCAGGGAAGCGGCGATTTCTGTCGGGTGGTGTGCATAATCATCAATCACGGTTATTTGTGGTAATGACAAAATAACATCCAAACGCCGTTTCACGCCTACAAATTCACTTAAGTACTGGGTAATTTTTGCCATCGATAAGCCAAAAACTCTCAAAGTAGCCACGGTTGCCAATGCATTCATGACATTATGTTTTCCGGCTACCTGCAGTGTGACACGTGTAAAGCGTTGGCCTAGTTCAAATAAATCAAATTGTGTCCTTAAATTCTGGATCGTGATATTTTCTGCACCGTAGTCAAACTGCTTAGAGAGACCGAATGACGTTTTCTTGCTTACCACTTGTACAAGCTCTTTCAAACAAACATCATGTCCGCTATAAATAATGTGGCTGCTGTTTCCGACTTTTTTCAATAATTCCACAAACGATTGCTTCAAATTATCAAAGTTTTCATAAATATCTAAATGGTCTTCTTCTAAATTGGTCAACACCAGGTAATCAGGCCGATATAGCAAGTGTGATTTATCGCTTTCATCCACTTCGGCTACCATAAAATGCGGATCACCTAATTTAATGTTTGTGCCGAAATTCTTTACCTTGCCTCCTATCAAACAAGTTGGTTTTAACCCCGCCAAAGTCAAAGTGGTACTGAGCATCGCCGAAGTGGTTGTCTTCCCATGTGTCCCTGTCACCGCAATTGAAATACTTTGATTCATTAACGCCGAAAGAACATCGGCGCGGTGAAAAGAAGGGATCCCTCTTAAAATGGTTTCGCGTCGTTCTTGGTTACTGATGGTGATGGCCGAAGAATAAATAGCGAAATCGTGGTGATGAACATGATTAAGATCATGACCGATGTACACGGGAATACCCGATTGAATCAGATCCCGCGTTGTTTCGCTTTCTTGCTGGTCTGATCCCGCGACGTGAAGACCTCGTGATTTTAGCACTTTTGCTAAACCGCTCATACCAACCCCGCCGATACCAATCAAATAAGCGCGATTGCCGGCTTTCAACAAATCTTGTAGTTTAACATCGGTTTGCGCAGTGGCTGTCATGTGGCGGCCCTTTCATCGGTACCATTGCCGTTCATCGAAATGCTGATCGGTTGAGTTTGCTGAATCACCTCTTGTATCACTTTGACCAAACGAACCCCTGCTTCCGTTTCTTCTGAACGCATCAATCGGTTACGTGCATGCGTCAATTTTTTCTCATCGTATAACCATGAACGAATTGCCCCGTTGATATCAACGCTTCTCAAGTTCTTTTCTTCAAAAACTTCTCCACCGCCCTGAGACGCAAAGTAAACGGCATTGTGTTTTTGATGGTTATACGCGTAAGGATAAGGCACCAAGACGGCTGGAATCCGGTAAGCCATTAATTCGAACACGGTGCCGGCACCGGCGCGCGCCAAAGCTAAATCGGCCCGCTTATACAAAGGTGCGACATCAAGACAAAAATCATACACTTCGCTTTCGATGCCTAGCCTTTGATACAGCTGTTGGAATTCTGCCATTTGTTTTTTCCCCGTGATATGTATAACGGCAATTTTTTCTCTTTCCGCACTGTTTAAACTAGTGAAAAATTCCCGGCTGATCCTATTAATAACTGCGGAACCTTGTGAACCCCCTAAAACCAAGATCCAATGCTTGCGATGCCCACCCCTATCACTCACTTCATATCTATGACCGCTTATTTGACTCAGGGGATCTCTAAGGGGATAGCCGACATATTGTACTTTTTTTCTCCCAAAGATGCCAATGGTATCGGGGAAACTTGTGGTGATTCGTTTGGCAAAAAAGGAGGCAACGCGGTTGGCCCAGCCGGATAAGCGATTTTGTTCATGAATGACAATGGGAATTTTTTTTCCATGCGCTGCTAAAATAGCCGGAAATGTACCGTAACTTCCAAAACTAATGACCGCTAACGGCCGGATTGATTGCAAAAAACGGCGTGCAGAAACACAGCTTCGAATGTAATCGGTAAGAAATTGAAGGCCGTGCACTGAATATAACTGCGATAGCGAAGGGATTTCGATTGCCTGCCATTTAAAGTCATTCAGATATGATTCAATTGGGAAAACCTCGTACCGTTTAAAGACGAGGAAAATGATTTCCATTTCAGGATCTTCTTTCCGGTAAGCTTGCGCTAATCCAAGCGCCGGAAAGAAATGGCCTCCTGTCATCCCTGTTGCTATCACAATCCGGCGCATTAGTTTCATAACGATGAATGGCTCATGGGTGAAGAACGGCTGGAATTTTTTCGATCAATCGCAATTAAAATAGCCACTGTAATCATATTAAATATGAGTGACGTTCCGCCATAGCTGATAAAGGGCAGCGGCAAGCCCTTGGTCGGAATCATGCCGGTTGCCACGAGTAAATTTAAGAGTGCTTGCAAAACAATCATCAGCACCAACGCGTGCGCAAACAACCGATAAAAAGGCTCTCGGCATTTGTTGACAATTTTAATGCCAAATAATAAAAACACGCCGTATAAAATCAAGACGGTCATGGCTCCGATTAAACCAAGTTCTTCCCCGATAATCGAAAATATAAAGTCCGTATACCCTTGCGGCAAATAAAATAGTTTTTGCGTACTCTGGCCTAAACCAACACCATTAATACCGCCCAAAGCAAACGCTAAAAAAGACTGAATGATTTGAAAACCGCTTCCGGACGGATCTTTCCAGGGATCAAGGAAAGCAGCTATCCGGTTCAGACGATAAGGAGCACTGATCACCAAGAAAATAAAGCCCGCCATCACCGGAATTGTCGCAATCGCCACAAAGCGCAGCTTGATTCCCGCCAGAAAAAAAAGAAGGCCTGAGACCATGAGAATGAAAACACAGGAACCTAAATCAGGCTGTGCGATGACCAGCACCAAAATTGTCCCGATCACAAACAAGGGCGGTACCAACACCATTATTTTCCCTTCGGCCATGGGTTTTAGTTTTCGAGACAAATAATCTGCCAAGTAAAGACAGACGGCTAATTTGGCATATTCAACAGGCTGGAAATTAAATGCAACTAAGTGAATCCATCTTCGAGCGCCCCCCGCCGATTGGCCAAACGGCGGAATGTAAACCAACGCCAACATCAAAATTGCTAACACCATCAGTTGCTTGGCATATTGTTTTAGTTTGTCAGGATTAAGGTGAATTAAAAAACTGAAAATGACGGTACCAACCAGCACATAAAAAAGCTGACGTCTAAAAAAATAAGTTGCGCTTCCGAAATATTGATCAGCATAAACAGCGCTTGCACTGTAAGTCATGACGATACCGATCGCAATCAGCGAGTACATAATTAAAATAATTTTTCTGGATTCTGATGGCATAAGTGCTTACCGTGCCGTTTTGGTGTAGACACCTTCTATTTCTTGTACGACCTGACGAAATTGATTACCGCGGTCAATGTAATTTTTGAACATATCAAAACTCGCGCAAGCAGGCGATAAAAGAACGGTTTGATTTTTTTTTGCATTTTGTTTTGCATTCTGAATGGCTTCACGAAATGAACCGCTCACGGTCATGGGGACAACATCCTGCCAAGCATTGCGGATCAATTCGGCCGCTTCACCGATTAAGACGGCGTGAGCAACTTTTGAGGCCGCCAATGATTTCAATGATTCAAAACTTCCACCCTTAAACTGTCCCCCTACAATTAAGACGACGGGCTTTTCCATACGTTCCAGCGCCCATTTCAGCGATGCGATGGTAGTAGATTTTGAGTCATTGATATATTGAATATCACTTTTAATGTTCAGCAGCTCTAGTCTGTGCGGGATGCCTTTAAAATTTGATAAGGTTTGCTGTATTTTCGGCATCGGAATTTTAAATATCTTACCAATGGCAAAACACACTTCTTCGTTTGGATTCCCCCCGCCTGATTCATTAAAAAAAAGTTTTTGCGACTTAACGGATGAAAGCCGCCTCTTGATCTCAGGATCGCGCGCATTTAAAACGGCAAAATCACTTTGCGTTTGCTGACTAAAAATTCTAAATTTGGCCGCAGCATAATGCTCAAAATTGCCGTGCCAATCAAAATGATTGTCCGTTAAGTTGAGCATGACAGCCACAAAAGGCCGAAATGAAAAGGTTTGCTGTAACTGAAAAGAACTGACCTCAACCACTGCGATGGAATCCTGCTTCATTTGCGGCAAACACCCGATAAAAGTGTTTCCGATGTTGCCGCATAATACAACCGGATAACCCGCTTCGCTCAATAGCTGTGAAACCAACGTTGAAACGGTTGTTTTGCCGTTGGTCCCCGTCACTGCCACCACACGTCCGGGCATACCCTGGTAAGCAAGTTCAATTTCACTCCAAACAGGAATTTGAGCGGCCGTTATCTGCTGAAAGATGGGTTGCTGAGGTGAAATGCCCGGTGAGATGATAATAATGTCCGACTTTAGAATGAGATTGGTAGAATGATGACCTACCTCGCAAGCAATGCCGGCTGCCGTTATTTTTTTTTTATTTTCCAGTACTGATTCCGTTTGGGCCAATTCACTCACAAAAACATCTGCGCCCTTCTCTTTCAGAAAAAACGCGCAGTCAAATCCGCTTTTACCCAGACCCAGCACCGTGACTTTTTTATGCTGCCAATCCATCCAGACTACCTTAACTTCAACATGCTCATGCCAATCAGCCCCAAAATAAATGCGATGATCCATAAACGAATGGTTACTTTGGATTCCGGCCACCCAATTAATTGAAGATGGTGGTGAAAGGGTGCCATTCTAAATATTCTTTTCTTGAACAGCTTAAACGAGGTCACTTGCAAAATCACGGACAAAGCCTCCCAGACAAAGACCCCACCCACCACCAATAGAATAATTTCTTTTTTAGCCAAAATAGCCACCGTGGCCAAAGCGCCGCCTAAAGAAAGAGAGCCTGTATCTCCCATCATAATGGTTGCCGGAAAAGAATTGAACCACAGAAACCCTAAACCCGCCCCAACCAAAGCAGCGCAAAAAACAGACATTTCCCCTGCTTTTTCGATGTAAGTAATTCCCAAATAGGTTGAATAATCGATACGGCCGGCCACGTAAGTCATCAAGCCAAACATCCCTGCCGCAATCACAAAGCAGCCAACCGCTAAGCCATCCAAACCATCCGTTAAATTGATAGCGTTTGATGTGCCGACTAGCACCAAAACGGTGAAAGGAAGAAATACCCACCCCAGCAACAATTGTGTATTTTTTAAAAATGGGACTGAAATACTTTTATCGAAAGTAGGATCCAAGAATAAATAAAACGCGAGCACAAGCCCTATTAAAACCTGACTCGATAATTTCACGCGCGCACCAAGACCGTTAGAATTTTGCGCTTTTAATTTCATCCAATCATCCATAAAGCCAACGATGCAATAACCGATGAGCGAAACCACACATAAAATAAAAAAGGAATTGTTAAAATTACCCCACAAAAATGAACTCAGCAAAACACTGACTACAATCAAAACACCGCCCATGGTGGGAACATCTCCTTTGTGTGCGTAGAATTGATGAATAGAGTCCGCGTGCGGGCGTTTGATCTCGTTGGTGATGCTCAATTTCTTTAAATAACGGATTAAAACAGGTCCCAGAATGAGGCATATCAGGAAAGCGGTCACGCTGGCCGCGATGGCACGAAACGTAATGTATCTAAAAATATTAAAAACAATGGAATAAGATTTAAGCGGATACAAAAAATGATAAAACACGGCTTCCTATCCCTTCAACGCTGCGATTGATTCAAATTTTAATTTAAGCGATTCAACCAATGTTTCTAACTTTAAGGCACGGGACCCTTTCACGAGCAAATGATCCATTGGCTTTAACTGGTTCGATAAGTAATTGGCTGCTTTTTCATTATCGGCAAATATTTCAACGTGCATCAGCGGTCTCTTGTTTTGAATGCCTTTTTTAATAAATCCCGCGTACCGGCCAATCGCAACAACCGCATCAATCGGATAGCTTGCCAACACTTCCCCTAACATCTCATGGTAACGTTCCGACCAATCCCCTAACTCAAGCATATCACCCGCGATCACCATCCGCCGCCCTGTCGTTTCCATCGCAACAAAAGACTGTATGGCACAATTAAAAGCAGCCGGGTTTGCATTGTAGCAATCCTGAACAACCCGGATACCTCGAGGCCACTTGTCCAATTGAAATCTTTTAGCAATCACAGGCAGCTCTTTCCAATATTCACTAAGTTCCGCAAAATCAAACCCCAACAAATGCAGCATGGATAAAGCAGCGGCTGCGTTGCGGGCTTGAAAAAGACCGTGGCCTTTTAAGTTGAAAACATGGCGATCATTAATCGTAAATTGAATACTGCTTTCCGTTTGCTTTATTTGACTGAGCTTAACATTGCAGGATTCATTTTCACCGAAAGTTGTGTAAGAAACGTCCCTCTTTTTAACTTCATCGATGAGTTTAGGATCGTCCCCATTAACGACTAACCGGCCATGCGCCAGACCCAAATAATCTGCCAATTCAAGTTTTGCTCCATAAATGGCGTCCAGTGATCCAAAACCTTTTAAGTGCGATGGCGAAACACCGGTGATGACTCCAAAAGAGGGTTCTGCCAATTCGCAAAGCACTTTAACTTCACCGGCATGATTAGCCCCCATTTCAAACACAGCCATGTGATCATTGGCATTCAACCCCAACAGGCTGAGCGGTAATCCGATATGATTATTGAAATTGCCTTGATTCGCATATGCCTTAAATTTCTTCCCTAACAGATGATGGATAAATTCTTTCGTTGATGTTTTACCGACGCTGCCCGTCACAGCAATGACAGGAATATGAAAACGTCTTCGATGCGCCCGCGCAATCTGTTGCAGGGCGCTCAAAACATCAGGCACGGCTAACAAAGGCTGGTCATTTTTTGCCGGCGCTTGACTTTTCACAAAGGTTTGACTCGCCAGGCAGGCAACGGCGCCTTGTCGAAAAGCTTCTTGAATAAAATCATGCCCGTCAAACTTTTCTCCTTTCAGTGCCACATAAAGCGCTCCGGGTTTCAAAGTGCGGGTATCAATTGAGACCGCCTCTATGCGTTGACCGGCCAAAGTTCCCAAGCATTGTGCCTGTGTTATTTCTACAATCTCTTTCAGCGCAAACGCCATCAACAGCCTCTCGCCTGTAT
This sequence comes from Candidatus Abzuiibacterium crystallinum, assembly GCA_002787155.1. GTDB lineage: Bacteria > Omnitrophota > Omnitrophia > Omnitrophales > Abzuiibacteriaceae > Abzuiibacterium > Abzuiibacterium crystallinum. The sequence goes on along the minus strand of PCVY01000047.1, from coordinate 14,713 downwards.
GCATTCCCGTGCTACTAACTGATCAGAGAAAGCCAATTTGGTACTGCCTACGATTTGCTCAGCTTCATGCCCTTTACCCAAAATCAAAACCGCATCTCCCGCCTTCGCTTCGTTAATGGCTTTCTGAATAGCGGTCCGCCTGTCCGGCACAACTTCATGCTTGGTTCTAAATCCGGGCACCAGATCTTCTTGAATTTGAGTTAAGATTTCTGCCGGATTTTCAAAACGCGGATTGTCATTGGTGAGAATCAAAAGATCGGCATATTGGCTCGCAATTCTTCCCATTCGAGGTCTTTTCCCTTTATCCCGATTACCGCCGCATCCAAAAACGACGATCAACCGGTTCTTAATTAAGGGCCGAATGCCGCTTAAGACGTGTTGAAAAGCATCAGGCGTATGCGCATAGTCAACGAAAACGTGAAAATCTTTTCCGGAAGGAACGGCTTCCATGCGTCCCGAAACGCCTGGAAAACTTTTTAAATGCTCGGTGGCTTGTTTAATAGAAAACCCGATCGCCTCCATCACAGCAAGAGCAGCCAGCACGTTCGAAACATTATGTTCAAGGACAAGAGGGACTTCAACGGGGCAAGTTTCTCCCTGAAACTGCAGGATAAATCGAGTCGAATCAAGTGTTGAGACAATATGACTTGCGGAAAATTGCGCCTTAGAATCTTTCCCGTAAGTTAAAATAATCGACGGATCCAGCGCTTTTACTAATTGTCGGCCATAAGGGTCGTCTTGATTGATGACGGCGCATTGGGGCATTGGCAATTGGGTGAAAAGCGATTTTTTTGCCAGAAAGTAATCATCGATGGTGGGATGGTAGTCTAGGTGATCTTGGGTTAGATTGGTAAAGACACGGACAAAAAAATATAATTGAGAAGTTCGCTTTTGATCAAGGGCATGGCTCGATACTTCCATGATGCCGTATTGGATACCGTCTTTGATCATTTGGGATAAAACAGGAAAAAGAAAAGCGGGACCCGGTGTCGTATTGGGCGTCTTCAGCGTTTTATTTTTCCATTGGCAGTCAATCGTACCAATCATCCCCGCCGATGAAAGGCGGTTAAGTAAAAAATACAACAAATGAGCGATGGTTGTCTTGCCATTTGTTCCCGTAATCCCAATAAGCTGTATTTGCGATAAGTCCAAACCGTGAAACCTGAGCAGCATTTGAGCAAAAGCTTTTTGGGTATCCTCCACCATCACATGCGTGAGCTGAAGCGCCTTTTCTTTTTGTCGATTTGTCACAATGGCAACCGCGCCGCGTCGAATCGCATCTTCGATAAATTCATGGCCATCGAGCACCGGGCCTTGAATGGCCACGAAAAGATCCCCTTCTTTCACCTCTCTGGAATCTGCCGTCACGCCTTTGACAAGCTGATCAAGTGAGCCGTGATGATTCCACTCGTAAGAAAGTGATGTTAACAGGGATTCGATGGTTTTAGCTGATGAGCTTGTCTTCATAGAGCGGCTTGGCGAACAATGCTAGCGATAATAAAAATAAAATGAAATGGCGTAGGATTTCTTTTTGTTTTGTTTGATCTCTTCAACTGGAGGCGGTTCAAACGGAAGTGCTGATTGAAAGGACTTAAGTGCAATGACCTTGAAGGCAGAAGAACCTTTTGACTCCACAATGCCATATGAGAGCACCTGACCGGTTGGATCAACGATAAAATCGAGCCGCACTTCACTTGGCTCTAAATTCTCTTCATTCTCAATCACCATGGGATGCCACGACTGGATAACTCGGCGCCGAATTTTTTCAAGGTATTGATCCCATACGCGGCCTGCATTTTTAATCGAAACCACCCCATATTCAGGCTCAGCGGGAGCGGGTTGGTTTTGGATGGCTTGGTTTAGCTGCGCGCGGATGGCGTTAATTTTCTTTTCAAGCGCTTCTTGTTTGACGCGGATCTCTTCCTTTATTTTTTGGTAATCCTCTTTCACTTCGGGTTTAGATGCCTCCTGCGTCCGCTCATCCGCTTCTAGCTTGGGTTGGGGCTGCTCTTTGGATGGTAAAGGGGTCTTAATGCTGACAGGTGCTTGGAAGGTATTAAATTCTAATTGAATTGATACCGCTTCTTTTGAAACTGTGTTAAAAGCATTCATCAAATGCGGTGTGCCAATTGTTAAAAAAACAGCGTGGGACATCACTGATAGGGCAAGGGCAAGCTTTTGTTCTCCTGTAATCAAATTAAACATTTTCGTTACCTAGGCGCAAACCGAAATTGTAATTCGGGTGATTGAATTTCGATTGAATGAATCACCGGGTCTTCAAAATTAACCATCTCAAGCACTGCTTTGACGTGTTCAATTTCAAATTGATGCTTCGGTGAGAACGAAGAGAGATCCTGATCCAACTGAACGGTGATATCTTTTGCCGACAAAGTAATCAGTTGATTCGTGGTGAATAATTTTTTCTGATCCAATGCGATTTGAACTTCTCCGGATAATAAATTAAATTTTTCCTTCCATGAAATCTTAGGCGATATGACGCGATACTTGCCAGGTAAAAAGGAGGTTGGTACCCACCAGCCGCTTATTTGGATTTCAGGTTTTGTTTTTAGTTCTTTCAGTAAAAAACAAACCGGTAAATAAACAACACCCAAATACAGCGAAATAACAATGACTAGCGCAATAAGTTGCGTCAGGATGGTTTTTATTTTTTGCATGCTGAACTAGATGGACAGCGTCAAATCTTCGACAAAAGAACGCAGCCACGGAAAAGGCGGTTGGCCCATATATTCCAATACCAACAGCCACAGCGTTAACCCAATCAAAGCAAATGACATCGCCGCCATCAAGACATATATTGGATGAATATTGATGACTTGGGGTTTGGCAATTTTGAGCCCTATTTTAATTGACTTTTCAGCTGATAAATCGGCCATAGGTCACCTTGTACGCTTCATGAGTTAATGATGTTAGTTGTATCACAAAATCTGTTTAAAATAAACCTCTTCTTCATCAAAACTAATCAGCTTCATACCCTTTCCTGTCCAGCAAACGACGGGCCTTCTTGAGAATTTCGGGTTTTCCAACAACTTTCAGAAAACTCTCAACCACACGGGGATCAAACTGAGTGCCCGCATGATGCTTGATTTCACCGATAGCTTCCTTGAGGGTTTTCTGTTTGCGGTATGGCCGATAAGACAACATCGCCGTAAACGCGTCCACAAGCGAAATAACGCGCGCGCCAAAGGGTATTTGATCGCCTTTTAAACCGTTCGGGTAACCTTTTCCGTCATAGCGTTCATGGTGATTCAAAATAATGGGAATGACAGGCTGCAGCGCACCTACTTTGTTTAAGATGTCAGCGCCTAATTGCGGATGCCGCTTAATTTGATCATACTCCAATTTGGTTAAATTTGTTTTCTTGGTCAGGATCTTCTCAGGCACCACCAAATGCCCCGTATCAATAATAAAAGTAGCGCGATGGAGATGTGTCAGTTCCATGCTTGAAAACTTCAAATCTCTGCCGATTTCAAAAACCATTTCACCAAATAATGGCAGACGCGCATGCGAGTTGCCATAACTCAATTCCAATAACTGATTGATCGCCTGAATACTGCTAACTGTTAAAGCTTCCGTTTCGTCAAAAAGTTTAGCATTTCGGATCGCAACGACCGCTTGTTCGGATAAGGCCTTTAAAATCTCTAAATCCATCTCTGCAAAAGGCTGCTGATCCATTTTATTTGACATCGTGACAATGCCCAGCACATCCTCGCCGATTAAAGGAATGCAAATTGCTTTCTTAGAGAAATAAAATTCTGCCGTCTCTGCTACCCTGCCCTCGAGCCCCCTGCCCAATTTAATTCGGTGTTTATTTTGAACGGCTTTACGGTCTTGCAATATGAATTGCGGCGACAAATGTGCGCCGTCACCATCAACAAAATAAATAGCACAGTCACCGCATTTTAATACTTGCGCAAAAAGTCTGCCAATTTGAGGCAAGAGTTCCCTCAATCTCAGCTGTGAACTAATGATTCGGTTCACCGAATGCATGGTTGAAAGCGCAAGTGCCCTGGGGTGGACAGTCTCATAAAAATTATGCAACTCATAATTCTTATACGCCAATTCCACCTGACCCGTTAGAAAATAATTAACCAGGAAAAGGTTTTGAGTCATGTCTTTTAATTTTCGATTAACATCTGACAAAAATAGAAATCCTCTCAGCTGATCCAAGTGCCACAAGCCAAAGATGGCATTTTGCCGTCCATAGGCACATCTGAAGAAATAAGGAAGTTGTTTTTGCTGCTCTTCATTGTCACGCAACTGGGTAAAATATTTATGAAGAAATTGTGTATAAGCTTCCTCGTTTTCCTTTGATTTTGAAAAAAAGGTATTCGTTTTCTTGTGATCCAACCGCATGATCTTAATATGACCGTCAATAAAAACGCACAGCCAGCCGGAAGGATTCCCCAATAGACGCGTAAAGCGGCGGTAGCCATCTGACCAACTTTTATTGGTCAGCATAAATCTTTCTATCGCGGTCTTGGTTAACACTTTTTTCATTGGTAAACTATTAAGGTTTTTCTTTTTTACACACGCTCATAAGGTTCAAATAACCGTTTGTACTCGTCCAATGCAAATCGATCGGTCATACCAGCTACATAATCACATATAACACGCTCGAGCGGATCCGTTTTGAGCCGCAGACGGATACCCGGGGGTAATTGCATTGGTTCTTTTAGGTAAGCCCGGAAAATATTTTCGATAAACCTTTTCCCTTTATCGGTCATGCGCACCACTCGATAATGATGATAAAGTTCGCGATGCAAAAAACGTTTAAGTTCTGCTTTGTCACGCTTCATTTGCGGTGAGAACCTAACCATCTCTTCGGCTTTAGCCCGAACCACTGAGGGTTTGACATTTTTAAACCGTGCAAGCTGGCGTTCCGTCATTTTTAAAAGATCATTCACCTGTTGATTGATAATCAATCGAATAGCAGCTTTACGCCCGTGAGTCTCTTGTATGTTAACTTTATGCCGCCTTAAATAATCTTTATTTTTCTTCCACAACTTAAGATTGTCCAAATCTTTCTCATGAAAATATCCGGCCCGCAACCCATCATCCAAATCATGACTGTCATAAGCGATTTCGTCCGCCAAATCAACCACTTGCGCTTCAAGAGACGGGACGGCTTTTTTTTGATGTTTTCTTAAACCATCACGCACTTCCGCCGTTAAATTTAATCCGGGAAAGGTGCTGTAATTATCCTCTAACAATTCAACAATTCGAAGGCATTGTTGATTGTGCTCAAACCCGCCATATTGTTTCATTAAAACTTGCAAAGCATCCTGTCCGGCATGTCCAAATGGACCGTGGCCTAAATCATGCGCCAACGCAATACATTCTATTAAGTCCTCATTGAGCCTCAAAACCCGGCCAATGGTTCTGGCGATTTGATTGGTCTCTAAGGTGTGGGTTAAACGAGTTCGGTAATGGTCTCCTTCGTGGTTAACAAAAACTTGTGTTTTATATTCCAATCGTCGGAAAGCAGTGGAATGGATAATCCGGTCGCGGTCTCTTTGGAAAGCCGTTCGATAATCATGTTCTTTTTCGGTGTAACGCCGGCCTTGAGATTCGCCGCTGCGAAGCGCGGCAGGTCTCAGCCACTGCCTCTCCCTTTCTTCGATATTTGCCCGCGTTATAAGCGTCATCAGCGTGTACCGGCCCTATTAAAATACCACTTTTTGTTTGCCGTATAAATCCATCATCAAATTGAGCTCGCCAATGTCCCAAATTTGAATTTTGGCTTCCTGTGCCAGGATCTTAGCATTGAGATCCGTGCCTTTTAATGAAATTAATATTTTCTTTTGAAGCGGTTTCCTGAGTCGTTTGACATCATTCACAAATGCACGGACGTCATCTTCGTCCATTTGCTCTTTAACCACTTGACATAACCAGCGGGTGCTGTGACTCTCAGCCAATACCGGAAACATCCGTCCATTGGAAGGTTTGGTGGTGATCACTTGAAAACGCGGGCACTTGATACGGTGCCGGCCTAAATCCACCACTTCATTTTTGAATTGTCTAAATAAAGCTTCGATCCGCAATGGCAGGTCTCGTCTCATTTCGTCTGAGACGGTTTGGATAAACTGCTTGAGAGACGATCGGAATTGATTTCTCTCGTCTTCGTAATCTAAGCTCAACGAAGCCCGCTTTCGAAAGTAAACTTCCGACATCCAAAATCGGAGTGTCATATCGGTAAAATCTAAAAACGACCCTCGTTTCACAATAAAACCTTCCAGGATTAACCGCTGCAGAATCTTTTTTATTTCACCATGAGGTTTACCTAAATAATGCGCAATTTGAGCCATTTTCTTCTTAGCAAGTGCGATGGCTAAGAGGACATCTCCGTAAAGCAAGCCAAATCGATTGCGGGTCACGGAGAAAATCTTCATCATAAAGTGCTGATGGATGACCCCTGATTGATCAAAAAATTCTTTCGTGAGCGCTTCAATCAAAATCGATTCGCTGATATCTGACAGCTGACGACTTGCTAATAATTCTCCGATACATGTGAGCAATGTCCGCATGTAATACGGGTGTCCGTGCGTAATTAAATAAACCACTTTGCGAACCAGCGCATCATGCTCTAAACACGCAAATTGCCGCGCCATCCAAGCCTCCGCTTCTTCTTGAGGCATGATCCGAAGATCAACAATTTCAAAATTTGAAAACAAAAACGACAATTTGTCCCGAAAGATTTCACGAGCAAAAGTCGGTTTCGAACTTGTCACCACATACATGGTATCTTTTTGAACCATCACCTCTTTCCCCATTTGAGCAAAAGGATCACTCAGAGGTAAGTGTACCAAACGATCAAACTCCTCGATGATTAAGAGGATCTGCCGATTGGTCTCTTGCTTCAAAACTTGCAGCAAATTAAGAAGTTCCCGGTAACTTTCATCATATTGCTGTCCCTCAGCAAGACGGCGGGCATAGCGCATTTGTTTGACGACGCGGGGAGATAAACGGCGCATTTGTTTGACCAGCATTTGGTAATCATTGACAACCGGCATCCCTAAAAATTGTTGATAGCCGTACAGAATGGCTCCTAGCCATTTTTGGAGAAATACCTGGAAAGACTCCGCCTCATTAACTTTGATTAAAATTGGAATGATATCGTCGTGCGGAAAATGACGTAAAAAATGAATGAGAACTGACGTCTTACCAATGAACGGCTCGCCGATTAAACCGATGTTCTGGCGGTACCCTTTTCGAAATGCTTCTGTTCGTTTGCGAAGTAGACCTAAAATCTCTTCTCGCCCGAAGAAAGAGGTGTCCGTAATCGGATCAGGTGCCATCATGAAATTAATCTCTATTGTGTGGCGGCAGGATCTCTCAGAAGGTATTGCAACGGTCATTAAAGTATCAGAATTAAATATAATAAAGCCCAACAGAGCCTGCTGCCGAAGGAGTCAGTATAACAAACAGGGTTAGCGGTTTCCATCAAAAAGTAGGGGCTGCTAGGCGTATTTTTAGGGGTTAGAGATCCGCTATCCCCTCCCCGCTATTCACAAACAAACCGCAGCAACTTCTTAAATTGAATTAAAAAGTGCTCAAACTTGCAAACTGAAAAATAACATAGGTAGAATTTAAATAGGGACAGAGAATTAGTTGCTTAACTAAATTGATCCTTTACAACCAACGGAAGAAAAACCAAGATGCCTAAACCAAGGGATGAGCAGAAGGTTAGACAGCAGATCTTAGAAGCAACGAGCGATTGGCTGCTGAAGACCATGTCGACGCAAAAGTTTCTTGATCAGCTCAAAACATCGTTGGCAGACAGCATCTTTACGTCGCATGTGGCGGTGCTGGTCTACGACCGGGATAAAAACTCTTATTTTGTTAAGATGTCGACGGATGACTGCCAAGTACCTGAAAAATTGGTTAAGCTAGACGAGAATAGTCCTTTGATTCGCGATCTCAAAATCAACCTATCGCTTGAAAAATGTGACCATGACACGCGAACTGAAATGAAACGTTTTAATGCCGAAATGTGCTTCCCTATTTTCATCCAGGATCAATTAACGGGTATTTTAATGATCGGCCCGCGCCGCGACGGGAAAAAACATGATCAAGAAACCGTCAGATTTTTCCAAACCATTACCAATGAAATTGCCGTGGGATGTCAAAAAGAGCAATATTATTTACATTCAATTACTGATCCGTTAACCGGGCTATACAATCGAAAATACTTGGAAGAAGCCTTGCAGCAGGCATTTTTAAAGCGAGGGAACCGAGAAAGCAATCGAGTGGCTTTGGCCATGATTGACATCGATTATTTCAAACTCATCAATGACCGATTGGGTCATCAAGCCGGAGATGAGATCTTGAAAGCAGTGAGTCAAAACCTAAAGAAAAATGTACGCTCAAGCGACCTGTGTTTCCGCTATGGCGGTGAAGAATTTTGTATTCTTTTTACTGATTTGGTACGCCGTGACGGTTCAATCTTGGTCAGTGAAAATATTGACTACACCCAAACCATTTTGCGATTGATTAAACGCTTAAAAGACAACATTGCCAGCATGGCGGTCAACTGGAACGGACGCGAAATAACCATTTCGGTCAGCATTGGCGTTACTTTTCTGAGCATTGGAGATCGTGATTGCACCGCTACGCAATTAATCAGTGAAGCTGATACCCTGCTTTATGATGCTAAACGAGGGGGGCGAAATCAAGTAGTAGCGCGACTTGATTAAGTTGAGCGCCTTTCGTTATTTTATCCCCATCGGTTAAACAGCTTTTCATAAATAGCAAAAGCTTCTTTTTCTAACTGAGGATAGTATCTTTGAGTATCTTCTTCGATAGACGCCGGTGTTAGATGGGGAACGCTTTTTAAATCTTCCAGATCCTCCTTAAACCAAACTTTTAACATGGCGGGCGTGGTTTCAATATGGAATTGAAAAGCATAAACCCGCTCACCAAATCGAAAAGCTTGGTTCTCGTATAAATCTGTCGAGGCCAAGCGTCTTGCTTTTTTTGGCAAATCAAAGGTATCGCCATGCCAATGAAGAACCGTTAAGGGGGTTTTGGCAAAAGGTTTTAAGACCTCATCCTCTTGAGCATCCTGTGTCCAAGCAATCGGTTTCCATCCAATTTCTTTTTGAGGTCCCCGATAGACGCGTGTGCCTAAGGCTTGCGCAATCAGCTGTGCGCCCAAACAAATCCCAACCATCGGCACCTGACTTTTGAGCGTGCGCTGAATAAATGCTTTTTCGAGCGGTAAGAAAGGGTATTTTTGATGTTCATCCACATTCATCGGTCCGCCCATGATAAGAATCAACTCATAAGCAGAAGGATCTTTCGGCAACACTTGACCTTGGCTAAGTTCGCAACAATCAATGGTGACTGATTGATTTTTTAAGTACTCTTCGAGAGTGCCGCCGCCTTCGTGCGGCACATGCTTAATGATAAGCGCGTTTCTGATTGGCATGATCGTATTCCGGGTACTGAATTTGGGTGCTATGAGGTTTCTTGGACGTTCTCTTCAACGCTGTCCACCAGGATTTCCCTAGGCTTACTTCCTTGATGCGGACCGACGATGCCTTCTTCTTCCATCATATCAATAATTCTGGATGCCCGGCCGTATCCGAGCCTGAGCCGTCTTTGCAAAATGGAAACGGAGGCCTGTTTTGACTCTAAAATAACCCGCACGGCTTCATCATAAAGCTCGTCTTTTTCATGGCCATAGTTAACTGTCTTACCTTCTTGAATATTTTGAATTTCTTCATGGTATTGAGGCGGGCCTTGTTTTTTAAATGCATCAACCAAGGCTAATATTTCTTCGTCTGTCACGAGCGCTGCTTGGCCTCTCACCGGCTTTTCACGGCCGGGTTCCAGGAAGAGCATGTCCCCTTTTCCGATCAATTGATCGGCACCATTCGCATCCAACACGGTTCTTGAGTCTGTTTTGGACGCCACTTTAAATGAAATACGTGCAGGAAAATTTGCTTTGATCACTCCCGTGATGACGTCGACTGACGGGCGCTGAGTTGCTAAAATGAGATGAATTCCGACGGCGCGTGATAATTGCGCCAATCGCGTGATCGCTCCCTCCACTTTGTCCTGTGCGACCATCACGAGATCAGCCAACTCATCAATCACGACCACAATGTAGGCCAAGTGACCGGGGATATCGTCTTTGAGCAGCTCCGGATCTTTTGATTGTGGACGTGCATTAAATGCCTGAATGTTACGGATACCGCATTGCGCAAATAATTTATAACGGCGTTCCATTTCCTGAACCACCCAATTAAGCGTTGCAGCAGCTTTTCGTATATCGGTTACCACAGGAGTGAGCATGTGCGGCAAGTTATTGTAAACCGCCAATTCAACCATTTTAGGATCAATCATAACAAATTTTAAATTGTCGGGTAACTTTGAATAAAGCAAACCCGCAATAATCGCATTGACACAAACGGTTTTTCCGCTGCCTGTCGTCCCTGCAATTAACAAATGCGGCATATCCGATAAATCTGCTACTAAACTTTTACCGCTGGTGTCTTTGCCGAGCGTGAGCGGCAAGCGAAATTTATGCGTGTTATTTCGGTATTCTTTCGATTGTAGTAATTCCTTGAGAAACACTTTGGTCGTCACAGAGTTAGGCACTTCAATGCCCACAACTGATTTCCCAGGAATGGGCGCGATAATCCGAATGCTGGTGGCTTTCATGGCAAGAGCCAAATCATCCGAGAGCGATAAAATTCTGGTGACTTTAACACCCGGTGCCGGCATTATTTCATAGCGGGTTAACACAGGTCCTTGCTCAACTTCAACCACTTTAACTTCAATACCAAAATCTCTTAATGTATCTTCAAGAATTTTTGAATTCTTTTGAAAATCTTCGCTTACCGGCTGCGCATCTCTTGATGGCGAAGCCAATAAATCAAGCGAAGGGAAAAAGTATTTGCCTGACAGATTTTCCGCTTGCTTCGGTATCTGAATGGTTTCCTCTGCCGGACTTTCACTTGCCTGTTTTCTCTCTTCTTGTTTCGGCCTAGGCGGTAACGTAATTTTCTTCAAAACCGGCTTTTCTTTTTCGGGTGCCGGCGTTGTTTCTTCTTTTTCATCTGTTGAGGCAGCTTGGTATTGTTTGACACGCAAAGGGATTGCCTCTCCAAACCGACTCTTCTTTTCTTCGGTTTTTTCTGGTTTAAGACGCTTCGTTTTAGCATCAACTTTTGATTCACGAATGGTCTTCTTGGCTAACCGAGATTGGAACCATTCCTTTGCCATCCCCATTAATTTCTCGAAAATGGGATAAAGGAGAAAATCGGTAAATAAGAGGGTAGCCAACATCAGGCAGGAAACTGAAAAAATAACGCCTCCCACTAAACCAAAATAGTGTTCGAGAAAATTACCAAGCAAATACCCGATCAAGCCACCCGCCTTTACCTTCCAGGCCGACGCTGCGACTAACGCCAACAAACTTGCGAGCGAGAAAATAGCAACGATGATGCCGACAAACTCGATCAATTTTTGGTTAGGGGTCTTTTGGAGAAAGAAGCAGCCGGACCAAAACAAGAATAAGAAAGGAACGCTATAAACACTCAAGCCGAATGCTAACAACAAATAATGCGCAACATAAGCACCAATAATGCCGGTAGGATTTTCGATGGTTTGATTGGGAACGCTCGTGTAGTAAGGATGGTCAGACGGGTTATGAAATAGCAGGCCAATTAAGATAAAAAGCCCTGCTAACAGGAATAAAACGCCATAGATTTCATTAATGCGTTCCTGCTTCATGTATGCGAAACACCAGTGTGGCCAAAACCACCTTTTCCCCTTAATGTAACGTCCAATTCCTCAATAATCTTAAAGCCCACCTTCTCAGAACGGGCGATAACCATTTGCGCAATTCGGTCGCCCCTGTTAATTTGAAAAGGTTCTTGGGAAAGGTTGATTAAAATCACCTGGATTTCGCCCCGGTAATCAGAATCAATCGTGCCGGGCGAATTTAGGATGGTAATGCCATGACGCAAGGCTAAACCGCTTCGCGGTCTCACCTGTGCTTCAAAGCCAGCCGGTAAGCTGATGGCAATCCCGGTTGGTATAAGTGTGCGCGCCAACGGATCTAACGTGATGGGTTCGGAAATGGCTGCCGACAAATCAACGCCGCTCGCTCCCTTACTTTTTGTTGCCGGGAGCGCTAAACCTTCGTGGTGCGGCAAACATTTAACAGCTATTTCGACAGGTTCGTTCAATGCTCGACACCAGATCCCTGTGCTTCTTGAAGCGCTTTTTTCTTGCTGAGACTTATTTTCCCATTATCATCGATTTTGATCACTTTAACAGGAAACACATCGCCTAACTTAATGTGATCTTCCACTTTCTTGACAAAACCGTCAGAAAGCTCGGAAACGTGGCACAAACCTTCAATGCCAGGCATGATCTCGCAAAAAGCACCGAAAGCCATGATCTTTTTAACTTTCGCTTGATAAATCTTTCCGATCTGCGCTTCCTGCGTGATGGCTTCAATTTGATCGATAGCAGCTTGAGCTGCTTGACTATCATTCGTTGCAATGTGGACCTTGCCGTCATCATCAATATCAATTTTGGCGCCCGTTTCAGCAATGATCTTTTTGATCATTTTACCGCCCGGCCCGATTAAAGCACCGATTTTCTCGGGATTGATCTGGAGCGTAATGATGCGCGGCGCATGCTGCGATACTTCTTTCCTGACTTCGGGCAGCGTTTGAAGCATGGTCTCTAAAATTTTCAACCTAGCTTTTTTGGCATCCGCTAATGCTTTTTTCAAGATTTCAGAAGTTACGCCTTCAATCTTGATATCCATCTGTAAAGCCGTAATGCCTTCAGTCGTTCCTGCCACTTTGAAATCCATATCACCCAAATGGTCTTCAATACCGGCAATGTCTGTTAGGATTTCCCAGCCTTTACTTTCGGTCACCAAACCCATCGCAATGCCGCTGACAGGTCTGTGAATGGGAACACCCGCATCCATCAGTGCTAAAGTGCCTGCGCAAACGGAGGCCATTGAACTTGATCCGTTAGATTCTAAGATTTCGGAAACCAGCCGCACTGTGTACGGAAACTCTTCTTGATTCGGCATAACAGCCTTTAACGCACGTTCAGCCAATGCACCGTGCCCAACCTCTCGTCTTCCCGGACCGCGATTTGGCTTGGTTTCACCGACGCTAAAGGAAGGAAAATTGTAATGAAGCATAAACCGCTTAAACAATTCGCCCTCTAATGCGTCAATTCGCTGCTCATCCGTGCCGCTGCCTAAAGTAGCAGTCCCTAAACTTTGTGTTTCACCTCGTGTAAAAAGCGAGGATCCATGCGTTCGCGGCAGAAGACCGACTTCACAGGTAATCTTTCTGATTTCATCGAATTTCCGCCCATCCGGACGCTTTTTCTGTTCCACAATCAAAGCGCGGACATCTTGCTGTTCGATACCGTCAAAGACATGTTTTACTTCCGATTCCTTGAAGCCTTCTGCTTTCACATCAAATTGTGCCAAAACTTCTTGGTACAGCTCTTCCCTGGCTTTCTTTTTTTCGTCCTTCGTAGACAATTTGAAAATGTCAAAGAATCGTTTGCCCACTTTTTGAGCCGCTTTCTTCTCAATGTCTGCATCAATTGTACGGGGTTCAACGGCTTGCTTCTTTTTGCCGCATTTTGAAACAAGATCTGCTTGTAAAGCTGTTATTTCTTTAATCGCAGCGTGGCCGAACTCGATGGCTTTTAAAAAGTCTTCTTCACTCAATTCCTGAGCGCCGGCCTCTATCATGGTGATATTGTCTTTAGTGCCAGCCACCACGAGATCTAAATCGCTGGTCTCTAAATCAGTAAACGTTGGATTTAAGAAAAACTCGCCGTTTTTCGAACCAACACGAATACCGCCCACCGGTTTTGAAAATGGAATGGCTGAAATGGCCAAAGCCGCTGATGCCCCAATAATGGCCAAGATATCGGGCATATTTTCGCCGTCAACTGAAATAGTGGTAGCGGTGATTTGCACTTCATTTAAATAGTTCTCTGGGAAAAGAGGCCTCAAGGGTCGGTCAATTAACCGGCTGGTTAAGATTTCTCTCTCGGTTTGACGCCCTTCGCGCTTAAAGAAGCCTCCGGGAATTCTACCGGCCGCGTATGTTTTTTCGCGGTAATCGACGGTTAGCGGGAAAAAATCCTGCCCTTCTTTTACCGTTGGAGCGACACAAACAGCCACCAACACCACCGTTCCGCCGTAAGTGACTAAAACGGCACCATCTGCTTGTTTAGCCAATTTGCCAGTTTCAATGATCAATTCTTCTTTTCCGATTTTCTTACTCACTCGTGTAATCATACTCTTTTAACCTAATCCCTTTCCTTTTCCTCTATGAATCCCTTTAAATGACGACTACTACTTCCTGATCTTTAGCTTTTGAATTAATTTTGCATATGAATCAGGATTAACTTTTGCCAAATAAGCCAACAGCCGTTTACGTCTTTCAACCATGGTCATCAAACCGCGCTGAGAGTGCTTGTCTTTTTGGTGCGCTTTCAAATGCCCGGTTAAATCATTGATCCGCTCGGTTAAAAGCGCAATCTGCACTTCGCTTGAACCCGCATCTTTGGCATGAATTTGATAACTCTGAATGACCTGTTTTTTCTTCTCTTTCGTAATACTCATTAAAACCTCCCATGAAAAGCCCTCTGTCAACAACAAACCGAGAGCCTTGTTTTAAAAATATTCGTT